>JABGYD010000064.1 GCA_018675425.1 Kordiimonadaceae bacterium
AACAATGCGTATTTCATTTACAGAACATCCTGCTTCAGTTGGAGAAACCTATTTCGGACACCTTTTTTCAGCATTAACATTTTGTAGTACAATAGCGATAGCACTCTTTGTGTGCTTAGTTCATGCGTTTTTTCCATTCTTTTTTGAAAAAACTGGCAGTGAAATGCTCATGCGCCTTACAGATGACATGGTTCATAACCGCGATAAAGGCTCTGCCGATGTCAGCGACGTTAGGGCAAAGTGAACCAAAATTACCATCATCTAAAATCTCTAAATTATATCTGAAACACTTTCTTTCAAGTGGTTACTATACTTAATATAAATTAGTTAAAAATTTGATAGACTTAGCTTTTACCTTTAAAAATCAGCTGGAGGTGTCAAAGTCTTACGGGGAGGGTTCCATGCAGGATCTTTCATGACCTTACATTTAGCCCAGCGCTTGTTCCACCTAAGCTCTTTTTGATAATATATTTCAGCCCAAACGGTATCACCAACTTCGCCATACGGCATATCAACAAATCCCAAAGCAACGTTAGTCTTCGCAGATGGGGCCCATGCAGTACTACTAACATGACCAATAGTTTTACCATTTTCTTTATCAAAAAGGTACGCATTACAAGCGGTCTTATTACCTTCAACATCTAGCTTTACGAAGCGGTAACGAGATCCTTTTTCTTTTTCCTTAATCAAGGCACGTCTACCGTTAAATGCGACGCCTTTATCAGATTTAACTAGCCAGCCTAGGCCAAGCTCATATGGTGACTTGGCATGACCAGGCCTAACGGTTTCATTAGCTGGTGAAAAATCTACGTGTGCGGCAATCAATCCAGCTTCAACTCTGGCTATTTCAAGTGCGTTTCCACCAATTGGGCGAATAGCATAATCTTTACCACCTTCATATATAGAATCCCAAAGTAATTCGGCTTGATCATTTTTGGTCCAAATTTCGTAGCCCAAATCCCCTGTATAACCTGTGCGTGATATCATAATTTCTCCGCCAGGAAAATCAAAGAAACGAAGATCAAACATCTTCATATTTTCGACACCTTCAAAGCCCATATTTTTTAAAATTTTACACGTACACGGCCCCTGGAATGAAATTGCTGCAATTTCATCAGTTACTTCTGAGTATTTAATATCAAACCCCACAGAATTTCTTCTTAAAATTTCCATTTGGCGCTCCTGAGCACACAAAAGATACTCATCTTCAGCAACACGAAAAACTGTTCCATCATCGAGAACCATACCCTCATCATCACACCAAACAGTATAAGCAACCCTTCCTACCCGAATTTTTTTCATATCACGAGGAACTAAGCGATTCATAAAATCAAGTGCATCAGGGCCCTTAATCCGATATTTCGACATTGGTGTAATATCAAAAATACTCGCGGAGTTACGAATAGCAAAATACTCAATAGTGGTATCTTCAAGAACTGTTGCTGTTGTATATTCAGCCCACCGATGCCATTCATTTACATAGTCATGTTCTTTAATTTTATTATAGAACGGAGAATATTTTACTGCACTGCGCCAATGATCCGGCTTAAGTTGTGATGTCATTTTGTTTTTCCTTTAATAATCTCCAGTGCCGCGTTTCGTCCCGCTGCTCCCATAACGCCGCCACCCGGATGAGCTCCTGCACCGCAGATATACATTCCTTCTAATGGCAGTTGATATTGAGAGGCTTCTGGCACAGGACGTAACATTAACATTTGATCTAAAGTTAGCTCCCCGTGATGCCAGTTTCCGCCTATTAGGCCATACCGGTCTTCCATATCATTTGGTGTTATGAGTTCTGCATAATCAATTTTCTCACGAATATTTGGCGCATATTCAGCTATACGATTTATACAAATTTCAAGAAAATCCGCCCGTGCTTTCTTCGTCCACCCTCCCTTTAAATCATATGGAGCATATTGCACTGTAGCTGATAAAACATGGCCGTCTTCAGCAAGACTACTATCAACCAATGACGGTATAGAAATTTCCATCATTGGTGAAGTGGACACTTCACCATACTTCACGTGGTTAAATGCACGTTCAACATCATTTTGAGTTGGTGCAATCACAAGCCTATTTATAAGATCTTCACTTTTAAGACCGCTAAATTCAGGTAGGTCATTAAGTGCAATATGAATTTTTGCCGCAGCGCCACGCATACGAATATCACCAACCCGCTTAACAAAATCTGCCTCAAAATGTCTGGGGCCCACCATATCTAAAACGGTTGTTTTCATATTGGCATTAGATGCAACAATTTTGGCATTAAGTACTTCACCATTCTCAAGAGTAACACCCGTTACGGCGCAATTATCAACATTAATTGACTTTACTCGCGACCCGGTTCTTATTTCGGCACCATTAGCTATTGCCGCACTATACATCGCTTCTGTAACCGCTCCCATTCCGCCTTCGGGTATATCTACTGCGCCAGCGTTACCAGATGCAATGCGATATAAGAAAGTGAGAAAGTTACCTGGTGAATAAGGACCCGTGTAAGTGCCCAAAACAGCATCGAATGATAGCGAACCCTTCAAAAGTTCATTATCAAATTCATCATCAAGCACATCGCGAATATTCATTCCTATCATCCGAAGAAATTCGGACATCTTTTCTGCACCAAGACTAAATCTAAATTTCCAGCCTAATTTCATAGCCGCAACTTTATCATCCCAATCAAGATTAAAAATATCTATAGGAGCAATATCGATCATAAATCCAAGCGTTCCAGCATACTCATGCATTAGCGTCATAAATTTTTTATAGTTATCAGCATCGCTATTACTTACATTACCACCTTTGACACCAGTTTTAGATAAGTGCATATGGTTGCCGGCTAAATCAAGTGCAATCGTAGATAAGTTACTTGCAGATATTTTCAGCCCATGTGAAGACAAATTTA
>JABGYD010000047.1 GCA_018675425.1 Kordiimonadaceae bacterium
AAGTGGAGGAGAGAGTGCGCCAGGTTCAAAGAAGCTAAACTTTATATTACCACCTGAGATAAGTTCTATTTGTTCTTGAAACCGTTTTGCCATTGTTCCGAGTATGATTAATGCACTAGGATAAGTACTGGCAAGTTTTAGATTAACAGGCTTATCAAACTGATTTTCCTTAAGATATTTGTCGCTTTTATTATCAACCCCACACGCTACAAGAGCAGAGATTATTATTAATAATACGGTAAACCTAATTATCATATTTTTAATTGCTCCCAACACGCTTTGGACGAAGTACCAATTCACCGTTACAGTTTTTATAAATTTGGTTTTGTTTCAAGGCACAAGAAACACAATAGGTACATTCATATGAATAAATCATTGCTTCTGACAAGTCAGTAATTTCACATTCACATTCCAAACATTCTTTCTTCATTTCAAGCACTGAACTATCTTCTAATTTAATTTTTTATAGTTTTCATATAATTTTAAGCGTTAATATAAACAGTCTTCATGGACTTGTTAAGTTATGCTTCAAAAATTAACGTGAAAAAACTATATATTAAAATAATTGCTATAAAAATGAGGCCTAGGCATCAACTAATAATTAATGATTTTAATATTATTAAAGTAGAATTTATTTGGCTGTTTTTTACTTATTATCAGCGTTATCCTTTCTTGAAGAAAACCCTCACCTTTAACATTAATAAAATAACTTGAATTATATGTATGATTTAAGTAGGTTGTCACCACTTTTTGTAACTATTCATGTGTTAGGTGAAAAATGTCTGTGAAATCGCTAAATGGCTATGAACCTTCTGAAGAAGAAGAGTTTATGAACGATCAACAGCTAGAATACTTTCGTCAAAGATTAGTTGAATGGAGGGAATCAATAATAATAGATTCCCGTGAAACACTATCCCACTTGCAAGAAGATAGTCTTAAAGAAGCAGATATTGCGGACAGGGCGTCTGCAGAAACTGATTGGTCCGTTGAGCTAAGAACCCGGGATCGTCAGCGGAAACTGATTATTAAGATTGATGCGGCCATTAAGCGGATTGAGGAAAAGGAGTACGGGTACTGTGAAGTGAGTGGGGAGCAAATAAGCCTTAAAAGACTTCAAGCAAGGCCTATTGCGACTATGACGATTGAATCTCAAGAAAACCACGAGAACCATGAGAGAGTTCACAGGGACCACTAGATTTTAATTTTATTTTTAATAGTAAATATACTAAAATTTGAACAGGATTCTTTTCAAGTTACATTAAAAGCTACAGTGGTTTGATATATAAAGCATAGAAAAATTAACGATAAAATCGTTGTAAAATCCAAATATTATTTAAATTCATCATCCCCAACTTAGATTAAATTAATTATTATTTAGTTTAGTACAAGAGCATATATCCTTAGAACTGATTCTATGTTTTGAAAATACCTTTTTTAGTTTTTACAAAAATTTGTTCTATAAAATGAGAACAAAAATATATTTATTGTGATAAGGGTCTTATTTTACAATAAAAAATAAGTATTTACATTTAAGAACAAAAAGTGTACAAGTAGTTTGTTTACAAATAATAACAGGTTATGTGATAATTAAGGAGAAGATAAATGACGGTATCAAATTTAAAATTGGTTGAACGGGATAATATGGATAAGCAAAAAGCATTAGATGCAGCGTTAGGCCAAATAGAGCGGGCTTTTGGCAAGGGTTCAATCATGAAACTTGGACAAAATTCGTCTAATGATGTTGAATCTGTGTCCTCGGGTTCTCTTGGTCTTGATATTGCACTTGGCATAGGTGGGCTTCCGAAGGGTCGTATTATTGAAATTTACGGCCCCGAGAGTTCTGGTAAAACAACACTAGCATTACATGTAGCAGCTGAAGTTCAAAAAGCTGGTGGAACAGCTGCTTTTGTTGACGCAGAACACGCACTTGATCCAGTTTATGCTGGCAACCTTGGTATAAATCTTGACGAACTTCTTATATCGCAGCCAGATACAGGTGAACAGGCCCTTGAAATTACCGATACTTTAGTGCGTTCGGGTGCGGTTGATGTATTAGTAGTGGATAGTGTAGCCGCGCTTACTCCAAGAGCGGAGCTAGAAGGTGAAATGGGTGATACTCATGTTGGTCTTCAGGCACGTCTTATGAGCCAAGCACTTCGTAAACTTACAGGTTCTATTTCAAAGTCAAATTGTATGGTTATTTTCATTAATCAAATTAGACATAAAATCGGTGTGATGTATGGAAGTCCCGAAGTGACGACAGGTGGAAACGCCCTTAAATTTTATTCTTCGGTTAGAATTGATATCCGTCGTATAGGTGCAATTAAAGAAAAAGAAGAGATTGTTGGTAACCAGACCAGAGTGAAAGTAGTTAAAAATAAAGTTGCTCCACCTTTCAAGGTTGTTGAATTTGATATTATGTACGGCCAAGGTATTTCTAAGAATGGTGAACTAGTTGATCTTGGTGTTAAGGCAGACATTGTTGAAAAGTCAGGATCCTGGTATTCCTATGATAGTCAACGTATTGGACAAGGCCGTGAAAACGCAAAACGCTTTTTAAAGGATAATCCTGAGATTGCTGATGCAATTGAAAATTCCGTTCGCGTAAATGCAGGAATTCTTGACGAGGCTATGCTGAAAGAGGGTGCAATAAGAGCTTCTGATGAAATAGTTGACGAATAATATTTTCTAAAATACTTTATTAAAATTAAAAAGGCGCCAGTTTTAACTGGTGCCTTTTTGTTTATTAATATGATTTTGAGGCTTGTTTTAAGATGAGATATAAAAGTTTTGAAAATAGGCTCAAAATATGTAATAAAAACATTATAAGCTAGTTTGGATGATTAAGTAAAATGGACAAAAAATGAAGAGTACCAACGATATTCGCAGTGCCTTTTTAAACTATTTCAAAGAAGCCAAACATGAAGTTGTGGATAGCAGTCCCTTGGTTCCAAATAATGATCCTACACTAATGTTTATTAATGCTGGCATGGTCCCATTTAAAAATGTCTTTACCGGCATGGAGAGCCGTTCCTACAGCCGTGCAACGTCAAGCCAGAAGTGCGTTCGAGCCGGAGGTAAACATAATGATTTGGATAATGTTGGCTATACGGCCCGGCACCACACATTTTTTGAAATGCTTGGTAATTTTTCTTTTGGAGATTATTTTAAGGAAAAAGCAATTTTTCAAGCCTGGGACTTGATTACGAACGTTTATGGTGTGGATAAGAATAGATTATTAGTGACTGTATATCATAATGATGACGCAGCTTGGGATTATTGGAAAGAGATAAGCGGACTGCCAGATGAAAAAATTATCCGTATTTCCACCTCAGATAATTTTTGGTCCATGGGTTCTACGGGACCTTGTGGGCCTTGTTCAGAAATATTTTATGATCATGGTGAACATATTTGGGGAGGGCCACCTGGCTCACCTGAACAAGACGGTGATCGTTTTGTTGAAATATGGAACCTTGTTTTTATGCAATATGAGCGATTTGAAGATGGTTCACAGATTGAACTGCCAAAACCTTCTATTGATACTGGAATGGGTCTTGAGCGTATAGCCGCCGTTTTACAGGGTGTGCATGATAATTATGACACAGACCTTTTTAAACGTTTGATTGATGCTTCAGCCAAACATAGTGGAGTAGAGGGTTATGGCGAGCATAATACTTCTCATCGTGTTATTTCTGATCACCTAAGATCTACATCTTTTTTAATTGCTGATGGAGTTTTACCATCGAATGAAGGTCGTGGTTATGTTTTGCGCCGAATTATGCGCAGGGCCATGCGCCATGTGAAAATGATTGGATGCAAAGAACCTCTAATGCACCGACTTGTTCCCGCACTTATTACTGAAATGGGACAAGCATTTCCTGAACTTACTCGGGCTGAAGCACTTATCACAGAAACGCTCCTACTTGAGGAACGTAGGTTTCGTAAAACTTTAGATAGGGGTATGCGTTTGCTTGATGATGAAGTATCAAAAATAGGCAAAAATAAAATACTTAAAGGGGAAATAGCCTTCAAACTTTATGATACTTATGGGTTTCCTCTTGACCTTACACAGGATGCTTTAAGGTCAAATGATATGACTGTGGATAAAGTGGGCTTTAATAATGCAATGCAAAAACAAAAATCCGAAGCTAGGGCTGCCTGGAAAGGGTCTGGTTCAATGGCTATAGAAACAGTATGGTTCGAGGCTTATGAAAAATTAAGCGCAAGTGAATTCGTGGGTTATAGTAACACACACTCAGAGGGGATTATCAGTCAAATTATAGTTGGTGAAACCGTTGTTGAAGAAGCAAAAGTGGGTGATGTAGTTATGGTACTCACTAATCAGACACCTTTCTATGCTGAAAGTGGCGGGCAGCTTGGTGATATAGGGACCTTTATTACTAGTTCAGGTGCAAAAATTCAGATTACTGATACACAAAAGAAACTCGGGGTTCTTCATGTGCATGTGGGTACTATAATATCAGGTAAGGTGCTACTTGGTGATGTTGTTGAAATGACAGTTGACGCAGTAAATAGACATAAAATACAAGCTAATCATTCGGTTACCCATATTTTACATGCGGTATTACGAAGTATACTTGGTGATCATTTAAGTCAAAAAGGATCCCTAGTTGCAGCCGATAAGATGCGCTTTGATATTAGTCATTCAAAGGCTATCACGACTAACGAAATTAAAACAATTGAGGAAAAGGTAAATAAAATAATTCGTCAAAATACAGAAGTAACTACTCGACTTATGACCCCAAAAGAAGCTATTGATGCCGGCGCTATGGCATTATTCGGTGAAAAGTATGGGGATGAGGTTCGTGTTGTGGCTATGGGAGAGACTGAAGGTGGAGCAGATTACTCTGTAGAATTATGTGGTGGTATTCATGTGAAGCGTACTGGTGATATTGGATATTTTAAAATTGTTTCAGAAGGGGCGGTTTCATCTGGGGTTCGTCGTCTTGAGGTGCTAACGGGTAAGGCAGCGTGTACATATTCGACGGATCAGGAAAATTATTTATTTGCTGCAGCTACAATTATCAAGACACCAGTCTCTGAACTTTCAAACCGTCTCAACACCCTTATTTTAGAACGAAGAGCAATGGAAAAAGAACTTTCTGAACTTCAAAAGAAAATTGCTATGGGTGGGAATATATCAAGTGATAAAAAGGTTGAAGATCTCAATGGAATTAAATTTGTTGGAAAAGTACTTAATGGAATTCCGGCAAAAGAACTTAGAAGTCTTGCTGATGAGGCTAAAATGAGGATCGGCTCCGGTGTTATAAGCTTTATAACAGTTAATGATGGTAAGGTAGCTATTTTAACTGCGGTTACTGAAGACTTAATTAAAAGTGTTAGTGCCGTAGATCTCGCTCGAGTTGGTTCGATTGCTGTTGGTGGAAAGGGTGGAGGTGGAAGGGCTGATATGGCTCAAGCCGGAGGCCCAAACGGAATGGAAGCTGATAAGGCATTGGAAGCTATTAAAAACTATTTATCCCTATTAAAAAATTTATGATGTTTATGTTTGTTTTTAAATTTTTTATTTGAAATCTAAAATAGGTAGGTAGTAAAAATATAGAATTTATCTATAAAAAAGGCGGACATTGACAGTCCGCCTTTTTAGCTAATAAAAAATTAAATACTAGCTCATTTCCTTTTGTAAATTTTCATCAATTTTATCGAAGAACTGTTTGGATGTAAGCCAATTTTGCTCTGGGCCAACAAGCAACGCTAGGTCTTTTGTCATGTTGCCTTCTTCAACAGTTCTCACACATACGCCATCAAGGGTGTCTGCAAAGTTAACAAGCTTTTCATTGCCATCAAGCTCACCGCGGTGGCGAAGACCGCCTGTCCAGGCATAAATAGATGCTATTGGGTTAGTTGATGTTTCTTGACCCTGTTGATGCAAACGGTAATGACGTGTCACAGTACCATGAGCGGCTTCTGATTCCATAACCTTACCATTTGGGGTAAGAAGTTTAGAAGACATGAGACCAAGAGAGCCAAAACCTTGAGCAACTGTATCTGATTGAACGTCGCCGTCGTAGTTTTTACAAGCCCAAACGAATTTACCATTCCACTTCATTGCACATGCAACCATATCATCGATTAGGCGATGTTCATATGTGATACCTGCTACTTTAAATTTATCAGCGAATTCAGATTTATAAATTTCTTCAAACAGATCTTTGAAGCGACCATCATATGCCTTAAGTATTGTGTTCTTTGTTGAAAGATAAACAGGCCATCCTTCAGCCAGACCATAATTCATACTTGCGCGGGCAAAGTCACGAATGCTGTCGTCAAGATTATACATCGCCATGGCAACGCCAGCAGTTTCAAATTGAAAAACCTCATGCTCGATAACTTTACCACCATTGTCAGGTTGGAACTTGATAGTAAGTTTACCAGCACCCGGCACCTTAAAGTCAGTAGCGCGGTATTGATCACCAAATGCGTGACGACCAATAACAATTGGGTCCGTCCAACCAGGAACAAGACGCGGAACGTTTGAACAAATAATGGGTTTGCGAAACACTGTACCACCAAGAATATTACGTATAGTTCCATTCGGAGAGCGCCACATTTTTTTAAGGCCGAACTCCTCAACTCGTTCTTCATCTGGTGTAATAGTGGCACACTTAACCCCTACACCATGTTGTAAAATAGCATTGGCGCTATCAATAGTGATTTGATCATTTGTTTCGTCACGTTTTTGGATGCTAAGGTCGTAGTAATGCAGATCAACATCAAGATATGGATGGATAAGTCGTTCTTTGATCCATGCCCAAATTATGCGTGTCATTTCGTCGCCATCAAGTTCAACGATGGGGTTATCAACTTTTATTTTAGCCATTTCAGTCCCTTTATTTTTTTATCTTAAGTAGTTGATAAAAATCACATATAAAATAATAATTATTCGGCGCAACCTAACACTTGATGTCTAAACATGGAAGACCTGAATGTGAAAAAATATTCATTAAAGTACATTTTTTTATTGAACCTCCAATTCTTATAACTTTTTGAGCATAGGTAGCAATTCTTCAGCACTATTTATCACATGAAAAAGATCTAAAGTTTTGGGTAAAGTAAATTCAAATTCAATAATGTTATCAAGTAATAACAAAAATGGCGTCCAATAATTTTCTGAGTTTAGTATTATGATTGGTTTATCGTGTAATCCGAGTTGTTTCCAAGTAATGATTTCCATAGTTTCATCCAAAGTTCCAATACTCCCTGGCAGAACGAGAAATGCATCGGAATGATCGAACATAAATTTTTTTCGTTGATGCATATTTTCTACGATTGTAAGCTTTGTTATGGTGTCATGTGATTTTTCAATTTTGTTAAGGTGTTTAGGAATAATACCATGAACCTCACCACCATTTTCCATGACACTATTAGCAATAACCCCCATAAGACCAACACTTCCACCCCCATAAATAAGTTTAATTTTATTTTGGCCCAGAATTTTACCAACCGCGTTAGACAGTATTTGGAAGGATTTCTTGTTGCCGAGACGTGAACCGCAAAAAACACATATTGATTTTAATTTAGTCATTTTGTATTTCATTTCTTGAGGTCATAAATTTGACAATTTTATTTATTAACATAGATTTTGACATTGTCTTTTTAAACATTAAATTATTTTTTACAAAAACACACTAGTAATTATATATGCAAAGAATATATTAGTGAAAATATTAATATTCGAATACCTTACTTTTATGGACCAGGTAGAAAAAATTGAGTGATTTTTTAAATCAAAAAAATAACAGACAAGGCTCAGGACTTAAGTTAAGCCTGGCACTATTAGCTTTAGTTGTCTTTTTTGCTGTAATGTGGGTTATTTTTCTTGCGGATGATGGTGCGAAAAGTAAACTTATAGTTACTGATCAGGTCATCCCAATTTTAAATGAGGTTGGAGTTCAAGAGCCCGAGACTTTACTGCCAATTGTAGTCCCTAGTTTTGATGTAGTTCGTATTAGTAGAAACGGTACAGGTGTTATTGCGGGCCGTGCTGAACCAAATAGTGACGTGATTATCTACGCACAGGATAAAGTGATTGGTTCTGCAATTTCTGATAGAAATGGTGAATGGGTATTATTATTTGATGAGCCGCTTCCAATTGGTTCGACAGAATTAAGTATCATTGCAAAAACACAAAGTAATTTTGAAATTGCATCCAGTGATATTGTTATCGTTGCTGTCCCTGACCGAAATGTAATGGACTTTAATAACGATGATGCCGGTGGTGTGGTAGCAATATTAAGCCCACGAAGCGGAAATGGTCCAAGCCGCGTACTTCAAAAGCCAAAAAATATTAATATCATTTCTGCAACTCAAGGACTTTCTCTGGATGCTCTGGATTATACGGACAATGGTAAAACTATTGTAAATGGCAGTGCTACGCCGGCCGCAAATATAAGAATTTATCTTGATAATACCTATGTTGGCGAAGTCAGTTCTAGTGAACAAGGTAGTTGGAAATTCGAGATTGATCATAGTTTAAGCCCAGAAGAGCATGTAATCCGCCTTGATCAGTTGCTTGTTGATGGTAATGTTGAGGTGAGAATTTCTCAACCCTTCAATCCATTCGTTGAGATTGATCGAGGCCGTGCTACGGGTGATGTAATCGTAAAACAAGGAAATAGCCTCTGGCATATTGCAAGAAAACTTTATGGTTCCGGTTATCATTATACTGTAATATTTGGTGCTAATATGGAAACTATTATTAATCCAAATCTTATCTTTCCTGGTCAGAAATTAAGTCTACCGCTTGGGGAATTACAATAATTATAATTAAAATGAATGTTTTTTAACTTTGGCTAATACCGGGTTTTTGCTTATAGTATCAAATGGAGCAGGTTAGTTATAATGAACAGTTTATCAAATAATAATTAACCCTTAATTGCTCTAAACAAAACTCATCAATGAATTAGTAAATATTTGGATGATATCTTAAGCTATCTATTGCTGATATTATTTATTTATATCATATACAAAAAGGTATCTAAATGGCGAGCGATGAACCTGCCCAGAACAGTGACATTTTAGAAGATGATATAAATGCAGAGAACCATATCGCCACGATAAGAAAGCTTTGGCGCTATTTGTGGCCCAATGGTCGTACCGATCTCAAATTGCGTGTAATTTTATCGATGATATTTCTTGTTATGGCCAAAATGCTTGGTATTTTTGTTCCGTTTTTATTTGCTGATGCAGTTGATATCCTTACGGGAGAAAATACCATTGATGGCACAATGATCGCAGTAGCAGTTCCCATGGGTTTAATTTTTGGTTATGGTACTAGTAGAGTGTTAGCGCAGGCATTCGGTGAAATTAGAGATGCAATTTTTGTTAAAGTGGGTCAAAATGCCCTTAGAAAGATAGCACTCAACACTTTTCGTCATTTACATCTTTTATCGCTAAGGTTTCACCTGGAACGAAGAACGGGAGGGTTAAGTCGTGTTATTGAAAGAGCCACACGAGGTATTGATTTTTTACTTCGTTTTATGCTTTTTAACATCATTCCTACTATTTTAGAAATTATTATGATTTCAAGTATATTTTGGATTAAATTTGGTTTTATATATGCTGCAATCACCTTTCTCTGTTTAAGTAGCTACATTTATTTTACAATTGCGGTCACCGAGTGGCGCCTTAAGTATAGGCGTGAAATGAATAAACAAGACACTAAAGCAAATGGAAGAGCTATCGATAGTCTTTTAAATTTTGAAACTGTAAAATATTTTACAAGTGAGGATCATGAAGCTATCCGTTACGATAAATCTCTTAAAAGTTATGCAACCGCGGCAATTCGTAGCCAGCTTTCTTTGACACTTCTCAATGTTGGTCAGGGTTTTATTATTTCTGGTGGCCTTGTGGCGGTCCTCATTATGGGTGCTAACGGAGTTGCCCGAGATGAATTTACAATTGGAGAATTTGTCTTAATTAATTCTTTACTAATTCAGATTTATATGCCGTTAAACTTTCTTGGTTTTGTTTACCGTGAAATTAAACAAGCACTTGTTGATATGGAAAAAATGTTCATGTTAATCGCTAAAGACCCTGAGATTCAAGACAAAGAAGATGCCATAGATGTTGTTCTTAACCAGGGTGAAATTGAATTTAAAAATGTTTGCTTTCACTATTCGCCAGACCGTCCGATTTTAAAGAATGTTTCTTTTAAGGTTAAAGGTGGGACCACAACAGCAATTGTAGGGTCAAGTGGGGCAGGAAAATCAACGATATCACGTATTTTATTTCGCTTTTATGATATTTCAAGCGGCATTGTGACAGTTGATGGACAAGATATTCGTGATGTTAAGCAACTTTCATTAAGAAAAAAAATCGGAGTTGTACCTCAGGATACTGTTCTTTTTAATGATACTATTAAATATAATATTGCTTATGGAAATCATGATGCAAGGGATGAACAGGTCTTTGAGGCAGCTAAACTAGCAAAAATTCATGATTTTATTATGCGCCTTCCAGAAGGTTATGAAACCGAAGTCGGTGAGCGTGGCCTTAAACTTTCTGGGGGTGAAAAACAGCGAGTAGCAATAGCCAGGACAGTCCTTAAAAATCCTCCTATTTTGCTTCTTGATGAGGCAACCTCGGCCCTTGATAGTCACACTGAGCAGGAAATACAGGCATCAATTGAAAAAATATCACAACAACGTACTACTATAGTAATTGCTCACCGACTATCAACAATCATTAATGTTAATGAGATAATCGTCCTTGATGATGGCAAAATCATTGAAAGAGGAACTCATTCTGCCCTTCTTAAACAGGAAGGTGTTTATTTTGTGATGTGGCAAAAGCAACAACAACTTGACGAAGTACAACAAAAACTTATAGAACTTGAAAAAATATAACGAGAATACTTGCATAAAAGATGCTTAATGATTAACGGTTAACTATTAATAGTCAATTTCATACCTAAGGATATTTTACCATGGAAACCATTTTTTCCGTATTTGTTCCAATCCATAAAGAGGGGTATAAATACATAGGTATTTTCGCCGCTGTCACTCTGTTATTTTTGTGGATAGGACTTGATTTCCTTTTCACTGCGAGCCTTATTCTAACTTTATGGTGTGCATATTTTTTTCGAGACCCTGAGCGGGTTACACCTCAAAAAGAGGGGCTAATAATTGCACCAGCCGATGGAGTTGTGCAGTCCGTCAAGTTATCTTTGCCTCCTGCTGAACTAGGTATGGGCGAAGAGGAATGCACTAGAGTAAGCATTTTTATGAATGTGTTTAATGTGCATGTGAACAGGGTACCAGCCGATGGAAAAATTTTACGTCAAGCTTATACACGTGGTAAATACCTTAATGCTTCTCTTGAAAAAGCCTGTGAAGACAATGAGAGGCACGCTATTCTCATGAAAACAACTTCTGGCAATAACATAGCATTTGTTCAGATTGCCGGGCTTGTGGCAAGACGCATCCTATGTTGGGTGGAAGACGGAAATGAAATGAATGCTGGCGAACGCTTTGGCCTTATTCGATTTGGAAGCAGGGTTGATTTATATCTTCCAAAAGGTATTAATTCATTGGTTTCTGTTGGCCAGAGCGCTATTGCGGGTGAAACAGTTATTGCAAGCGAAAAAGGCCGTGAAAAACAACGTAACGGTGAAATTAGATAATCAATGAGCCAGAAAAAAACACGTTTTCATATACCTGTCCGCAGTTTAGCGCCTAATGCTATTACGGTTTTAGCCCTTTGTGCTGGAATGTTTGGTGTAAGGTTTGCTCTTCGTGAAGAATGGGAATCTGCAGTGATTGCTATTTTAATTGCCGGAATTTTTGATGGTTTGGATGGTAGTGTTGCGAGGCTTCTTAAGGGCACCAGCCGTTTTGGGGCTGAATTAGATAGTTTATCCGATGTTATAAGTTTTGGCGTAGCACCTGCGCTGATCATGTATATGTGGGTATTAAATGATGTTAGAGGGCTCGGTTGGTTGATGTCTCTAATATTTGTTATCTGCATGGCGTTGAGATTAGCCCGCTTTAATACCGTTATGAAAAATGATGAATTAGGTGGTGAAGTTAAAGCAGGTTATTTTACGGGTATTCCTGCACCAGCTTCTGCGGCTCTTGCTCTACTTCCTATGGTTTTATCATTTGAATATGGCTTTGATTTTCTTAAGGATCCAAAATTTTGTTCTGCGTATATGGCTATTATTTGCCTGTTAACAGTGAGCCGCATACCCACATTTTCATTTAAAAGCCTAAAAATTCATAAAGAACACGTAATATTCGTTCTTCTTGGAATAGCGGTCCTTGCATCACTTCTTATTACAGACCTTTGGTTGACTGTATCTTTTGTCGGAATGACTTATATTATTTCCATTCCGACAATAGCAATACTTACTTATCGTAAAAAAGATTAACCTATTCTGCGGTTTGCATCTCAAAGTTTCCAGAAAGGGGTTTTAAATTTGCTTCCCTATATTTCTTTGAATATTTGACACGTAATGCAAGCATGCATGGGGTGAGTAATAAAGTTAGAACAGTAGCAAATAGAAGTCCAAAGGAGAGAGCAATAGCAAGGTCTACCCAGAAAGCGCCAAATGGTGCGCCAACCTCGACTTTACGGCCAGCAAAATCAATGTTGACCATGAACACCATTGGCAGTAGTCCAACTATTGTTGTGAGTGTTGTGAGCATCACGGGTCTCAGACGTTGTGCCACGGTTTGGACTATTGCCTTGTATGCATCCATACCACCTTCTTTTAGCCGGGCATAGGTATCGATAAGTACAATGTTGTTATTAACTACAATTCCAGCTAAGGAAATAATACCTACTCCAGTCATAATAATTTGGAACGTACGACCTGTGATCATTATGCCAAGGAGCACTCCGGCAGTAGAGAGTAAAACTGCAAATAGAATGAGACCGGAGTGATAAAAACTATTAAATTGTGTTACTAGTATTATAGCCATTAAAAATAGTGCCATATAGAAAGCCTTTACCAAAAATTCTGTCGATTTCTGCTGCTCTTCATCTGTTCCAGCAAATTTAACTTCCACTCGATTATCAAATTCTTGGTCTTCAATCCACTTACTCAAAGCAACAGAAATATTATTGCGCTGCCTAATATCGGCAACATTAGCAGTAATTTCATATGATGTTTTCGTGTCAATTCTTTCAATTGTATTAATTCTTGGTTTTGCTACACGTTTTACGAAGTTTCCTATGGGAACTTGTCCATCTTTAGTTTGAACTCTAACTTCATCTAATTGAGAAATATTGCGGTATTCTTCGGGAAAACGAATACGAATATCTACTTCATCGTCAGCATCATCCGGTCGATACTCACCAACCTTAATTCCATTTGTAACCAGCTGGATAACACTTCCAACATTTGTGATATCAGTTCCAAAAATTCCTGCTAGAGCTCGATCAACTTCCAGTTCCCATTGAATGCCCGGAAGTGGGAGAGTGTTTTGAAGATCGGTTAATCCATCAATATTATCTTCCATATGGTCGTATATAGAATTTACGATGGGGATTAGCCTATCAAGACTATCTGACTTTAGTTCTAATTGAAGATCTTTTCCTTGAGAAGGGCCGCTTGCGGGCAAAACATATTCCACAATTACTCCGGGAAGTGTATCAGTCTGCTGACGTAAATCTGCAATGATACTATTTACCTTAGGTCTAACATCCCAGTTTGTAAAATTAATAAACAGTGTCCCAACAACATCTTCTGCTTTACCTGATGAACTATCGGCCCGTGCAGAAGTAGTTGATTGAAAGTTTCTTACGTATGGATTAACTTTAACGATACTGGAAACCTGGCGAACTAATACATCTCGTTCATCTAGAGATAAGTTGCCACGAGCATGAACATGAATTTCAATACTTTCGGGGTCCATCTCAGGGAAAAATACTACTGGTGTGCCAGACATAATAAAGGCAATAAAGATTATTATGATAGTAGCTATAATCGAGCAAGAAAACCTAAGGGGGCGGCGTATGATGCGATCTACAAGACGAACATATGCACCTGTAGGTCCTTTTAGGTCCCTTATTTCAAAATTTCCTGCGGCCATTTGGGATACATTTGTCCCCACACCCACGGCTTTTTTTCCAATGATGCTCCCAAGGGTTGGCATAAAAATCAAGGCCATCAAAAAAGATGAAGATAGAGTGAATATCAGGGTAAGCGGTAAAAACCCCATAAATTCGCCTGGCATTCCTGGCCAAAATAATAGAGGTAGGAACGCTGCAAGCGTAGTGGCTGTTGATGCAGCAATGGGCCATGCCATACGTTGGGCTGCCTGTCGGTAGGCTTCCTTCTTATCTAAACCTTCTTGCATTTTTCGGTCTGCGTACTCTGTAACCACTATTGCCCCATCCACCAGAAGGCCGACGGATAAAATAAGTCCAAACATTACTACCTGATTAATACTCATGCCAACAGCATTCATCATAAAGATAGCTAGAAGAAAAGAGCCAGGTATTGAAACCGCAACAAGAAAAGCGGTTCTTTCGCCAAGAGCAATAATCATTGCAATCGACACCAGAAGGATTGCAGAGATTATACTATTTTGTAAGCTTGATACACTATCCTGAACACTCTTTGACTTTTCACCTACAAAATCATACTGAACTCCTTCTGGCCATAACTCAGAAGAACGCCTTACAATTTCTCGAATAATAGCATCGGTTAAGATTACATTTTCACCTGTACGCTTACTCACACCGAGTGATACAGCCGGTTGATCATTAAAACGAGCGTAGCTAGTTGCGTCTTTAAATGAACGCCTGATAGTGGCAACATCACCAACTGTGACTAAGCTATTTCCAGATGCTTTAAGTGGGATATCATAAACATCTTTTGCAGTTTCAAAAATACCAGGAATTTTTACGGAAAAACGACCGTTTCCATTATCAATTGAACCTGCAGCGATAAGTCGATTATTGTTAGTAAATATTGTGTAAAGTTCGGAATAAGAGAGATTAAACATTTCTAGCTTAAGAGGATCTATAATAATTTCTAGCAAGTCTTGTCTTGCTCCAGAGACTTCAGCCTTTAAAATAGAAGGGACACTTTCAAGGTCATCCCTAAGACGTCTTGCAATCGTATACATCACTCGATCTGGTGCGGAACCATATAAAACTACATTTAGAATAGGGAATTCACTGATGTTCACTTCTTGAACTGTTGGTTCTCTTGTCTCAGCAGGAAATTCTGAGCGGGCTTTAGCAACCTGTTCCCGAACATCCAGAAGAGCAAGGTCGAGATCACTACCAGCATTGAATTCAATTATAACACTGGCACCACCTTCGCGACCAATACCTCTGATCATTTTGATACCCTCAATTTTACGAAGAGTTGTTTCCAACGGCTTTACCAGTAATCGAGTTGAATCTTCAGGTGATATACCATCATGAACTAAACTTACATATATGGTTGGAATGGTAATGTCAGGTTCAGCTTCTTTTGGAGTCGAAATATAGGCGAAGGTTCCACCGATGAAAATAAGTCCAAGGCACAATAAAACAACTCGGTAATGTTCAATAGCTGCATTAATAATACTATTCATTGTTCATCCAATTTTTAAGGTGCTGGGTTTATTTCAAGAACTATTTTTACAAACTCGCCTGCGGCAACAAATTCATGCCCCTTAGTAATAATTTTATAATGACTAGGAACTCCCGTTATCCAAATACCATTTTCATGGTTCCCTAGTATTTCTGCCTCTTTGAATTGCACTTGATTTTTGACGTTTACAACGCGAACTCCTACAAGTCCCTTATCATTTAATACTAGTGTTGCCGGGGATATTTTTTGTGCCTGAGTTTCATCGCCTTGTAAAAACAAGTCAGCTGTAATTCCATCACGAATATCATAGTTTGGATTGGGAACTTCAAGTTCAATCCGAAAGGTCCTTGTATTTACATCAGCAATAGATGAAATATAGCTAATTTTACCCTCAAGACGTCTTCCCCCTTGGAGAACTGCGTGAGCTTTGGCACCAATTTTTGTTTGTGAAATTAGTTTTTCTGAAATATCAGCAACAATTAAAAAAGGATTTTCTTCCATGATAACAGCGCAGACTTCACCTATCTTCATGTAATCACCTACTTCAATCAAGCGATCATTAATGATACCATCAAAAGGAGCTTTAATTTCTGTGTTATCTAATTCTATTTTTGTTCTGGTTGAGCGCGCAACGGCCGCATCTAAGGTTGCTTTGGCAGCTGAATGGTTTGTTTCAGAACGATGCCCTTGCGAAAAAAGTTTTATCGAAGCTTCATATTCAAGCTCTCGCTGGTTAACAAGAGCAATTGATTCATCATAGTTTGCTTGACGGTCCTCGACATCTACACGACAAATAGTATCACCCAAAAATACACGAGCACCTTTTTCAATAGGAAGTTCAGTGATACGACCCTTTATTTGACTTTTTAAGCTTACCGTGCGCTTTGAAGCAGTGTAACCTCGCAGAGTAATATCCTTTGAATATGGTTCAGCGACTGCATTAATAACACTCACCGTCATTATTGGCTGGTCCTTATTTGTAGCAGAAATTAAATTACTTGTTTCATTTTCATCACTTGGAAAAATGATGCCGGAAATCAGGACAAGTGTAATACCGACTGTGATAAAAAGGGCCGTTTTATATGATTTGTTCATGATACAATAGTTCTCTTAACCAAGTTTAGCTCTGTTGAAGCGTTATACGATGGGTTAGTAAATTTAGATTTTGTAATGTATTTTGTATAGTTAATGAATAATCCTTACCAACGAAGTCTATATATACTTTATAAATGTGATAGATGTAAACATGAAATTAACATATACGTAAAATATAGATGATCATATTAATAAAGTGAGGTAGCTCCTATTGTTATTAAG
>JABGYD010000041.1 GCA_018675425.1 Kordiimonadaceae bacterium
AAGTAGCAGAAGTGATGTGATAATGCCAAGTGATACAAGCTCCATAGGGAATTTATCAAGTATATATAAGAATATACCGACCGTAATCACACTAAAGGTTAACCACATTTGTAATAATGGTTCCATCAGTTCCATTCAAAAACTCCCTCTTTTAGGAACAAATTTAACAGCAGTAGGTAAAATAAAACAAGTTTTTTATAGACTTGTAAATTTAAGAATGTTGGTTTTCAACTATAATTCATAAAATCACGAACTTACTGATTTTATCACTTTATGGTATTGTTTTGATTAATATTGTTTAATTATAAAAGATAAAATTTACAATTTACATTTCTATATTTCGATTAACATTAACCACAAACCCTTCTTCACGTAGTTCGCCTAAAATATCTTGAAGGTGCTGCGCATCTCGGGTTTCAAGTGTAATATTTGAGTAAGTCTCTTTGGCAGGGAGCTCTGTGAACAGGCGGTGATGAGACACGTCAATAATATTTCCACCCTGATTACCTATTATTGATGAAATAATAGAAAGGGCCCCTGGAATGTCTGGTAATTCAATGCGAAGACGAGTTATTCGACCATCACGAACAAGGCTTCGCATTAATATTGATGCTAACAATCGAGTGTCTATATTCCCACCAGTAACAACTATGCCAACTTTTTTACCTTTAAACATTTCGGGATAACGAATGAGGGCGGCGAGTGGGCAAGCACCCGCGCCCTCGGAAACTGTTTTTTCGACTGTCATTAACATAACAATGGCTTTTTCAATTTCTTCTTCACCAACAAGTAGTATATCATCAACAAGCTCATTGCATATTATAATATTTTTTTTACCAATAGTTTTTACGGCTATGCCCTCAGCAAGAGTTGAACCTTGAGCAGTATAGTCTTCATTATTGAAGGCTCTATAGAGCGAAGGAAAACGTTCTGATTGTACACCAATGATTTGAATGTCAGGTTTAATAGCCTTTGCAGCTGTTGCAACGCCGGAAATTAGTCCTCCTCCACCGACAGAAACTAATAAAAAATCAAGATCTGGTACGTCTTTTAAAACTTCAATTGCAATGGTTCCCTGACCCGCCATTACAAGAAAGTTATCAAATGGGTGAACGAGAGTAAGGTCCTTACTTTTTGCTATCTCTAGCGCGGCATTAGCAGTTTCGTCGAACGTTTTTCCGATTTGAACTACTTCAGCGCCAAGTGCCTTAGTATTGGTTATCTTTATAAATGGTGTGCCTAGTGGCATTGCTATTGTCGTCGGAATACCAAGCCTACTTCCATGATATGCAAGGCCCTGACCGTGATTACCAGCACTAGCTGCGATCACACCCTTTTGTCGCTGCTTTGGGCTTAAACTCAAAAGTGCATTAAGGGCACCCCTCTCTTTAAAGGAAGCCGTGAAATGGCGGTTTTCAAATTTAATATAGACTTCAGCGCCAGTAATTTTTGAAAGTGTAATAGCATGGTTTGTTGGTGTATCATCGATAACACCATGTATTTTCTTTGCCGCATCTTTTATGTCTTCGAAACTCAGTCCGACTAAATTATTACTCATATTTTTACCATTAATCACTTTCATACCCTTTTTTATTTGGGTCTTGATATATTAGTTTTTTGTATAAAGTCTAAACATATTTTGCTAATTTGTTTGTCTAGAATAATTATTAATAGTTTCTGCAGCTAGAAATTAGAAAAAAATTCTAATGGCGTAAAATTAGCATTTCTTATGATAAATTAAGTTTCTTGGCTATGATAGGTGCAAAATAAGTCCATATTCCTATGGCACCGGCCCTTTTAAACGCTATTAAGCTCTCCATCATGGCGCGATCAACATCAAGCCAGCCGTTTGCTGCGGCAGCATGGATCATTGCATATTCACCACTCACCTGATAAGCGAAAGTAGGGAATTTAAGCTCACGTGTGATCCTATCAATGATATCTAGATAAGGCATTCCTGGTTTTACAATTATACTGTCGGCGCCCTCATCTATATCCATGATTACTTCGCGTATTGCTTCGTCCGTGTTAGCGGGGTCCATTTGATAACTTTCTTTACCCCCCTGTATAGATGGGGGTGATCCAACTGCATCGCGAAAAGGCCCGTAGAAAGCTGATGCATATTTTGCTGCATAGGACATGATAGTAGTATTAAAATATTTTTCTTTCTCTAGCATACCACGTATTGCTGAAACACGGCCGTCCATCATATCAGAAGGTGCAATAATATCACATCCAGCCTTAACTTGCACGAGTGCTTGATTAATAAGTACTTCAAGTGTTAAATCGTTATCAACATAGCCATTTTTAATAAGTCCATCATGACCGTGAGTTGTATAAGGATCAAGCGCGACGTCGCAAATAATTCCGATGTCTGGAACTTGCTCTTTAATTTCACGAACTGCACGACAAACAAGGTTTTCTGGATTTATAGCTTCACGGCCATCATCAAATTTTAATTCTTCAGGTATTTGTGGAAAAAGTGCTATTGATGGAATACCAAGATCCTTTGCCATTGCAGCATTTTCGATGACTAAGTCGATAGTTAGTCTCGATACGTCAGGCATAGAGGCTATTTTAGTAGAGGTATTTTTACCTTCTTGAATAAAAATTGGCCAGATGAGGTCATTTACTGTAAGTGAATTTTCACGAACCATATTACGGGACCATGCACTTTTTCGATTACGTCTTAGCCGGCTACTGGGAAAATTTCCTGCTACCATTGATCGCTCCAGAATTTTTTATTCATTTTAAACTATTAATTATATCTAAACAAATATTTAAAATTTAATTAAGTATGTTGTTATATGAGGTATGTAATTAAAGCATTATATACTTAATAACAATAGGGTCTTGGGGCACAACGAATTGCTCGCTTAATAATATGCATTAATTTTTTTGATCCGAGATAAGGCTATTTTATCTTAATTATTAAAATTTCATATATTCATGTTTGATGTTAGAATCTTTCTATTGACAATAATAAGTTAGACAAAGGTAGAAAAAAATAATTTTTCCTTCCTTTGTCCCTTCAACTAAGGTAGGACAGGTCGAAACTAAACACTTGGATACAGTTTAATGGATTATGACGGCATTTTTTCAAATGCGATAGCCGGAATTAAGGATGAAGGTCGCTACCGTGTTTTTATGGATATTGAACGTAAAAACGGAGATTTTCCCTCTGCAATTTGGCATACTGAGGCAGGCGAGAAGGAAATCGTCGTCTGGTGCAGTAATGATTATCTTGGTATGGGCCAGCATCCTGATGTGATTAAATCTATGAAAGATGCTATCGATAAGGTTGGCACGGGCTCTGGCGGTACGCGGAATATTAGCGGCACGCATCACTATCATGTTATGCTGGAAGAAGAGTTAGCCGACCTGCACGATAAGGAGGCTGCCCTGCTCTTTACATCGGGTTATAATTCAAATGAAGCTTCAATTTCAACTATTGCTAAATTGCTCCCTGGCTGCATTATTTATTCTGATAAGCTTAATCATGCATCCATGATCAATGGAGTACTGGGAGGTAAATGTGAAAAAAGAATTTTTAGACATAATGATGTTGAACATTTAGAACAACTTTTAAGTAATGATGACCCAAAAAAACCAAAGATTATTTTATTTGAATCCGTTTATTCTATGGATGGTGATTTTGCCCCAATTCAAGAGTTTTGCGACTTAGCTGATAAATATAACTGTATGACCTACATGGATGAAGTACATGCGGTTGGTATGTATGGTCCACGCGGTGGCGGCGTTGCCGAAGAGCTTGGACTTATGGACCGTGTTGATATTATTGAAGGCACACTTGGTAAAGCTTTTGGTCTTATGGGCGGATACATTACGGCATCAAAAAATATTGTTGATTGCGTTCGAAGTTTTGCCGCGGGTTTTATATTTACTACGTCTTTGTCGCCAACAATCACTGCTGGCGCACTAGCGAGCGTGCGTCACCTTAAAAACTCAACTATTGAACGTGAGGTTCATCAGGAACGTGCTGCTACATTAAAGACAAAAATGCGTGAGGCTGGCCTTCCAGTTATGCCGTCTAATAGCCACATTGTACCTCTTTTGGTCGGCGACCCTATTATTTGTAAGCAGGTGTCAGACATGTTACTTAACGAATATGGTATTTATGTCCAACCTATTAACTACCCGACGGTGCCACGTGGCACAGAACGTTTACGCTTTGCACCCAATCCACTTCATAATGATGATATGATGGAGCATCTAGTCACTTCGCTTAAGGCAGTATGGTTAAAGCTTAAAATTGACAAATAATTATTGTGACCTCATGTCTCTAGAAGAGTACTTCTAACAAATAATAAATTTTTTTCATTGCCTCTATTACTTCATTAATGTTTTTTGAAGTTGCAAATTTATCTTTCCATTATTTAATAAAAAACACGGGTCAAAATTTGGCCCGTGTTTAATTAATAACTATTGATGGTGCTTTAATTAAGCAGCTTTCAAGTTACAAGCTGATTGCTTGCCTTTTTCTTCTTGAACTTCATAGTCGATTTTTTGACCTTCGTCCAATGTTGAAAGACCTGATTGCTCAACAGCGCTGATGTGAACAAACACGTCATTGCCGCCTTGATCAGGCTCGATGAAACCAAAACCCTTTGATGGGTTAAACCATTTTACTGTACCAGTTGCCATGTTATTTCTCCTTGTGCATATATTGGTATTTTATTTTATTACAATATCGTAACAAAATTTGTAGGCTTGACAAAGACTTACGTCTATTACCCTCAACTAAACCTGAATATCTGGAAAGAGAATTGGATGTGTTAGTAAATATATTAATCAAACGTTGGCCTTATAGGCACTACTTTAGATTAAGTGTCAACCTAATTATCACATTTAAAGTAATCTCTATTTTATCAAGAAGTAAATAAAATAAATTTTATAAATAACTTTCTAGATAATAACTTATTTTTATAGCTAGCAATTTTTGGCTTATAAATAGTCGTATTTTATCATTTATTTATTATGGCTGTGAGACCTTTTACCCCAAACCTTCCAACTAATTTCACGCCCTGGCCAGATAGTATTTGCAAAGGGCCAATCATCTTTAATCCATTTATTTACTATCCGATAAAATTCTGATTCTAAGTATAGATTATCGTCTCTAATCCAAAAATAGATCTCGGCATCGAAGTTTTCCCTGTAACAGGGTTCAATATATATACAACCAATGCACTTATTTTTTTCAGGAGTTAAAACGGTAAAGGCAAATGCCTCACGATTATTAAATTCTCTTAGGTGTGTGATGAGGTCACTATTATTTTCTTTTGCAGTCATTTTATCGCAAGGCCAGGGGTCATTCTTCGCAAATATATTTCTAAGATTTTTCTTGCTTGACATAACAGCCTCATAATCCAGTTCGTTCACGTCGGGTCCAAGAACTTGTAGTTGAAAATGTTCTCCTTTGAATGAAGTTGGCACAACAAAGTCGGCGGACACAAAATTTCTAGTCATATTTATCATTGCCTTTTTATACTTTCGCTGGTTGCGAGTGGTTTAGTTTTTTTCTGCGATGGATGATACTATATAGCTTTTATCTTTATTAAAATCATTCATATACGAATATATTATATAATTTTTAGAAGGTTTATCTTATCGATCTGTTTAGATTAAAACGACATATTAAAGATATTGTTTTAGACAGTATGATTAAAGCTATGACATTGTGATATATTGAGTTTCTTGCTATCGGAACAAAAGGTGTTAAAGTTAATTATTCATGTGGGTAGGATAAAATGTGGGAGGAAGCTATTGTCTGAGCGGACAAGGAAATTACTGGGATTTTGGGATTTGATGAGCATATCCCTCGGCCAAATAATTGGGACTGGGGTGGTGGTTCTGACTGGTATCAGCATCAGTATGACCGGTTACGGCGCACCATGGGCATTTGTTTTTGCACTTTTAATTGTGGCCATTCCGACCATCTGTATTGCTGCGTTGGGATCGGCAGTTCCTAGTACAGGAGGTAACTATACCTATGTGCGTGATCTGTTAGGCTCTCGCACATCGTTTTTATATCTAGCGTTACTTGTTTCTGGTCAAATCATTCTTGCAAGCTTTGCAATTGGCTTTGCCGAATATACAGAAGCGATCTTTCCTGAACTCAACATGACTTTAGTCGCGGGTGGAATTATGATTCTCTGTTTTTTTGCTAATTTATTTGGTATTAAAACAGCAGCACGGTTTCAAACTATCATGGTATTAATTCTTATTACCTCTCTAATTTTTTATATATTTTCTGGTTTTTCTTACGTAAATGATTATGAAAAATATGGCGATATTAGTAAAATATTTCCAAACGGATTTTCTGGTTTTTTTGCTGCTGCATTTTTACTGCGTTTAAGTTTAATTGGATCAGAATTTATTTCCGAATTTGGCGATGAAATGGAAAATCCCGGAGTACTTATTCCATTAGTTATGGGCCTTTCTCTATTGCTTGTAGTTATCCTTTATATAGGGATTGCGATCGTTGCTACAGGAGTACTCCCACTTGATGAGATTGAGGGTGAAAACTTGGCTGTAACTGCGAGAGTTGTTTTTAGTCCTGCAGTTTATTATGCTTTTATTGGTGGTGGCATTATGATCTCATTAGTGACATCTCTTAATGCCATATTTGCTTGGTGTACTCGTGGTTTGTATATGGCTACAGAAGATGGCTGGTTGCCCATAAAGCTTGCCGCTAAAAATCGATTTGGGACCCCTTATATATTTTTAACCTTATTTTTTGTGGTCGGAATAAGCCCTATTTTACTTGATTTAAGCCTAAGTTATGTTTCAATACTTGGAAATGCCGTTGGTGCGATTTTTGGATTATTTCCTGTATTAGCACTTTATAATTTAGCGAAACGCAATCCCGATGCCTACGAAAATGCACCCTTTAAACTGCCTTTATGGGCGACAAAGCTATTTCCACTTATATCTGTAATAATATACGGTTATGGTATTTATTCGTCGTGGAATTTTATAGGTGGGCTTGGTTGGTCTATGCTTGGAGGTTATGTGGCGGTTGTTCTTGTGTATATCCATTTTCGCGCACCATTCGTGCCAGCATGCCGGCGTGTCTAGATTAAATTTTTAAGGATCGTGAAACAATTAAATATTCAACACTATCTATACTTTATTTAAACATAATACTTCTTATTCTTATTATGTTTCCAGGTGCCCTTTTTATATTGTTTTTTTAAGCTGTTAGTTTTTTGTGCGGGGGCTCTCAGTGTGCTTAATTGTAATTATCAGTAGAGAGGATATTTTACATCTAGACAATCACTATAAGTTTCTAGAGGATGTTCCTGAAAATTATGATTAATTCAGGAACATTTTATGCATCTTTTAGATAACCCAATCAGATCAGACGAACTACTTGTTAAAACAGTAAACATTAAGCACCGCTTTTACGCATCATCTTCTGAGCCACTTAGTCATAGAGAACTAATTGAGTTTGCAAAAGCTAATGCTGACGAGCAGTTGATTGAACTTTATAACGATCACTCGCTCGGCTACGCAGATAATGGCGGAAGTCTAGATTTAAGACAAGAACTCGCAACGCTTTATGGACATGAAATTGGCGCTGAAAATATTGTTGTTTTTCCTGGTGCTCAAACTGGTATGACTATAACAACACAAGCTCTTCTGCATCCAGGCGACCATGCAATTGTTGTGACGCCGAGTTACCAATCATTAGAAGAAGGATTAAAGTATGCGGGTAGTGAATTTACGCGCGTTGTGCTTTCTCCAGACGATAATTGGCAACTTAATATTAAAGAAGTGGCGGCCGCCGTTAGAAAAAATACTCGGTATATAGTTCTGAATGACCCTCACAATCCTTCTGGGGCACTTCTAAAAGAAAAGGTTAAACGCGAACTTGTCATTCTTGCTGAAAAGAATGACGTGTTGATTTTTTCAGATGAGGTTTATAGGTTACTTGAGTTAAACTCTAACGATCGTTCAAAATCAATTACAGAAATGACAAGTAATGGTATTGCGCTTGGTACTATGGCTAAGCCATTCGGGGCGGGCGGCATGTGTATCGGTTGGGTTGCCTGTCAAGATAAAATAATAGTTGAAAAACTTTTAAAGGCTCAGCACCTATTTGCAGTATGTGTTTCGCGGCCCGGTGAAATACAAGCAATGATGGCACTTAGGTCTAGAGATAAAATTATTGCCAAAAATTTAGCAATAATCTATGAAAACTTAAAACTTTTGGAACAATACTTTTCTCGTAATGATGACTTATTTGAATGGATGCCCCCTCAAGCTGGCGGAACCGGTTTTGTGAAATTTAAAGGTCCCTTGAGCGGAGATGAATTGGCGGAAGAACTTTTAGAGGAAGAAATATTAGTTTTTGGATCAGCGATTTTTGATTGTGATGAAAAGCTTAAACAATATTTTCGTATTGGCTTTAGTCGCAGGACAATGCCAGCTGCATTGAAGGCTTTCGAATTATTTATCGAAGAGAGAAGAGCACAGTGGGGCCACCCACGTTAACAATTAGTTAAAATTATGTGAGAAAAAAATGAAAGATCAAGTCCCTGATTTCAACAATCAGTCCATTCATGGTATTCTGAAAAAATATTATGATACTGAAGGTGTAATAAAACCGTTAGTTTCCTTTGAAGATCAAAATGCTCGCATCAGTGCTAAAGATAAAAGATATGTCCTTAAGATATCAAACAAAAAATGGTCACGAAATTTTGTTCAAATGCAGACGGAGGTACTCGATCATCTTAAAAAGGAGGCCCCAGAGCTTAGTTTTCCAAATATTGTTAATGCAAATAATGGCAAAAGTATCATTTTCATTAACGGGTTTGCTATTAGGTTACTTACTTATCTAGAAGGTGATTTACTGACTAATATACGCAGAACTCCTGAACTATATTGTGATGTTGGACGGTTTTTAGGCCAATTTTCGCAAGCTATGAGAAGTTACTCGGCACCGCCTAATTCTGATGGATCGGATAAACTATGGAAACTTGATGAAGTTTTAGCTTGTAAAGAATACCTTCCAGAAGTTATTGATGAAGATGCTCGAGATCGAATTGCTCGCCTTTTTGATGTATATGAAAAAGATATAGCCCCAAAACTACCTGCTTTAAGAAAAGCAGTTATCCATGGTGATGCTAATGAACAAAATTTTCTTATCAACCCTGATGATCCAAAAAAAATAACAGGATTAATTGATTTTGGGGAAATGCAGTTTGGATGCCAAATAAATGATTTAGCTATTACACTTGCGTATGGTCTCCTTGGCGAAAGTGATATCAAGATGGCATCCAAAGCAATAATTTCTGGCTATGAAAAAGAATTTCCTATTGAAGATAAGGAACGGAGAATTCTTTATTATTTGATGGCGATGCGTTTAGTTACAAATATCATCATGACCTCTCTTGCTGCAAAGCAGCAACCTGATAATGAATATATTCTGATTTCTCAGGGCCCTGCGCGTGCACTTCTTAAAAGATTAGAGCAAGAAAACTATATCCAACTATAAAAAAAGGAAATAATTGTGCCGTATAGAACACCATGGTCAGCAAGACATAAAGCCGTAACAGCTGGATTGCCTCATAATTTGTCTACTTCTTTTACTGAACCCTTGTCAAATGAAGAACTTATTAAGTTATCAGTTGAGCGTGGAGATCAGGATATCGTCGACGCATATTATAATCATTCGCTTGAATACACTCCTAATGGCGGTAGTTATGATATTCGTGAGGAAATAGCCAACCTTTATGGGTCTGAAATTTGCGCGGACAATATAGTTGTTTTCGCTGGAGGGCAGGTTGCAATTCAAACTGCTGCTATTACTTTATTAGATGAAAGCACCCATTCCATCACGTTTACTCCTGGTTATCAGTCGGTTCAAGAAGCTCCAATTCATGCGGGTAGTGAAGTGACTAAAATTAAACTTTATCCAGAAAATAACTGGCAGATTAATCCGGAAAAAGTTAAAGAAGCTATAAGGCCCGACACAAAATATATTTCATTTAATGAACCTTATAATCCAGCGGGTACGTTAATGAAGGCTAATTGTCAGTCGGAACTGGTAAATTTGGCTAAAAAAAATGATATATATATTCTTTCAGATGAAGTTTACAGGCTTCTGGAACATGATGCTAGCGATAGGCTTCCGGCGATGGCGGATATTTATTCAAAAGGAATAAGTGCTGTTACTATGTCGAAGCCATGGGGTGGGTGCGGTATCACAATCGGATGGCTGGCGTTTCAAGAATTAGCCCTTAGGCAGAAACTAATTGATACGATGTATTTTCATACCGCTTGTCCAAGCCGGGCCAGTGAAATTCAGGGTATTATGACTTTGAGGGCTAGCGACCAAATTCTTGCTAAAAACATGAAAATCATCAGACATAATATTAAGCTTTTGGACCAATTTATAAAAAAATACAGCGATTTTTTCGAATGGATTAGACCAAATGCTGGTGCTATTTGTTATATGAAATTTAAAGGTCCACTATCCTCTGATGAGTTAGGGGCTGAGCTTGGAAGGGTCGGTATATCAATAAAACCATCCTATGTATTTTCTGAGAATAGTACCTACGATAGTGATTATTTTCGGGTAGGCTTTGGTGAAAAAGTTTTTCCAAAGGCGCTCGAAGTTCTTACCCAATTTGTGGAAGAAAATAAAAATATGTGGTGTGCCTAAAGAACTATTTATAGTGACATAATAAGACTGATGGTTAAGATAAAAAGTGAGCAAGATAAAATATACTTAATGAAAAGGAATATATTATTAGCCAACCAGTTAGAAAATCCGATGAGGGACTGATTAGATCTATTGGTACCCGCTCACTTGGAACAAACGTTTTTAATATGGTAGTTGGTGCTGGAATATTTGTTTTGCCTGGTGTTATTGCCGCAAAACTCGGTTCTGCTGCAATTATAGCTTATCTAATATGCGGTGTGGCTATCACCCTTATATTTTTGTGCTATGCGGAGATCGGTAGCCGGGTTACTAGAAGTGGTGGGTCGTATGCTTATATTGAAGAGGCATTTGGTCCCTTTGTTGGGTTTATTTCATCAATGTTACTTTGGTTTGGGTGGGCCGTCCTTTCTGATGCTGCTTTAACAGTTGCCATGATAAATACTCTTTCTATTGTCGTTCCTGAGCTTCAAGAGCCTTTGTGGAAATTGTTGTTTATGGTTGTGTTATTCACTTTTATGGTTGGAACTAATATAATCGGGGTAAAGTCTGGAATAAGGCTTTATGTTTTTAATACTATTGCTAAGTTTGTGCCCCTTGCACTTTTACTGCTGGTAGGCCTTTTCTTTATAAATGTAGATAACTTAATCATTACAGAATGGCCATCTATAAGCAATATTGGTGCCGCTAGCTTAATACTGATATTTGCCTTTTCTGGCGCTGAATGTGCCTTAAATGCTAGTGGAGAGATTAAAAACCCACCAAAAACAGTGCCACGTGGAATTTTTCTTGGTCTTGGTAGTATATTTGTTCTTTATCTAGGTTTGCAAACAGTTGCTCAAGGGGTTCTTGGTGCTGAACTTGCTAATAATACTAAAGCTCCTCTCGCGGCTGCTGCAAATGAGATATTTGGTGGGTGGGGTATCAAACTTCTTGTCGTAGGTGGTGCAATATCAATTTTTAGTACCTTGAGTGGGGATATTTTAGTTACCCCACGAGTAATTTTTGCAGCTGCACGCGACGGCAATTTACCAAAGTCACTTGCTAAAGTTCACACTAAATATAAAACACCATACATTTCTATAATATTTTATGCATTTATGATCGCCTTATTAGCCCTCAGCGGTCAATTTAAAGTATTGGCTGTGATGGCATCAGGTTCTATTTTACTCGTTTATGCGGGCGTTTGTCTCGCTACCCTCAAACTAAGGGTGCGTGACGGAGCGCCTTCTGAGGGCCAGTTTAAAATGCCTGGAAAGATTATTATTCCTTTTCTCAGTTGTAGTGTCATTTTATGGATGCTTTTGCAATTAACTGGTGAAGAAGCTCTCGGGTTATTAGCATTGATTGGTATCTCAACTTTAATATTTATAGTGCAGAAAATAATCAAGAAATAAACTAAATTAAAATCGTTAACTAAGTATATTTAAGTAATGCTAAGATAACAATTTGACGGCTTTTAGAATTACGGCCCTTTTCTATTTCATCTAATTAATAGGTATGTTATGAAATATTTATTATTCTTAACCACATCAGAAAAAATGTGAGTGTGTGCCATGCCAATTGAAGTAATTGCTATCGCCAGTGACCATGGTGGGTTTGATTTCAAAGAAATTCTCAAAGTAGATTTAAAAAATTTTGGGTATGAAGTTCTTGATCTTGGTTGTGACAATGATAGTTCCGTTGATTATCCAAATTATGCCAATAAAATGGCTGAGGCGATAGCAGGCGGAAATGCTTTACGGGGTGTTCTTGTGTGTGGCTCTGGAATAGGCATTAGTATCTCAGCTAATCGTCATAAACATATCCGTGCAGCACTCGTTCATAATACCCTTACCGCAAAATTATGCCGCGAGCATAACAATGCTAATGTTTTGGTTCTAGGTGGTAGGACAACAAGTATTAAAGTAGCCAAAGATTGTTTAAAGGTATTTTTGGACACAGGTTTTGAGGGTGGTCGCCATCAAGATCGAATTGATATTATTTCGTAAATTATAATTTATTAAAGGTTTAAATGAATGTCATCAAATTTAGAAACATTTTATAACGCACCATTATCTGAAACTGATCCTGCACTTCTGGAAAGTATTGATAAAGAAATGGGCCGTCAAAGGTCTCATATTGAGTTGATCGCATCGGAAAATATCGTCAGCCGTGCAGTAATGGAGGCTCAAGGGTCCATTATGACTAATAAATACGCAGAGGGATATCCTGGGCGTCGTTATTATGGTGGTTGCGAATATGTTGATATTGCTGAAAGCCTTGCTATAGAAAGGGCAAAAAAACTTTTTAGTTGTGCCTATGCAAATGTGCAACCACACTCGGGCGCCCAGGCTAATGGCGCAGTAATGTTGGCCCTTATCAAGCCGGGAGATACTATTCTTGGGATGTCCCTTGATGCTGGAGGTCATTTGACACATGGTGCACCACCATCTCAATCAGGAAAATGGTTTAATGCTATTCAATATGGTGTGCGACGTGATAACAATCTTATTGATTTTGAACAAATAGAAGCGCTGGCAAAGGAACATAAGCCAAAAATGTTAATTGCTGGTGGCTCAGCTTATCCGCGTGAAATTGACTTTAAGCGTATGCGTGAAATAGCTGATAGCGTTGGTGCATATCTACTTGTGGATATGGCTCATATTTCAGGACTTGTTGCTGCTGGTGAACACCCAAGCCCTATAGAACATGCTCATGTTGTGACAACTACAACTCATAAAACACTTCGTGGTCCGCGCGGAGGTATGATTTTGTGCAATGATCCAGCTTTAGGTAAGAAATTCAATAGTGCCATCTTTCCTGGTTTACAAGGTGGGCCACTTATGCATGTTATTGCTGCAAAAGCAGTGGCATTCGGAGAGGCACTTAAGCCGGAATTCAAATCTTATACTATACAAGTGAAGGCGAATGCTCGTGCACTTGCTAAAAAGCTAAATGAAGGGGGATGTGATATTGTTTCTGGTGGAACAGACACGCACTTAGTGCTAGTTGATTTACGACCAAAAGGTCTAACAGGCCGTGACGCCGATAATTCCCTTGGTCGTGCTAATATTACATGTAATAAAAATGGCGTACCGTTTGATCCAGAGAAACCAATGGTTACGTCTGGTGTTCGCTTAGGAACACCTGCAGGTACATCACGGGGCTTCGGAACGGATGAATTTAAGCAAGTTGGAGATTTTATTCTTGAAATTCTTGACGGACTTAAAAAAAATAAAGAAGATAATAGTGTTGTGGAGGCTTCAGTGCGCGCGAAGGTAGTTGCGCTTTGTGAAAAGTTCCCAATTTATTAATTGTAAAAGGAAAAAGAATGCGGTGCCCATTTTGCGCAAATGAAGATACCCAGGTTAAAGATAGTAGACCTACCGAGGATAACTCTGCGATCCGCCGCCGCAGGTCATGTAGTGGCTGTGGTGCCCGCTTTACCACATTTGAGCGTGTACAATTACGTGAGTTAACTGTTCTTAAAACCTCTGGCAAAAAAGTACCTTTTGAGCGTATTAAGCTTGAACGGTCAGTGCAAATGGCTATTCGTAAAAGGCCAGTTGAAGAAGAACAAGTTGTACGCATGATTAGCGGCATCGTCCGGCAGCTTGAAAGTATGGGTGAAAGTGAAATTCCATCGGCAAATATCGGCAAGCTGATTATGGAAGGCCTTGAGCAACTTGATGCTGTGGCGTATGTCCGATTTGCATCGGTTTATAAAAACTTCCGCGAAGCTAGCGATTTTGAACATTTCGTTAGTGAGATAACTGATCATGAAGAAAATTGATACCGAATTATCATTAAACGATTACTTCTATATGAAAATAGCACTAGAGCTCTCAAAGAGAGGCTTGGGTGAGGTATATCCTAATCCTTCTGTAGGCTGTGTGATTGTAAAGGATAAACATATTGTAGGCCGTGGTTGGACAGGCAAAGGCGGACGTCCACACGCCGAAAGAGTAGCTCTTGAGCAAGCAAAAAATGTAAAAGGCGCAAAAGTTTATGTGACCCTTGAGCCTTGTTCTCATTACGGTAAAACATCACCTTGTGCGGAAGAGTTAATCCGTTCCGAAGTGGCAGAGGTTATCATTGCAACCAGTGATCCAGATCCGCGAGTTAGTGGTAGTGGTATTCAAATGTTAAAGGATGCGGGGATAAAGGTTAATTTTGGAATATTGAAGGCACAGGCTGACATTATTCATCAAGGATTTTTTAATCGAATAAAACAAAATCAGCCACTAATTACTATAAAAATAGCCAGTTCTGCTGATGGTAAAATTGCCAAGAATAAAAATAAAAAATCATGGGTAACTGGACCTCAATCAAGGCAAAAAGGCCATATGTTTAGAGCTCAACATGATGCTATTATGGTGGGAATAGGTACTGCGCTTATAGATGATCCTTCGTTAGATTGTCGGATACCAGGGTTAGAGGATCGATCACCAATTAGGGTTGTTGTTGATACTAACTTGCAAATTGACCCAATGAGTAGCCTTTGCAAATCAGCAAATAAAATTCCACTTTGGATTATGACTGCAGCCACTGACCTTAAAAAGTCTTTTGAAATTAAAAATACTGGAGCTCAAATTTTTTGTTTCGAAAAAGATAGTCAGGAACAATTAGATTTATCAAAGGTCATGACATTATTAGCGGAACAAGGTATCACAAGGCTTTTATGTGAGGGTGGCAGTAAACTTAATGCTTCCCTGATAAGGGCAAATCTGGTAGACCGTTTAATATGGTTTAAATCTAGTGATTTTGTTGGAAAAAATGGTGTGGATGCACTATACGATATTTCATTAGATGAATTGGATCTATATTTAACATTATCGCTACTGGATGAAGGCCAAACAGGCCAGGATCATTGGCGACACTTTGGAAATTTTAGCGGCTAAAAGATGTTTACTGGAATTATTACTGATATTGGCGTAGTTAAAGAGCTTATTAATAATGGCGATACTCGCATCGTTATACAAACAGCTTATGAAACTTCTACTATTAACTTTGGAGCTTCTATAGCCTGCTCTGGTGTCTGCCTTACCGTTGTCGACAAGGGTAAGGATTGGTTCAGTGTTGATGTTTCTTCGGAGACGCTTTCGTGCACAGAGCTGGGTAAATGGATAATTGGGACACCAGTAAATTTAGAACGGGCCTTAAAGGTTGGCGAAGAGCTTGGTGGCCATCTTGTTACAGGTCATGTAGACGGTGTTGGTGAAGTAATTTCAATTGAAGTTGAGGGTGATAGTAAGAAATTTATCTTTTCTGCGCCACAAGATTTAAGAGCATTTATAGCAGCTAAGGGGTCTGTTACTATTAATGGTGCCTCACTTACAGTTAATGAGGTAATAGATGAAAATTCTAGAACATTATTTTGTGTTAATATAATCCCCCATACTCAGCAAAAAACCACATTTATGGATCTTATTGTTGGCGACACCCTGAATATTGAAATTGACATTCTTGCTCGTTACGTTTCCAGAATGAATGACGTCCAACCCTAAAAATCATCAATAACAAAAAGACATAGAGAAAAATATGCCTAATAATTTTCTATCCCCAATCGAGGATGTATTAGAAGACGCAAAAAATGGACGCATGTTCATTCTTGTCGATGACGAAGATCGTGAAAATGAAGGTGATTTGATTATCCCATCACAAATGGCAACTCCTGATGCTATTAATTTTATGGCTACTCATGGCCGGGGACTTATATGCCTTGCGCTTACAGCAAGGAGGTCAGCTGACCTTGGTCTTGAGATGATGTCACAAAAAAATGCTACTCGTCATCAAACTGCATTTACCATCTCAATTGAAGCGGCGGAAGGTGTGACAACCGGGATTTCAGCTGCTGATAGGGCTAAGACAATTGCTATAGCAATTGATCCTACAAAGGATAAAGAAGATATTGTGACCCCAGGTCACGTTTTTCCAATCGTTGCAAAACGGGGGGGGGTGCTCGTTCGTGCTGGCCACACTGAGGCTGCAGTTGATGTAGCTCGTCTTGCTGGACTTATTCCTTCAGGAGTGATATGCGAAATTATGAAGGACGATGGAACTATGGCACGTTTGCCAGACCTCGTTGAGTTTGCGAAAAAACATAGTTTAAAAGTTGCTACTATTGCTGACTTAATTGCCTATCGCCGTCGTAACGATAACCTAGTAGAGTGTATAGATACCACGGAAGTTGATAGTGAATTTGGTGGTAAATTTGATATGCGCGCATATCAAGCTAAGGACGACGAAATTCAACATTTTGCACTTGTTAAAGGCAATCCTAAAACTGCAAAGAAGGTATTGGTTAGGATGCATTCTTTTAATATTTTTGAAGACCTTCTTGGACAAAAGGGTGCGCGCAGAAGCCAATGCAATCGGGCTATGGAAGAATTAGGTAAGGAAGAGTGCGGTGTGATGGTTTTTTTACGTGAAAATAGAAAAACATACATCACAGATGAAATCGCCAAAAAAGATAGAAAATTAGAAAAAAAATCACCTAATATAAAAAACTATGGGATTGGAGCTCAAATTTTACTTGATCTTGGGATTAAAGACTTTGTTTTACTTTCTGATAGTGAGCAAAATGTTATAGGCATTGAAGGATATGGCCTTAATATCGTCAGTCATCAACGTTTTGATGAGGCTGTAGACATTAAAATTGTAAATAATAAGGGATAAAATCCATGAAAATACTTATTGTAGAAGCTCGATTTTATGAAAATATCGCAGATGAATTGGCTCAGGGAGCCATCCAGGTTTTAGAAGCACATGGATTTGAGTATGATCGTATTTCAGTTCCAGGCGTATTTGAAGTTCCAGGTGCCATACGATTTGCAGCTGACGGTAATGATGGATACGAGGGTTATGTTGCGTTAGGTTGTGTTATTCGGGGTGAGACGAGCCACTATGATTATGTTTGTGAAGAAAGCGCGCATGCCCTTCAAAACCTTATAGTTAAAGACAAACTTGCTATCGGTTACGGTATATTAACTGTGGAAAATCAAGATCAGGCATGGGCAAGGTGTTCCGTTGAAAAGTTAAATAAAGGTGGCTCTGTAGCAAAGGCTGCAATTCGTATGATTGAATTAAAAAAACAATATGGACTGATACGCTGATGACCGAAATCAATCCTATTAAGGGTGGGGCTCGAAGTTCTGCCCGTCTTGCTGCAGTTCAGGCGCTCTATCAAATAGAAGCTAGTGATGCTAAGTCGCTATTAGTTGTTCAGGAATTTTCAGATCATCGAATTAATGAAACTATAGACGATGATTGTTTCGCTAAAGCAGATAACAAATTTTTTCAAGATATTGTTTTGGGTGTTGAACAACGCTCTGAAGAAATTGATAAGCAGTTAAGCGAAAACCTAAAAAAAGATTGGAGCCTAGAGCGGATTGAGTCGGTGGCACGAGCTATTTTACGTGCAGGTGCCTACGAATTATTAGCACGGCCCGATGTGCCTACTAGTGTGATTATTAATGAATATATTGATGTAACAAAAGCCTTTTATGAAGATAGCACTCCAGGCTTTGTAAATGGTGTGCTAGATAAAATTGCAAAAATAAACCGTTGAGTAAGGAAAGGTTAAAAGCTGGCATTATCTGAATTCGACCTTATTAAAAAATACCTTGCGCCGCTTTCCGGTTCTGGCGAGCCGGCTTTTTCTCTAAGTAACGATGCCGCGCAATATTCCCCCCCACCAGGTAAAGATCTAGTCTTTACTAAAGATACATTAGTTGCTGACATCCATTTTTTTTCTGATGATAATCCTTCGTTAATAGCACAAAAAGCACTTAGAGTTAACCTCTCGGATTTGGCATCTATGGCAGCTGAACCGGAAGGTTATTTGCTTAGTTTAGCACTACCTAAACTGAATTTTAATCATGAAGAATGGATTAAAAAATTTGCAAGTGGTTTAAAGGAGGATCAAGATCAATACTGTTGGAAGCTTTGGGGAGGCGATACAGTCGCTACAACTGGGCCTATTACTATTTCTGTTACAGCTGTTGGTTTGGTTAAAAAGGGTCGATTAATATCTCGTTCAACAGCAAAGCCTGGAGATTTTATATATGTTTCAGGTACTTTGGGTGACGCGGCAGCGGGACTTGAAGTTATTAAAGAAAATTTTGATAGATTTAAATATAAGGACCTTATTAAACGTTATTATCTACCTCAACCAAGATTAAAATTAGCAATTGAATTAGCGGAATTGGTGACTTCAATGATGGATATTTCAGATGGTCTTTTAGGTGATTTAGGTCATATTTGTAAAAGCTCCTCAGTTGGTGCTGAAATTTTTGCAAATAATATACCTATTTCATTAGCACTTAATAATCTTTTTAAAACTAGAAGTGATTATAAAAAACTCAAATGGATTGGTGGGGATGATTATGAATTATTATTCACGCTGCCTTATGAAAGCGAAGATAAAATAGATGAAATCTCAAAAAGAAATGGCATTTTACTAACAAAAATAGGTAATATTACAACCAGTAAAAAAATAAAACTACTTGGGGCTGATCGTAAAGAAATTGAAACTGAGAGAGAAGGTTATCGTCACTTCTAAAATTCATATTTTAAAATGAATTTTGAATGTTGTCAGTTACCGGCTGCAATCGAATTATCTGCGGCACCAAATCGGCCTACATTTCCAAATAATTCAGCCACAAAATTAACCTCTTTACCATGTGTAACTGTTTTCTGCGATACGGGGTCGATCACTTTATTATCAACAACTGTAAACTTGCGGATCTCAGAAACATAATTCTCTTGGTCAAAAGAAATTGCCAGAATGTTCATTTCAACAACCTTTTCCTTCCTAATGGCCCACTGAGTAGTAGTTTTGTCATAATAATACCAGTTATTATCATCGAAGGTTGCTTTCATTGTTGGATTGCCGAGCATTGCCTCCACAGTTTCCTTTGTATCAATGTCAACTCTGACAGCATCTATTATTTCTGGGTCAGGTATATAGCCACGGGTATTAGTTATGGTAGAGCAAGCGGATATGGTTATGACGATTAAGAAAGTAAAAATAATTTTTTGTAAATTTTTCATGATACTATCTTGCCCTCTATAACCAGAAAATCTATTTTAGATTTATTGCAGTTTATTTCGTTGCGTGTTAATTCAAACACATAACATCAAATCACTTATATTGTGGTGTTTAAAATTTGATGACAAAGTGACATTTGCAGCTTGTCTAGTCAATGGTTTAGTAAATGTATTTTTTGCGATCTTTAGCGTAAAAGTGCGATAAAAATACAGAAAGTATAGAAAGTAATATAGATGTTTGGATTTTACTGGAAGAAAAAAGTATTGAATGATGCGGGACATAAATTATTTTCCTTAGTCATTGAACAATCACGAATGGATATTTTTTATTCAGAACTAGCAGTGGAGGATAATCTCGACGGTAGGTTTGATTTGATGAGCTTGCATATGTCGATTATACTTCAAAAACTTGACCAAAATAAGCAGTATAGTGAGGTAGATAAACTAAAGCAGGTTTTTCAAGAAATTATGTTTGATAATCTTGATCTTACTTTGAGAGAAATAGGTGTTGGTGACCTTGGTGTAGGAAAAAAAATAAAAGTGATGGCAGAAGCTTTTTATGGGCGAATGATCGCATATCAGAATTTATTTGAAGTGAGAGATTATCAAAAAATGTCAGATGCATTACTTCGAAATTTATATAGAGAGAGAAAAGTCGATCAAAAGACACTTAAGTTTATGGCAAAGTATGTTTACGATCAATATGATTTTGTTAAAAATAAAAATATGGAAAATATTATGTTAGGTAAATTAAGCTTTCTGAAGCCGACGGGAACTCAGAATGGTTGAAGGTAACCAGGAAAATGAATTTAGTCGTCTTTTTAATCTCGAATTAACACAGAAATATGGCACTAAAATAGAATATGTTGCAAATGAGCAGGAATGTGAAGCTCTTGCAAGTCGCTTTTTAATACCTAGGGTTTATGAACTAAGGGCAAATTGTGAATTTCGTAAATTGTCTCAAAAGGATTTTGGAGATTATAAGCTCTCAGTGAATAAAAAAGCAAAAATAATCCAAAAATGTGTGATTACATTAAATGAATTAAACGAATTAATTGAAGAAGATTTTTCAATTATTTTTAAGATACAAAAAAACCCAGATAAAATAGAAGATCTAACGAAGGAAGTTGAATTTGAAGTTCACGAAGAAGATGTTGAAATGATAACAGATAAAACAATTGATGTAGGGGAATATATTGCTGAGTATCTCTCGCTTTCTATGGAGCCATACCCGCGGCAGGAAAACGTTAAAGGCAATGAACTTGGCTATAAAATTATTTCGGAAGTTAACGCAATAAGTGAAGAAAAAAAGGCAAATCCCTTTAGTGTTTTAAAAGAGCTTAAACATAAGACTTGAAGAGTTCCTGTAATTCTATATTTTAAGTATAAATAATCAAATACTTCTTAATTAAGAAGTGTCACGTTTAACTTAAATTTTTTATAATTTTTTATATAAGGGTATGTATTGACGAGTGAACTTATAATATCATTGGATGCTATGGGTGGTGATCATGCCCCAGATATTGTTATTGAAGGAGCTGGAATTGCGCGTGAAAGGGTGCCGAATTTACAATTTATTATTTATGGTGATGAAACGAGAATTGTGCCGCTTCTTACTCGGTTTCCGATTTTAAAAAATTGCTGTGAAGTGCGTCATACGGATAAAATTATTTCAGCCTATGAAAAGCCAAGTAGGGCTCTACGCCGCGGGCGTGACTCTAGCATGGGCCAAGCTATTCAAGCAGTTAAAGATGGGCAGGCACATGCCGCCGTTTTAGCGGGCAATACTGGTGCTCAAATGGCGCTAGCGAAATTTATTTTACGAACAATGCCTGGTATTGATAGACCGGCCCTTGCAAGCCTGATACCCACGAGCCGTGGTGAAAGTATCATGCTAGACCTTGGTGCTAATGTAGAGTGTGACGAAAACAATTTAGTTCAGTTTGCGATTATGGGTGCAGCATTTGCACGAACCGTTCTTGGCGTTACGAAGCCGACAGTTGCAATTCTTAATGTTGGTGTTGAAGAACTTAAAGGTAGTGATGCCATTAAGGAAGCAGACCGTATGTTGAGAGAAGTTAATATTGCTATGGACTATAAGGGATTCACTGAGGGAGATGGCATCGGAGCTGGCGAGGTTGATGTGGTTGTAACGGATGGCTTCACTGGAAATATTGCAATTAAGACAGTCGAAGGCACAGCAAAAATGATAGCTAATCTTCTTAAACTATCATTAAAAGAATCATTGATGTCAAAAATAGGTGCTTTATTCGCAGGTTCTTCATTATCATCACTAAAAAACCATCTTGATCCAAATAATCACAATGGAGCTGTATTTATGGGCCTTAATGGTTTGGTTATTAAAAGTCATGGTGGGGCATCCGCAGAAGGATTTGCTAGTGCAATTGGGGTGGCAGTTGATATGGCCGAAAATGACCTTGCAGGTAAGATTTCTTTGGACCTTGAAAACTGTAATAGTTCAGTTGAGGGGTCAGTTGATGGACTGGAGGTTAAGCATGCAAAAGGTGAGGGTAAAGTTGTAGAGATGACTATTAAGGAACAAAAATAATGAGCGTTATACGTTCTGTTATTACAGGAACTGGGTCTTATCTTCCCAAACAAATTCTTACAAATAGTGATCTGGAAAAAAAAGTCGATACAACTGATGAATGGATCATTGAGCGAACCGGTATAAAGCAACGGCACATTGCGGCTGAGGATGAAGTAACTTCGGATCTGGCGGTTATCGCGGCTAAGAGGGCGTTGGAGAGTGCTTCCCTTGATCCTAATCAAATAGATTTAATTATTTTAGCAACCTCTACTGCAGATCAGACATTCCCTTCAACGGCAACAACTATACAGCGAAAGTTGGGCATTACTGGGGGGGCCGCATTTGATATTCAAGCCGTGTGTTCTGGCTTTGTTTATGCTTTAACGACGGCAGATAATTTTATTAAGGCTGGTCAGGCTAAGCACGTTCTTGTAATTGGCGCGGAGATATTTTCCAGAATTCTTGATTGGGAAGATAGAACAACTTGCGTCTTATTTGGAGATGGTGCTGGTGCTGTGGTGTTGTCTTCTCAAAATGGAGTTGGTAATAATACTGATCAAGGGCTACTCTCATCACGAATTCATTCGGATGGGCGGTATAATGAACTTCTTTTTGTAGACGGGGGTGTTTCTTCCACTGGAACGGTTGGTCAACTTCGTATGAAAGGTCGAGAAGTATTTCGGCATGCAATCGTCAATCTCGCATCTGTTGTTGGAGAAGTATTGGAGGATAGTAACATGAGCTCTGAAAATATTGACTGGATCGTTCCTCATCAAGCTAATAAACGTATATTGGATGGAACTGCTCGTAAGCTTAAAGTTGCCACTAATAAGGTAATTGTAACTGTAGAGAAACATGCCAATACATCAGCAGCTTCAATTCCTCTTGCACTTGATGAAGCTGTTAAGGATGGACGAATCACTCGCGGTCAAGTTGTTATTCTTGAGGCTATGGGCGGGGGATTCACTTGGGGGGCCTGTCTTTTAAGATGGTAAAATGTAATCTTCTTGTATTATTTTTACCCTTTTTGCTATTTTTATACATAAACTAGACTATTAGGAACTATACGCATCCCTTTGATATTGACCATATAATCTCACTGCATTAGGCTATGAAAAAATATGAGGTAGAAAATATGACAAAAAGAACAGTTACCAGAGCTGATTTGATTGAAGCGGTTTACCACGAAGTAGGATTATCAAGGAATGAGTCTGCAGATCTTGTTGAAACGGTTCTAAGCGAAATTGCAACGAACTTGACTAGTGGTGAAAATGTAAAAATTTCATCATTTGGTAGTTTTATTGTTCGTGATAAAGGTGGCCGTATGGGGCGAAATCCTAAAACGGGCGAGGAAGTTCCGATTGAACCAAGAAGAGTTCTTGTTTTTAGACCCTCGCAAGTTCTTAAAGATCGCGTTAAAAATTCGTAATATAAATCATTGATCATCCCTACCTGAGAGTTGTTTTTAAAAGAACGGCTAATATGTAGTGTAGAAAGATATTGAGCTAAATGTCAGCTTCAAAACTTGTCAAATCACCAAATGCATTTAGAACAATCAGTGAGGTTTCTGATGGTATCGGAATTCCACAACATGTTCTTAGGTTTTGGGAAAGTAAATTTAGCCAGATAAAACCAATGAAGCGAGGTGGTGGCCGCAGGTATTATAGGCCTGAAGATGTTGAAATAATTGATGCTATTAGAAAACTACTTCATGACGATGGTTACACGATTAAAGGGGCTCAGAAATTATTACGCGAACAAGGCGTTAAAGCAGTAGTTCAACAAACCTATGCTATTCAAAATTCAAATCAAGATGAAAAATTAAAAAAATCAATTGGTGTCGTTTTAACTAATACTGAGGAGATTAGCCTTAACTCTATTCGTGACGGACTCAAGGCTATAAGCGATAAATTAAAAAACCGCTAAATTGGTATAAGCATCCATCAGAAGCCACTAATCTGATTAAGAAATACTTAAAAATACAATGTAACGGAATGTGGCGCAGCATGGTAGCGCGCTTCACTGGGGGTGAAGAGGTCGCAGGTTCAAATCCTGTCATTCCGACCAATAAAATTAAGGGCTTAGCATTTACATGCTGAGCCTTTTTTATATTTTAAATACTGTGATGTTATTATTAGATATATGGAGGTTTAGTATGCCCTTTTGGAGAGAGTGTGAATATCTCAACACCTGTTTTTGTTACTCCCATGCTATGTTCAAACTGTGCTGATAGAGATTTATCCCTAGTAACCGCAGTCCAGTCATCTGAAAGAACTTTTACTTCTTTTGTGCCCAGGTTAATCATTGGTTCAATTGTGAAGAACATGCCTTCTTTAATTTCTAGGCCCTCTCCAGGGCGACCATAATGAAGTACGTTTGGGCTATCATGAAATATCCGTCCAATACCGTGTCCACAGAAAACCTCAACTACACTGCACCGCTGGCTGTGGGCATATTTTTGAATAGCGTGGCCAATATCGCCCATAGTATTGCCGGGTTTGACTTGCTCAATACCAAGTCTTAAACATTCATACGTTATGTCTACGAGTCGTTTTGCCTTAATATTTGCGGGACCCACATAAAACATGCGACTGGTATCGCCATACCAACCATCAACTATTACTGTGACATCTATATTGATAATATCACCTTTTTTAAGTTTTTTTGGTCCAGGAATACCGTGACAAACCACGTGGTTAATTGATGTGCAAATAGATTTTGGAAAACCATTATAATTAAGTGGAGCATTTATTGCACCATGTTCGGTAACAAATTTTGAACACAACTGATCCAGTTCGTCAGTGGTCACATTGGGTACTACATACGGTGTAATCATATCAAGAGTTCGTGCAGCAAGGTTTCCAGCCTTCCGCATACCTTCAAAGTCGACAGTTTCATATATTTTTATGGCATTGGTTGCTTCGACTGGGGTATCTGATGCTTTAATATATTTCATTTTTTTTCCAAGGTGACGACTCTATTGCTTACATTAATTCCTGTTGGTGTTATTGAGCATATATAACAGTATGCCTCGACACCTTTATCTTTTGCTACTTTTAGCGCATCTGCATAAGCGGGGTCAATGTCTGATGCCACTTTAAATCTTTGAAGGTCGTTTCTTTGTGCTATATAAAGCATCACACTACGCTTGCCATTCTCTATCATTTGAACGAGCTCCCCAAGGTGTTTGGTTCCACGACTAGTGACAGAATCAGGAAATTCCCCAATCCCTTTTTCTCTACTAAGAGTGACACTTTTTACTTCAACATAACAATCTGGCTTTCCATCAAAATGATTACTCAAAAAAAGGTCAATACGGCTATTTTCACCATATTTCATTTCTCTTCTTATATTTTTATAACCCTGAAGTTCCTTAAGTGTTCCGTTGAGTATGGCTTCCTCGGCAAGTTGATTAGGAAGGGTAGTATTAATACCAACCAAACTATCACCAACTTTGACAATTTCCCATTTATAATCGAGTTTGGCTTTTGGATTAGCGGCAGGCGACAACCATACCTCGCTACCTTCTTCCTTCAGGCCAAGCATCGAGCCAGTATTCGCACAATGTGCTGTAATAATATCACCACTGTCTAATTTAACATCAGCAAGGAAACGTTTATACCTTTTTAAAAGTATTCCGTGGAAAAGTTTGTGTGCATATTTCATAAGTTAAGATATAATCTTAATTGAAGAGATATTCAATTGGGTTAAAAAAATGATTAAAAAAGTTAAAGCCGCCTTGATTATTATTGGGGACGAAATTTTGTCGGGACGTACCCACGATGCAAATTTAAATTATATAGCAAAATGGTTGGCTAATTTAGGAATTATTCTTGATGAAGTTCGTATTATTCCTGATGATGGAAAACGTATTCAAGATACGGTTAATAGCTGCCGCTCTGTATTTGATTATGTTTTTACGACTGGTGGAATTGGTCCTACTCATGATGATATCACTGCATTAAATGTTTCTAAAGCGTTTGGTGTTAGATTTTCACTCAATAAAGAGGCACGAAAATTGCTCGAAGACAGCATTGGTAAACAAAACCTTAGCGATGCACGTCTTCGAATGGCCATGATCCCGGAAGGGGCGCGTTTAATTAAAAACCCAATCAGTGGTGCTCCGGGTTTTCAAATAGAAAATGTTATTGTTCTTGCAGGAATACCTGTTGTGATGCAAAGCATGCTGCTTGATATCGAAAATCGTTTATCCCGTGGTTCAAAAATAACGTCAGAAGCTCTGCATGTTTTTACAGGAGAAAGTCATTTTGCGAAAATTCTGGAGGAAATAGAACAGAGTTTTGATTATCTTTCGATTGGCAGTTACCCTTTTAATAAGTCAGGATCCTATGGTGCGTCTTTTGTGTTGAGATCCCAAATTTGTTCTGAAGTTACCGAGGCAAAGATTATGTTAATTAAAAAAATTGAAGAAACTGGGACACAATGGTTCTCAGGTGAGGCACCTAAATTCTAGCTATAATTGATCATTTTATTAAAAAATATTAAAAAAATTAAAACTCCCTGTTCCAATCATGATCATAATATGGCATACCCTCATAACGTTTTATCAATCACGGTATTTTCTATGCGCTCGTGGTGAAATTGGTAAACACAGCAGACTTAAAATCTGCCGCCCTCGCGGGCTTGCCGGTTCAAGTCCGGCCGAGCGCACCACTTATTTATATAAAGTAATTGCAAGTGAGTTAATATATTTGGTCATTAACTAAGGTTCTGAGTATTTTTATTCTATCTCAGCCATAACTTCATTGCGTCGCATGATGGGAAGTGTCCATGGTGGATCATAAAAGGCGTATTTAATTGTTCCACGCATTTTGATCTCATTATCTGTAATATATTCCATCAACTGTTTTTCGTGCTCATCAATATTATCATCAGAGTTTGTTCCAGAGAACCTTATAACAATAAATTTTTTAGAAGGTACTTCCCTTAATTTCACACGATCATTATTAGGTTTTGGGAGTGTGTCCATGTTATATTCCGAGGGCATGACAAAGCTTACAGTCCAGACCTCGCCGGTTAATTGCTGCTGGACTGGTGAGGTCATAGCAATAGCTTTACTTTGCTGTTGTTGCACGGGAGCAGTCATCGCAATGCTATTTTGCATGGTATTATTTCCAAAAATATAGTCTGCTAAAATGCTAAACTCACTGCCAGCTATATTTTCACGGTTACCCTTAGCCTCCACCTCGGCAACGATCATTGGACCATAACGACGGATTTCAATGTTCTCATTGGAGGCAATAATATCATAGTCAGGCTTTTCTACATAACTTGTAACAGGCCCCGCAAATACGCCAACAATTAAGATAAATAGAATAATAGATACAGTTATAATATATTTTTTTTTCATTATTTTATTGTTTCTTTAACTGGTAATGTGAGCATCTCGACGTGATTTTCATCCTGATCTTTGATATAAACTGAACTGGTTCCGTCACGATGGGGCACTGCTTCACCATAGGGCGTGAGATCATCAGTTAAAATTGCAAAATGATATGGGTGTTGATCTGGAAGGACTAATGCTAATGAAATGTTAGAAAATCTTAACATTGCCCAGCTATCATCTTGGTATTCAATTTCGCATTTATAACTATCTTTATACCACGTAACAGCATGTGCAATATTTTTAACCTGAATAGCCGTGTGATGAATTGTGTCTAGTTTTATCATATTTTCTACAGTTAATTAAATGGTACAAAATAGTATTAGGTAACAGCAGTGAATTTGGATACCTTCTGTACGTATAATTTCTCTTATTAGATCATTGAAATTCTCGAAATTTAAGCTAGATAAATCATGAAAAGGTATAATAGTAGTAAATATACAGGCTTTAATAAAGCAGCTGAAATATATAAAGCTTAGAGGATGTGACGATGAAATTATCTTTTAAATATTATTAGATTTTTATCTGACTTAACTGATAAACTGTTCGTTTAATATTCGCTCTTCGAGCGTATGTTCCTCATCAAACAATAATATTTTTTTTGCAGACTTGGTCTGCTTAATATTAACTTTTTTAACATTTCTAACTTCAATAGTATCGGCCACTGCACTAACTGGCCTTTTCTTTGGATTGCAGACCTCAAATCTTATTTCCACCTCTTGTGACAGCAATGCACCGCGCCAGCGGCGTGGGCGAAACGCACTTATCGGGGTAAGTGCGAGAATATTTGCTTTCATAGGAATAATTGGGCCGTGTGCAGAAAGATTATATGCAGTGCTACCGGCCGGCGTAGAGAGAAGAACACCATCACAAGCTAGTTCGTTAAGCCTAAGTTTACCATCAACAAAAATCTTAATTTTTGCAGTTTGTCTTGTTTCTCTTAGAAGTGAGACTTCGTTGAACGCAAGTGCTTCAGTAGTTTCGCCATTAATATTTGTTGTTTCCATTTTCAGTGGATACATCTTAAATGGGACGGCATTATTAATGCGCCGTAAAAGGTTTTCTGAGGAAAATTCATTCAGAAGAAAGCCAACGGTTCCAAGGTTCATACCAAAAATTGGTGTTTCAAGTTCAAGTAATTCGTGAAGGAGGTGGAGCATAAAACCGTCTCCCCCGAGCGCTACAATTACGTCGGCGTCGTCTATTGGAACAAATTTATACAGTTTTTTTAGTTGTTGCGCTGATATATCGGCTGCATCTGTATCAGCATTTATTAACGCAATTTTGATATCATCCTTAGACATATCTTTATTAACCTTGAAATATAAATAAAATTATATTTTGAATATAAGACTATGGTTCAAATCTTCAACCTATTTGTGGAATTGTCCTTAGTTCTCAGTCTTGAAATTATTGAGATTAAAGTTAAATGAATTAGACTATTTTTCTTCAGTCCATTTTTAAGTTTTGAATTGTCACTTGGGCAATCTTGCTATTAAAAAATAATTTTTACTTAGTGTAGTATTTGTTTTTCTGCGATTTTAGCTAAACTTTTTGAGAGATTAAGTGAACCAATTAGCCTACTTTCAATTTTAGACCATTTACGAACGTATACAAGTCTGTGATCAGGCCTTATCTTTGTAACTGATCCTTGTTGCGTCAAGAATTCAATAAGGCCACCGGGATTTGCAAAACTTGAATTTCTAAAGGTAATAATTGCCCCCTTAGGACCTGTTTCTATCTTTTCAATTCCAGCTCGACGACAATATTGTTTAATTTTAATGATTTTGAGAAGGTGTTCCACTTCCTCTGGCAGGGTCCCAAAGCGATCGATAAGCTCTGCTCCAAATGCATCAACATCCCGTTTGTCATTAAGTTCGGCAATGCGTCTGTAAAGTGACATTCTTAAATTAAGATCTTTAACATATCGCTCAGGGATCATTACTGATGCACCTACATTAATTTGTGGGGACCAACTTTCACTAGGCTCATCCTCACTAAGGCCTGACTTAGCTTGCGCAACTGCTTCCTCAAGCATTTGCTGATAAAGCTCTATACCTACTTCCTTAATATGACCAGATTGTTCATCACCAAGTAAATTACCAGCACCGCGAATATCAAGATCGTGACTTGCGAGCGTAAAACCTGCTCCAAGGGTATCAAGGGTTTGAAGTACATGAAGTCTTTTTTCTGCTTGTGGTGTTGGTATTCGGTTCGGTGGCAAAGTGAGGTAGGCATAAGCGCGCACTTTTGAACGACCCACGCGACCCCGAAGTTGATAAAGTTGTGCTAACCCATAATTGTCAGCTCGATGAATAATCATTGTATTTGCGGTTGGGATATCAAGACCGCTTTCTACGATAGTTGTCGATAGTAGCACATCATAAGCACCATCATAAAATGCGTTCATTATATCTTCTATCTGTCCTGGTGCCATTTGACCGTGTGCCATCACTACTTTTACTTCTGGTACTTGCTCCTTAAGAAACTCAAGAACTTCTTTTAGATCAGAAATTCTTGGACAAACATAAAAACTCTGACCGCCTCTGTAATGTTCACGCAGTAGTGCTTCGCGTATGACCAGATCATCCATGGGAAGTACAAATGTTCTTACTGCAAGTCGATCAACGGGTGGAGTAGCTATTAAACTTAATCCTTGAATGCCACTCATAGCAAGCTGAAGTGTTCGAGGTATCGGTGTTGCTGTTAGTGTAAGAACATGTACATTGCTTTTTAGTTTTTTTAGCTTCTCTTTATGTGCAACACCAAAATGTTGCTCTTCGTCAATAATCAGCAAACCGAGATTATTAAATTTAATTTTATCACCAAGTAAAGCATGGGTTCCAATTATAATTTCACAATCACCGGTTAAAGCCCCCTCTTTATTGATTTTTTGCTGTTTGACAGGAACAAGGCGTGACAAATGGGATACTTTTACGTTAAGTCCCTTAAATCTCTCTCTGAACGTTTTATAATGCTGCCTGGCAAGAAGCGTAGTTGGTGCAACAATAGCTACCTGAAACCCTTCCATTACTGCTAGGAATGTTGAACGCAATGCGACTTCGGTTTTCCCAAAGCCCACATCACCACAAATAAGTCTATCCATGGGGCGTCCGCTCGAAAGATCATCTATTACATCCCCTATAGCTCGGAGTTGATCATCAGTTTCAGTATAAGGAAAACGAGAGCAAAATTCATTATAGAGCCCATCTGGGAGTTTGATGATTTCACCCTTCCTCATTGCACGTGTTGCCGCCACCTTTATCAGCTCATCAGCCATCTCACGAATACGTTTTTTAAGTTTAGCTTTCCTACCCTGCCAAGCTGCGCCCCCAAGTTTATCGAGCTTTCCATCACTCTCTTCGCTACCGTAACGGCTTAAAATTTCAATATTTTCAACTGGCACATATAATTTATCTCCACCATGATAATTAAGTAATACGCAGTCATGTGCAGCTCCTCCAACCTCGATAGTTTTTAAACCAAGATAACGACCAATTCCATGATCTAGATGAATAACCAGATCACCAAGTGTAAGAGCAGAAGCTTCAGAAATAAAGTTTTCAGCTTTACGTGTTCGTCTAACTTTTCGTATTAGTCTGTCACCAAGAATGTCCTGTTCGGAGATGAGAGCAAATTTATCAGTTTCAAATCCATTCTCAATAGGAAGAATAATCAAACCTATTGTATTTTTTGAAATATATTTAGTGTTTTTCCAGCCATCTAAGAGTTTATGGTGGCCCATTCCGTGGTCACTCAGAACAACGCTTAACCTGTCGCGCGCACCGATACTATAACTAGCAAGATAAACTTTTTTATTATTTTTTTGTATATTGATAATGTGTTTCCGAAGAGCGTCGTATATGTTGATATTCTTATTATTACGATCATGTGCAAAATTATGACCTGCGGTTCCTTTAAAGGACCGAATATTTTGACTTTGGGGTGAATTAAACGGATTGAACTGATGAATATTAAGTTTAGTATAATATTCCCTCCATTGCTTAGCTTCCATGAAAATTGTTGAAGGTGGGACAGGTTTATAGGGAGCTATACCATCATTTTTTTGTGAGAATTTTTTGTAGGCACTCTTTCTTGAAAGATAATAATCAGAAATAGCGCTTAGGCGTGTCTCAAACGCCTCGGTAGTGAGATTATCCATAGTGATAATTGAATTCGGGAGATAATCAAATAATGTTTCAAGCTGTTCATGAAAAAATGGTAGCCAGTGTTCCATACCAGCGTGACGTCGGCCGTCTACCACAGCCTCGTAGAGAGGGTCATTGCCACGCGCGGGCCCAAATTCACTGACATATGCACGTATGAAAGTGTTAATGGATTTTTCGTCGAGAAAAACTTCTCCCATGGGGATTAGTTCTATCTGATTTATTTTGTCTTCTGTACGCTGGGTGATGGGATCAAATATTCGGATGGAATCAACTTCATCACCCCATAGGTCAAGGCGAAATGGTTTTTTTGCACCTGGTGGGAATATATCAATTATGTTGCCACGAATAGCGTAGTCACCATGATCAACAACCGTACTTGCTCTTGAGTATCCATTATAAGAAAAAAAGTTACTAAGCTGTTCACTTTTTAGCTGCTCACCTACGGCAGCCTTAAAACTCGAATTTTTTAGTATTTTAGCACTTGGTATTTTTTGGGTTACTGCATTGATGGAGCTTATAATAATTTGTTTTTTATTGCTGGGGTTTAAAATTTTTATAAGGCCGGTCATACGACTTGCGAGTATATCTGGGCTTGGTGAGACACGATCATAAGGTAGGCAGTCCCATGAGGGAAAGGTTATAACTTCTGCTTCAGGAATGTAGAAGCTAACTAATTCGGCCATATTTTCCATTCGTTGGTCGTCCCTGGCTATATGTAGCAAGGGAATATTATCACTGTTACCCTTAACGGATTCGGCGATAACTAGTGCGTCCATACCTTCTGGTACGTTGCTTAAAATCAACGAATTTTTTTCTGTAAATAAGTTACTCATTTTAATATTTTAAGATAGTCTATGGATTTTAACATTTCCATCACATCATGATTATATTTTGGAGGAGGAATTTTATCACCAGTGATCCAGGCTACAAGATCAGCATCAGCTTCTCTTAACAAATTTTCATAGTCATCGAGTTGCTTTTGATTCATTTTTTCTAAAAATTTATCAGCAAATGATCCAAGTAAGATATCTGCCTCTTTAATTCCGCGGTGCCAACTTCTAAATTTTAGTCTTTTTCTACGGATTTCTATATTTTGATCTTTATTAATTTGGCCTTCAATAAAGCCCAAGGTATTAAATTGTGTCACTTCACTTCTCATTCGGCAATTGATAAGATATGCTTGTGTATATTGAAAAATGAAGACAATTAAAACCATAAACATTGCGAAGCCAAATGAGACCTGAAATACTCTACCCTTTATTTGCGAAAACCGACAGTTTGCCAGGGGTTGGCGCACGAATTGCTGATAATTTAAAAAAGATCTCTGGAGCTCGTATATTAGATATTCTTTGGCACTTGCCCGTGGATATTATTGATCGTCGAGCAGGACCTGCCCTCAAAGATATATTGTTTGACCAAATAGTTACACTTGAATTAACAGTTTCTGATCATGATCCCGTACCATTAAAAAGTAAAAAACCCTACCGCGTCTGGTGTCATGATGATACGGGAACTATTGGATTAGTTTTTTTCCATCCACGTAAAGATTATATTCTTACTAAGCTGCCTGAAGGTGAAACACGCCTGATAAGTGGAAAGGTTGAAGTTTATAACGGTAAACTGCAAATGAGCCATCCTGACTATATTCTTCCGGTTGAGCAGAGGTCCAAAATACCAGAAATCGAACCAGTTTATCCACTTACAGCCAGAGTGAGCGGTAAGCTGATGGCAAGGATTATTGGTGATGCTATGAAACGAGCGTCTCCACTCCCTGAGTGGCTTGACCGATCTCTCCTTGTCAGAGAAGGTTGGCCAAATTGGCATGATGCAATGAAAAATGTACATCATCCTAAATCTTCTGAAGAATTGCATTTATTAAGTCTGGCTAGAGTTAGGCTTGCCTATGATGAAATATTAGCGAATCAATTAGCACTTGAAATTATGCGGAGACAAACAAAAAAGAAAAAAGGTAGATCCTTAAAGGCATCAAATATTTTTTTAGATATAGTGTTGTCTAACTTACCATATGAACTTACCGAAGCGCAGTATAGATCAATTGAGGATATCAAGGCTGATTTAGAAAAACCTTTTGCTATGATGCGGTTGTTACAGGGTGATGTAGGAAGTGGTAAAACTATTGTAGCGTTACTTTCAATGCTTATAGCTGTTGAAAATGGGGCACAGGCGGCGATCCTTGCGCCGACAGAAATATTGGCACGGCAACATTTTATTAGCCTTAGTGAAATGCTTGTGGGAACTGAAGTTAAAGTTGAAATTCTTACTGGCAGAGATAAAGGTAAGAGCCGAGAGAGACTACTTTTAGACCTCTCTTTAGGTAAAATCAATTTATTGATAGGTACACACGCTATATTTCAAGAAGATGTTATATACCATGACCTTGCTATGGCAGTAATTGATGAACAGCACCGTTTTGGTGTTGAACAAAGAATGTGTTTATCAGAAAAAGCTAAAAATGGCACTGGCATGGACATACTTGCTATGACTGCAACTCCTATCCCAAGAACACTAACATTAACTGTTTACGGTGATATGGATACATCTAGGTTAGATGAAAAGCCACCAGGTAGAACACGCATCGATACGCGTGTGATGCCGCTTGATAGAATTAATAATATTATAGATGCGACAAGACGAGCGATAGCTGGTGGCTCTCGTGTATATTGGGTTTGCCCTCTAATAGAAGAATCTGAAGTACTGGATCTAGCGGCTGCGGAAGAGCGCTACACCCACTTAGTTCACATTTTTAAAGAACGTGTTGGATTAGTGCATGGAAAAATGAAAGCAAAGCAAAAAGATCTGGTTATGAAAAGTTTCAAAGAAGGAACTATTGATATTCTTGTTTCTACGACTGTGATAGAGGTAGGGGTGCATGTTCCTGAGGCAACAGTAATGATTATTGAACACGCTGAAAGGTTTGGTTTATCCCAGTTGCATCAGCTTCGAGGTCGTGTTGGCAGGGGGGAAACAAAATCAAGCTGTATTCTTCTTTATGGCACCCTGGGTAAGAAAGCAGAGGCTAGACTTAGAATTATGCGTGAAACTGATGATGGTTTTATTATTGCTGAAGAAGATTTGAAACTTCGTGGTGCCGGTGAATTGCTGGGTACCCGTCAAAGTGGACTACCAAAGTTTAAAGTAGCCAGTCTCGAGGGTCACAGTCATTTGATCCCAATGGCTCGCGACGATGCACGCCTGGTGCTTAACAATGATCCTGCACTTACCAATGAACGAGGGCGTTATCTTCGCATACTTTTATATCTTTTTGAGAGAGACGAAGGTGTTAAGTACCTTAAGTCTGGATAAAGACATCGTAGCGTGTTGTTTTTCCAACAATTTGATGAGATGGACTTGGAAGTCCTACCATCGGCTCTGCTTTCCTCGGCCATTTTAACACAACACGAGAATTAGAATTTTCAAGTGCAGTGTCCATGAGCTTTTTTGCGTCTGTGTCAGTACCAACAATATCACGTATAATGCGTAGTTCTTTTTTCACTAATGCTGTTTTCCGTCGAGGTGGATGCATTGGATCAATTAATACGGTTTCTGGTTTTAAGTCAGGCAACAGCTCTATTGCATCACCATAAATCAAAGTCATTCGAGCAACTATTTCTGCATAATCATCATTTTCATTTTTAGCTCGAAAAATTCCTTCCTCTAATAATTTATGCATTTTTGTGTTTCGTTCAATCAGGGTGACATTAGCGCCAAGAGACGCTAATAAAAAGGCATCACGCCCAAGTCCAGCGGTGGCATCTATGATGTTTAGATTTTTCTTACCCTTGAATCCAACAGCTTTTGCCAATGCATGGTATTGGCTCCTTCCATGTCTAATACGGTAGCCAAATGGTCCACCAACAAAGTCACATATTAACTCATTGTGATTAATCATCATCTTTTAAGGGTAATTCTTCGGGGTTTACTAAGCCTGCTGAAATGACATATTTAGCTGCTTGATCAGTTGTCATATCTAAATAAATCAAATTCTTTTTAGGAACGAATAAAAGAAAGCCAGAGGTTGGATTAGGGGTGGTAGGTAAAAATAAATTAACTACTTCTTCATCTATTTTGTCTTGTATTTCACTAGTGTTCTCAGCGGAAACAAATGCAATTGCCCAAATACCCTTTCTAGGGTATTCAAGCAAAACTACATCACTGAAGCTTTTACTATCCGAGTTAACTACAGTTTCAAAAATTTGTTTGAGGGTACCATATACACTTCGGATTACAGGCATTCGATCTACAATTCTTTCACTGAATCGAATAAGTGCCCGGCCAAAAAGGTTTGCTGTGAGTGCGCCAAGAACAATTAGAAATACAATTAGAAATATAAGACCAAGACCAGGTATAGAAATAGATTCCAGATAAGTTTCGGGATTATAGGCTAAAGGAATAATTGGTTTAACTTTTTCATCAACAAAGGTAATGAACCACCAGCCTATATAGAGTGTGATGCCAATCGGTGAAGCAACTACTAAGCCGGTAAAAAAGTAATTTCTCAATCGGTTAAAAATACTAATTGTTCTAATTGGTTCGTTTATATCTGACATTTATAAATCTTTTTGAAATAATCTGTATGTTTTATATCTAATGCAGCCTACGCTTTCTAGTAGTTTTGAAAGACGTGTATTCTCTTCGAGTACCCATGAAAGTTCAGCCTGTTCACATCCGGCAGCTATAGCTGCTTTACGGGAGATATCAAAAAGTCCAAGAGACATAGTACCGCTTAAACGACTATTTTGATATTCTTTTCTTACGCCCATAAGAGGAACACGCACAGTTTTAAAATTTGGTTTTATTTTAAGGCGCCAAAGTAGTTTTAAAAAACCAAAAGGAAACATTTTTCCGTCAAAGTCTTTAATTATTTCATTAATATTTGGTAAAGTTACCATCATAGCTTGTGGCACTCCATCAACTTCTGCAATATAGGTGAAATCTTCACGAATAATCATTTTTAGTTCTTTTACGGCGTGATCAAGTTCGGCTTCAGTAAATGGTATAAATTTCCAATTATCAACCCACGCGTCGTTAAAGATATCGAGAATTATTTTTAATTCTTCTTCATATTTAGACATATTAATTGGTCGGAATGAAACTTTTCCTTTATCAACGGCTCGATTAATTAGCTTTTCTAAAACTGGGGATAATATAGGTTTTTTAATATCTAACCGGTAAGCCCAT
>JABGYD010000062.1 GCA_018675425.1 Kordiimonadaceae bacterium
AATTTTGTGATTTTTTCTATCCCCATTCGTGCCAGACGCATCATACGAAGAAGCTCTTCTTCACTGAACGGCTCTTCTTCTGCCGTACCTTGAACTTCAATTATTTTTCCCGCACCCGTCATAACAAAATTTGCATCTGTTCCCGCGTTACTATCTTCATCATAGTCTAAATCAAGGACTGGTTGTCCCTTATAAACACCGCAGGATATTGCAGCTATTTCATGTTTAATTGGAATTTTTTTTAACTTTCCGTCCGATAACATTTTTTGAAAACATTGATATAACGCCACATAACCACCGGAGATAGATGCCGTTCTTGTACCGCCATCAGCTTGAATTACATCGCAATCAATTCGTATTTGACACTCACCAATGGCTTCCAAATCCACAGCAGCCCGCAACGAGCGCCCAACAAGGCGCTGTATTTCCTGCGTCCTGCCTGATTGCTTTCCACGTGCTGCTTCTCGGCCCATGCGTCCATGGGTTGATCTCGGCAACATACCATATTCACCGGTCACCCAACCTTTGCCACTTCCGCGTAAAAAAGAAGGTGCTTTGTCTTCAAGTGTTGCCGTGCAAAGAACGTGCGTATCACCGAATTTGATGAAACACGATCCTTCTGCGTATTTTGAAAAGCCAAGTTCCATTGAAATGTTTCGCATTTGATCTGCGCTACGGCCAGAGGGGCGCATATATAATCTCCATTCAAAAAATAATTAATTTAATGCTTATAGGACCTATTGAACTTCAATTCTACTAAATAGAAATGAATTTTATTTTTCCTACCAGTTGACCTTAACAACAGGCGTACTTAAATAAAGAACAAGAATGAAAACAACTTTGCCTAACCAAATAATTAAGGTAGTTAATTAAGGTTATATAAATCATCAGGGCAGTAAGGATATTTATGAGTTCTAAAAATAATTTCTTTTCTCTTTACGATACATCTGCTATCGCTGCCTCTTACATAGATGATAAAAATAATTTATTAGCTGTAATGAGCATACGGCACTGTTAAAGTTGAGCTGTTCGTGTTTTGCCCTTAAAATTAATTATACTGATAAACCTATTGGAAAAAAACTCTAATGACTAAAAATAAAGATGATAATGTTCAAGAAACTATTAAAGAAGAAATTGTTAATGACCAAGTTTCAAGTAACGAACCTGAAAAAGGTTCAGCTGATGATCAATTTTCAAACGACGAAGAAATAACTCCTCTTTCTGTTGCGGAAGATGAAATTAACGATCTACGCGATAAATTACTTCGCGCTGTTGCTGAAACACAAAATGTACGCCGACGCTCAGAAAAAGAGAAGGCGGACGCCGCAAACTATGCTATGACAAATTTTGCTCGTGACATGCTTGCAATTGGTGACAACCTCTATCGTGCTCTAGAAAGCCTTCCTGAAAACGAGGAGCTGTCAGACAGCGTTAAAACCTTGATTGACGGTGTGAAAATGACTGATCGCGAACTTCATAATATTTTTGAACGCCAGGGTATCAATAAAATTGATCCAAAAGGCGAAGCCTTTAATCATAATTTTCATCAAGCTATGTTTGAGACAGAAACCAAAGACACCGATGGAACAATAATTCAGGTTCTGCAAGTTGGTTATAAAATTAAAAATCGTTTACTAAGGCCCGCAATGGTGGGGGTTTCAAAAGGTACTCCGGAAGAAAGTCCAAAAGAGGGTGATAAAAAAGAATAAGCTAAAAACGAGGCATCTTTTCATCATTTTTTAATTTCAAGTTATTATGGTTGTCTTGCATACACATCAAGTATTTTTTTAATTATTATTCCACTCTCAAATTCAAGTGTGAGATCAATACTATCACCTAGAGTGTATTTTCTGTCAGGTTCAAAAATCATGATATGATACCCGCCTGGCTTTAACTCAACAGTTCCTCTAGTCGGTATATCAATTGAAGATACCTGAGACATTTTCATTACACCATTTTTCATTGTGTGCTCGTGCATTTCCACTCTTTGTGAAATTGATGATGTGACATTAATCAAACTGTCAGTTTCTTGATTGTTATTTTTAATAGTAAAATATGCTCCACCCGGACGTCCGGCTATAATAATAGGACGTGCCCACTCATCCGATATAGAGATGTCTTTTTGTTCAGCATTTACGGCAAAAGATTGACCAAAAAAAACTAAAGTTATAAATAAAATTTTGTTCATTAAATTAAACCCTCAAAAATCAATTATTATTATCAACAACCAAGTCTCACATATAACATATAAAATTTAAAATATAAGAATTATTTAAAAGTTAAAAAACTTATGCCAAACCCTTGCGATCGAAAAAAACACTCTTATATAAGTTTCAGGTGTTTAATACAAAAGCACAAGTAAATATTAACTAGAAATATCGTTACTGTTCCAATAAGTGGTGTGTATCGGTAATTAAATAGAACGAGGATAGTATGGCTAAAGTTATTGGTATTGATTTAGGGACAACCAATTCATGTGTTTCCATCATGGATGGCGCGAAACCAAAGGTTATTGAAAATGCAGAGGGGGGCAGAACAACCCCTTCGATGGTTGCTTTTCTTGAAGATGGGGAAAAATTAGTTGGCATGGCAGCTAAACGTCAAGCTGTTACAAATGCAGAAAATACTTTGTTTGCTATTAAACGTCTTATTGGCCGTTCATTTGATGATCCGGCAACTAAAAAAGATATTGAAATGGTTCCATACAAAATTATTAAATCTGACAGTAACGACGCATGGATAGAAGCTCGTGGTGATAAAATGAGCCCCTCACAAGTATCCGCGCTCATTCTTCAAAAAATGAAAGAAACAGCAGAACAGTACCTTGGCGAACCAGTAACGCAAGCTGTTATAACTGTTCCTGCTTACTTTAACGATGCTCAACGACAAGCGACTAAAGATGCTGGTAAAATTGCGGGCCTCGAAGTTTTAAGAATTATAAATGAACCAACAGCCGCTGCATTAGCCTACGGGCTTGATAAGAACGAAGGAAAAACCATTGCTGTATACGACCTTGGTGGTGGTACCTTCGATGTGTCGATCCTTGAAATTGGTGACGGGGTATTTGAAGTAAAGTCAACTAATGGCGATACATTCCTTGGAGGGGAAGACTTCGATATGCGTCTTGTTGAATATCTTGCTAGTGAATTTAAAAAAGAAAACGGCATCGACCTAAAGGGCGATAAAATGGCACTTCAGCGTCTTAGAGAAGCCGCAGAAAAGGCTAAGATAGAACTTTCATCCGCCACGCAAACAGAAATTAACCTGCCATTTATAACTGCGGATGCTTCTGGTCCAAAGCATTTAACACTCAAGCTGACACGAGCTAAATTAGAAACCCTTGTTGCAGACTTGCTTCAACGTACTGTAAAACCATGTGCGGCAGCTTTAAAGGATGCAGGCTTATCTGCAGCTGAAATTGACGAAGTTGTTCTTGTTGGTGGTATGACACGCATGCCGAAAGTTGTGGCGACTGTAAAAGAGTTTTTTGGAAAAGAACCAAATCAGGGTGTAAACCCTGATGAGGTTGTTGCTATGGGGGCCGCCATCCAGGCAGGCGTACTTCAAGGTGACGTCAAAGACGTACTACTTCTTGATGTTACGCCGCTTTCATTAGGTATTGAAACACTTGGTGGCGCGTTTACGCGCCTTATCGATCGCAATACAACAATTCCAACTAAAAAGTCTCAAACATTTTCTACTGCAGAGGATAATCAATCAGCCGTGACTATTCGTGTTTTCCAAGGTGAACGGGAAATGGCCGCGGACAACAAAATACTTGGTCAATTTGATCTGGTAGGTATTCCTTCTGCACCACGCGGTGTCCCGCAAATTGAAGTAGCTTTTGATATCGATGCTAACGGCATCGTTAATGTCTCCGCTAAAGATAAAGGTACTGGCAAGGAACACAATATCCAAATCCAGGCATCGGGTGGTCTCAGCGACGATGACATAGAAGAAATGGTAAAACAAGCTGAAGCTAACGCAGAAGATGATAAAAAGCGACGTTCACTTGTTGATGCAAAAAATAAAGCAGAGTCCCTTGCTCACACTATCGAAGGACAAATTAAGGAACACGGTGAGAAGCTTGCTGATGAAGATAAAACAGCAATCGAAGAGGCTACTATTGGTGTACGAACTTCGCTGGAGGGTGATGATGTTGATGCAATCACAGCTGCAACAGAGACCCTTGAACAAGCAGCGATGAAACTTGGTGAAGTCATATATGGTGATCAGGCAGATCCAAATACTGGTGATGCTGCAGCTGCAGATGAAGCTGTCTCCGAAGAAGAAGCAAATGACGATATTGTTGATGCTGATTTTGAAGAAGTTGATGAAGAAAAAAAGTAATTAAATGTTCGACAACTAAATTAACCTGGATTGCGCCACTTAAAATAGGATGCGCAAATACTCAAAAGAGACTGACTGATTTAAATGTCAAAAATATGCTACTATGAAATTCTTGGAGTAAATAAAGGTTCGGACCCATCAACACTAAAATCCGCCTACCGTAAACTTGCAATGCAATTTCATCCTGATAAAAATCCTGGAGATGCTGCGGCCGAAGCTAAATTTAAAGAAGTCAGCGAAGCTTATGAAGTTCTTAAGGATGACCAAAAGCGAGCTGCCTACGATCAATATGGTCATAGCGCTTTTGAAAACGGTGGAATGGGTGGCGACAGAGGTGGTTTTCATGGTTTTGAATCTGCCGGATTTTCAGACATATTTGAGGATTTATTTGGTGGGGGCGGTGGCCGTTCTAGACAGCAAAATACCGCAAGTAGAGGCGCAGACCTCAGGTACAATTTAAGTGTAACTCTTGAGGATGCTTTTCGCGGGATTTCCGAAAAAATAACAATCCCTACTGATGTATCCTGTGATAGTTGTGAAGGTACTGGAGCTGAGGATGGCAGTGAACCAACCTCCTGCACTACCTGTAATGGAATTGGTAAAGTTAGAAGCCAGCAAGGATTTTTTATGGTTGAAAGAGCCTGC
>JABGYD010000061.1 GCA_018675425.1 Kordiimonadaceae bacterium
AGTAGTGTTGCATTTGGAACCAAAACTGACTTTGATAATGTTTACGTTGAAGGTATACGAAAAATAGAAACTATTGATATTGAATGTGCCCAGGAACTTGGGTATCGCGTTAAACTTCTTGGTATTACTAGATATGATAAAGGTTTTTTATCTCAAAGGGTTCATCCAGCGATGATTGATCGGGATTTGCCTATAGCGGGCGTTATGGATGGTTTTAATGCGCTGGTGGTTGATGGTGATTTTATTGATAGGACCTTTTATCAGGGACGTGGTGCTGGGGAGGGGCCAACAGCCTCGGCCGTTGTTGCTGATCTCATCGATATAGCTCGTGGTTATTCCCGCCCAGCTTTTTTTATGCCTGCATCAAAACTTACACAAGCAAAAGCAGTTTCTATTAGTGAACGTAAGGGAGCTTATTATGTTAGGTTTCATGTTGAGGATGATGCCGCTGTTATTGCGGACATAACATTGCACTTGGAGAGTGTCAGTATCAGCGTGGAAACTATGTTACAAAAGACCACTGATCGGGACGGTACTATTTATGTAATTTTAGTGACAAACATAATAACAGAAACAACATTGAAAGATGTACTTAATCGTATCAATAAGCTTTCATCTGTGCTAGAAGAACCGCTATCTATCAGAATTGAAAAATTATAATATTCAGATAATTTTAGTAAATTTTTTATATAATAAAGTAGGAATAAATTATGGCTGTTAAATCGACTTTAGATCGTATTTTTGTACTAGAGCTCGTACGTGTCACTGAGGCTGCTGCTATTGCTGCGGCAAAACTTGTTGGTAAGGGTGATGAAAAGGCGGCTGACGCCGCTGCAGTTGATTCTATGCGTAACGAATTGAATAACCTAGCTATTAAAGGCCGAATTGTGATTGGTGAAGGTGAGCGCGATGAAGCACCGATGCTTTACATAGGAGAAGAGGTAGGAACAGGTGAGGGACCTGAAATAGATATTGCCTTGGACCCACTTGAAGGAACAACTATAGCCGCAAAGGCGATGCAAAACGCTTTAGCAGTTGTTGCTCTTGCTGAAAAGGGCAATCTTCTTAACGCCCCTGATGTTTATATGGATAAAATTGCTGTTGGGCCAGGGTTTGCCGATGGTATTGTTGATCTTGATAAAAGTGTTGATGAAAATATAATAGCCGTTGCAAGTGCCAAAGGCCGTCAGGTTAGTGATATGCTGGTTTGTGTTCTTGATCGTCCGCGTCATGCGGATATGATTAAGAAAATCCGTGCTACAGGTGCTCGCGTCAAACTAATCGGTGATGGCGATGTTGCTGGGATTATTGATACGACTGATCCTGACACCTCTGTTGACCTCTATATGGGCTCTGGTGGGGCACCTGAGGGTGTTCTCGCAGCTGCCGCACTTAGATGTACTGGCGGTCAAATTCAAGGGCGTTTGACGTTTCGTAATGATACTGAGCGTTCCCGTGCACGGAAATGGGGTATTAAGGATCTTGATCGTAAGTACTCAACTGAGGAAATGGCTTCAGGTGATGTTATTTTTGCAGCTACCGGTGTTACAGATGGTACATTTCTTCGTGGTGTTCACAGTACTTTGGACGGTAAAGGGTACACAACGGATACAGTAGTAATGCGTTCGGCATCAAAAACAGTTCGCAGTATTAAGACGGTTCATAATCGCGAAATTAAAACAGACTAGGTCTAATGACTAACAATAATACTTCTATAGCTAAGGTTGACCTCATATTGGCTGTGGAAAAATCGGTTACTGAACGCGCATGGGTGGCGAGACCCGCTGAACACCGTATTATTCAGGCTATTGTACAAAATCATGATTTACCTGAAATTGTTGCTCGAGTTATTGCTGGCCGGGGTATTAATATTGCTGATGCAGAATTTTTTTTAAAACCAACTCTTAAAAAAATGCTTCCAGATCCTTCACAATTTAAGGATATGGATAAAGCATGTATCCGTGTTGCTGACGCCATCATTAGTGAGGAAAAGGTTGCTGTTTTTGGTGATTATGATGTAGACGGTGCAACTTCTTCAGCTATTTTTAAACGCTTTTTTAAATCTCTTAATCAGAATATTACGGCTTATATTCCAGATCGTATGACAGAAGGCTATGGGCCTAATACTAACGCACTTCTTGAACTTAAATCTACAGGTCATAAGTTAGTGATTACTGTTGATTGCGGAATTGTTTCTTTTGAACCACTTAAAGTGGCAACAGATGCAGGGTTAGATATTATAGTGATTGACCATCATCAGGCTGAAGCAAAGCTTCCGGATGCAGTCGCAGTGGTTAACCCTAATCGGCTTGATGAGGAGCCAGGTTACGGCCAACTTGCAGCCGTTGGTGTTAGTTTTATCACTATCATTGGTATTAACCGTGAGCTTAGAAACCGTGGATGGTATGAAGAGCAAGGAATTAATGAGCCTAAAATAATTGAATGGCTTGATCTTGTTGCACTTGGTACGATTTGTGATGTAGTGCCACTAGTTGGAATTAATCGGGCATTTGTTTCACAAGGACTTAAAGTCATGGCGGAGCGACGGAATGAGGGCCTCAAGGCCCTTAGTGACGTGGCTGGCATAAATGAGCCACTCGGAACATATCATGCTGGTTTTTTACTTGGTCCTCGGGTTAATGCTGGTGGCCGTGTGGGGCGCTCAGAATCGGGAACTATTCTTTTAAGCACCGATGATGCTCTAGAGGCTCAGAACATATCAAATGAACTTAATACCTATAATGCAGAACGGCAGGCAATTGAAGCTATGGTATTGGACGATGCTATGTCTCAGGTTCAGAGAAAAATAGGTGTTGGCGGAGTGGTTCCGCCTATTATTGTTGCTTCAAATGTTGGTTGGCACCCTGGCGTGATTGGTATTGTAGCAGGACGGCTTAAAGAACACTTTGGGAGACCAACCATTATCATAGCTGTTGATGATAGTGGAAATGCCAAAGGTTCTGGTCGTTCTATCATGGGGGTTGACCTTGGATCAGCTATAACGGCTGCAAGGCAATCAGATATATTAACAGCTGGCGGCGGTCATGCCATGGCTGCTGGGCTTAGCATGCAAAGTAAAAACATCGACGCACTTGATAAATTTTTATGTGAAAGATTGGTCATAAATGTGGATGCAGCTCTAACACTACTCTCGCTTAAACTCGACGGCGTACTCAGCATCGGCGCTATAAATTCTAATTTGGTTGAAATTCTTGACCAAGTGGGTCCCTATGGGCAGGGAAATGCGGCACCGCGCTTTGCTTTTTCTGATGTTTACCTTTCCTATGTTGATATTGTTGGAAAAGATCATGTTAAATGCACTTTAAAAGGATTAGATGGCAGCTCTGTTAAAGCAATGGCATTTAGATGTGCTGATAAACCACTAGGGCGCTTACTTATGGCTTCCCGTTCAAAGACTATTAAAGTTGCAGGAACTATTAGAAATAACCATTGGAATGGCCGTACTTCTGCGGAGATATTTATCGATGATGCGGCGGAATAAATATAATTTTTATCTTTTGAAAAAAAAGATAGTCTAATTATAAAAAATATATTGACCCATCACTCCTGAAGGGTTAGAAACCACCCACTGCCTTGGACGGCCCCTTCGTCTAGCGGTTAGGACGCGGCCCTTTCACGGCTGAAACACGGGTTCGATTCCCGTAGGGGTCACCACTTCTTGCGAAGTTGGGAAAATCATTAATATATTATACCTTACTTTTTTTAAGTTCCTAAAATTTGAACTATTTCAAGTAAAAAAGAATACTTCCTTATCTATATTTTGTGCCTTAGTCAAATTATTATTAAAAAAAGGATTAATGATTTTTTATAAAAAGAAAAATTATGACTTGTGGATTAGAAATATTATTGTTTTAGGTTGATTTTTCTAAATTTTTAGCTGCTAAATACATTGATTTACTTAAATATATTAGGCATAAGATTTTATTTAAATTAGATAGTTCATGATTAGGAAAATAAGCTAATGACTATAAAAGTTTGTGCTTTGGGTGACTTCTTCCTTGCTCCTGAACTATTCCAAAAAAGGGTAATTAATTTTTGTGGAAATGGTATTGATCTTACCGTTCATAAGATGTCGCCGGGGCCAATGATATCGGGTGAATATGGTGATACTATAAGGGAATATTCAGGAAAAGAAGAAGAAGTTATTGAGTTGGCAAGGGAGGCAAATGCAATATTAATACATATTGCGCCTATCAGCCGTCGTGTTATTAATGCGCTTCCAAATTTAAAATTCATCGGTGTGGGACGCGGCGGACCTGTTAACGTAGATCAGGCTGCTGCTATTGAGCGGAATATTTTTTTAGCGAATGCACCAGGACGAAATGCAGGTGCGGTTGCAGAGTTCACCGTTGGGGCAATTATTAGCACAAGTCGTAAAATTGCGATGGGAACTCAGGAGATGAGAGCTAACGAATGGTCAAGGAGCCACTATCATTATGAAAATACGGGTTTAGAGCTTTCAGAAATGATCATAGGGCTTATTGGGTATGCCAATATTGGAAAAATTGTTGGTCGTCTTTTAAGTGCTTTTGGTGCAAAAGTAATATTTTTTGATCCTTACCAGGAGTTAACGCAAGAAGATAAAAAATTAGGAATAATGAAAGTCGACCTTGATGAATTATGTCGATCAAGCGATACTATTTCTTTTCACACGCGGCTGACCAATGATACAGAAAATATGTGTGACGATAGTTTCTTGTCGAAATTGAAGCCAAATTGTTTATTGATAAATACCGCTCGTGGCGAACTTATTAATCAAAGGTCTCTATTGAAGTATTTAAAATTGGGTTCAGTGGGTGGAGTATTTCTCGATACCTTTAATCCGGAGCCGCCAATGATTAATGACCCGTTAATTCATCACCCAAAAGTTTTTTCCACTCCACATATTGCGGGTGCGTCAAAAACATCAGCACATGTCGCAGTTGATGCAATCTCCAAAGCATTAGCAGGTTGGATACATGATAATAAATAAATTTTAGGAATAAATAATGATACAAAAAAACACAAGGGAAACAAGGCAGTCAATCATTGATGCCTGTCTGTGGATGAATAGCTCAGGCCTGAACCAGGGAACATCTGGGAATATTAGTGTTTTTACAGATGAAGGGATTTTAATCACACCCAGCAGCTTACCTTATGAAGAAACACAACCAGAGGATATTGTATTGTTACCTGGCGATGGATTATTAGGCGAAGCAGTTGGACGTCACCGACCCTCATCGGAATGGAAATTTCATGCTGATATTTATAACAAAAGAGATGATATTCATTCAGTTGTTCACACCCACTCTATCTATGCGACTGCACTCTCAATGTTACGAAAGGATATTCCAAGTGTTCATTATATGATTGGAGTTTTTGGTGGTGATAGTATTCGTTGTGCTGATTACGCCCACTATGGTAGTAAAGAATTATCTGAAAATGCACTTATCGCTCTGCAAGACAGAACGGGATGTTTGCTGGGAACTCACGGGATGATCGCCTGCGGTGGCGATCTAAAGCAAGCTTTATGGAGAGCGGGAGAACTTGAAGCGCTTTGTCAGCAATATCACCTTGCCTGTCAAATAGGAAAACCTTCTATTTTGACAGCTCAAGAAATGATTGAGGTGCGGGAACGTATGAAATCAGGCTATGGTGTTTGGCCAAAGAAAGACTGACACTAAAGGAGCTAGGGAGTGGTTGTTAAAGAAATAATAAGTATTGGAAATAGCCAAATGCCTACGGTTGGTATGGGGCTCTGGAAACTCGAAAAAGGTTTGGCGTCTAAAGGGGTGCGAGATGCCATCTCGATGGGGTACCGCCACTTAGATAGTGCAACTGATTATGCCAACGAAACTGAAGTTGGGATTGGTATAAAGCAAGCTTTAGATGAGGGTCTGTGTACCCGCGAAGAGTTATGGATTACCTCAAAGCTGTGGAATACAGATCATCGTGCAGAACATGTACGGCCATCATTATTAAAAACAATGAATGATCTTCAAGTAGATTACTTAGATCTTTACCTTATCCATTTTCCAATTGCTTTAAAGCACGTTCCTCATGATCAACTTTATCCTGCTGACTGGATTTATGATTTAAATGCAGAATGTCCAAAGATGGAATTAGATAACGTGCCTATTTCTGAGACTTGGAAAGCTATGGAGGAGCTTGTGGAAGAAGGCCTTGTTCGAAACATTGGCGTTTGTAATTTCTCTACTGGTTTAATACATGATTTATTATCCTACGCAAAGATAAAGCCGGCCGTTGTTCAGGTAGAAGTTCATCCCTATTTTACGCAAGAAAAATTAATACGCCTTTGTCGCGAACGTGATATCGCAGTTACTGCTTTCTCACCCCTTGGAGCTCTTTCATATGTGTCACTTAATATGGCTCAAAATTCCGACAACGTTCTTGGTGAACAGGTCGTTTTAACTGCTGCAAAAAGGCTAAGTAAATCACCCGCACAAGTGGTACTAAGGTGGGGTATTCAGAGGCATGTTTCCATAATTCCTAAATCTTCAAACCCAAAACGACAACTAGAAAATTTACAACTATTTGATTTTTCGCTTACTGATCAAGAAATGTCTGAGATAAGTGCATTAAATCGCAATCAACGTTTTAATGATCCCGGCGAATTTTGTGAGCGAGCTTTTGGCGCTTTTCATCCAATTTATGATTAGTAATTATAAAAAACTTTAGATCTATGAATTCCAGACCGACATCATTTTTTTTTGTATCTGAACATATTTATTAAATAATTCATCATAAATTGCTACTTGATCGGGCTCGGGGTCAATACGTCTAGGTTTATTGATATGATTAATAGCATGATCAATATCCACATATATTTCTCCTGCAATTCCAGCCATTAATGCTGAGCCACGAGCACAGAGCTCGGTTTCGGTAGAGATGAAAACGGGAAGGTTAGTGCAGTTTGAAATAATTTTTGCCCAAAATAAACTGCGTGCCCCACCTCCTGCAAGAAAAATTCGTTCTGGATCTTGATTTTTTAAACAGTCTTTTATTGATAATGCTACACCTTCATAAACCGCCCTTGTCATAGTGAGGGGGGTAGTTTTTTCATTTATTCCACTAAATTGAGCGCTGGCACCTGGTGAATAAAAAGGCGCTCTTTCTCCAGATAAAGATATATATGGATGATAAATTAATCCGTAGCTTCCAGCAGGGATTTTGCCTAGCTCTGCCTCTATATTGTTAAAATTTTTATCGTAGTTAAAAAGATCATATACCCAGTCAATATTTGGAGTGGCGGCCATTGTCGCTGACACCTTAATAAACAGTTCAGGTACTGCGTGCATTTCCATTCCGGATCGATCATTAGGTCCTTTTTTAAGAATATCAGATACTACAACGCTACATCCAGATGTTCCTAAGATCACGCAAGCGTCTCCGTCTTTAATAGCTCCGCACCCAAGAGCTGTTGCTGCTACATCAAAGGCTCCACAGGCAATAGGGGTACCGATGGGCAAACCAGTAATATTGGTTGAAAACTTTGTAACCGTTCCCGAATATTCTGAGGGTGTAAATAATTTAGGAATTAATGGAAATAAATTTTTAATCTTCAGGTGATCAAATAATTCAACCGAGGTTGTTCCTGTTTCTAAATTAAGTAATGAAGTAGATGCATCAGTGGTGTCCGTACTGATTAGATTGGTAAGTTTGTACCTTATCCAATCTTTACAAAACATTAGATTATGAGCCTTAGCAATCTGTTCTGGTTTATTATCTTTCAACCATCGTAACAAAACACTTGTTGCGCCAGGAAAAAGTGGTGAACCAGTTATTTTAAAAATACTTTCACTTATAGGAGAATTATTCTCTAATTCTGTCACTAAACTTTCTGCTCTACTGTCATTCCAAAGAATAGCGCGTCCAATTGGTTTTCCGTCCTTGTCGATAAGCCAAAGGCCTTCTCCTTGGCCTGAAACCGCAGCAGCTAAAATTTTTGACCCGGGTCCCATTTTAAGTATTACACTTTTGATCGTTTCTGCAACATCTTCCCATAGTTCATCCATATCAACCTCAGAGCAAGAACCACGTTTAATCAATCTGGTATCTCGTGATGATGAAAAGACCTGACGCCCATGAATATTGAATAGAACAGCCTTTATTCGAGTAGTTCCCACATCAATACCTAGAAGATATTTGTTCGCCATTTATACCTCAGACTTTGGAACTAATAGTATAGCGTTACCATATTCATCAAGAGCGGTGTCCTGGAATTTTGGTAGGCCCATTAAAATTGCCAATACTCCAAAAACAATGATTAACATGGGGTACCAGCAATACGGAGATATTTCCAGTGGTGAAAGCCCAGCAAGCGCTGCTGCTGTTAATATTTGGCCGCCATATGGCACAATACCTTGAAATCCGCAGGAAAATATATCTAACAGGCTTGCAGTACGTCTAGGGTCAATTTTAAATTGTTGATTAAGGTCTTTGGCAATAGGGCCGGCAGAAACGATGGCGATGGTATTATTAGCAATTGCTATATCGAGAAAGCTAACAAGAGCTGCTATACTGAATTCTGCTCCTCTGCGCGACTTAATATTTTTGGTAATATTGACCATAAGCCAATCAACGCCACCGTAGGATTTCATTAATGCAACTATACCCCCTATAATTAAGGCAATAATTGCTAGGTCTTCCATCCATCCCATCCCAGTTTGTATACTTTTTAACATCCCTAGGATATTAAACGAACCAAATGATAGACCAATTACACAGGCGGAACCTATGCCTATCCCTAAGACCGTGATAACATTTAATCCTAATAATGCAGAAATAATAATCAAAAAATAGGGAAGTATTAACCAAAAGTTATAGGAACCAAGCTCAATATTGGCCTGGATATCAAATTCAACAAACATAAGTACTACCACTGTAATGAGAGCCGCAGGTAAAGCAATAATTAGGTTAGCTTTAAACTTATCTTTTAACCTTACACCTTGGGTACGTGTAGCCGCAATTGTTGTGTCAGATATAAAAGATAAATTGTCTCCAAACATTGCTCCTCCAATGACAATACCTACGGCAAGGGGGGTTGGTATACCAATTTTATTAGCTAAGCCTATTCCAATAGGAACAATGGCAGTGATTGTTCCCATAGAGGTTCCCATAGAAAAAGATATAAAGCAGGAAATAATAAACAGTCCTGGCAATAAAAAGGCAGTTGGAACAAAACGTAACGCCCAATTTACAGTGGCATCACGTGCACCAATATCGATCGTGAGAGAGTAAAATGCCCCTGCTAAGAGAAATATGACAACCAAGAGAATAATGGTTTTTTCGCCGCCGCCGGTACAAAATATATCAACCTTTTTACCGAAGGGTATTACGATGCCTTTCGGATTAAGTAGTAGGGCATAGCCTGCAGTAATCATAAATGCTACGAGTATTGGCATTGCTTCAAAATTTTCAGCAAAAATTCCTGCAAAAACAACAAGAAAGACAAACAATAATATGGGCGTAAGTCCTAAAAAATTACTATTTTTGTAATCACACATTTTGATTTCCCCTTTTTACTAAACATGAGTGTATCGTCTTTTAATGTCAAAGAAAAATACTGTAATACTAGAAGATTATAACTTTCAGACTTAGGCTGAGTATTTATTAAAATTTAATTATCCGTTGTTTTTCAATTTGAAATGAGTTAACTACCCTTCTGATGGTTCTTTGTTATAAAAAGCAAAGTGAAAAGGGAAAATGGTGAGGTTATACCTAAGACTAATTCCATTACTATGCCCGTAACTGTAAACGATGAAGTAGCTCAATATACCACTGGGAAAACCGGGAAGGTGAGCGAAGTAATTTACTCGTAAGTCAGGATACCTGCCGTCAAATTGCCCTATCTGCTGGTCGGTGCAACCAAACAGAGCGGTCTTCCGTGTAGGTGATAATTTTTTTACACACGGAGGTTGTCTAAATTTATGTAAGGACAAAATCCATAAAATTTAATTTTAAATCCTCACCTGAGGTAAATCAATGGAACTTGTTTTGAACTTATTTAAAATATACATAAAAGTAATACTCTTGTTCTTCTGCTTTCCTTATTCCGTATCAAGTTTTTCACTTGCTCAGGAAAATAAATGGGATATTTTGCCAAGAATAGTTTCGCTGGACCTTTGTTCGGACCAAATTGTTTTAATTCTTGCTGACCAAAATCAGGTTGCTGCAATTTCAACGGCTGCGGATGATGTTTATTCTTTTTACCGTGAAAAAGCATTTCTTTTTCCAAAGACACGAGGAAAAATCGAAGAAATAATTATGCTTGAACCTGATGTAGTTATGCAAACTTACTCTGCAACTATGAATATGGGGAAAATGACCAAAAGAATAGGAGCCTCATTAATAGAATTTAACTATAGTAACGAGCCAGAAATTTTATATAAAAACATTAAAATGGCGGGTAAGGTTCTTGGACAGAAAGATCGTGCGTCTCAATTTAATAAACGTTATACTAACCGTATAAATAAAATTAAAAATCAACCACGCAGTAAATTAAAAATCGCTTATGTTACACCAAGCGGCGTAACAGCGGGAATAGGCACTTCTGTAGATGATATTATTAAGTTATCAGGATTTGAAAGCTACGCAGCCACCCATAATTTTAAGGGCTGGTTAAATCTACCTATTGAAAATCTCATCATGGACCCGCCAGACATTTTTATAACTGGCTATTTTGAAGATAAGGCAGTCACGCAATCCAACTGGAGCCTCGCTCGGCATAACAGTTTAATCAAAATGATGAAAAATATACCAACAGTTAATATACCAAGTAGTTACTTGAGTTGTAATGGTCTTTTTATTGTAGATGCTGCAGAGTACATCCGGACCAGTATATTTGAAAAAATTAACTTATTTAGCGATATAGAGGTGAGTAAGTGAGTAAAAATGTGAGTTGCAATATTATATTACTTACTGCCCTTATCCTAGCAGCCCTTCTTTCTTTAACAATTGGGCCTGTAGATCTCACAATTATGGACGTAATGAATGGGGTATTTGGCCCTAGTAATGACCCTGTTTCAATTATAGTAAGTGAGTTGAGACTTCCCCGTGTTTTGCTTGGTATTTTAATTGGTTCTGCACTTGGTGTTTCGGGGGCGGCATTGCAGGGTGTGCTTCGTAATCCGCTTGCAGATCCTGGTGTTATAGGTGTTTCTGCAAGTGCTGCTCTTGGTGCAGTTATAGCTATTCATTTAGGGGTTCATCTGGTCTGGCCGTTATTTATACCAATTTTTGCTATGGGTGGGGCATTACTTGCAACATTAATATTGTTAGCTGTTTCTGTTCGCGAAAGTAGCGTACTGATGCTTATCCTTGTTGGAATTGGTATTAGTTCATTGGCTATGGCAGGGGTTTCTCTAGTGATGAACCTAGCTGAATCACCTATGAGTGTTCGTGATATGATAATGTGGATGCTTGGTTCCCTAGAAAATAGAACAACGACTGATTTGTTTTTAGCACTTCCATTCATTTTGCTTGGCTGGATTATGATGATTAATGTTGGTCAGGGACTAAATGCTTTAAGCGTTGGTGAAGACACTGCTCGAAGCATGGGGATTAATCTTTCTATGCTTAAATTTCGAGTAGTTATTGGTTCGGCTATTAGTATTGGTGCTGCAGTATCGGTATGTGGCAGTATTGGTTTTGTTGGCCTTGTTGTCCCTCACATGGTCCGTAGAATAGTTACGAAGGAGCCAGGTGATATTTTAATTCCCAGTGCGCTGATGGGCGGTTTATTACTCACGCTAGCTGATATGTTAACACGACTTCCCACGCCGGGTGCAACTTTGCAATTAGGTGTAGTTACTTCGTTAATTGGCGCTCCAACCTTTTTATATATTATTTATAAAACACGGAAGGGCATGAGGTGATGTGCTTAAAAACAGAAAACATTAACCTTGATATAAATAATAACTCAATTCTTGAGGATGTTACTATAACGCTTAATCGAGGTGAAATGGTTGGGTTGATCGGTCCGAATGGTGCAGGAAAAACAAGTTTATTAAAATGTATATTAGGTTTGTTAGAAGTTAAGAGTGGATCAATATCGGTTGATAATAAAAATATTGATGATCTTATTTTAAAAGAACGCGCAAAAAAAATGGCTTATTTTGCTCAAGGTGCTCCAATTTATTGGCCGTTGACAGTAGAAAATATTGTGGGGTTAGGGCGTGTCCCTCATTTAAACCAGTGGCAAAAAATATCTGAAGATGATGAAAAAATTATTGAAAGTGCAATGGAAAAAACGAATTGCATTTCTTTAAAAGGAAGGCTTGTTACATCCCTCTCGGGAGGTGAGCGCGCTAGGGTGTTGCTAGCACGTGCACTTGCAACACGTGCACCCTATATAATGGCTGATGAGCCTATAGCTTCTCTTGACCCTGCACATCAATTGCAGGTTATGGAAATACTTAAAAAGTTAAGTAAAAATAATAATGGTGTGATGGTAGTAATGCATGATTTGAGTTTGGCGCTTCGTTATTGCGATCGTCTAATATTGCTAGACAGTGGAAAATTAATTGGTCAAGACACTCCTGATATTATTTTAAGTGATGATAAGCTTGCTAGTGTTTTTGGTATTCGTGCGTCAAGGTGGACAGATAGTGGGGAAGATTTTTTGATTACTCACCAAGTAAACGAAGAAACATAAAATTAATTTTATAAGAAATTATTAATTTTTTATATCAGTGAACTTAAGACCTTAATAAAATTATCAATTTCGTCTTTATCATTGTAATAATGAACGGACGCACGGATAAGGCTAGGAAGTTTATTTTTATTTGCATCTAGCAATGTACTACTGGGATCGGAAACGCTTGTGTTGATATTGTTTTTCCTTAATTCATTTACAATATTTGAAGCCGTTTGGTCTTGCACATAAAAACTTGTGATAGCGCATTGGCGATCACTGATAGCATGTATATGAACCGTATCTATTTTTTTCAGGCATGTTCGAAGATAGGAGGCCAGTTCTGTATTTCGCAGTTGGATATTATTAAGGCCTAAATTAAGGGCATAATCAACTGCAGAACCAAGACCAAGGACAGCGGCATAATTACTTTCCCAACTTTCAAAACGTTGGGCATCTTCTTTTAACTTATATTCATTGGAATTTAGCCAGTCCGCACTTCTTAGATCAATAATAGGGGGGTGAAGTTTCCGGATAATTGATTTTCGTACATATAAAAATCCAACTCCACGAGGACCACGCAAGTACTTTCTCCCTGTTGCTGAGAGCATATCACAGCCAATTTCATCAACGTCAATAGGCATTTGCCCTACAGATTGGCAGGCATCAACCAGAAAATAAATATTATACTTTTTAGCTACCTTTCCTATATCTGATACTGCATTAATAAGGCCGCTGTTCGTTGGAATGTGAGTGGCGGAAATAAGTTTTACATTTTCATCTATCATATTTTCAAGAGTATCAATACACAGATTACCGTCCCGGCCGCTTGGAATAACTTCAATAGACACACCTTTATCACGTGCCATATGAAGATAAGCCATATAGTTGGAAATATATTCTGCTTCTACAGTTAAAATTCGATCTCCAGGCTTAAAATCAATGGCGTAAAATGCCATCGCCCAGCCGACGGTGGCATTTTCAACAATAGCTATTTCATTGGCATTAGCGCCGATAAGCTCTGCAATTGAAACATAAACATCTGCAATTTCTTTTTTGCGTTCAGCCATTGCTTCATAGCCTCCAATTGCGGCTTCAAGTTCGAGGTGTGAAATCTGTGTATCTAGGACCTGCTGTGACATCAACGAAGCGCCTGCATTGTTTAGGTGGATAGAATTTTTTTTACCAGGAGTGTCGTGATATAATTTTTGCAAATTGAGTGTCATATGTTTTTCCTATGAATTATGGATGGCACTAAATCACAAAAATACTACTTCCTCAATTGAAAATATTAGAACGTATGATTAATTAATAATACTTCCTCAATTGAAAATATTTTGTTAGCATAACGCATTAATAATAGTGGGATCATTATATTGTATAAGTCATTTATAGCTTTCGTCTTTTTTGCTATCAATACAAATATTTTATACGCTGAAAACTTCAAGTTTGTTGAGGCAACTATTGATGATATTCACGCCGCTTTAGGTTCTGGAAAAATGACCTGTAGACAAGTTGTTTCTGGTTATCTTGATCGAATATTAACCTACGATCAGGATAAAAAATTAAATGCGATAAGCTTTATTAATCAAAAAGCGCTTGCGAAAGCTGATGACATCGATGAAAAAATAAAATCGGGAAAGAAACTTGGTTCGCTTTATTGTGCTCCGATTTTAGTAAAAGATAATTATGATACGCATGATCTACCAACTACTGGGGGCTCAATTGCACTCAAGGACAACTATCCGCCCGATGATGCGTTTATGGTCGAAAAGTTACGAGCTGCAGACGCAATTATTATAGCTAAGACAAATATGGCTGAGTGGGCTTTTAGCCCGCGACAAACAATAAGCTCCTCGTTTGGAACGACTGCTAATGCGTATGATTTGGACCGTGTACCTGCAGGGTCGAGCGGCGGCACAGCCTCTGGGACTGCTGCAAGTTTTGGCGTGGCGGGTATGGGATCTGATACTGGAAATAGTATTCGTGGTCCATCATCACACCTTTCTTTATTCGGAATTCGGTCCACTATTGGTTTGACTAGCCGCGATGGAGTTATTCCTTTGGCTTGGGACAGGGATGTTGCTGGCCCTATGACAAGGACCGTAAGAGATGGTGCTAAAATATTTAATGTAGTCGCGGGCTATGACCCTAAGGATCCCATGACTGAATTAGGTAAAGGTAAACGCAAAGATGATTATACCGAATATCTTAATAAAAATGCGCTCAAAGGGATGCGTATAGGTTTACTCAGGGCTCTAGTTTTTACGGATGATGCTGATCCTGAAGTTACACAACTATTTGTCAAAGCAGTGGAGGATTTAAAAGAGGCTGGAGCTGTAATTGTTGAATCTTTTGAAATTAATGATTTAGACGCTCATAGAGGTGCTCTAAATTTTTGTAACCGATTTCGATATGATATGCGTCAATACTTAAAAACACTTGGGGACAATGCGTCTATTCAAGATGTTATGGAAGTATATTCTAGTGGGCAATATTCGATGTCTGCCAAAGGTGGACTTGAAAGATTTGGAGCGGGCCCGCTTGATATCCATCCACGCGATGATATACCCCCATGTCTGGAGTTTCCGAACCATTTGGGAAGAAATGCTTTTAAAGAGGATGTGGAACGTGCAATGGATAAATATAATGTTGATGTTATTATCTATCCTAGCTGGACTAATCCGCCGGCGCTTTTATCTCGTGCATATACTGATTATAAAGGAGATAATAGTCAGGTCATTGCTCCTGCAACAGGTCTGCCAGCGGCGACAGTGCCGATGGGCTTTAGCCATGGAAATTTGCCTGCAGGACTTCAATTTCTTGCTCGGGCTTTTCAAGAAGAATTATTATTTTCTGCCGCCTATGCTTATGAGCAAAAAACAAAACATCGAAAAGCACCAAAAATATTTTCTGAAATTCAGAGAGAAAACATAATTATGAAAGTATCAAAGTAATGACAAAAGACTACAAAAGCGACATTGAAATTGCACGCGAAGCTAAGGCAAAGCCGATAGGGCAAATAGCTGAAAAAATAGGGATACCAGACAGTGCCCTTATTCGTTATGGCGATGATAAAGCAAAGGTAAGTCTAGAGTACATTGAAAGTCTTGAGGGTAACAAAGATGGTAAACTCATATTAGTAACCGCTATTACTCCTACGCCAGCTGGTGAGGGTAAAACCACAACTACAGTTGGCCTTGGTGATGGACTTAATAAAATCGGAAAAAAAGCAATGATTTGTATTCGCGAACCTTCACTTGGTCCATGCTTTGGAATGAAGGGTGGTGCTGCGGGCGGTGGGTACGCGCAGGTGATCCCAATGGAAGATATTAATCTCCATTTTACTGGTGACTTTCACGCTATTACGTCTGCAAATAATCTACTGGCTGCAATGATAGATAATCATAATTATTGGGGTAATTCTAAGGACCTTGACAGCCGTCGTATCACGTGGAGGCGGGTGATGGATATGAATGACCGCTCACTTCGACAAATTACAACCTCCTTGGGAGGTGTTGCAAATGGTTTTCCAAGAGAAGGTGGGTTTGATATCACACCGGCATCTGAGGTGATGGCAATTTTCTGCCTTGCAAGTAGTCTTGCTGATCTTCGCCGGCGCCTTGGCAGTATTACTATAGGCCAAACCCGAAACCGCAAAAATGTCTATGCTAGTGAGATCAAAGCCGATGGCCCAATGACTGTGCTTTTAAAAGATGCACTTCAGCCTAACTTAGTACAGACGTTGGAACATAATCCGGCTTTTATTCATGGTGGTCCCTTTGCTAATATTGCACATGGATGTAACACTGTTATGGCAACAAAAGCAGCCCTTAAAATGACAGACTATGTGGTTACGGAAGCAGGCTTTGGTGCTGACCTTGGTGCTGAAAAATTCTTTGATATTAAATGCAGAAAGGCAGGCCTGAAGCCTGACTGTGTAGTTCTCGTTGCAACCGTTCGTGCTTTGAAGATGCATGGTGGTATTGGTAAAGACGACCTTGCTTCTGAAAATTTGGGCGCAGTTGAAAAAGGGCTTGAAAATCTTGAACGTCATGCTGAAAATATTAGAAAATTTGGTGTTGAGGCGGTGGTTGGTATTAATCGTTTTCCAACAGATACTGACGATGAAATTGCTGTGATTGTTAATGCCTGTTCAAAAGTTGGAATTAAAGCAGTGGAGAGTTACCATTGGGCTCATGGGAGCGATGGAAGTGTGGATTTGGCGCGGGCCGTTGTGAAAACAATTGATGAAGGAAAGGCAGATTTTAGAGTTCTTTACCCTGATAATTTAAACCTTCTTAAAAAAATTGAGGTTGTAGCGAAGGAAATTTATCGTGCTAATGAAGTAATTGTCGACCAAAAAATTAAAAATCAACTCATTGATTTTGAAAAGGATGGGTTTGGACATTTACCTGTTTGCATGGCTAAAACTCAATATAGTTTTTCAACTGATCCCGCTTTGAAAGGTTCACCTACAGGGTATAATGTTCCGATCCGTGAAGTGCGTATTTCTAGCGGTGCTGAATTTATTCTTGTTGTCTGCGGTGCTATTATGACTATGCCAGGGCTACCCCGAGTTCCTGCTGCAGAAGCTATTGAGCTTGATAAGAATGGTTTAGTTCAAGGGCTTTTTTAGTTGTGATACATAAGGCAAATATTATTAAATTACTAAGTTTTGATAAATTTTTTCGAATAATTAAAATGAAATTAATATAATATTGAAAATATTTAAGGGGAAATACCTCAGGATGAAATTTTTTTTAAAAAAGATTGTCATATTTATACTAAGCACGATATTTTTGGTGTCATCTTTAACACCTAGCCTTGCTGCGAGAAAACAGTTTAATATTGGCACTGGTTTTATTGGTAGCTCTATGCATGCGCTTGGTACTGTAATGGCAAAATATATGCAAAATAATTTGAGTATGCGGGTGACGGCCCGTCCTTATGTTGGTCCTAGCGCATTTTTACCACTTGTAAATACCGGTGAGCTTACAATGGGCTTGTCTTCTATGGGGGAGGCTAATGCAGCTTATAGAGGGCTTAATACCCAACCTAAAAAGGATTTGCGCACGGTAGCTCGTTTGTTTGCAATGCCATTTGCGTTTGTTGCTCGTAAAGATTCCGGGATTAAAACCGTTGCAGACCTTCGTGGTAAAAAAGTTGTGCTTGATTTCGTCGCAGCAGGTGCTGTGACGGATATGTCACAAACGATGCTTGATGGAGCTGGAATATCACGTGATGATATTGAAGTGATTACAGTTTCAGGCGTTGGGCAAGGGATTGAGGCTGTGGTTGAAGGGAATGCAGATGCCGCGCCAGGTAGTGTTAGTATGGCCGCTGTGCGTAAAGCTAATGCAACGGCTGGGATAACTATATTAACGCTTGTCGCAGATGGATTTCAAGAAAGACTTTCTCAATCTCAATCTCAATCATCAGATATTAGAGCAATTGTTGTGGATCCAGGAACTTATCCAGGTGTTGAAATTGAGACTAGAATTTTTGCTCTCGATATCTTTCTTGTGGTGCCAAAATCACTTGAGGACGAAGATGTGATAAAAATTCTTGAAGTACTTCATTCGAATTGGTCTGATATGCAAAAGGAACATAATGTTTTGAGTAATTATAATATGGCTGAATTTGTTCATTCTTCTCAAACAGTTCCATATCACAAAGCTGCGATTGATTTTTATAAACAAGGAAAAGGCATTGCAGTGTGGGATGAGGATGCAAACCTTCGTAATCAAAAGTTACTTAATATATGGAACTAGATTGGCGTGAGTGATTTGGAACAGAAAACTTCTAAAAAGGAAACACTTCCAAAGAAGATATTCAATATTTTTATCTTTGGCTTTCCTATAGTATTTGGCATTTTTTGGATTATGGGGGTCCCCTTGCAGTTTGGTCTTGCTATTCTTAGTGGAAATTACCTTGCTTTTTTAATTGCCTTTGCGCTGATAGCTTCCTTTATATATTGGCCTTATGGTAAAACTGCCAAAATACCTGATTATATATTAGCTATTATCGCGGCCGGTGTTTGGTTGCTATGTGCATACAATTATGAGGAGTGGTTACTTAATCAGCACGAAAGAACATTTTTTAAAATTTCTATGTCTATGCTAGCTATAGGTTTCCTTACTGAGGGTGTTAGAAAGACAGCTGGCAACGGTATGGCAGTGGTAATTATTGCATCTCTTCTTTATGGGGTCTTTGGTCACAATGCTCCAGGAATTTTTGAAGGTGCCCAAAATAATTATGATGCTTTATTTATGTACCTTTATGTCGACAGTAGCGCAGTACTTGGATTTATTATAATGGTAGCAGGTACGCTGATCCTTGGTTTCTTGGTTATGGGGCAAGTCATGCAGGCCAGCGGTGCCACAAGATTTTTTTCAGATATTGCTATGGCCTCTATTGGTCATAGGCGAGGGGGTCCGGCTAAGGTTTCTGTGGTGGGAAGCTCACTTATGGGAATGGTTAGTGGGGCTACAGTGGCTAACATTATGTCGACTGGCATTGTGTCAATTCCGTTGATGAAGCGAAATGGTTTTAAAGGTTCTATGGCTGCCGGAATTGAAGCAGTTGCGTCAAATGGCAGTCAATTAGCTCCACCTGTTATGGGAGCAACTGCTTTCATCATAGCTGAGTTTCTAGAACTACCGTATGCTAATATTATTATGGCAGCTATTATTCCTGCTATTATTTATTATCTATTTTTGTTTTGTCAGATTGATTTCTATGCGCGTGATAAAGGATTAGAAGGATTAAAAAAATCAGAATTACCAAATATCATTAAAGTTTTAAAATCTGGATGGTTTTTTATATTACCTTTAATGGTATTAATTTTCTTTCTTTTTATTATGTCATATAATCCAGCAAAATCAGCGCTATATTCTACATTATCGCTTCTAGTACTTGCGGGGTTAAAATTTAAAAAAATACCATCAATGGATACTATTTATAGATTTATTGTTCAGCTTGGGAAACCTTTTGCTCTCTTAGTTATGATTTGTGGGGGGGCTGGTATCATTATTGGAGTTATTAATATGAGTGGGCTTGGTTTTAGCCTCGCTCTAGCCTTGAGTGATGTGGGTGCGGTGTATGGCTTATTTGTTATGTTAATACTTACCGCCGTTATTGCTATTATTCTGGGAATGGGAATGCCAACTTCAGCAGTTTATATTGTTGTGGCTATGTTACTCGCACCATCAATTGCCGATATGGGGGTTCCTCTTATCGCAGCTCATTTCTTTGTGTTTTATTTTGGTCTTGCTTCCTTTTTAACGCCACCAGTTGCCATTGCATCCTACGCAGCAGCAAGCCTTGCTAAGGCGGATCTTAAGGAAACAAGTATCGCCGGCCTCAAGCTCGGCCTTTCTACCTTTATTATTCCGTTTTATTTTATATATAATCCAGAAATACTGCTGATCGGCGAGTGGAAAGAGATATTTATAGCTGGTACCATTTTAGCTATTGCTGGTGTACTTTTAGCTCGTTCTATAACATCTTATTCAAGTGATAAAATAAATTCAAATTTACAGGGAACTACTGATCTTCTTGTTAGTGTTTTTATTGGCACTTCAACTATTTTTTTTAGCAAAGAAGGTTTAATAATTTATTTTGTAATGATAATTGGAATAGGGGTAGTTTTATACGGTAATCAAATCCAAAAAAAATTGAGTAAATTGCATTTTTCTAATCGTTGATAAAAATAATTTTTATCATTATTATTTGTATGCTTTAAAAGCTTTGTCCCGATTAAAATTATGTCATTTTGCATGCTTGGCCTGATGATTACTTATCATAAAGGTCATTTGGATGTATTAATACATCACCCATTATATTAATTTTTCCATCTGCTGATAGTTCTTTAAAAAAACAACTGTGCCTCCCGGTATGGCAAGCAACCCCTTTTTGATTAACGAGTAATAAAACTGTATCTGCGTCACAATCTATTCGAAATTTTTGTACTGATTGTGTTTGACCTGAGGTTTCACCTTTGCGCCATAATTTTTGTCTCGATCTCGAGAAATAGCAAGCGTAACCTGTGCGTATTGTTTCTATTGCAGCTTCTTTATTCATCCACGCCATCATCAAAATTTCATGGGATATATAATCTTGGATAATAGCAGGAATTAGCCCGTCTTTATTAAATTGTAATTGATTAATCTCTTGCTCCAGAGATTTATTATTTTCTATATTTGTCAAAATACTTTCCTGATGGCTTGATATTTTATTTCAATAAGGGCAATATCATAGTTAACGGCTCTATGAAATAGTTATTGGAAGAGAAAATTGTGTTAAACCATAAACATGATCACGATGCATGTATAGAAACTGCACTTGAGTCTGCCCAAAAAATATGTGAAGAACGGGAAACTAGGTTCACGCCTCTTAGGCAAAGGGTACTTGAGCTCGTATGGTCTAAACATGAGCCAATTACTGCTTATGAAGTTCTTGAACTATTAAGTAAGGGACAAAAAAAGGTTGCGCCACCTACGGTTTATCGGGCACTTGATTTTCTTATCGCAGAGGGGTTTGTTCATAGAATTGAATCTTTAAATTCCTTTGTGGGGTGTAGTGATCCAGCTCATAAGCATCAGGGCCATTTTATGATTTGCACAAAATGTAGAAATGTAACAGAAATGAATGAAAGTTCGCTTCATAATGTGATCGAGAACGCCGCAAAAGAGAATGGCTATTCATACGAAAATTCAATTCTTGAGATCGCAGGTGTTTGCGAAAATTGCAGGAATTAGAAAAGATGAGTAATACTTCTGGTCAACTTCTCAGGCTAGAGAACGTGTTTAAAAAATATAAAAAAAATATTGTGTTAGATAATATTTCTTTCTCTGTAAATAGGGGTGAAACTGTGACCCTTATTGGTCCTAATGGAGCTGGTAAAAGCACATTGATGGAAATTGCACTTGGTATTTTAGATGTAAGTTCTGGCGTGGTCCATCGGGCAAAAAAAATTTCAATAGGATACATGCCACAAAAAGTGATGATTGATGAGGTGTTGCCACTTAGTGTGAGTGATTTTCTATATCTTCGTCCAAACACTAATTATGATGATGTTGCTGCAGCTCTTAAGGTTGTCAATTTATCTCATCTAGCTGGCCAGCCGGTGCAAAGCGCGTCAGGAGGGGAAATGCAGCGTATCTTGCTGGCAAGGGCACTCATTGGACAGCCTGACCTTCTTGTTCTCGATGAGCCGGTTCAAGGTATCGATATCATGGGCCAGCAGGAAATTTATGGCTTAATTGCTAAAACGCGTGATGAAACGGGATGCGGTGTGTTAATGATTTCACACGATCTTCATCTTGTAATGGCATCAACTAGCAAGGTCCTCTGCCTAAACCGTCATATTTGTTGCAGTGGTTCACCAGAGTTTGTGAAAAACGATCCCGAGTATCAGGCAATGATGGGAAGGCCTATGGAGGGTATTGCGATTTATAATCATCAACACGATGAGGGGCATGACCACAAACACCACAGCCATAGTGCAAGTGAGAGTGATAATAGGCATGATTGATACTTTTATCATAAATGCGCTAATTGGTGGAGCTTTAGTTGCGGCAATTGCAGGACCACTTGGCTGTTTTATGGTATGGCGCAAAATGGCTTATTTTGGCGATACCATTGCTCATTCTGCTTTAATGGGCGTTGCACTTGGCATTGCATTTGATAGTGAAAACCTAATTATCATGATAGCAACTTGTTCCAGTGTGGCATTGATGTTGCTTTTCCTGCAGCGTGATAAACGCTTTTCTTCTGATACCCTTCTCGGTATTTTAGCACACAGTTCTCTCTCAATTGGAATGATTGTTATTTCAATGATGGATCATTTTCGTACAGACATGATGTACTATCTAGTGGGTGATATTCTTGCAATTAGTACCGCTGATATATACACCATTACCGTGGTGGTCGTATTATCTGCAATTAGCTTATTTTTTATTTGGCGACCCCTTTTATCTTTAACTGTACATGAGGGTTTAGCCCAAATTGAAGGAGTTAGAGTGAACCTTATTAAAATAGTTTACATGCTTCTAATTGCTTCTCTTGTAGCTGTGGCGTTAAAAGTTATAGGGGTTCTTCTTATTACAGCACTGATGATTATTCCAGCAGCTGCAGCACGTACAGTTTCAAATACACCGCTTCAAATGATTATTTTTGCTTCAATTTGTGGTATTCTATCTGTTGTGGGCGGTATTTTTAGTTCTAGTCAATGGGACGTGCCAACTGGCCCGGCTATCGTACTTAGTGCAACAGTATTGTTTTTGTGCGGGCGTTTCTTATTACGTGCTAAATCATAGTTTATTTCATTTTAGAAAAACACTTGAAGCCATACTCAAGATCTGAAATAAGATCGTCTGGATCTTCTAGTCCAATATGAAGACGTATTAGAGGGCCATAATTATCCCAGAGTGCAAGTTTACGTTCTTTCTTTAGGTTGTAAAAACTCATCACAAGACTTTCAAATCCACCCCAACTATACCCCATTTTAAAAAGTTTCAGATTATCAAGAAACGCTGATACTGCTTCATCATTCCCTGTTTTTAAAGTAAAGGAGAAAAGACCATTTGAGCCGTTGAAGTCGCGTTTCCAGATTTTATGTCCAGGGCAATCTGTAAAGGCAGGGTGAAGAACTAAATCAACTTCGGGGCGTGACTTTAGCCAATTGGCCACCTTTAAAGCACTTTCCTGATGTTGTTTTATCCGAGTGTTAATTGTTCGTATACCTCGCATTGCAAGATTAATATCATCCGGTGCTGCCGTCTGGCCCATATAAGAACTATTATCCTGAAGGCGTTGCCAATATTTTTCTGTTGAACTAACTGTTCCGAGCATGGCATCAGAATGACCAACAATATATTTTGTAGCTGCTTGGATTGAGATATCAACGCCGTGATCGTAAGGATTAAAATTAATTAAGTTTCCATAGGTATTATCAAGCATATGAATAACACCTTGCTCACGTGCTACTTTTGATATGGCTGGTATATCCTGAACTTCCATGGTTACTGAACCAGGAGATTCGGTAAAAATAACTTTGGTATTTTTCTTAATTAGACTTTTTATGTCTTTGCCTACCATTGGATCATAATAACTAGTTTCAATGCCCATACGTTTCAGAACAGTATTACAGAGTGCCCGCGTAGGGCCATAGACAGTGTCTACCATTAAAAGGTGATCACCGCTGCCTAGAAAGGATAATAAGGCTGTGTTTATAGCCGCTAGGCCGCTTGGGTAAACAAGACAGTCGTGACCCCCTTCAAGTTCAACCATGGCATCCCGGAATGCAAAATGTGTAGGAGTACCACGGCGTCCATAAAATGGTATTTTTTTTTGAAAGTTTTTTATTCCATTCTGAAGTTCAGCTACTGTATCAAAAATGATGGTTGAGGCGTGGTAAACAGGAACATTTACAGCTTGCCCAGTCCATTTTTTATTGCGTCCACTATGAACTATTTGTGTATCTTTTTTCATATTTTTTACTTTTCAATCGGCACGTCGGTTAAGGAGCCCCATTCCGACCAGGACCCATCATAGAGGGCTAAATCATTGTGACCTATCAGATTAAGCGCAAAAAGAAGCACACAAGCCGTAATTCCGCTGCCACAACTTGTGATAATTGGTTTATCTAAACTTACATTATTTTTTTTAAATATTTTTTTAATTATACTTGGTTCTTTGTAGGTGCCATCCTTGTTAAGAAGTTCACTGAAAGGGACATTTATACTTCCTGGTATATGTCCCGATCTTGAACCTAACCTTGGTTCAGGTGTTAGTCCAAGGAACCTACCTCGGGCCCTAGCATCCACAATTAGTTCTTTATTACTTATAATATTTTCTTTTATTTGATTGATATCGCGTATTTGATCACAATCTTTTTTTACTGCGTAGCTAGTGCTTTGGAGGTGAGGAATTATATCGTTAACAGGACCATTATCGGAACACCATTTTTTAAACCCACCATTCAGTATTGATACTCGTTCATGACCAAAGTTCCTAAACATAAACCAAACCCTTGCCGCTGAACTAAAATTGCTATTATCGTATACTATAATGTGATCCTGATTTGATATGCCCATTAACCCAAGTATGTGGGACATTTTTTCATTGCTTGGTAGCATATGAGATAGTGGGTTATTAAGATCTGCAATCTCATCGATATCAAAATATTGTGCACCCGGGATATGACTGTTTTTATATTCAACCCTAGCATTGTTTTTTTGGTTAGGCAGGTACCAAGTGGCATCAAGGACACTGATAGATGGATCATTGATGTGCTTTAGGAGCCATTCAGTACTTACAAGAGATGAAGGACCTGACATTATTATTTCCAATAAATTTTTATATACTCTAAACATAAGTTTATTCCCGTCCGGGGTCAACACGAGGATGAAAGTATGCAAGATCTTTTACTCTATGCTAATGACAGGAGCTACTAATTAGATTATATGGTTATCTTCTATTTATGAGGAGTATGTTATGACAAATAAATTATATAGTGACTTATCGCAGCTTGGGGGTTCAACAAAACTTCCCGAAAATCCAGATGATGCAGTGCTTGAAAGGGTAACAAACCCGCGTCCAAATTCAGATTACTTTGTTCGCTTTACTTGTCCTGAATTTACATCACTTTGCCCGGTTACTGGGCAGCCAGACTTTGCACACGTAGTGATCGATTATGTACCAAATAACTTTCTAGTTGAGAGTAAATCACTGAAACTCTATATGCATTCCTTTAGAAATCATGCGGGTTTTCACGAAGATTGTACCGTAGGAATAGCTGAGAGGTTAGTCAAAGAACTCGATCCTAAATGGCTTCGTATCGGCGGCTATTGGTATCCACGTGGTGGAATTCCCATTGATGTGTTTTATCAAACTGGGGAACCACCAAAGGGCATATGGATCCCGGACCAAGGTGTTCCTACATACAGAGGTAGAGGATAAAAAAGGAGATTTTTCAACTCCGAAAATGAATATGCCAATAATAAGCGCATATAACGAGTTTTTTATTATATCTAGAATTGCGGAGAAACTTATTGTTTATTTCAAAACGCTTTTTTCAAGTTTTATGCACCCCTTTAATTATATTATTCATGCATAGCTTTAATGCATATGTTCAGAAATGCCCAGTCTAAGCCTGAGCTAAAAGTAGGATAATGGTCCGTTTTAACCTTTGGCAATCATACGGGAGGTAAAGCCATTGGTGCCTTTGTGGGACCAATTGTGTTCCGGGCCGTCGTGAGTATGGACCACCGCCTGATATTGGACATAATTATAAAAAGCGTTGTAAGGAAGACCGTCAACCGTAATCAATCCGCCGTCTCTGCCTTGCACGGGGGACATTTCTACAGTTGAAACAGGGGTAGAAAATTTGATAATTAAATCATCTTGACGGTCAACGGAGATGGCGACGGTATCAATTGACCTGGCCTGACTTGCAAAGCCAGCAAAACCGATCGGAAAAATCGCGTCAAATGCATCCTTTTGGCTTTCAGACATGTTTTCATCCACATAGATACGCGACCAGACACCCATTTCAAAGGTGACTACGAAGCGAATACCCGCAAGGTCATGCTCACCAATACTGCCTTGATATATTTCGATTAGACGATTGCCATCACACTGCATATTTGTTCCCAGACCAAAATTACACGGACAGGGGATTTCGCAGCTGCAGCATTCGGCCACGTTTGCTTGCAGGGACCAAGTTTCCTGCGCCTGTGTTTTGGTTGATAAAAACGCCGGCGCAAGCGCTGCCGCGCCAAGAAGTTTATTGAAATCACGTCTTTTGAAGGTCATAAATCTCTCTGCTTTTAGTTGTAAGAAGATAGCGTGATCGATAATTACACAGGATTAAAAAAAATTAGTCAAAACCACTAAATACTAGTGTCTGCTTTAGGTCTTAAGCAGACATACAAAATGACTTGGCGCGGTTAATGTTATTTGCACTCCATTTTTTTTAGTCAAATTTAATATTTTTTCACTGTTATCCGAATATAACACTCGGCAGCCATGTAACTAGGCCTTCAAAGTTATAAAGAATGACTAATGCAAACAACTGAATAACAATATATGGCAGAACGCCTTTATATATATCAGTAGTTTTTACGGTCTCTTGAGGTGCTACTCCACGAAGATAAAATAGAGCATAGCCAAATGGCGGAGTTAAGAATGAAGTTTGAAGGTTCATTGCCATCATTACACCAAGCCATATAGGGTTAATATCCATCAAAAAGAGCACGGGTGCTACGATAGGTACGACAACAAATACAATTTGGATAAAATCAAGAAAAAAGCCAAGAAGGAACATCACTACCATGACTAATAAGAAAGCCCCAAGCCTTCCACCAGGTAAATTTGTTAGAAATTCTGTAATATAAAAATCACCATTAAATCCAAGAAAGATCAAAGTAAAAAGCGCTGCACCAACCATAATAATAAAGATCATAGAACTTATTTTCGCGGTCATCTGCATCACTTCATGAATAATTTTCTTGCGGTAAACACGCATGAAGCTATCCGCTATACCCCAAATTGTTGCTATTAGAAGTGGAATAGATAATCCAAATGCTAAGTAATCTATCGTTGGTATTACCTGACGGCCCATACGCAGATCAAACAGTCCACCCAGGAAAAGAAGGATAACAATTGATGAGCCTGCGACAATTACGGGCATAGGTTTGGATTTATTATTTTTATAACCAGCCATTAAGATTGCGCCAACTGCACCAAGGGCTGCTGCCTCAGTAGGTGTTGCTATGCCCCCAAGAATTGACCCAAGAACGGCTACTACCAAAATAATGGGAGGAAGGAATGCTGCAAGAACAGGATTTAGGTCTATTTTCTCTTCATTCTCAATAACTGGAGGACATGAGTCTGGAAAAAATATTGCCACTAGAATTTGATAAAAAATATAAAGTAAAACTAACCCAAGACCCGGAATAAGTGCGCCTGCAAATAAATCACCAACAGATAATGGGGTAGGGGAAAAGTTTCCAAGGGCCAGCTGGGAGGACTGCCAGGCCGAAGATAACTGGTCACCGAGAAGGACAAGTACGATGGAGGGTGGAATAATTTGACCGAGCGTTCCTGCCGCGGCAATTCCGCCCGTCGCGACTGCAGGACTATAGCCTTTTTTAAGCATTGTAGGTAATGCCATTAAACCCATAATTACAACCGTTGCACCAACGATCCCAGTAGATGCAGCTAAAAGTGCACCCACAATAGTTACGGAAATACCAAGACCACCTTTCATGCGCCCCATCAGTTTACCCATACTATCAAGCAGATCTTCAGCAATTTGTGATCGTTCGAGCATTACGCCCATAAATACAAAAAGAGGGACCGCCATCATCACCACATTTGTCATGGTGCCATATATTCGTTGTGGAACGCCGCCAATAATCGAAAAGTCAAAGATTCCCATGGCAAAGCCAAGGCCAGCAAACATGAGAGAGATACCTGGAAGCGTAAATGCTACAGGATAACCGAGCAATAGAGAACCACATGCCATAATAAACATGACAGTACATAGAAGCGCATCTAATGGCATTCCAAAAAGTTCGCTTAACATTATACCTAAAATAACGAAATCAATCTGAATACCGATTAATGATAAGTCTAATATCATTATATGTTCCCCCCAAGTTGCTTTTCCTTGAGGTCTTTATGGTCCATTATAACTAATAAGGAATGGAGTGAAATAGAAAGGCCTTGAAATAATGTACTACCTACAAATAATAATATCATTGATTTAAGAATATATACAATATGAAGTCCACTAGTCTCTATGGAACCCTCTAATATCATCCATGATTGGGCAGCGAAGGGCCATGCGAATATTCCAATACATAACAGTACTGGGAATAAAATAAGGATGGAGCCCAATAAATTAACATAGGCCTTTTTCTTTTCACCCATCTTACTATAGAAGATGTCAACACGTACATGGCCATTATGTAAAAGAGTATAACCTGCAGCACCAAGAAAAACGAGAGAGTGCATGTACATCAAGCTTTCTTGCACTGCAATAACGCCTTCATTATATAAATAGTTTATCATCACGATGGCAAACTGTGTAAGTACCAGCGTTAATGTTGCCCAAGAAGTTATCTTTCCGATGACTTCGTTAATGGCATTAATGCCGCAGGCTAGTTTTGCAATTCCATCCATAAGGTTGATTGCTCCCGTTTGTTAGTCCCTAATTTTTACTTATATGATCAACTTTTTAGATGGCCTGACCAAACCTATCTGATAATCGTCGCGCAGCCATATAAGGCTCATCAGCAATGGCACCCCATTCTTTCACATCATCAAGTGTTGCCATATAACTTTTGTATATACGACGAGATATTTCATCAGTTCTACCGACATCTGCGGCAACATCCGCGGCAACATCGGCAAGTGCCTTCATGACATCTTGAGGGAACTGCCTTGTTTTAACGCCGTGTTCGCTGATCAAGGTGCGAAGTGCGTTTGCGTTGCGAGCGTTAAACTCTGCGAGGGATCGTGCGTAATGTTTTTCAGCCAATGCTTCAATAATAACACGCTCTGCATCACTTAATGAATTCCATACATCGAGGTTCCAGCCTGCACAAACAGAGGCGCTTGGCTCATGGTAAGCGGAGGTGTAATAATACTCAGCTACTTGGTGAAAGCCAAATGCTAGATCATTCCATGGGCCGATCCATTCCGTCGCATCAATATTACCTTGTGATAATGATAGAAATATTTCACCGCCAGAAAGTGTTACAGGCGTTCCGCCCATACGTTTAATTACTTCACCGCCGAGGCCGGGAATACGCATTTTTAGGCCCTGGAAGTCTTCAACACTATTAATTTCTTTATTAAACCAGCCGCCCATTTGCATTCCTGTTGCAGTACAGAGCATTGGTTTAACATTAAAACGTCCTGAAAGCTCGTCCCAAAGTTCTTGACCACCTCCATATTGAAGCCATTGCGTCATTTCACTAGCTGATAGACCTAACGGCACTGCGCCGAAAAAATTAAACATTGGGTGTTTACCTTGCCAGTAATAATCTGGCCCATGGTAAATATCAGCATTACCTTGTGATACTGCATCAAATGCCTGAAGGGCTGGAACCATTTCTTCAGCTGCATAAACACGAATTTTGATACGCCCATTAGTAGCTTTACCTACATCGTCTGCAAATTCAACGGCCCTTGTCCCTAAGCCAGGAAAGTTTTTAGGCCACGTTGTCACCATTTTAAGCTCAATGGAACGCTGGTTTTCAGGGATAGATGCGGCACTTTTTATAGACCCTGAGTTTGGATCTACTGGACTTGGACTACACGCGGCAACTGCCCCGGCAGCAAGTGTTCCAGCACTAACTGCAGCAGATTTTTTTAAAAAAGAACGACGTTTCATTTGAATGCCTTAATTTTGATATAAACATTTGATTATTAAAAAAATTTCTTACACTTATAAACAGGCTATGCGAAATTTTCAATAATAACTTCTATATGAAATTAATAGTTATAAAAGCTTCCCACGTGCGGTTATTGGCCAAACTGTTTCAACAATTCCGTTACGTATCCCTATAAGATAATCATGTAGGTTACAGGTTGGGTCACAGTGTCCTGGAATAAGACGTATTTTGTCTTTCAGACCAAGAATACCATTAGTATCATTAATTATTCCGTGCTCGTCATTACAGCATACGTAATCTGCGCCCGCAATACCGTAAAGTTTTGGCAACCCTGAATCTATGGCGGAACTTTTATGTCCAGCATCACATATCACTGTTCCTTGTCGGGCGGCAGACATGATCGTACTTAATACGAAAAGTGCATTATAAAAAGGAACAGCAGGTTTGCCATCGTGTGTTTTTAATGCCATGTACGCGGCGTCCATAAAGCAATATGTACCTGCCTGAATTTCAGTAAATATTCCGGAGGCGGCTTCTAATTGGAATGTGCCAGTACCTGCACCGCTTACGATAGTACACATTAAGCCAACATTTTTAATTTCAATTAAAGTGTTTTGAACTTTATGGATGACCTCTGCGAAAGCTGCTTCGCGATCTGCTGCCTCTACATAGTGCTGTGCTGGTCCGTGATAGGCTTGTAATCCGTCGAACTGCAGGTGGCTCTCTTGAGCGATAGCGCGCGCCAGTAATGCCGCATCTACTGTAGGGTTTATGCCGCATCTGCCGGCACCAACATCAATTTCAACTAAACACCCTAAAATTACATTTTGAGCCTTAGCGGCTCTGGCAAGGTCAGGGACATTCCTCAGGTCATCTACACACACACGAATAGCAGCGCGTTTACTTAGACGAACCAATCTATTAATTTTTGACAATTCGACTATCTGATTAGAAATCAGAATATCGGTTAACCCTTTGTTGACGAGAGCTTCTGCTTCTGAGACTTTTTGACAGCAAAAGCCGTATGCACCACCTATATTCATCTGTTGAAAAGCAACATCTACGGACTTATGTGCTTTTGCATGTGCGCGGAGTTTAATACCGTTTTTTTCGATAATATTTCGCATTTTTATTAAATTATTTTCAAATTTATCAAGGTCAACTATTAATGCGGGAGTTTCAATCTCAGCTTCAGACATACCAATCTGTGCCGGAACATCAAATCCAACTTCTGTTATGACCATTCATTCGCCTCCTTAATAATCGTAGTATTAGCATGCACCATTTTAGATATAGATTATTTTATAATCTATATTTTGTTTATCGTATTTTAGAGTAATTCTATTTCAATAAATTCCAACCGTCCGTGGTTAGTATTTCGATAGGTTTAAAATTCATTTTATAATTCATTTTAGAACTACCTTTTACAAAATATCCTAAATAAACGAAATCTAAAGCAGTGGATGTAGATATATTGATATGATTGAGAATCATATATATACCAAGACTTCGTGTTTTTGTTTCCGCTGAAATATCATAAAAACTATAAACCATAGATAAAGCATTTTTCATCTTATCAGTGAGGGCGACACCTATTAAATTTTCGTCTCTGTCGCGGTATTCTATGATTATAGTGCTAATTGGGCTATTTTCTACCATATCTTTATATTCAGAAAATGAAATACCCATCATGCCACCTTCAAAGTGACGACTATTTATATATTTTTCGAGAAGTTTGAATTGTTCCTGGGTAGCTGTGTTTGGTTTTATTTCAGAACTTATATCGTTATTTTTTTTTGAGATACGTTTTTGACTATTTGACATTTTAAACAGTTTGGATGGAATCCTAACTGATTTGCATTCCTGGCAGTGATCACATGCAGGCCTGTATACTATTTCCTGACTTCTTCTAAACCCAACCAAAGCTAGAGAAAGATGAAGTTCCTCTTCTCTGCTTCGGTTCTGATTGGGGTGTTCTAATATTGCTGCCTTATCATAAGCAAGGGGCTGAGGGCTTAACTCCGTAAAAATTTTTTGCTCTGTATTTCCTTCAATGTATGGACATGGTGATGTCCCTGTTACATAAAATTTTGGAAAATGAGTTGATTGGTCAGTCATAAAATTTTGATAACACAAAAACTATTTTAGACCTAGCTTATATTCCATAGTACCATGGCGCAAAAATTGAATAACTAATCCATAATAAAATAATCAGGGGAATCCCTACTTTCATAAAATCCCCAAATTTATAATTGCCGGGTGCTAAAACAAGCAGATTTGTTTGATATCCCATGGGGGTTGCAAAGGAACAGTTTGCGGCGAATATAACTGCTGTAACAAAAATAAACGGCTCAACCTCAAGTTGGTTAGCTATGCTAATG
>JABGYD010000033.1 GCA_018675425.1 Kordiimonadaceae bacterium
ATGTATAAAGTACTCATGATTAATGATGATTATACGCCGATGGATTTTGTTGTTCATGTTTTGCAGAAATTTTTTAAAATTCCAGAACCGCAAGCCTTAACAATAATGCTTCAAGTACATCAAAAGGGTTTTGGGGTCTGTGGTATTTTTAGTTTTGAGGTTGCTGAAAGTAAAGTACAGCAGGTTGTTGAATACGCTAAAACACACGCGCATCCTCTGCAATGTACTATTGAAAAAGATTGAGTTAAAGGAGATATCAGTGCCTACATTTTCACCAAATTTGGAACATACACTTCACCGAAGTGTAGCTGAGGCTAACTCACGAAAACACGAGTTCGCTACATTAGAACATCTTCTATTAGGACTTCTGGATGATCAGGACGCAGTTACCGTTCTTAGAGCCTGTGAGGTTAATATTTCGCAACTTAGAGCGGAACTGAAGGCCTACCTTGATCAGGAACTTAAAAACATTACCGAAGAAACAAATCTTGATGCAACGCCTACGGCAGGTTTTCAGAGGGTCATTCAGCGTTCTATCTTACACGTGCAAAGTAGTGGAAGAGATGACGTGAATGGGGGTAATGTTTTAGTGGCTTTGTTTTCAGAGCGCGAGAGTTTCGCAGTCTTTTATCTTCAACAACATGAGGTCTCCCGTCTTGATGTAATTAATTATATTTCTCACGGCTTCTCCAAATCAAACGAAAATGATGAAGAGAATACCCTGGATGATGATTTAGAGGGTAATGAAGGTATTGAGGGGGACGCAAAAACGGCCTTGGAAAAATATTGTGTAAACCTAAATGAAAAAGCGCGAGCAGGAAAAATTGATCCGCTAATTGGTCGGATTTCTGAAGTTGAAAGAACCATTCAAATTTTATGTCGTAGGTCAAAAAATAATCCTCTTTATGTTGGTGATCCTGGTGTTGGAAAAACTGCGATAGCAGAAGGGCTGGCTCTACGCATCGAAAAAAAAGAAGTACCCGAAGTACTTCACAATGCTATAATTTACTGCCTTGAAATGGGAACTCTACTTGCTGGAACACGGTTCCGCGGGGATTTTGAAGAACGGATCAAGGGTGTAATTAAAGAAATTGAAGATATGGATGGCTCAATTCTTTTTATTGATGAAATTCATACTATTATCGGTGCGGGTGCCACAGGAGGTGGTGCCATGGACGCATCTAATCTGCTTAAGCCAGCACTTTCGAAAGGTGCTTTACGTTGTATTGGCTCTACTACTTATAAAGAATATAGGTCTTATATTGAAAAAGATCGTGCACTTCTTCGACGTTTTCAAAAAATTGACGTAGTTGAACCAACTGCTCAAGAAACTATAGAGATACTTAAAGGTATTAAAAAATATTTTGAAGAGCACCATAATGTCAAATATAGTACTGAGGTTATTGAGGCGGCGGTTGATCTTTCCGTAAGGCATATTAATGAACGTAAACTTCCTGATAAAGCTATAGATGTAATTGACGAAGTTGGTGCGTCACAAATGTTACTTCCTGAGGCAAAACGTAAGAAAAATATAACGGTAGAAGATGTTGAAAATGTAGTCTCTAAAATGGCTCGTATTCCTGCCAAAAGTGTATCAAAAGATGACAAAAGCGTTCTTAAAACTCTTGCTAAGGACCTTAATCGAGTAGTATTTGGTCAGGATAATGCAATCCAAGTGCTTTCAGATGCAATCAAGTTATCGCGTGCGGGGCTTTGTGAGGAAGATAAGCCCATCGGATGTTATCTGTTTAGTGGACCTACAGGGGTCGGAAAAACTGAGGTTGCTAAACAACTTGCTAGTCATCTTGGCGTTGAAATAGAGCGTTTTGATATGTCTGAATATATGGAACGTCATACAGTTTCACGCCTTATTGGGGCTCCTCCAGGCTATGTAGGGTTTGATCAAGGGGGTTTACTTACTGATGCTATAGATAGAACTCCACACTGCGTCCTGCTACTTGACGAAATTGAAAAAGCTCACCAGGATATCTATAATATTCTTTTGCAGGTAATGGATCACGGTACGTTGACAGACAGCAATGGTAAAAAGATTGATTTTCGGAATGTTGTTTTGATCATGACGACCAATGCGGGTGCTGCAGAACTTAGTAAGTCGTCGATTGGTTTTGGTAAATCTGATCAATCGGGTGCGGACGGTGAGGCTATTAAAAAATTATTTGCACCCGAATTTAGAAATCGGCTTGATGCTATTGTTCCATTTTCTTCTTTACCACCTAGTGTTATAGAAAAGGTTGTTGAGAAGTTCATTTTAGAGTTAGAAATGCAACTTGAAGATAGGAAAGTTCATCTTAAATTATCTCCTGAAGCTAAAGCCTTTATTGCTGCTAAAGGGTATGATAAGCATTTTGGTGCTCGTCCTCTTAAGCGTGTTATTCAAGAGGAAATTAAAAGACCACTTGCCGATGAATTATTGTTTGGGCGCCTTGTCGAAGGCGGGGAAGTCAAAATAGGCTGTAAAGGTAAGAAGTTGACCATTAATATTGAGCCTGGAAAGGTTTATTCAAAGTCTAAGGTAAAATCAAAAGGTAAGAAAAAAGAAAAAGAACTTACCAAATAGTATTTTTTATAAATAGTCTTAGAGTTATTTAAGAACAGTAAAAAATTTATTTTTTACTGTTCTTAAACGGTGTCAGCTTATTTAAATATTCCATATCTTTTCCAATAATTGTTCTTTCCTGATCTAGATAATTTTCTATAGCATTTCTAAAAGACGGATTTTCTATCCAGTGCATACTATTTGTTGCCGTAGGTATATATCCACGCGAGAGTTTATGATCACCCTGTGCACCAGCCTCAACTTTTGTTAGTTTGTTTTTAATAGCAAACTCAATAGCTTGATAATAACAAATTTCAAAATGTAGAAATTTATGATGTTCTTTTGCACCCCAATAACGACCGTATAAAATATAGTCTCCAATTAGGTTGAGCGCTCCAGCAATATATCGTCCATTTCGTTTTGCCATCACTAATAATAGATTATCAGGAATATTTTCGCTTAAAAGTGAAAAAAATTCCCGATTTAAGTAGGCTCTACCCCATTTCTTTTGAGCGGTATTAAGATAAAATTCAAAATAGTGATCCCAACAATCTTCAGTTATTTCCGAAGCTTGAACCCATTCAATCTCGATACCATCTTGAATAAAACAAGCACGTTCCTTAAGAATGTTTTTACGCTTTCGCGACGAGAGAGCTTCTAAAAATTCTGTGAATGAACCATAGTTATTATTGATCCAATGATACTGTTGATCATTTCGTTTTAATAGATGGTGAGATTTCATTACGTTCACATCATCCTGTTCAAGAAATGTAAAATGAAGAGATGAAACACTTAATTTTTTAGCCAAATTGATAGCAGCTTTTAGCATTAATTCTTTGTAAGCGGGATTAGATGATAGTAAACGAGGACTTGTTACTGGGCTAAAAGGAATAGATGATTGTAACTTAGGGTAATAATTTCCTCCAGCCTGTTCGTAAGCATTAGCCCATCCTTGGTCAAAAACATATTCACCTAGAGAATGACTTTTTAAATACAGAGGTGTAGCTCCTAATAGAGCGCCATCTTTATCTTCTAAGATAATGTGTTGTGCTAACCAACCTGTTTTTGCTGTTGCACATCCACTTTTCTCAAGAGCATACAAAAATCCGTGCGAGCAGAAGGGGTTTAAACCTTCAACGGCATGCGTTGCACAGGCATTCCAAGTATCGGCTGCTATATCACTGATGTTTTCAATTATTCGTGTTCTCATAATGCTAATGGTGCTCAAAGATAATGTTATCTGAATTTTTATATGCTTTATCTTGATCGTTACAATTACAAACAGTCCAAGTCAGTACAGGAATATTATTTAAGCGACAATATTTTGTTACTATGTTTGGAAGTGCACGTATATCATAGGCAATAAAGTCTGTTTCTAATTCTTTTATGACTTTTTTTTGATGCGATGGGTCGAAATACGTTGAAGGAAGGTTGCCATCATTGAGTGATGTCGCAACTAGACCACAGGTAACACTTGGGTGATTATTTCTAAAATATTTGATAATTTCAGGATAAAAAGACATTACAGCCACATCGCCTTTATAATTCTCAATATCTTTCCAAACGGCTCTTGAAATTTCATTGTATTGGCCCTGATCACCTTTAATTTCAAGAAGAATGGGCTGTCGACCGTTGGTTTGGTTAAGGACTTCTTTTAATGTGGGTATAGTCTCGGTGGAACCTACAAGTTGTATTCTTGAAAGTTCTTTAGCCTTATAATTGATAACCTCTCCCTTTTGTGTGGTCAGGGGGCTAAGGTTATGGTCATGTATAACAACTGCTATATTATCGCTACTCAAGAGCACATCAAGCTCAAAACCAAATCCTTGGTCTACTGCTTCTTTAAACGCGGATAGGCTATTTTCAACATGCCCAGTTCGCGGACCATGAAGCCCCCTGTGTGCATATGGGGATGCTTCTAACCAATCATGTGGCATAAAAAAAACACATTCAAGAAACCTCGATTAGAGCATCGATTTCTACTGGTACGTTAAGGGGTAGTGCATTAGTACCGACTGCTGAACGGGAGTGCTTGCCTTTATTGCCGAATATTTCGACCATTAAATCAGAAGCACCATTCACAACGGCTGGCTGACCTGGGAAACTATCTATACAATTAACAAATGCTCCGAGTTTTACAATGCGAACTACCCTGTCAAGGTCGCCATCAAGCGCCGCGTTTAATTGAGCAATGATATTAATGGCACAGAGGCGAGCTGCTTTATTAGCATCTTCTGCTGATACCTCTTGTCCAACTTTACCTAGATAAGGCAGCTTACCATCAATATCAAGAGGGAGTTGACCCGATATGGAAATAAGGTTCCCAGTTTTTACGTAAGTTACATAGTTAGCGACTGGTGCCCCAGGGGTCGGTAGGATTATACCCAGTTTTTCTATGGTTTCTTTTGGTGTATTACTCATATTCTTTTTCCATCTTTACATAATATAACTCAAGGAAGGATACTCTTTTTTAATCCATAATAAAAGTTTATTGAGTTAGCTAATACGATATTAATTTTAACCCTATAACAAACTAATTTTAATTCGTTATCGTTTAGTAAAATTATTTTTATATCAGGTAAGTGTTCGTCCTTTATTAATTATATGTGACCCAAAACGATCACGAATTCTATCCATAGCTTTTTCTGTTTTGATCTTATTATCCATAACGGGATCGATTAAATCTGGCATATCAGCATCCTGGTCATTAGAAAACTTAGAAACTCCTATACCAATTAGTCTATATTTAAGGCCACTGCATTCAGGTTTTAGTAAAAACTTACCTTGCGTATAAAGAATTTCTGCCATTTGTGTTGGACTACTTATGGAAACTGAGCGGCTTATAGATCTAAAATTAGATGTTTTGAGTTTGAGCGTAACCGTTTTTGCAGAAAGGTGTTTTTGTTTAAGTCGAGCCGATAATTTTTCACAGAGTTGCCAAAGATGTTTTTTAAGAGCTTTATAATTGGCAATATCTCCATCCAGCGTAGTTTCGTTAGATACACTTTTTACTTTTTGTATTGGGATCACGTTGCGCCTATCGTCCCCCCTAGAAAAATAGTAAAGACGCTCTCCCATAATTCCATAGTCCCTAACTAGTTTATTCAGGTCCATTTTTTGCAATTGACCTATTTGGGTTATGCCTCCCCGACCCATTTTTTTATTAAGGACTTTTCCTACGCCCCATATTTTAGTTATAGGCTGCGTTGAAAGAAACCTTTTAGCCTCCTTTTTGCCTATAACTGAAAATCCATTTGGTTTATTTAAATCTGAGGCTAACTTTGCTAGAAATTTATTATAACTGAGCCCAATTGAGGCTGTGATGCCAATTTCATGCTCAATACGTTTAGTTGCTTTGTTAAGAACTTTTGCTGGTGACATACCATGAAGTTTTTCAGTACCGCTTAGGTCGAGGAACGCTTCGTCAATTGAAAGTGGTTCAACAACTGGTGTGAGTTCATCAAATATTTTTTTTATGTCTTTACTAACCGATAAATATTTTTTGATATTTGGGGCTAGAATAATCGCCTCTGGGCAAAGTTCATTGGCCTTAAACATAGGCATTGCAGAATAAACACCATATGTTCTTGCTATATAGCAGCAGGTTGATACTACACCGCGCCTACCTCCGCCGATAATTAAGGGTTTTGCTTCAAGTTCTGGATTATCTCTCTTTTCTACACTTGCATAAAAAGCATCACAATCAATATGAGCTATTGATAATTTATGAATTTCAGAATGTCTTAGAAGACGCGGACTAGAACAGTTTGAGCATCTTATTAATTGAGTTTTAATGTTTAACTCAATGAGGCAATCCCTACAAAAACCTGGGTTAATATTTTCTAAATCACTCACCATAATTAATCGTGAATTGCTCCTGGAAAACAGTGCCGAGCAGCTCTTATTTCGGTAGGATCAAGTTGATGAGTATTCGAAAATTTTATAAGACACTTCTCATTTTGTAAAAGGTAATCTAAGACACTAGCTAAAATTCCCTCCATAGTCTCTGGGTTTGATAAATTATCTTTTACTTGGTTCAGGTCTGTGCCACTTAAATTAAGATAACTTGCGAGTATTATCTCGTCGGCAGCAATAAAAGAAAGACTGTTTATGGCTATGATTTCGGCCCTTTGATGATCCATATATATTTCTTCTTATTTAAGCTTAATTATTAAACTAGTATATCATTTAAGGAAATTTAAAGATATTTTTCATCATAAAAAAAATTATCTAAAGATATTAATTAGATTTATCAGTTCAAATTGAGGGGGATGCAATAAATCAAATTATATTTTAAGGAAGGTAAGTAATAAGTAATAAGTCATAAAAAAAGGCCGCTTGAAAAAGCAGCCATTCTTTCTTTAAAATTAAGTACTTTATAAGTAAATAGTTATTTAATTTTTGCTTCTTTAAAATCTACGTGTTTACGCACAACAGGATCATATTTACGCATTACCATTTTTTCTGTAATGTTGCGCGGGTTTTTCTTAGTTACATAATAAAAGCCTGTGTCAGCTGTACTAACTAGCTTTATTTTTACACTTGATGGTTTGGCCATTGCTAGCCTCCGTTTTAAAATTACATGAATTGCGTGAGCGGAAAATACATGGATTATATGTGAAGTCAAGTAAAACTCAGTGAATTTTTAGTTATTTACTTTCTTTTCCAATTTCTTGGTCTTCGACTATTTTTTCCGCTTGATTTACGAAGCTTGAACGTCATCAGTTTTTCATTAATCACCTGAAATATTAGTCCGCCTGAAATTGGATTCGCTTCTCGGAGCTTCACTGTTACAGTATCTCCTAATTGAAAAGTGATACCACTATTTTCGCCTTTTAGTAATTGATGACCCTTATCGTGATGAAAGTAATCACCAACTAGTGATGATATAGGAACAAACCCTTCACCACCAGTGTCAGTAAGGCTTATAAATAATCCCGCGCGGACAACCCCATTAATCTTACCATTAAATTCTTCATCTATTTTTGTGCTCATGTAATGGGCTATATAGCGTTCTGTACTATTGCGTTCAGCGATCATTGAGTTTCGTTCCGTGGTACTAATATGTTCTGCTGTTTCGAATAAGGTTTCTGTATCATTTTTATTTAATCCATCATCGCCTAATTTTAGCGCTTTGATGAGAGCACGGTGGACTATCACATCCGCATAGCGACGGATTGGTGAGGTAAAGTGAGCATATTTTGATAATGAGAGACCAAAATGGCCATAGTTCTCAACACTGTATTTAGCCTGCATTTGGGTACGGAGAACTATTGTACTAATAACATTCTCATGCGGTGTCCCTTTTACTTTTCTGATAAGATTATTAAATAATTTTGGTTTTACCACTTGTCCTTTGGCGAATTTGACATCAATACTCTCCATAAATTGCCTTAGGGTTTCAAGCTTATCAAAACTTGGTTGTTCATGAATGCGGTACATGCACTGTGACTGTTTTTTTTCTAGTTCCTCTGCAGCGGCAACATTAGCCTGTATCATAAACTCCTCGACTAACTTATGAGCAGGTAAACTTTCGCGGTTAAGTATTGAAGAAACTTCTCCCTTTTTATTTAGGATAATTTTCTTTTCTGGGACATTTAGTTCTAGGGGTTCGCGGTGAATACGACCTTTAGTTAAAATTTTGTATGCCTGATACAAAGGAAATACAACACTGTCCATGATAGGCAAAACCCGTTTTGAAGGTTTTCCATTCTGGGCAGTTTGAAATTCTTCATATGAAAGGCTTGCGTGACTTCTCATTAGGGCACGCACAAATTTATGACGTATTTTCTTCCCCCGATTATCAAACCAGATGTGCACTGCCATTGTGTAACGGTCTTTACCCTCATGAAGGGAACAAAGCCCGTTTGATAAAATTTCTGGTAACATCGGTATGACCCGATCAGGAAAATATGTTGAGTTCCCTCTTTTCTTGGCTTCTTTATCAAGCGAAGAAGTTGGGTTTACATAGTGGGCCACATCTGCGATGGCAATAATAATATGACACCCCCCAGAATTTTTTGGATCAGGGTCCATTTCTGCCCAGATAGCATCATCATGGTCTCTTGCATCAGATGGGTCGATAGTTACGAGAGGTATATTACGAAGATCATGCCTTTTTCCTAGGACCGGCTCTTCAGATTTCTCAGTTTCTCTCAAAACTTCATCAGGAAAATCTATAGCAATTCCTTGAGAAATAATGGCAATGAGGCTAATGGATTTTGGATCGGTAACCGAACCAAAACACTTTAGAACCTTGGCACTTCTGGTTTTAACTTGTCGAGATTTTTGTGGTTCTTGGCTCATGCTTATTAGAACTAAGGTGCCATCCTTGGCGCCGTTCCAAGCGTTTTTATCTATTAGATATTTGTTGCGGTCTTTTTTATCAGTAGCTTCAACGAACGCGTTATAATCACTATCTGCATGAAAAACGCCCATTACTTGCGATGATTTTTGTTCTAACTTTCGAATTATTTTGGCGACGTAGCCAACTTCACCTTTATCTTGATTGGGTGTTAATCTCACAAGAGCCTGGTCACCTATGACGAGTTTATTGCGCCTGTCGTGAGCAAACATCAGTATCTTAGGTGGTTCTTCCTGTAATTCCCAGTTTAAAGGTTTTGCAGTTAGGTCACCAAACTGGTCTATACCATTTATTTCAACAACTAGTACCGCGGCAAGATCACCCACTGCGTGAAGTTTTGACTTAGTACTTTTTTCAAGTTTTCCGTCGCGAGCCATCTTGCGAAGTATTTTTTTAAGTTTTATTTTTTCTTCGCCTTTTATTTGAAAAGCACGAGTAATTTCGCGTTTGGACGCACGCCCAGGGTTTTCCCTGATGAATTCAAGTATTTTTTTTTCATCAGGAAATGGTGCAATTTTTTTTATCATACAATCACTTATTTAGCTTTAGCCTTTGGTTCGACTTTGGCTTTTGCTGTTTTTGTAGCTTTAGCCTTTGGTTTTGCTTTGGCTTTGGCTTTTGCTTTCTTTTTAGGTTTAGCCTTAGTTTTTTTACCTTTTAACGCTCGCTCCTTAATAAGTTCTAAAGCTTCCTTCAAGGTAATTTCTTTTGGGTCTTTATCTTTTGGTATTGTGGCATTTATGCGTTTATATTTCACGTAGGGGCCGTAACGGCCATCCATTACAAGAATACTTCCGTCGCCGTCAGGGTGCTCACCAAGGTCCTTAATAGGTTCAGCAGCCTTTCCACGTTTAGAGAGAGCTTCACCAAGTAATGTTACCGCATGATTAATTCCAATATTAAAAACATCTTCCGGGTCTTTAAGGCTAGCAAAGACGCTATTATGAGAAACATAGGGTCCGTAACGACCGATTGCAGCTTTAATAATTTTTCCATCTTCTGGGTGAATACCTACATCTCGAGGAAGTGCGAGAAGTTTTAGCGCTCGTTCAAAATCGATACTATTAATATCCATACCTTTTGGAATTGAAGAGCGTTTTGGTTTTTCTTTTTCTATAGGCTCTCCAAGCTGGATATAAGGTCCAAAACGTCCAGTTCTGAGAGTTACTTCCATACTTGAGATTGGATCAATACCTAGCGTCTTTGGACCATCACCTTCTGTTGCGGCTTCATCGCTATTTTGAATTTGACGCGTGTAGTTACATGTAGGATAGTTTTCACAGCCAATAAATGCTCCAAATTTCCCGGTTTTTACGCTTAATCCACCTTCTTTACATTTTGGGCAACTTCTTGGATCTGTATCGTCATCGCGTTCTGGAAAAATAAAAGGAGCGAGGGCATCGGTTATAACATCAAGTACTTCTGAGACCCTAAGGTCTTTAGTTCCTTCAATTGATTTGCTAAAGTCATTCCAAAAATTTGCAAGAACTTCTTTCCACGCGATTTTTCCATCGGATACTTTATCTAAATCTGCCTCTAGATCTGCTGTAAAGTCATATTGAACATACTTACTAAAATAGTTTTCTAGAAATGATGTTACAACCCGTCCCTTACCTTCAGGTACAAAACGGTTTTTGTCCATTACAACATAATTTCGGTCACGAAGTACAGTTAGGATAGAAGCATAAGTGGATGGGCGACCAATACCAAGCTCTTCCATTTTTTTGACGAGGCTCGCCTCACCGAAACGTGGCGGTGGTTCGGTAAAGTGTTGATTTGATATAATTGTATCTTTATTGATACTTTCCCCGTTTGTTAATTTAGGCAGGCGCTTTTCATCATCATCTTTAGTATCGTCACGACCTTCCTGATAAAGGGTAAGAAAACCATCAAATACTTGAACAATTCCTGTTGCCCTGAGTGAAATTTTTCCATCGTCTGACAAAATGTCAGCCGTAGTGCGGTCCATTCGAGCTTCAGCCATTTGACTTGCAATAGTTCTCTTCCAAATTAGCTCATAAAGGCGCCGCTGATCTTCATCAAGCCTATTTGCAACGGATACTGGCAACCTAGAAAGGTCGGTTGGACGGACAGCTTCATGTGCCTCTTGAGCATTTTTTGATTTGTTTTTATAAAACTTAGGCTTTGTGGGAACATAATCATCACCGTACTTATCGCCGATCAAAGTCCGTGCTTTGGTAACGGCTTCTGCGGCAATATTTACACCATCGGTACGCATGTATGTAATTAAACCAGTGGTCTCTCCAGCTATTTCAATACCTTCGTAAAGCTTTTGAGCAGTTCTCATAGTACGTTGTGCATTAAAACCTAGTTTCCGCGATGCTTCTTGTTGCATAGTTGACGTAGTAAATGGTGCAGCGGGATGACGCTTTGTTGGTTTGCTTTCCACATTTTTAACAGTAAATTCAGACCCTTCAACCGCCATTTTCGCTGCAGTTGCCAATGTTTCATTATTTAAACTGAATTTTTTAAGTTTTTCGTCAGCGAGTACTATTAATCTAGCGGTGAATGGCTTCCCTGTAGAGCTTTTAAGGTTAGCTTCTATTGTCCAATACTCTTCTGATCTGAACTTTTCAATTTCAAGTTCGCGTTCACAAATTAGCCGAAGTGCAACAGATTGCACGCGCCCTGCAGATTTAGAACCAGGTAATTTACGCCAAAGGACTGGTGATAAATTAAAGCCTACTAGATAATCTAGGGCGCGACGCGCCAAATAAGCATCCACCATTTCATCATCTACATCTCGTGGATCATCCATGGCTTTTAAAATAGCAGATTTAGTGATTTCACTAAAAACTACTCGTTTAACTGCAACATCCTTCATAACGCCACTGCGCGCCTTAAGAGCTTCAAGAACATGCCAAGCTATAGCTTCACCCTCGCGGTCAGGGTCTGTGGCTAGGATTAACTCTTCAGATCCTTTTGTGCTATCTGCAATGTCTTTAATACGTTTCTTGCTATCGGTGTCGACTTCCCATTTCATAGCAAAATCATTCTCGGGATCAACTGATCCATTTTTCGAGGGGAGGTCACGAATGTGCCCAAAGCTTGCAAGGACTTTATAATCTTTGCCAAGATATTTATTTATCGTTTTCGCTTTCGCCGGAGATTCAACAATTACGGTTTTCATTATCTATTATTCACCAATAGTGTCATCGTATATAAAATTTCATCAGGGGCTTTTACCCAATGTTTTAACAAAAAGATACCCTATTTACAGTAATTAGGTATATTTTTCATATCAGTTAGTAATTTAAAAGTATAGTCAGTTCTATGGATACATCAAATTTTGTTAAATGAATCATTTCAAGAATGGCCATTGCAGTAGGACTAAACTTTTAAATTATAATTGCCTTTATGTTTTATTCAGTAATCAGCTTATTTATAATAACTAATGATGGCTCTAGCATAATATTAATCCTAAAGTATTTATTTAGATTACTTATTTCCAATTTTAGGTTCTGTTCCGGCCATTAACCGTCGAATATTATCTTTATGTTTAAATATTATTAGAGCGCACATTATAGTTGCAAGAATTGTTATTTTAATACCAAGAAAATAGTATCCCAATAAGGGGGAAGCTAGAGCTGCGATAATTGCTGAGAGGGAGGATATTCTGAATAAAAATGCCGATATTATCCAGACTATACAGCATGAAAGACCGGTTAGTGGGGATAGGGCTATTAGTATTCCGAGGAAGGTTGCAACACCCTTTCCACCAGAAAGTTTTAAAAAAATTGAATAGATATGGCCAAGAAACGCTCCGGCACCTGCAAATAGGCCAAGGCCGGGGTAAAAATATTCGACTATAAAAACTGCTGCAGCCCCTTTTCCAATATCAAGTAACAAAGTAAGTAGGGCTAGGAATTTATTCCCTGTGCGCAATACGTTTGTTGCTCCAATATTACCTGACCCGATTTTGCGAAGATCACCAAGCCCTGCAATTTGGTGCAATACTAGACCAAAGGGTACAGAGCCAGTTATATACCCGCAGGCAAAAATAGTGAGAAGCAAAATCGTCGAATAATCAGCCAGCATATTCATAAACACTTTCGCCGCCAACAACGGTTTTCACAACACGGCCCTGTACAGGCCTCCCATCAAAACATGTGTTCTTTGTTATACTAATCATTTTTTCTGCTTCAATTCTATAAGGTACGTTTAAATCAAACACACACAGATCTGCAGGTGCGCCAATCTTAAGGCGCCCACTTTTAAGCCCCATTATTTTGGCTGGGTTTGATGTCATTTTGGCAAGAATACTCAAAAGGTCTATGCTATCATTGTGGTATATTTCGAGGCAAATATTTAGCAACGTTTCAAGTCCGATTACGCCCGATTCTGCTTGTTCGAAGGGTACCCGCTTAGTTTCGGGGTCTTCAGGATCATGTCCACTAACAATGACATCAATTGTTCCATCTTTTAAGGCCTCTATCACGGCAACTCGATCATCTTCACTGCGCAGGGGCGGTGAAATCTTAGTAAATGTGCGATAATCTTCAATGGCATATTCATTGAGTGATATGTGAGGCACCGCAACACCTGCCGTAACATTATATCCATCCCTTTTAGCATTTTTTAAAACTTTAATACTGTCAGCACAAGTAATCTGTGAGGCGTGGTAACGACAATTAGAAGATTTAAGAAGCCGCATATCACGTTCAAGAACAATGGTTTCAGCTGCAGTTGGGATGCCTGGTAGGCCAAGTCTGGTAGCTAAGTCACCTGCATTCATACACCCATTTTTAGAAAGGTTTGGCTCAGCGAGATGAGTAATAATTAAAGCGTCAAAGGCCGAGGCATATTTAAAAATACGGCTCATGAGTGCTGCATTTTCTATTGTGCTACTACAATCGGTAAAGAAGTTGTGTCCAGCTTTAGACATAAGTCCAATTTCTGAAATCTCCTTACCTTCAAGTTGTTTTGTCACCGCAGGCATGGCTATAAAATTAACAAGAGAATTTTTTGCACGAATGGCAAGGTATTCTATATGTGGAATGCTATCAATAATGGGATCACTATTTGGTTGCACGCATACTGTAGTTACACCACCGGCTGCCGCAGCTTCACCAGTATTTTTAATAGTGTCTTTATAGTCTTCACCTGGAATACCTATAAAGACACGCATATCAATGAGCCCAGGGCATAGGCAATTTCCTTTTAAATCGATAATTTTTGCGTTCTTAGGGGCCTCTACCTTTATACCTAAAGCAGCTATTTCTGTATTTATTGTCAGAAGTTCTCCTTTGATATCCAGGCCACTTTCTGGATCTAGAAGTCGAGCATTTGTATAGAGCGTTACCTCATTCATTAGTTTACTCCCCTTCTTTCCCTTGTAAGTAAGTCTAGGCAGGCCATTCTTACAGCAACGCCCATTTCAACCTGTTCTTGAATGGCGCTGCGGGTGAGATCATCTGCGACTTTAGCATCAATTTCAACGCCACGGTTCATTGGTCCAGGGTGCAGGATCAGTGCATCGTCCTTAGCATGAGCAAGCTTTTCATAATCCAGTCCGTAAAGTGAAAAATATTCACTAATACTTGGAAAGTAACCGCCATGCATGCGTTCTGTCTGTAATCGAAGCATCATTATGATATCACACCCTTTTAAGCCTTCTTCCATACAGTGAAAAACTTCAGTTCCAAGTTTTTCAGCGCCTGTTGGGATAAGTGTGGGGGGACCAATTAACCTCACTCGCGCGCCCATAATATTAAGAAGGTGTATATTCGACCGCGCAACGCGGCTGTGAAGAACATCTCCGCATATTGCAACTGTTAACCTTGCCAAGCGTCCTTTGCGTCTGCGGATAGTCAATGCATCAAGCAACGCTTGCGTTGGGTGCTCATGTTTGCCATCACCGGCATTAATTACTGCACAATCAACCTTACGAGATAATAGTTTCACTGCGCCAGCTGAACCATGGCGGACTACAAGTAAGTCAGGCCGCATTGCATTAAGCGTTGAGGCGGTGTCGATAAGGGTTTCGCCTTTTTTAATGGATGATGTTGACATTGACATGTTGATTACGTCGGCACCAAGCCTCTTGCCAGCAAGTTCAAAGGACATTCGGGTTCTTGTTGAGTTTTCAAAAAATAGATTAATTTGAGTTAGGCCTTCAAGTAGATCTTTTTTTTTATTTGTTTGGCGGTTTTGATCAACATATTTATCTGCAAGATCAATAATCTGTGAAATATCAGCCTCTTTAAGGCCTTCAATACCAAGGAGATGTTGATGCGGAAACGAAGGTTGGAATGTTGACATATTCAGTCCTTAATTATACGGTTTTCTAAGGTTCTGAAAAACAAGTATATAGAGGTAATTAGGGCACAGGGCAAGTGATTATTAGATTTTCTAATTTTGAGATAAATTATCTAGAACACCCTGTAAAATATATGATGCTGCCATTTTATCAACTAATTCACCTCGACGTTTCCTGCTTGCATCTGCTTCCAACAATGTCCTTGTTACGGCGATGGTTGAAAGCCGTTCATCCCAAAAACAAATAGCAACATCTGTTTTTTCGGCCAAATTTTTTGCAAATTGACGGGTTGATTGGCAGCGCGGACCTTCTGAGCCGTCCATATTTTTTGGAAGACCAAGAATAATGCCACCCACATTCTGCTCATGAATTATGTTGAGAATACGTTCAGCGTCTATTGTAAACTTAGTCCTTTGAATAGTTTCCATAGGCGTTGCTACGATGAGCATGACATCTGATAAAGCAATGCCAATTGTCTTTGACCCAAGATCAAAACCAAGTAATCTCTGCCCTTTCTCTAGCGTACTACTAAGTTCATCTATTTCTAATTCCATAGGAAGACTTATACAGTGATGTTTAAAGTATATTCAATATATATTTTGCTTGTATTTGCAGACAAAGTGGTTACCCTAATTGTAATTCCTAGGGGAGTCTTTGAGACTGAGATACTATACTAATAATATAGTAACCCTTAGAACCTGATCCGGGTTATACCGGCGGAGGGAAGGAATGTAAAAATTCTCAAACCGTTACCGCTACTTCCCGGGTCTCCTATGAAAAATTATGGAGATCCTAGCTATGAACGTCGAAACAAAAATTGAAAAAATGCCCGTCACAACTGGTCCACTGCCGGCCTCAACTAAAATTTATGTGGAGGGAACAGATGCCTCTATTCAAGTGCCGATGCGTTCTATTACCCTGGATCCATCATCAGGGGAAAAAAATCTAAGAGTTTATGATACATCGGGAGCCTATACTGATGAAAATATAAAAACTGATATAGACGCGGGCCTTGCAAGAGATAAACAAAAATGGGTTATTGAGCGTGGTGATGTAGAGGAATATGAAGGTCGTGTTATAAAACCTGAAGATAATGGAAACGCTAGTGGCAAGTTTCTTGCAAGTGAATTTCCAGTTAAAAATAATCCCTTGCGTTCAAAACCAGGTGAAATCGTAACACAATATCAGTATGCCAAGAACGGTATGATTACTAAAGAGATGGAATTTATCGCTATTCGTGAAAATATGTCTCGTGCCGAAATGGGTAATGATTATAAGCGCGATGAATATGCTGAAAGTTTCGGTGCTAATATTCCTGATCAGATCACACCAGAGTTTGTTAGAAGTGAAATTGCTCTTGGTCGTGCAATAATTCCACGTAATATTAATCATCCTGAAGCAGAGCCAATGATCATTGGTCGTAATTTTCAAGTAAAAATAAATGCAAATATTGGTAACTCGGCCATAACTTCATCTGTTGCAGAAGAAGTTGATAAAATGGTATGGGCAACTCGTTGGGGTGCTGATAATGTAATGGACTTATCTACTGGCCGTAACATTCATAATACTAGAGAATGGATCATCCGTAACTCACCAGTTCCTATCGGCACTGTTCCTATTTATCAGGCTCTTGAAAAAGTAGACGGTGTTGCAGAAGATCTAACTTGGGAAGTTTATCGTGATACATTAATAGAACAAGCAGAGCAGGGTGTTGATTATTTTACCATCCATGCTGGTGTCTTGCTTCGTTACGTTCCCATGACTGCAAAGCGTGTCACAGGTATAGTTAGTCGCGGTGGTTCTATTATGGCGAAATGGTGTCTTGCTCATCATAAAGAAAGTTTTCTTTATGAACACTTTGAAGATATTTGCGATATCATGGCAGCTTATGACGTTTCATTCTCTCTGGGTGATGGCCTTCGACCAGGCAGCATCGCTGACGCTAATGATGAAGCTCAATTTGCGGAGCTTGAAACGCTTGGAGAACTTACAAAAATTGCATGGTCGAAAGGTGTTCAAGTAATGATTGAAGGCCCTGGCCATGTATCTATGAATAAAATTAAAATTAACATGGATAAACAGTTAAAAGAATGCCACGAAGCACCTTTTTATACGCTTGGCCCGCTCACAACAGATATTGCTCCTGGCTATGACCACATTACTAGCGGCATTGGTGCGGCAATGATAGGCTGGTTTGGATGCGCTATGTTATGCTACGTTACGCCCAAAGAACATCTTGGTCTCCCTAATCGTGATGATGTTAAAACTGGGGTCATTACCTATAAAATTGCAGCTCATGCAGCTGATCTTGCTAAGGGTCATCCAGGTGCACAACTGCGTGATGATGCCATGAGCCGGGCAAGGTTTGACTTTCGTTGGCATGATCAGTTTAATATTGGCCTTGATCCAGAAAAGGCAAGGGAATTTCATGATCAAACCCTTCCTAAAGAAGCTCATAAAGTAGCTCACTTTTGCTCTATGTGTGGTCCAAAGTTTTGTTCTATGAAAATTAGCCAAGAAGTTCGTGATTTTGCTAATAACGGTATGGCAGAGATGTCAGAGAAATTTAAAAATGAGGGTAGCGAACTATATCAAACAATTGACGCCAACAAAGGTGCAAATGATAGCCTTTAAAAAAATAAATTAAAAAATACTTATAAAGCCTGTCTAACAAATAATTAGACAGGCTTTATTATTTTAAGAAATCAATTTGATGTTAATAATTTTCGTGAAACTCGTTGTACGTCGTCTAGCACACGCAATAGATTACCACTCCATAGGGCAGAAATTTGCTCTTCGTTATAACCGCGCCGGACGAGTTCTATTGTAATATTATAAGTTTCTGCAGCACTATTCCATCCGTGAATACCACCACCACCGTCAAAATCAGAGCTAATCCCTACATGATTTATGCCCATAAAACTAACCAGATAGTCAATATGGTTGACAAAATCTCTTACATCAACTGGTGGGGCAATAGAGTAAACTTCAGATTCAAGGCGTGGTGCAGCAAGTTTTTCAAGTTCATCAAATTTTTCATTATAAGCGGCACGGTCTTCTTCCGACATATTAAACCTCTCACGGCGAGACAAAAGTTCAAAACCCATAGTTTTAGAAATTTCACTATGAAGATTATTCAGCACTTCTCTGTGAGCACTAAATTTATTGCGATCCAAATAACTGGCGAAAGCAGTTGTTTGAACTACACCATTATTTGCTTTTATAGCCAATAATACTTCATCTTCAAGGTTACGACTTACGGCTTGACTTAATGACCGTGCAGAAGAATGTGAGGCTATAACGGGTGCTTTGGAAAGGGCTATCGCTTGAAGATTACTCTCCTTTGATGGATGGGATAGGTCGATCATGATACCGTGTTTGTTCATCAATGGTATGGCTTCTCTACCAAGATCACTAAGACCGTTGTATAGCCATGGGTCTACCTGATCTCCATTTTCGTCCAAAAGTTCCCCAGTGTTAGAGTCAGCAAATTGACTGTGGCCGTTATGGGATAAGGACATATAAAGAGCACCTAAGTCAGCAAACTTTTTAATGTTATCTAGATCTTCTCCAACAGGATAAGCATTTTCAATACCAATCATGGCAACTTTTTTACCTTCGCCACTAATTCTACGTACGTCATCAGAGTTCAATGCAAGGCCGATTTGATCGGGTGCTTTTTCCTCAGTCAGCCAGTGGATGGCATTAAATTTAGCCATCGCATTTTCGTAAGCTGCGGCGTAACCTTCATTGTTGAGTTCTTTTTGGCCGGTATAGACAATAAAAAAAGCAACATCAAGACCACCCTCTATCATTTTTGGAAGGTTTACCTGAGTATTCGTATCCATGGTATAATTTAGATCGTCGGTAAAATTGGAAACATTAATATCATCGTGAGTGTCTAGTGTAATTACCCTTTCGTGTATACCCATGGCGCGGGCAATCATTGCTTCTTCTGTTTCTATATTTTCAGATTTTTGAGAGGTCTCTATTGTACTGTCACAAGCAGCTAGTGTTAGGGCACAGGAAAGTATTATAGTTTTTAAAAAAAGTGATTTTTTATACATGATATTTTCTGTTTCTGATGTTTAAGTTGTTAATAATTAGATATTAAAAACAACGTTAAAGACCAATTAAGTTTTTGTCAAATTTCCTATTATATTTAGAATTATATTCTTATTTTTTAACTTAATACAAATATAATTCTTTTTATATGGCCATTAATTGCATATTTTTTCAAAAATATCTAAATCATACTTGTGTACTATTAAATTATAAGTATAGTGCGCAATTATAATATGTGATAATTTTTTAAGGAAAATACTATGTCTGTTAATAAAGTGGTTCTTGCTTATTCTGGAGGCTTAGATACCTCTGTTATTCTCAAGTGGTTAGTGGATGAATATGAATGTGAAGTGGTCACATTTACTGCCGATCTTGGTCAGGGTGAAGAGTTGGGTCCGGCTCGTAAAAAGGCCGAAATGTTAGGTGTGAAAGAAATTTTTATTGATGATCTTCGTGAAGAGTTTATTCGTGATTTTGTTTTTCCTATGTTTCGTGCAAATGCCCTTTATGAAGGTACTTATCTTTTAGGTACTGCAATTGCACGTCCACTTATTGCTAAACGACAAATTGAAATTGCTAAACAAGTGGGAGCAGAAGCAGTATGTCACGGTGCAACTGGGAAAGGAAATGACCAAATTCGATTTGAACTTGGTTATTATGCACTTAACCCAGATATCAAAGTTATCGCTCCGTGGCGCGAGTGGAACCTAAATAGTCGTGATAAACTAATCAAATACGCAGAGAGCCATAAAATTGAAATTGCAAAAGATAGTCGCGGTGAAGCTCCATTTTCATGCGATAAAAATCTTTTACATACGTCTAGTGAAGGCAAACTTCTTGAAAATCCTTGGACAGAAAGTCCAGAATATGTCTATGAACTTATTAATTCACCAGAAAGTGCGCCAGACAAACCAACATATATAGAAATTAAATTCGAAAAAGGTGACCCAGTTGCAGTTGATGGGGTATTTATGAGCCCAGCTAATATTCTTACTAAACTTAATTGGTTTGGCCGTAAAAATGGAATTGGCCGTCTTGATTTGCTTGAAAATCGCTACATTGGAATGAAGTCGCGTGGCATTTATGAAACACCGGGCGGTACTATTCTCATGGTTGCTCATCGTGGTATGGAAAGTATCACGATTGATAGTGGAGCAATGCATTTAAAGGATGAAATTATGCCAAAATATGCCGAAACAATTTATAATGGGCTATGGTACTCCCCGGAACGTGAAATGATGCAAGCTTTGATTGATAAATCACAGGAAAATGTTTATGGCACTGTTCGTCTCAAGCTTTATAAAGGAAGTGCTACTCTCGTGGGCAGAAAATCACCAAAATCGCTTTATTCCATGGAACATGTTACTTTTGAGGACGACGATGTATATGATCAACGCGATGCAGAAGGTTTCATCAAGTTAAATGCTCTTCGCTTGCGCTTAGGAAATATGCGTGGTTAGTTGACTATTTTAAGTCTTCTTGGTTCGTTACATAACTTCCATTCAGCATCGACCATAATACACCAAAAGCTCGGCCATTTGGACGAGAAAACCCAAGATATTCAGCATGTGCATCAGGTGTTTTAGGCTTAATTTTTATACCCCAGATAGGTTGAACCTTATGGGGTTCTGTGCCGTATCGTAGGTCAGAAATAGTCCCCTGATATTCAAATAAATATCCCTGTGCGAAATAATTAAAACGTCGAATATCTTCTCTCTGCGTACTGTATTTATCTAATTGTGGACATATTTTTTCAGGATCTATGGTGGCTACTGATGTACCACTGATTATTTTAGGTTTTATAAAAGGTTGAGCTATTACGCCATCTACAAAATAGCGCCCGTTGTGCCTATAGATGGCCCGCCAAACAATTAAATTACCTAAAGTGGGGTTCAGTTTTAAGCTCTCTATTTCATGGCCGCGTAATGATGATATTTCTTTTATTGCTAAGGCAACTCGTTGGTTTTGAATAAAACCTAGTAATAAATAACCAATCATAAAAACTATTCCAAGACGCGCCATTTTTACAGAAAGTAAACGGTAACTAAGAACCACAAATATAAAAAGGGCTAAAGTCGGAATTGGATCAATTACAGCTATCGTATCCCATGCCACTCGAGTATTTGAAAAAGGCCAAAATAATCGTGTACCATAACTAGTGCAAGCATCAAGAATAGCATGGGTTGCGTAGCCAAGTGTAGTGAAAATATAAAGTGTTTTAAATTTCCATTCGTTTATTTTTAATAATTTATTAATTATAAACCATAGAGCGACAGCAACGAGAAATCCACCTATAGGTATGAACCAAATAGAGTGAGTAAAATGACGATGAAATTCAATACCTAAGAGTGGATCTGTCGCAGACACTATTAGTATGTCAAGGTCTGGTGCTAAACCACCTAATGTTCCAGAAAGACATGCTAAGGGTATTTTTTTCTTACTTGCAAAACTTTGGGAAAAGGCAGCGCCGAGCAAACCTTGTGTAAACGGATCCATGCGTATGACCTTAAGTTATTTTTATCAATATAACTATAATTAATCTTACATGGCAATGTCTTGTTATAAATTTTGATATTTAAAAAGTTTAATATTAATGAGTGATTTATAGATTTCTTTTTGTTACTGTTCTTGCCATGAGTACTGACTGGAAAAATATATGGCAAACCATTCGTGAGTGGGATGGCGAAGGACGAAAGATGGCGCTAGCGACGGTTGTTAAAACCTGGGGCTCGTCACCGCGTCCGGTTGGCAGTCACTTGGTAATTGACGCAGATGGTCATATGGAAGGTTCTGTTTCTGGTGGCTGTGTTGACGGTGTTGTTGTGACCGCTGCTCGTGATTGTATCAATACGAAAAAAGGAGAATTACTTCAATTTGAAGTTGCAACTGATCAGGCATGGGAAGTAGGCCTGAGTTGTGGAGGTGAAGTTCATATTCTTGTAGAACCATTAATAAATATAGCGGAAAAGGTTTCTTATCTTTTGGATAATGATGCAAATACAATAAAAAAGCTGCACTCTGAGACAAAAATGATAGATGGAAATTTTTTTACCCATGAATACAAGCCGGCCCTCAAGATGATCGTGGTGGGTGCGGTACATATTTCGCAGGGACTTGTTAGTATGGCAAAAACGCTTGATATTGATGTTATATTAGTTGACCCGCGAACCGCTTATGCATCAGAAGAACGCTTTCCTGATATTGATTTTATCACTAGTTGGCCTGATGAGGCCCTGAAGAAAATCGGTATCAATGCAAGCACAGCTATTGTCACTTTAAGCCATGACCCTAAGTTGGATGATTCTGCTCTTGAAATAGCTGTACGATCGGAGGCTTTCTATATTGCCGCATTAGGAAGTCTTAAAACTCAAAAAGAACGAAAAAAAAGACTGAAGGAAAAAGGTTTTTCAGAGGACGAAATCGCTCGCATCCATGGACCCGCTGGCCTCGATATTGGTGCTTTAGAACCAGCAGAAATTGCCCTTTCTATTTTATCTGAGCTTGTTGCCACTCGTCGTGCTGAAAATATAAAGGGTATCGCTTGAGTGATAAAATTTCAGCCATTGTTCTTGCTGCAGGTTGCTCAAGTCGTATGGGAGATCAAAACAAGCTGCTGCTGACATTCCATAACCAAGCTATGGTGAGCCATGTGATTGATCAACTAGTTGGAAGTAGGGTATCAAATATTATAGTTGTCACTGGGAATGATTTTGATGCGGTGACAAAAAGCATAAATCAAAAAGTCGAATTTACACATAATATAGATTATAAAGATGGGCTTAGTTCATCATTAAAAGCTGGAATTTCTGCACTACCTAATACTGCAGACGGGGTAATGGTCTGCCTAGCTGACATGCCTTATATAACGTCACATCATTATAACCAGTTGTTAGCATCGTTTGAGAAACGCAAAATTATTGTGCCAATGTCAAATGGTAAAGTTGGAAACCCCCTTGTTTTTTCAAAAAAATATTTTCATTTATTTGAAGACCTTACTGGCGACAGAGGGGCACGTAAGCTTCTGCAAAAATATTCAAAGGATGTTATAAAAGTTGATCTTGGCACGGATGCTATTTTTAATGATGTTGATACACCAGATGTTTATCAGGAAATAATGGATAAACTATTAGTTTAAAATAAAAATAGTAGCTTAAAATGCGCAGGTCTTTTTTACGACCTGAAAAATTTTTTGGCAGCTTTTTCTATATAAAAAATTAAAAATGTTAACATAACAATTTAAGCTAGAACCTGATTAAGAACAGTCTGAAATAATGGACTGTCCTTTTTGTTAAGGTCAAGTACGATATTAAAATGGTTAACTGACGGCATATCGAGATACCGACATCCGAGCCCTGCACGCAGGAAGGCATCCATATATTCGTGTGTTTGTCTTTTAAATTCTGAGGTTTCATTTTCGCCATAAGTTAAAACAACTGGGCAACATTCTTTTGGTATGTGGTTAATTGGACTTAATACTTGAGTGTCCTTGAGGGTTAATTTTAGAGGTTTATTTATATATGTCTTTATTAGTGGTTCAAGATCAAAAATACCACTAATTGCCAATGCTCCTTTTAAGGGACAATTTTTATAGCCATATTTTTCCCATTTCATACTTAGCACTTCTGCAACAAGATGTCCTCCTGCAGAACTTCCAGAAACGGTGACATTATTTGGATCACCATTATAATTGAGGGCATTTTTTAGGATAGAAATAACTCCCCTGCGAGTTTGATCAATAATTTTTGACATATTTGCTTCGGGAGCAAGAGTATAATCAAGAGCTATAAATATAATTCCATGATCGAGAAAATTTGGTGCAGCAAATGAACTTTCGTTCTTAGAGAGCTCCTGCCAATAACCGCCATGAATGAAAATATGAACTGGAAAGGGTCCTTTTCCCTCAGGAATGAAAACATCCATAGTCGATCGAGTTTCTGGACCATATTTAACGTTTGGCCTTATGTGTTCCTTTAGTATCTCGCGGGCAGTTGCACTTTGATTAATATATTGTTCAATATAGACCATAATATCGTCAATACAGCTGCTGGGACTATATTCACGTTCGAGTGTTTCATGATCCATAGTTTTGTATAATTTCAAAAACTGATCCGATATAATAAATGTCCAATGAGTAATCACATTATTTTACATAGAGTAATGAATTTAACAATAATATTATATTATTTTTAAAATAGTATTAATTTACCGAAGCTAAATTAACCTTCGGTAAATTACTTACTCTCGATTATACTAATTTTCTATATAAAAAATTATGTCATATGTTACACTTGAGTAAAACATTCTAATGATAGGGAAAGCTAGTTTGAAAAAGGTTTATTTTAAGATTAACTTGGATTTTAAAATAACAAGATCAAGGTTCTTATTGATTTGAAAGTCCCTAATCAAAAATTTAAATATTATGATCTAATGATGGCCGCCTTCGTGACGGTTCTCATTTGCTCTAATATTATTGGACCAGCTAAGCTTGCAACTGCGACCTTTTTTGGTAAAGAATTTATTTATGGTGCTGGGGTTCTTTTTTTCCCTTTGTCTTATGTCTTTGGCGATGTGCTTACTGAAGTTTATGGATATGCCCATGCTCGAAAAGTGATCTGGGTTGGTTTTGTAGGGGTCTTTTTTGCTAGTTTAATGAGTTATATCATTGTTAAACTTCCAGCAGCACCAGGCTGGGAAGGGCAGGAGGCTTATGCTCTAATTTTTGGACAAGTACCTCGTATTGTATTAGCTTCATTAATAGCTTTTATGGTTGGTGAAATGATTAATGCCTATGTTATGGCAAAAATGAAGATATGGACTCAAGGAAGGTATCTTTGGACCCGCACTATAGGGTCAACTATTTTAGGGCAAGGGTCAGATAGTTTAATTTTTTATCCTATAGCCTTTTACGGTATTTGGGAAAATAGTATACTTATTACCGTTATGTTATCTAACTTTGTAATTAAAGTAGGATGGGAAGCTATTCTAACGCCCGTAACATACAAGGTTGTGAATTTTCTAAAGCGTGCTGAAAATGTTGATATATTTGATAATAAGACAGTCTTTACACCATTTAAAATTAATACCGATTAAGTTTGGGGAAAATGAATGAATGAGAATTACACACGTAGAAAAATTATATCTAAATCAGGTCTCGTAATTGCAGGTTTGGGAATGTCTCTTTCATTTAGTGGTTGTTCGAAAGAAAAAATAAACAAGAATAAGCCAAATTTTCAAATATCACTTGCTGAATGGTCAATTCATAAACATATCTTTGGTTCAGGTGCGGGTAGTTTTAAAAATGAGGCATCCAGGCGTCGAGCTTACCGAAAGGATTTGAATTTATATCTCAATGGGGATCTTAGTAATTTAGATTTTCCCCGCATAGCTAGGAAAGAATTTAATGTAAGTGCTGTAGAATATGTAAATACCTTCTTTTTTGATCGGGCGCGAGACGAGAAGTATTTACTGGACCTTAAGACTAGAGCCGATGGCGAGGGTGTGAAAAATTTATTGATTATGTGCGATTGGGAGGGCGCATTAGGTCACCCCGATGCGCAGGAAAGGTTATTAACTATTGAAAGGCATCATAAATGGGTTGATGCAGCTGCATATCTTGGGTGTCATTCCATCCGTGTTAATGCTCAAAGTATTGGTACTTGGGAGGAGCAGCGTGATTTATCGGTTGATGGTCTTGTGCGCCTCGCCGAATATGCAGATAAAGCTGATATCAATATTATTGTTGAAAATCATGGGGGGCTTTCAAGTAATGGAAAATGGCTGGTATCGGTCATGGAAACTGCAAATCATCCACGTTTAGGAACGCTTCCGGATTTTGGAAACTTCACAATCAGTGAAAGCGAGGAATATGATAAGTACCTTGGTGTTGAGGAGCTAATGCCCTACGCTAAAGCGGTTAGTGCAAAATCATTTAATTTTGATGAAAATGGAAATGAGCCAGATATTGATTACGACCGATTACTAAGAATTGTAGCTGATAGTGGTTATTCTGGTTACCTTGGGATCGAATATGAAGGAAACAGTTTAAGTGAATATGACGGTATTCACGCTACTATTAAATTATTAAGACGCGTTATCGCAGATATGAGTTAAGAATAGAAATAATAATTAAGGCGTATTTTAAACATCGAGTTCACACCAGATCGGAGTATGGTCAGACGGCCTTTCTTTTGAGCGCGGTGTACGGTCAATGTCGCATTTAATAAGTTTGTCTGCAGCGGTTGGACTGAGTAATAGATGGTCAATTCGTACACCATTATCTTTTTGCCATGCACCGGCCTGATAATCCCAGTAGCTATAATTGTTACCACTGGTATAAAACACTCTTAATGCATCGGTAAGGCCCAAATTAAGTAGTGTGAAATAGCGATCACGTGATTCTGGTTGCAGTAGTGCATCGTTTGCAAAACGATTTGTATCATAACAGTCTTCGTCCTTGGGACAGACGTTATAATCGCCACCAAGCACTAGATATTCCTCGTGTGTTATAAGTTCCTTGGCGCGGGCAACTAGTCTATCCATCCAGGCAATTTTGTAATTAAATTTTGGTCCTGGAAAAGGATTTCCATTTGGCAAATAAATACTTGCTACTCGAACGTTATTTACTGTTGCCTCCAAATATCTCGCCTGCTCATCATCATCATCCCCAGGCAGACCTTCCATTACATCTTCGATTGGGTATTTGGAAAGAATAGCCACCCCATTGTAAGTTTTTTGGCCGTGAGTTGCTACGTTATATCCAAGGTCTTCAATTTCCATTCTAGGAAAATTATCGTCTATACATTTAAGTTCTTGAAAAAGAACTACATCGGGTTGGAATTCTGATAACCATTCGGTTACTCGAGGAAGGCGCGCTTTGATCGAATTTACGTTCCAGGAAGCAATTTTCATAAATTATACTGCGAAGGATGAGCCACAGCCGCATGAGGCAGTTGCGTTCGGATTTTTTACAACAAACATTGAACCTGCTAGTTCTTCGGTGAAGTCGACTTCGGAACCCATTAGATACATTATTGATAGCCCATCAACAAGCATCGTGGCACCGTCACGGTCGACTATCAGATCATCGTCCTTACTATCTTCAACTAAGGAAAAATCGTATTGAAAACCACTGCATCCGCCTCCATTGATAGTTATACGAAATTTTAGATTATCATTACCTTGGCTTTTGACGAGTGTATTAATGCGTTTTGCAGCATTTGCGCTTAAGCTTACAGGTGAGTTTTCGCTAGTCATGATGGTGTTCCTGAGACATTAAGTATTATTACTTAATTTCTTTATATGTATGTTAAATGAACTAATTGTCAATAGTAATAGGTATTGTTTAATGATAATAATTATTAATAGCAACAAAAAAATGAAAATAAAATTAATATTTTTGAAAACTTTTAAAGTTTAAAATTAATGCTTATGATGTAATGTAACCTAATTATTTATTATATAAAAAATGTGGATGATATATGTCTGATTTTGAAATTTTTATCCCTACTCCTCAATTCGCACCCTATGCCCTTTTTCCTGAGCATAACAGAGGCTGTCTTCACGATGAAAAAAGTCCTAATAATCGCTCGGTTTATCAACGAGACCGAGATCGTATTATTCATTCGGGAGCATTTCGCCGTTTGAAACATAAAACACAGGTTTTTGTTCATCATGTTGGTGACTATTATCGTACACGACTAACTCATTCAATTGAGGTGGCACAAATCGCTCGAAGTATTTCAAGAACTTTAGGCCTCAACGAAGATGTCACTGAAGCATTAGCGCTTGCCCACGATTTTGGTCACCCTCCATTCGGCCATGCTGGTGAGGAAGCTCTTGATGCTGCTATGAAACCCTATAATGGGTTTGATCATAATGCCCAGTCACTGCGTGTTGTGACAAAACTTGAAAATAGATATGCGGGATTTTCTGGCCTTAATCTAACATGGGACACATTGGAGGGACTCGCAAAACATAATGGACCATTATGCAAAGAAGATAAATTCTCGGGCCTGCACGTGAACTTTACTGAATATAATGACACGCATAATCTTGAGCTTCATACATATGCCAGCGCAGAAGCGCAGGTGGCTGCAATTGCGGATGATATAGCGTATAATAGTCATGATGTAGCTGATGGTGTCAGGGCAGGTATTATTAGCTTTGAACAGCTTGAAGAAGTACCATTGGTCCACGCTAATGTCCTAAGGGTTAAGGAATTACATGGAAAATTAGATACGAGTCGCGAGCAGCATGAGGTGACACGAAGAATTATAGGTCAAATGATTAATGATGTAATTATTAATAGTCAGCATAATCTAAAGAGGCTCCAACCAACGTCAGTAAGCGACATACGAAATGCAGGAAAGATGACCATTGGTTTTTCTGTAGAGATGAAAAATCATGATAAAACATTGAAAAATTTTCTAATGAAGAATATGTATCGTCATTACAAAGTGAACCGAATGTCTAGTAAGGCGCGCAGAGTAGTAAATAAGCTCTTTACACTTTACTTGAATGAACCAGATTGTTTACCAACAGATTGGAGACAAGCAATTGAAGGTAAGGAAGAAATTGAAAGGGCTAGATTAGTGGCTGACTTTATTGCCGGGATGACTGATAGGTTTGCATTACTTGAACATAAAAGACTATTTGATACATCAACGTTTGAATTATGAATATATTTAAAGATTTTCAAAAAAATATCAGAGACACAATTTTTTCTTTGAGTGAGGCAGGAAAACTTCCCGCAGGAATGAACCTTAGTAACATTACCGCAGAGGCTCCGCGAGACGTGAGCCACGGCGATATTGCTACTAATGCGGCTATGGTTTTAGTTAAGCAAGCTAAAATGGCACCTCGTGATATTGCGGAATTGATAGCATCCTGCCTTCGTTTGAATGAAAATGTAAAAGCCATCGAAATTGCTGGACCAGGCTTTATTAATATTCGCCTTAAAGATGCATTTATTCAAAACCAGACTGCAGTTATCCTCTCTAAAGGCCTGGACTACGGTAGGAGCAACTACGGCGCCCTTAAAAAGGTTAATGTTGAGTATGTATCAGCTAATCCGACAGGACCCCTTCATGTAGGTCATTGTCGAGGTGCCGTTTTTGGCGATGCACTTTCCACTCTGCTGGACTATATTGGCTACGATGTTACCCGAGAATATTATATTAATGATGCTGGGGGCCAGATTGATGTGCTAGCTCGTTCCACATATTTAAGGTATTTAGAGGCACTTGGGGAAATAGTAGGTGAAATTCCAGAAGGTCTTTATCCCGGCGAATATTTGATCCCAGTTGGTGAAGCACTTGCGGCAAAGTACGGTAATAAATTTAAAGATAAAGTTGAGAGCGAGTGGCTTTTTGAAATACGTAGTTTTGCATCAAGTAAGATGATGGAATTGGTGCGAGAGGACTTAATAACTCTCGGAATTAAACAAGATGTCTTTTTTTCCGAAAAATCACTCCATGAAAATGGTGGTATTCAGGCAAGCCTTGAACAACTTAAAGAAAAAGATTTGATTTACATAGGTATTTTAAAACCACCAAAAGGAGTGTTGCCGGATGATTGGGAAGAACGTCCTCAAACGTTATTTAGGTCAACGAATTTTGGCGATGATGTAGACCGAGCACTTAAGAAATCTGACGGTTCATGGACTTATTTCGCCGCTGATGTGGCTTACCATAAAAATAAAATGGACCGTGGTTTTGATAACCAAATTGATATATGGGGTGCGGATCATGGTGGATACATAAAGCGAGTTCAGTCGGCGTTAACTGCTCTTTCAGATGGTAAGGCCACACTCGATGTGCGCCTATGTCAGATGGTGAAATTACTTCGTGACGGTGAGCCAATTAAAATGTCAAAACGTTCTGGTAACTTTGTTACACTTCGTGATGTAGTCGAAGAGGTTGGCAAGGATGTGGTTCGCTTTATTATGTTAACTCGAAAAAACGACGCATCGCTTGATTTTGATTTTGCTCGTGTGACGGAGCAATCAAAAGATAATCCAGTTTTTTATGTTCAGTATAGCCACGCAAGAGTATGTTCGGTTCTTCGCAAAGCAGCCGGTGCGTTTGAAAACATTGATATTTTAAAAGCAGATTTGTCACTTCTTACTGATGAAAGTGAGCTCCAACTTATAAAAACTATGACTAATTGGCCTCGGATCGTTGAAAGTGCTGCCCTTGCACATGAGCCGCATAGAATATCATATTATCTTTATGAATTAGCCTCCGAATTTCATGCTTTATGGAATAAAGGTAATGACAGGGTTGATCTGCGCTTTATTATTGATGATAATAAAGAAGTTACGCTAAGCCGCCTAGCTATGATAACTGCATTTTCAAATATAATTGCCGCTGGTCTTAATATTCTGGGGGTTGAACCGGTAACTGAAATGTAAAACTTAATTAAGGGGTAAAGAAGTTGAATAAATACAACTCTGATAAAGCGTCTTGGTTACGTCCAGTACCGGAAGAACTTTCAAAAAAAAATATAACTTTTAAAAAAAGAGCCGCTCTAAATTCACTTATATTGCTTGTGCTTGGTGGGTTTGGAAGTTTCATATGGGTGAGTTATACTTCTGAACCCTCTAATATAGGTCTAGTCCCGGTGGTGAGGGCGGATCATTTGGTCATAAAAGTAAAACCATTAGAGCCAGGAGGGAAGGAAGTTCGTTTTCAGAATATAGAAGTATTTGATACAATTGATAATATTCCTAGGAAAGAAAATAATATTATAGCTTCTAGCGCCGAAATTCCTTTAAAAAGACCTGCTTTTAAATCAAATATTTTGAATGAAGAGCCTTTAAAAAAATTAGATAGTACAATAGAAAATGATAATACAGTTTTAGATTCTTCATTAAATTTTCAACCTTTAAAAACAAATTTAAATGATTTTATGATACAAATAGGCGCTTTTTCAGAAAAGAATAAGGCCGAAGAATTTTGGGCCGAAGCCAAAAAGAAGAATGATAAAGAACTAGCAGGCCTTTCCCCTACTTATATGAGAATGGAGGTAGGAGAAAAAGGAGTACTTTACAGAGTACGTGGCGGCATGATTGCTAGTCGTGAAGTAGCTGAAAATTTATGTGCCTCATTAGTGAAAAAAAATCAAGTTTGTATAGTGGTGTCAAAATAGATGTATCATCCAGTTATTTCAGATGTAGAAGGCCTTGAAATAAGTGCCGCAGAAAGAGCATTGTTTAGCGAATTTCCCCCATACGGGTTCATTCTTTTTAAACGAAACTGTGAAAATTCAGAGCAGATAAGAGCTCTTACCTCTGAGATGCGTGAAATAATAGGCTTTGATAATGCCCCAATACTTATTGATCAAGAAGGTGGTCGTGTCGCACGACTAGGCCAGCCTAATTGGCCAGTGTATCCCTCGGCTGGGGTGTATTCAAAACTTTATGAAACTAATCCAGATCTTGCTTTGTCAGCAGTCCAAGTTCAAGCACAACTAATGGCTGGTGAACTATCAAAAGTGGGTATTTCAGTCAATTGTTACCCTGTTGCAGATTTGCTCCATTCTGGTGCAGATAAAGTGATCGGGGATCGGGCCTACGGCGATTGCCCTAATAAGGTATCCGTGCTTGCGCAGTCAGCGGCGCAGGGTACAATTAATGGCGGTATTATTCCAATGATTAAGCATCTTCCTGGACATGGCCGTGCCGATGTTGATAGTCATAAAGAATTACCCGTAGTAAGAGCATCCCTAAATGATCTTAGAAAGACCGACTTTATTCCTTTTTCATACTTAAGCTACTTGCCATGTGCGATGACGGCCCATGTAATCTATACTGCTATTGACCCAATTAATTGTGCCACCCTATCTAAGACGGTAATAAGTGATATTATACGTGATAAAATAGGCTTTAAAGGTGTTTTATTTTCTGATGATTTATCTATGAAGGCCCTTAGTGGTAGACCTGAGAAAAACGCGCTAGATGCTCTTTCAGCGGGGTGCGACCTAGCAGTGCACTGCAACGGCGACATATTAGAACGACGTGCTGTCCTTGAGGCGACGGCGGATAAGCTTTTGGAGCGTGAAAACAGACTTAATTATTTTTTCAACCAGAAAGTTAAGTCAGTGGATGTTGATGAAAATAAATTATACCACTGGCTATTAGAGACTGTTAAAGGATATGAATAAAAATGTCTGAAATTATTCAAAATATAACAGTTATGGCTATACCATTATTATTTGCAATCACTCTGCATGAAGCTGCACACGGTTGGACTGCCTGGAAGCTTGGAGATGATACTGCTAAGGCTCTGGGAAGAGTAAGTTTTAATCCACTTGTCCATATTGACCTTTTTGGAACATTGCTTCTCCCTGGGATATTAATTTTTTCTGGATCAGGGTTCTTGTTTGGCTATGCAAAACCTATACCTGTAAATTTCAATGCTTTGAATAGTCCGCGGCGTGATATGGTTTTAGTGGCAATAGCTGGCCCGGGTGCGAATTTAATATTGATTATTTTAGCTGCAATATTAATGAATTTCTTAAGTTATATGCCTACTTTTTCTCAGGAGTGGGCAGGACTTAATCTATATTATATGGTATATATCAATGCAATACTTGCAATTTTTAATATGTTACCAATTCCCCCCCTTGATGGTGGACGTGTTGCTGTTGGAATACTACCACCATTTTTGTCGCGGTCAATTAGTCGGCTTGAGCCATATGGTATGTTAATTATTATAGCTATTATTTTTATTATCCCTGTGGGAGGAAGTTATTTTGGCTTAAACTTAAATGTTTTTCAATATATTATCAGTCCACCAGTTAATGCTCTAATGTCTATGGCGGATCAATTGACGAGATTATTTTAATGAAAAAAGGTTTAGAAAATAAGATAGAAGAATTTGAGATGCCTGACCCTCGCATCACCAAGATGGATGACCTTGATAAAGAAGAACGTCTTATCGTTGATATCGATGGGTTCGAGGGACCACTTGATGTCTTGCTGACCTTATCTCGCACCCAAAAAGTTGATTTAAAACAAATATCTATTCTTGACCTTGTCAAGCAATATCTTAGATTTGTAACTCAGGCTACGGCACTTCGTCTAGAGCTAGCCGCGGATTATTTGGTGATGGCTGCGTGGCTTGCATATCTTAAATCACGACTATTACTGCCGGAAGAAGAGAACGAAGATGAAATTTCAGCAGAAGAATTAGCTGCACGATTGACTTATCAGCTTGAACGATTAAATGCGATCCGTGAGCGAGCAGCTATCCTTATGTCAAGAAACCAGATAGGCCGTGATATGTTTGTCCGGGGCACACCAGAGGCTGTTGTTGTCACACGTCACCATACTTATGATTTAAGTATGTACGACCTCCTAAAAGCTTATGCAGAACATAAAACGCGTGAAGCTGTTGCGGATATTCACATTTTTAAACGTAATGTTTTTACACTAGATCAAGCTATAAGTAGACTTTCTGATATGCTTGGGCTTGCTCTAGATTGGACTAACCTTGAGCAATTTATGCCAACGGATATAGAAGACCAGCAACTTATTAAATCTATTAAAGCAAGTATGTTTAGCGCATCACTTGAGATGGCCAAGGTTGGTAAAGCCGATCTAGTGCAAAAACAAATATTTGGCCCTTTATTTGTTCGTGGCCGCAAGCAGAACTATACGAAGGAAGATGATAATGGATAATTATGAACAGATGAGAATATGTGAGGCACTTTTATTTGCGTCTGATAGGCCTCTATCTTCTATCGCTCTCGCAGAACAGGTTCCCGAGGGAAGTGACATCGAAGCGATTCTTCAAGAATTGCAAATAAAATATCAAAATTGTGGGGTAAACTTGGTAGAAGTTGCTGGAAAGTGGATGTTTCAAACTGCTGCTGACTTGGCCTTTTTGCTTAGAAAAGAAGAAGAAAAGGAACGAAAATTATCGAGGGCTGCAATAGAGACACTTGCAATTATAGCGTATCATCAACCGGTAACCCGTGCAGAAATTGAAGAAATTCGTGGCGTTAGTGTGAGTAAAGGAACACTAGATGTACTTATGGAAGCCGTTTGGGTCCGGTCCCTTTCAAGGCGAAGAACACCAGGCAGACCAATGACTTACGGAACAACAGAAGATTTTCTTGTACACTTTGGGTTAAATAATGTAAAAGATTTACCAGGCCTTTCGGAACTTAAAGCAGCGGGATTTCTGGATAATGTTAATACCTCCAGACTTAACCTTTTAGATGATGATGAACCGGATGAAGAGCAACCCGACCTGCCTATAAATGATGAAGAAATTAGTTCTGAGGATCAGGCGATCGTCTGATTTTATTATAATTCTGTTGATTTCTTGACTAAGATCGTTGATCTTTTGCATGAAAAATTTTCTGTGCGGTGTACAGGTTAACTAGTAATTTTAAAGGAAAATATAATGGGAAATGTTGGCATTCCACAACTAGTAATAATTGTTGTTGTTGTGGTTCTTTTATTTGGAAGAGGAAAAATTTCTGGCTTAATGAGTGATGTTGCTCAAGGTATTAAAAGCTTTAAAAAAGGCATTGCTGATGATGATGAGCCTACTGAAACTGTTGATCAAATAAATCTTGAACAAAAGTCTGACGCTGTTGCTTCTAAAGGCAAAAAGAAAACTTCAAAAAAAGCGGATTAATTCTTTTATAATTTAAGGTCAGAAGCATAAATGTTTGATATTGGATTTCCGGAACTATTTATCGTCGCAGTTCTTGGTATCATTTTTGTTGGTCCGAAAGACCTACCCAAAGTTATTCGTGGCGGCATGAATATGCTTCGTAAAGTGCGTGAAATGGGTAGAGAGTTTCAGGATGGCGTTAAAAAAATGGCTGATGAGGTGGAGCTTGATGAGGTAACGCGTAAACTCAATGAAGCCGGTAATATATCCCTTGATGATGCGAGTAAGAAGACATTACCAGATGTTGATCAGTCAGGTGAATTTTCAGATTATGAAGAATTTGATTATGATGCTTTTGATTACGAGGATGGGGGCTATGATGCCCCATCGAAACCGGATATTAAGACTGGTGACGACAAAGTCAATCAAGGTAAAACCTTCAATAAAAAACCAACTCAAGGCGATGGGGACAATATTGAGGTCGTCTCGAAGAAATCAAGCAAAACAGCAGCAAAGGTAAAAGGTAAACTACCTATAAAAGCTACTAATAAGAAGCGCTCATTAAAAGTTTCCACGAAAAAAAATAAAAAGTCGAAGAGTGTTAAAGATGAGTGATCCCATCAAAGGTGAAAAGGGTACAGAAGATGGAATAGAAGAGAGCTCCGCACCTCTTCTTGATCACCTTATTGAACTTCGGACTAGGCTCATGTGGTGTGTTGGTTATATTCTGGTTGCCTTTTTTATATGCATGTATTTTGCTAGCGATATTTATACATTTTTGGCTCAACCTTTTGTTGATGTAGCATTAAAAAATGGAAAAGAGCCAAATATGATATTTACAGGTCTTCAGGAGATGTTCTTTGTAAATATTAGGCTGAGTTTTTATGTAGCTTTAGCAGTTACTTTTCCAATGCTATCAATGCAAATATGGAAGTTTGTTGCGCCGGGGCTTTATAAGAATGAAAAAAACGCATTTTTGCCATTTCTAGCTGGTACGCCAGTTTTGTTCGTAATGGGTGCATCCCTAGCTTATTATTTAGTTATTCCTAATGCGTGGAATTTCTTTATTTCTTATGAGGTCGGTGTGGCAGCGGAAATGTCAAAAGAGCTAGGAAATGCCGCGCAATTACAGATTGAATCGCTGCCTGCTGTTAAGGAATATCTCTCACTAACCATTTTATTAATGTTTGCCTTTGCACTCAGTTTTCAACTACCAGTACTTCTGTTGTTACTCGCGCGGGTTGGTTTTGTCACCGCAGATGGCCTAGCAAAAAAAAGAAAATATATGATTGTTGGAGCCTTTGTCTTTGCAGCATTTATGACCCCGCCAGATCCTATCAGTCAAATCGGACTTGCAGTGCCGGTATTGCTGCTCTATGAAATATCCATAATTATTATTAGATTTACAATAAAGCAGCCTGAAGAAGATGTTTGATATAAAAGCCATTCGTGAAAATCCAAAAGCATTTGATGCCGCATGGGCGCGCCGTGGCCTTACGCCTTTAGCGGCTGATTTTATTGCATTAGATGAGGACTTAAGAGCCAAACAAACTGAACTTCAGGATTGCCAGTCCCAACGAAATGATGCCTCTAAAACTATAGGAATATTTAAATCAAAGGGGCAAGATGCATCAAAAATTATTCATGAAGTGGGTGATATTAAAGCTCGTATGAGAGTGCTTGAGGATGAGGTGAAAGTAATTAGCATTAGACTTAACGATAAACTCGCAAAGATTGAGAATATCCCTGATGATGATGTCCCTAATGGAAATAGTGAAGAGGATAATGTAGTTGTACGTCAATGGGGTGAGTTACCGGCATTCGATTTTATCCCAAAACAACATTTCGACCTTGGTGAAGAGCTGGGTAAAATGGATTTTGATGGGGCAGTAAAAATGTCTGGCGCTAGGTTTGTAATTTTACGTTCGGACCTTGCTAAGCTTGAGCGGGCATTGGCTGCCTTTATGCTTGATATGCACACTACTGAATTTGGTTATGAAGAGGTGTCGGTGCCGCTCTTAGTTCGTAATCATGCGCTTTTTGGTACTAGCCAACTACCAAAATTTGAAGAAGATCTTTTTAAAACTACCTCTGATCATTATCTGATCCCAACAGGTGAAGTGCCCCTTACTAATTTGGTTAGAGAAAGCATTGTTGAAGAAGAAAAGCTACCGTTAAGGTATACCTGTCTGAGTAGTTGTTTCCGTTCTGAAGCTGGATCTGCTGGTCGTGATACTCGCGGAATGATTAGGCTTCATCAATTTCAAAAAGTTGAAATGGTAAGTATTACCACTCCAGAGCAATCAGAAGTTGAGCTAGAGCGCATGACTAATATTGCAGAAGAAGTTCTTAAAAGACTAAAGCTTCCCCATCGGACTGTTTTGTTATGTGCCGGGGATATGGGTTTCGCTGCCCGAAAAACCTATGATTTAGAGGTTTGGCTTCCTGGCCAAAATGCTTTCCGTGAAATTTCCAGCTGTTCCAATACAGGTGACTTTCAGGCGCGTCGCATGAAGGCGCGTTCGCGCCCAAAAAATAATAATAAAACCCAATTTGTGCATACTTTAAATGGTTCAGGTCTAGCGGTTGGGCGTACTCTCGTGGCCGTTTTAGAAAATTTTCAGCAGGCAGATGGTTCCATAGTCGTACCTGAGGTATTAATATCATATATGCATGGACAAGAGGTTATTAAAGCCACTTGAGGAAGTTCGATAATTTACATGAATGGAAGTTTAGTATCTAAAAAAAATGAGCTCATTGAAAAATTAAGAGTTTTAGGTATAGTTGATGAAACCTTACTCTCAACTATTTTTTCTATAGCCCGTGAGGACTTTATTCCTAAATACCTTCGTAATCAGGCCTATGAAAATGCAGCCCTTCCAATTGAATGTGAGCAAACGATTAGTCAGCCTTATATTGTTGCTTACATGACCCAAGAACTTAAGGTTAATAAAAGTCATAAAGTACTTGAGATAGGTACTGGGTCAGGCTATCAGGCGGTGATCCTCGCAAAACTCTGTAAACGACTTTTTACCATTGAACGTCATTTACCTCTTTATACTGCGGCTGAGGAAATTTTTAAAAAATTTCGACTATTTAATATTATAACATTATTTGGAAATGGAATTAAAGGTTGGAAAGAGCAGGAACCTTTTGATCGAATTATTGTTACTGCTGCTGCAGAAGATATTCCTCAAAAACTTTTGAGCCAACTAAAAGATGAAGGTATTATGGTGATACCTATCGGTATACAGGGAGAAACTCAACATATTGTAAGGGTTACTCGACGAGGCGGTGAGTTTGATTTTAAAACTTGTGTTCCAGTTAAATTTGTTCCTCTACTATCGGGTATTGTGCATTCATCCTAAACGCTGCTATAAATTATCTATGACCTTTTTGATAAAAATAAAATATCTTTTGGCTCTAGCTTTTGTTTTACTTGCTGTGAGTGCTTGTTCACTTGGCTATAATAATGAGGGCCCATACCCTTATTCTCATGTAAACAAAAAGCCTTTAAAAACAAAGGGCAATTATTTAGTTCGCAATAAACCGACACCTCCCAAAACTTCTGAGTTGGTTGCAAAATATATATCTAAGGTTTTGGTTAGCAGGGGTGATACTGTATTTGCTATTTCTCGTCGCTATGGAGTTACTGTACGTGAAGTAATCACTAGGAACAGTCTTAAACCACCATATATTCTTAAATCTGGTCAAAGCCTAAATATTCCTAAAGGATTTGTCTATACCACCAAACGTGGTGATACGGTTTATGGCATATCGCGTGCTAATGGTATTTTAATGAATGACCTAACAAGTGTTAATGGTCTTAAACAACCTTATTTACTAGTGGCAGGGCAGTTACTTAAGATACCTGGAAGAAGAAAGGGTTCTGCTCCTACAGCAGTTGTTACCCCACCGGCAAGAAGCGCCGGCAAGGGATTTATGTGGCCAGTTCGGGGTAGTGTAATTTCAGGTTATGGCCCAAAAAAAGCAGGGTACCACAATGATGGAGTAAATATTCGTGCGCGTCTAGGTGCAACAGTTCAAGCTTCAGAAAGTGGTGTTGTGGTTCATGCAAGTAATAAATTACAGGGTTATGGAAACCTTGTCCTTATTAAGCATCAAAATGGTTGGGTTACCGCTTATGCACACAATGATAAAATTTTGGTTCGTAAAGGTCAACAGGTTGCGCGAGGTCAAGCAGTGGCAGAAGTTGGCAGCACAGGTCGTGTTGATAGCCCACAACTGCATTTTGAAATGCGTAAAGGGTCTCGAGCTGTTGACCCGACACTTTATCTAAAGAGCTAGCTTGTTCCGAATAACTCTATTTGATCTGTGAAGTAATTTCCGAAGGTTAAGATTAAGGGTAATAGAATTTTAATTTAGCTTCCCGACCAAATAATACCCAGTTTTATGTTAAGCATCTATAATTATTTATGAGTGCTGGCGATGCGGGATACCTTTTGTTATTATATTTAAAAATTGAAGTTGATGATTAAATTTCTTATGGAATAATTTTACCATTGTAAAACCATCAGAAATCTTGTTATCTGTTGGTCCTATCTAATTTAGTTACAAGAAAAATTATAAACTATGACAAGTAAAAACCTACCTAATTATAATGATATTTTA
>JABGYD010000087.1 GCA_018675425.1 Kordiimonadaceae bacterium
ATGGCTGGAGCACTCGGAGAGTCCGCTACTGAAAACCCAGACGCGACAATTTTATTAATTGAACCAGCAAAAAATATCCTAACCCGCCTTGTTGGCGTAACTAATATACGAACTAGATACTTTGACTTAAATAACGAACTTCTTATAGATAGTCGTGACTTTGATATTAATCGGGTGGAAGTTAAGGACATAATGTCAAAACAACTTGGTGTCGATAATATCTGGGAGCTTGCAAGTGGTAAAGTCAGAATATTACTTGATAAAATTCAAAAAAGGGATGCTCTTGAGAAGTATTATGAGGTGGAAAATGAAATGGCTACTGATTACCCTGAGGTACTTGAGGCAATTGATGGTGAAATCAGTAGTCGTATAAGACGGTTAGATGAAGATTTAGATATAATAACTGTTGCGGTACCAATTCAACGGTTTCGCCGAGTATTGGGTGCTTTAATGGTTTCTACCGATACGGGGGATGTCTATGACGCAGTTCAGAACGTACGCATGACTATTATTCAATTTTTTTGTGCATCTTTGATAATCACTTTACTCGTCTCATTATTCCTAGCCAAAACAATCGTGCGGCCCATTCTTAGGCTAGCACGTTCAGCGGATACTATTAGTTTGGGTGGAAAATCAAATATTCCAGATTTATCTTTTAGAAATGATGAGATAGGAGATTTATCAAGATCTTTCAGGGATATGACTATGGTACTTGAGAAACAAATTGACGCAGTTGCTAACTTCGCTGCGGATGTTTCCCATGAACTCAAAAATCCGATCACTAGCATGCGTAGTGCTATTGAAACTATGGATTATGCAAAAACGGAAGAAGATACTAAAAAACTCAAAGCTATTATTGGTCAGGATGTTAAAAGACTTGATCGATTGATTTCTGATATTTCTGATATTTCACGACTTGATGCAGAAATGTCACATGCAAAGATGAAACAAGTGAACCTGACGATGCTTCTCCAGACTATGGTTAATATTTATCTGTCCACTCAGAAAAATAATATACCAAACATTATTATGGAATTTAAAAAGCGACGATTTAAACTCAAAAATGGGAATATCTCACCATATTTTGTGAGGGGACTTGACGGTCAGCTTAGCCAAGTGATTAGAAACCTTATTGATAATGCTATTTCGTTTTCTAAAATAAATGGTAAAATTTGGATAAAAATGAAACGTCAAAATAATATGGTAGAAATTGTAGTCGAAGACGAAGGAATTGGTATTCCTGAAAATAAACTTGTAAATATTTTTGACCGTTTTTACTCAGAACGTCCAAAAGGAGAAGCCTTTGGGAAGCATTCAGGGCTTGGGCTCAATATTTGTAAGCAAGTGGTGAATGCGCATGGTGGTGAAATCTACGCTGCAAACAGATATAATAAATCTAATAATATAATTGGCGCCCGCTTCGTTGTTCTTCTTCCTTTAACCGGCGATTACGGGGGGTAGGCATAATGTCATTACATCATGCTTCGTGTGTTGAAATTGATGGTAAGGGTATCGTGATTTTTGGCCCTTCGGGTTCGGGAAAGTCAGACCTAGCATTAAGGTTAATTGATGCAGGCGGAAAATTAGTATCTGATGACTGTGTTGAAATAACCAATGAAGGAGATGTTTTATACGCATTCCCCTCACCAAATATTGAGGGAATGATAGAAGTGCGGGGTGTAGGCATAATAAAGCTTAGCTACTTGAAAATATCGACCTTGTCGTTGGCGCTCACGCTTGTTTCTGACGAAAAAATTGAGCGTTTACCTGAACAAAAAAAATTTAGTATAGATGAGGCAACAATACCACTCTACAATTTTAATGCTTTCTCTGTTTCTGCTATTGCAAAAATAAAATTAATTTTAAGATCTTTATAAAAATAGCGTTGACTTACAGTATAATTTAAAGCTTACTTTTTTAAGAAAAAATATTTTTAAGTAAACTATCAAGATGAAAATTATCTATATAAAATTAATTTTTTTGAGAAATACTGATAATTGGAGTTTTAATTAAATTAAAGGAGCAGCCATGATTGGGATGATTGTTGTTACACACGGAAGGCTTGCGGAGGAATTTATAGCCGCAATGGAGCATGTTGTTGGCCCGCAATCCGCATTACAAGCTATTTCAATCGGGCCAGATGATGATATGGACCAACGACGTAAGGATATACTTCAGGCTGTTACTCTTGTTGACGAGGGTGATGGGGTTATTTTACTTACAGATATGTTCGGTGGCACACCATCTAATTTAGCTATTTCCGTTATGAATAATAAAAATATTGAAGTTATTGCTGGTATCAATCTGCCTATGCTTATTAAGATTGCCAGTGTCAGGAATACTGATTGTACTTTAGAGGAGGCAGTCATTGAAGCTCAGAAATCAGGGCGAAAATATATTAATGTCGCCTCACATATTCTCTCTGGCGATGCGAATGAGTTCTAAAGATAATAAAAATCAATGTAAATTAAAAATTAAAAATCAAAGGGGCCTGCATGCACGCGCCTCTGCTAAATTTGTAGCCACTGCAATTAAATTTAATGCAAAAGTAACTGTTTCAAAGGATGGATCTACTGTTTGTGGGACCTCAATCATGGGACTTATGATGCTTGCTGCGGGATTGGGTGATGAAATTCTTTTAAAGGTAGAGGGTGCACAAAAAACTGCCCTATTAAGTGCTCTTATTTTACTTGTTGAGGATAAATTCAACGAAAAAAATTAATATAAAATTAATATTATGTTGCTAATATTTTTTTATATATAGATATATAAAGATTTCTTTATTGTTGCCAATATTGTTTTAAACGGGTATAAATTTTTTTTATAATTACTAATCTATTTAGAAAGAAATTGTTCTGATGACTAATTTTGCTGACTATAAAATTGCTGATATTAATGGCGCTGGATGGGGTCGACGTGAAATCAATATTGCTGAAACTGAAATGCCGGGTCTCATGGCACTTCGTGATGAATTTGGTAAAGAGAAACCTCTGAAGGGTGCTCGCATAGCGGGTTGTCTTCACATGACAATTCAAACGGCGGTTTTAATTGAAACTCTAATCGCTCTTGGCGCTGAAGTTCGCTGGTCATCTTGTAATATTTTTTCTACACAGGACCATGCCGCAGCGGCTATGGCTGATGTGTCCATCCCTGTTTTTGCTTGGAAGGGTCTCACCGAAGAAGAGTTTAACTGGTGTATAAGGGAAACTATTATAGGTCCAAATGGTTGGCGCCCTAATGTTATCCTTGATGATGGCGGTGACCTTACTGCTATGATATATGATGATTATCCTGAGCTACTTAAAGATATTCGTGGTATTTCGGAAGAAACAACAACCGGGGTACTCCGACTTTATCAGATGGAAAAAGATGGTCGCCTAACTGTACCCGCAATTAACGTTAACGATAGTGTTACTAAATCAAAATTTGATAATCTTTACGGTTGTCGTGAAAGTTTGATTGACGGTATAAAACGCGCCACAGATGTAATGATTGCTGGTAAGGTGTGTGTTGTGGCAGGGTTTGGTGATGTGGGTAAAGGTTCGGCAGCATCATTGAGAAGCCAAGGAGCACGCGTTTTAGTTACTGAAATAGATCCTATTTGTGCTCTTCAGGCCTCAATGGAGGGTTATGAAGTGGTGACCATGGAATCTGCTGCAGCAAAAGGCGATTTATTTGTTACTTGTACTGGAAATTTTGACATTATTACAATTGATCATATGAGAGAAATGAAAGATCGAGCTATTGTATGCAATATTGGTCATTTTGATTCAGAAATTCAAATTGATGCTCTTCAAAATTACAAATGGGAAGAAGTGAAGCCACAAGTAGACGAAGTTATTTTTCCAGATGGGAAACGCCTTATTATTCTTGCCAAAGGTCGCCTAGTTAATCTTGGCTGTGGAACTGGCCACCCAAGTTTTGTGATGAGTGCTTCTTTCTCAAACCAAGTACTAGCGCAAATGGAGCTTTTCAATAATAGTAATAATTATGAGAATAAGGTTTATGTTCTCCCAAAACATCTTGATGAAAAGGTTGCATTATTGCATTTAGATAGACTTGGTGTAGATTTAACTAAACTCAATAAGGAACAGGCAGAATACATTGGGGTTCCAGAAAGTGGTCCCTTTAAACCAGACCATTATCGTTATTAGTTAAGAGTAGACTTTATTTTTAAGCCCGTTAATGATTACTTGATCATTAACGGGCTTTTCTTTTGTTTAAAAACTCTTTAATTAAATAATGGTGTGTGTTTAAAGTAACTTTGGAAAAAAGAGTTATGGGTTTTACTTTATTGAGTAAAAATTCTTGAGTCTGTAAATTATACCGCATAAAAAATTTGTTTACTCACCCACTCTTAAAAATTGATCAGGAAGAACGTGAAAAAATTTTATCTTAAAAACTTAACAAAAAGTCGTTTATTAGCTGGCCAACTGTCAGAACTATTAAAAACTGGAGATGTTCTAACTTTTGAAGGTAAGTTAGGTTCCGGGAAGACTGAATTTTGTCGCGCTATTATTCATTCATTAGGCTATAATGAAGATGTTCCCAGTCCTACATTTAATCTTGTTCAAACTTATGAACCAGGCCTGGACGACCCTTTGATACCTCCAGTATGGCACATGGACCTATTCCGACTTGAAAGCGCTGAGGATGTTATTGAACTTGGTGTTGAAGTGGGTTTTGATACTGCTATAACCCTAATTGAGTGGCCAGATCGTATGGGAAATTATTTGCCATTAGAGCATCTTAAAATATCACTTTTTCAGGGTGATATAGAAGATTCAAGATATATTTCATTTAAAGGTAGTTCCAATTGGGAACAACGTATAGAGAGACTTAATGTCTAAAATGTCCAGAGCAAATGAAATAAAGAGTTTTTTAATTAGTGCAGGTTGGGGAACGGCAAAAATTAAGTCACTTGCGGGTGATGCATCATTTAGACGGTATGATCGCATTAACAAGGGTAAGCAAGTTGCTATTCTTATGGATGCGCCACCTGATTTTGAAAACACGCGCCCATTTGTTGCTTTAGCGGAACATCTTCGCAGTATAGGCCTTGGGGCGCCAAAGGTATATGCACGGGATTATGAGGCTGGTCTGCTTCTTCTTGAAGACTTAGGTGATGATCTTCTCAAAAGAGTTCTTGATCGGGAACCTAATAAAGAAAAGCTACTTTATCAAAAAGCAGTTGATGAACTTGTAAAAATAAATAATGCACCTTTAACTTATCATCTATCTTATGGCGAAGGTACGCATTGTTTACAAGTATATGACATGGAGATGCTGCTAAGCGAGGCACTGTTAATTGCCGACTGGTATTATCCGGCAAATACCAACAAACGTCTAACATTTTCTAAAAGAGAGGAATTTATTCAAATTTGTAGTAAGGTGCTAACTGCTGTCGCCGGTGCCAGAGACTGCCTCACGCTTCGTGACTATCACGCAGAAAATTTGCTAGAAAATGAAAATGGAAGCTTAGGCCTGATTGACTTTCAAGATGCTGTTATTGGTAATAGTGCTTATGATTTAGTTTCGTTACTGCAAGATGCTAGGCGTGATGTATGTCCTGATATTGAATTGGAAATGGTTGAATATTTTTGTAATAAAATTGATAAAGACATTGCAGAGTTTAAAGAACATTACACCATTCTTGGCGCGCAAAGAAATATGAAAATAATTGGCATTTTTGCTAGGCTTTACCTCCGAGATGGTAAAAATCATTATATAAAGCTAATTCCACGAGTTTGGGGACTTCTTGAGCGCTGTCTTAAGCATCCTGCTTTGAGTGAACTGAAAATCTGGTTGGACAAGGAAATTCCAAACAGAAGAAATGAAATTTTTGATCCAAACCCACTTAAACCAAGTCAAGCTATGGTGCTTGCTGCTGGCCTCGGCAAGCGCATGGCCCCACTAACTGATAACATTCCTAAGCCACTTATTAAAATAAATGGTAAAATGATGTTGGCTCAAACATTAGATTGTCTTACAGAGGCTGCTGTTACAACCGCTATTATTAATAAACATCATTTTGCAGGGCAAATTGATCAGTTTGTAATTGATCGTAAAGATTGGCGTCCAAAGATAACGCTGTCTGATGAAACCAATGGTCTTCTTGATAGTGGTGGTGCAGTAAAAAAAGTGTTACCACTAATGGGTAATGAACCCTTCTATATATTAAATAGTGATATGATTTGGAAAGATAAAGGTCAGGGAGCATTGAATAGGCTTGCAACTGAATGGCGCGATGATATGGATGTGCTACTATTGTTGGTAAAGCGAAGCGAAGCCAATGGACATGATGGGGCAGGAGACTTTAATATGGATAACGATGGGCGATTAACATTTAGGAATGAGAATACATTCAGTGATTATTTCTACGGTGGAATTCATATCATTCGACCTACCTGTTTTGATAGTATTAAGGAAAATAAATTTTCTTTGCGAAAAGTATTCCGTCAAACTGAAGCTACTGGAAGGTTATTTGGTTTACTTCATAATGGTTCTTGGTACCATGTAGGCACTCCAGTGTCCGTTCATGAGACGGAGAAACTTCTTAAGGGTAAATAATGCCAAGACGCCTTGGAAAAAATCCTGAAATTTATAATATACTAGCCCACCATTCATTTGTTGATGAGCTTGCGAGTGGGATCATGGCTAGGTTCGGAGGTGATCCTCTTTCTTTAAGCAAGGTTTTGGTTTTATTGCCTAATCGGCGGGCTGTCCGCTCGCTTCGTGAAGCCTTTTTGCGGCTTTCTGACGGAAAATCAATTATCCTGCCAAACATTCAACCAATTGGCGATGTGGATGAGGATGATTTAGTTATGGGCTCAATTAGTCTTTATGATGATCTTTCCTTAAAACCTGCAATACCAGGTCGCATAAGACAAATTCTACTCATGGAAATTATACATTCATGGTATAAAAAAAGTGGTGAGGATATACCGCAAAGTGCAGCACGGGCAGTTCTTGCTGAGGCTCTTGGTCATTTTCTTGACCAAGTTCATACAGAAGAAATAGATTTTAATGATTTGAAAGATATAGTTCCGCTTGAGTATGCTATTCACTGGCAAAAAACTCTTGAATTTTTGGAAATTTTGTCAAAAAATTGGCCTAGTATCCTTGCCTCTACAGGTTATATGGACGCCACTAAAAGACGTAATAAACTTTTAGGTGCTTTAAGGGAAAGCTGGTTTCAAAATCCACCAGAACATCCTATTATTGCTGCTGGTTCAACCGGATCTTTGAAAACTACATCTGCGCTTCTCGCGGTAATTGCAAGGCTCCCAAAAGGAATGGTTATTCTCCCAGGTTTAGATACCTATCTTGATAATGAAAGTTGGAATAAAATAGAGGTTAGTCATCCTCAAGCAACAATGAAAAAACTACTTGGAGTAATAGGCTCTAATCGTGATGAAGTAGTTCGTTGGGATGAGAAAAAAAATCAACCAGATCACCCTAAAACTAAGTTATTTCGTGAGATAATGCGTCCGGCTCAGACAACAGACCGTTGGCAAGGCCTAGCCTGGGATAAGAAAAAAGTGCTTAGTGGTATTGATCAGATCGTGACCCCAGGCGTTCGTGAAGAAGCAGGTATTATTGCAATGATGATGCGCGAACAACTTAATTTTCCGGGAAAAACAGCAGCATTAGTTACCCCCGATCGTATGTTGGCCAGACGGGTGGCAGGTGAACTTTCTCGCTGGAAAATATCTATTGACGATAGCGCTGGTACGCCGCTTTTTAATACTGCCGTTGGTGTCTATTTGCGTTTAACCGCTGAAATGGTTTCAGAGCAATACGCACCTATTCCACTTATGAGTACCTTAAAACATCCTTTGATGGGGGGAGGTATGAGTATTGCGAACTTTAGGAAGTGTGTTCGGGTTTTTGAACAGACTAACCTTCGGGGCCCGAGGCCAAACCCGGGTCTTTTGGGTATTGATAAACTCTTTTCTGACGAAAAAAAACCTGAAGGTAATATTATTGAATGGTGGCAAAGTTTAAGAAAAATTATAGAGCCTTTTGATAAATTGATGCAAGAAGAAGCTAATTTTGGAAAGTTGTTGGTTGCGCATGTCGAAATGGCAGAAAAATTAGCATCTATTAGTGATGAAAAGGGTGATAAAAGACTGTGGAAAGGGGATGATGGCGAGGCCGCGGCAAGCTTAATTGAAGATTTGTTGATGGCTGCACCCTATATGAGCCAGTTTAGTTCAGATCAATATGTAGCTCTTTTTGAGCAATTTATGAATTCCGTTACAGTACGTTCAAAGTTTGGACAGCATCCGCGTCTAAATATTTGGGGTCCGTTGGAAGCACGTCTGCAACATTCAGACTTAACGATTTTATCAGGGTTAAACGAAGGTGTCTGGCCACCCGAACCAGCCGTTGACCCATGGATGAGCCGTCCTATGCGCCGTGACTTTGGTTTGCCTGAGCTTGAACAGAAAATTGGTTTAAGCGCTCATGATTTTGTTCAAATTGCTTCCGCAAAAAATGTTGTAATTACAAGGTCAGAAAAAATTGATGGAACGCCAACCGTAAAATCACGGTGGTTAAACCGGTTGCATGCGATAGTTGGGGCTCATCACTATGAAAAACCAAGTGAAAAATGGTTAAACTGGTACGAGAAGCTTGATAAGCCAAAGAAATCAATTATTATTCAACCACCCGAGCCAAGACCCCCTCTGGAAGTCCGGCCGCGTGACTTATCGGTTTCCCGAATTCAGGAATGGATGAATGACCCTTATACACTTTATGCTAAAAAAATATTGCGCTTAAAAAAGATAGATGACCTTGATCAGGATCCGGGGGCGATGGATAAGGGTATTATAATTCATGAAATTCTTGAAGACTTCATGAACCAATTTAAAAATACTCTTCCAGATGACGCTGAAGAAAGTTTAATTGGTATTGGAAAGGACTATTTTGATAAAACTATTCATAAGCCAACGGTTAGAGCCTTTTGGTGGCCACGATTTAAGCAAATAGCTAAATGGTTTGTTGCTGAAGAACGTAAGCGTAGAAAAACAATAACTACTTTAGCAAATGAAACTAAAGGAGAAATTAGTATAGATTTAGCGGGCGGTAAGTTCACCCTGAGCGCCAAAGCTGATCGAATTGATGTTCTGGAAGACGGAACATTGAGTATTATTGACTATAAAACTGGGGCAGCACCAGGAGTAAGTCAGCTAAAAAGTGGTTTTGCACCACAGTTAACGCTTGAGGCAGTGATCGCGTCCATGGGGGGATTTTTGTCAATTGAGCCAACTCAGGTTAATGAATTATCTTACTGGAAACTTTCTGGTGGTGAAATAGCTGGTAAGATTACAAACTTTAACGGTACAAAAAAAAGGGATGCCGTAGACCCTATGGAACTTGCGGATAAAGCATACGAAGGACTTACTAAATTAGTGACTACATTTGACCTTCTACAAACACCGTATTTAAACAAACCTAACCTAGTTTATAATGGATACGGTGAATATGATCATTTGGCCCGAACTAAAGAATGGGGGGATGACTGATGAACCTTCAAACCCCTGAGCAGCTTAAAGCATCCGACCCTGGTACTTCTGTCTGGGTTGGAGCGTCTGCAGGTACCGGCAAAACATTTGTTCTTGCAAATCGTGTACTCCGTTTGATGTTGGCTGGTAATAGGCCTAATAAAATTTTATGTCTAACATATACAAATACAGCAGCTGCAGAAATGTCAAATAGAGTTAATGAGCGTCTCGCAAACTGGATATCATTGGCAGATAAGGAACTTAATAGTGAACTTAGTTACGTACTAGGTACTGCTCCAAGTGAAGACCAAAAAGTTGCAGCACGAAAATTATTTGCCGAAGTTTTAGATATACCAGGCGGCCTCAAAATTCAAACTATACACTCCTTTTGTCAATCTCTTTTGGGCCGCTTCCCTATCGAAGCAGCTATTTCTCCAAATTTTGACCTTCTTGATGAAATTACAATTAATGAACATCTGAGACATTCTCAAGACGAAATGCTTCTAGATATTGATGGAGGTAAAAACTTACCTTTATATGAAGCTCTCAATTATCTATCCGGTATGCTCGCCGAGGAAACCTTTACAGAGTTAATGAAAAAATTGTCCAAGGAGCGGGGCGGTATTGAGCAACTCTTTAAGCAAAACTCATCTTCGTTTATGGTTGTATCTAAAAATTTGAAAAACTTGCTTGGATTTTCTAGTGATGACTGCACTAAAACAATTCTAGACGCTGCTGTAGATGAAAATAATTTTAATAGTACTAGTTTAAAAATAGCCTCGGAGACGCTTTTAAAAGGCACAAAAACTGATATTGATCGAGGAAAAGTGATCTTAGGATGGCTTAAGGATGTAGAAAAAAGATTAGAATCTTTTGATAGTTATATAAATGTTTACCTTAAAAAAGATCGAGAGCCTCGAGTACTTCAGATGACTAAAAACTTGGGTCTTGAGTATCCTAATGACTATGATGTTTTATCTGAGGAGGCTGATAGAGTTAAAATTGTTTGTGACCGTTTGCGGGCATATGCGCTTTATGAAAATACATTGGCTATTTTACGGATCGGTTATGAGCTCATAAAAAGATATAATAAACGAAAAATTAACCGCAATGTTGTTGATTTTGATGATTTAATCTCAAAGGTTAGTGGTCTATTTCATAATGTAAGCGCGAGCTGGATACTTTTTAAACTAGATGAGGGGCTTGATCATATATTAATTGATGAGGCTCAGGATACAAATCCTTTACAATGGGGCATAATTAGAAAATTATCCCAGGAATTTTTTGCTGGTTTTGGTACACGTGGTGAAGATGAATTACTAGAAAACCCAAGGACAATTTTTGCTGTTGGTGATATTAAACAATCAATTTATTCCTTTCAAAAAGCGGAGCCAAAAAAGTTTGATGAAAATAAAGAATATTTCATAAAGCAGGCAAATGACGCTAAGTTAAAATTTTTAGCTGTTCCAATGAACCTCTCCTTTCGTTCTACATCTTCCATATTAGAAGTTGTTGATGCAGTTTTTGATACAGATGAGCATCGTCGTGCAATTTCTTTTGATAATGCTGAAATTAAACATGCTACTCATAGAAAGGGTGATCCTGGACTGGTTGAGGTTTGGGATCCAATTCTTTTCGACCACGAGAAAGAAGAGAGTGACTGGTCAGTTCCTATTATCCAAAAACCCGTCCAAAACCCAAAAAGCAAGCTCTCTGAAAAAATAGCCGATCAAATAGCTTGGTGGATTAAAAGTGAAGAAATACTAGCTTCAAAAGGCCGACCTATTAGAGCAGGTGATATATTAATCCTTGTTCAAAAGCGTAATGAATTCGTTCATTACATAATAAAGGCTTTAAAAAAGAGAGGTATAAATGTTGCTGGTCTTGATCAAATGGTTCTCATGGACCAACTGGCTATAATGGACCTTGTGGCAATAGCAAATTTTACATTACTTCCCAGCGATGATTTGACGTTAGCAGTTGTTCTAAAAAGTCCATTTATTGGAATGAGTGAGGAAGATTTATTTGATTTGGCTAATTCGCGTGAAAGAACAAAAACGTTATGGAGCTCAATTTTTAGTCGCCGAGCTGAGAGGCCATCTTATCAGGTAGCAGTAGATTACCTCACCAAACTTACTAATTATGCAGATTTTCATCCACCGTTTGAGTTCTTTAACTATTTACTTGGACCACTTCGGGGCAAAGAAAAGTTAATTGCCCGTCTTGGTGAACAAGTCAATGATCCAATTGACGAATTTCTTAACCAATCTATAAAATATGAACAGAATAATATTTCATCGATGCAGGGTTTCTTAAGTTGGATTGAAAGGGGTGATATTAAAATAAAAAGAGATATGGAACAAGGTGCTGACATGGTGCGAGTTATGACGGTTCATGGGGCAAAGGGCCTCCAAGCGCCTATCGTTTTTTTGCCAGATACTTGCCAGACTATAACAATGAACGATAAAGTTTTCTGGTTAGAAGAAAAGCGCAATAGAAATTTACTTTGGGTTAAAAATAAAGAAACTCGTATTGGTGTTGGCAGTAATGCTTATGAAGAGCGTTTATCCGCTATTAAAGATGAGAATAAACGCTTGCTTTATGTTGCAATGACGAGGGCGGAAGATAGGTTATATGTGTGTGGCTGGGAAAACAAAAAAAGTCGCAAGAATGACTGTTGGTACGATTTAATCCGAAGCCCTTTTTCAAAAATGGATGGTACTGAGGAGATGTTAGATGGTGTTAATAGTTTTTTAAGACGTGAGACTGGTGAAAAAATAATTTTTAATAAAATGCCTTTTCAAAGTGGAGAACTTAAATCAGGATCAAATTTACCGACCTGGGCATTTGATAACCCAAGTTTAGAGCCAATTCCCAGCAAACCACTTAGCCCATCCAGGGAAAACTATGAGGAGGAGGTTGTTCGCAGCCCCCTTAAGATAAAACCAAAGATGAAGTTGGATAGACAGAAATATCATCGTGGACTGCTTATTCATAAATTACTCGAAGTACTGCCTGAGAGGGAAGTAGTAATAAGAGACGAGTTAGCTAGACAGTACTTAAGGCAAGATGTTCATGAGTTGTCAGAGCATGATGTTGAAATAATTTTAGAAGAAGTATTTGCTATCCTCGATAGTAAATACTTGAAAGAGTTGTTCGGGCCCGGTAGCCGTTCCGAAGTTCCTATGGTGGGGCAGGTTGGTGGTTTTAGTTTAAGTGGTCAAGTTGATCGCATGGTTGTAAGTGATAACGAGGTTCTAATTATTGACTATAAAACAAATCGTCCTCCACCAAGAGGCGTAGAAAATATTCCAAGGATTTATGTAAAGCAGATGGCGGCATACCGTGCTGTAATTAAAGAAATATATCCAGAACATAATGTAAAGACATATCTCCTTTGGACTGATGTCACTCGCTTAATGGAAATTCCTGAAGAGATGTTAAATAAAATTCAATTTTAATCACGTTGCCCCTTGACGGTGGGGTCAAGGCTTCCTAAATTCTATCCATGGCAAACAATTTTTTTAGGAATAAATGATGAGCATTATTGCAGTAACAGACGGCGCCTTCGATAAAGAAGTGCTAAAATCAGATAAACCCGTAATTGTTGATTTTTGGGCAGAATGGTGTGGACCTTGCAAACAGTTTGGCCCTGTGTTTGAGGATGTATCAAATAAAGTAGGAGGCGTTGTATTTGCAAAGGTAAATATTGATGAAAATCCAGAAGCGCCAACAAAGTACGGCGTACGTGGCATTCCAACTTTACTTATGTTTAAGAACGGCGAAGTTGCAGCTATGAAAGTAGGCAACACTTCAAAAGGTGATTTTGAAGATTGGATTAAAGAGAACTCTTGATTTTATTTAATTAATAAGGGGCGTCATTTATAGTGAAGACCCCCTTTATTTATTATTAGCTAAAAAATTCCTTCTCATAAACCTCTACAAAAAACCTCATATCTTCAGGCCTAGCGGTACTTATACGCATCCAATCTAGTTTTGGTGGAAAGGGTCTGCCGATTGCAATACCGTGCTTTCTAACTCGATTATATACCTCTCTAGAATTCATGCCGGTTTCAAAGAAAGTGAAGTTAGCGTTTGATTTTATGTGGCGCATGCCGTGTTTATCAAATAAATCATATAATATTTGTAGCGCTTCCGCATTCTTACGCAAAACAAATTTTTGATATTGAGTATCCTTGTAACTTTCAATCGCGCCCCACATGGCGGGACCATTTATAGACCCTGTCATTAAGCTTTTAATTTTAGCAAGCATTTCAACAGAACCAAAACCAAAACCTATACGAATTCCTGCAAAAGCATGTATTTTTGATGCTGTGCGAGTAACTACTATATTCGGATATTCAGTAACCAGTGGCACCATGGTTTGATAATTAGGGTCAATTACATATTCGTAATAGGCCTCATCGATAAAAACATAGCATTTTTGCGACATTTCCTTACAAAACTCTTTAAGTTTCTCTCCATGCATGACCGTTGGAATAGGGTTGTTTGGGTTGCAGAGATAAATTATTTTCACATCATCCGTATAGGCAGCCCTCATTGCATCAAGATCTATTGATAAATCTTCTGCAACAGACACCCATATCTTTTCAATACCACGTTGGTTACTATAATCCATAAAGGTATCGTCATATGTGGGGTTTGGAGCAAGAATTTTACCCCCTTCCATAGCAACCATTAAGGCTATAGTTTTAAGTATTTCTCCAGACCCACCAGCAACCATGACATTTTTGGATGGAACATTTTCCATCTTAGAAATCAGATCTATTAGTGGTTTTTGTGCTCCGCCTCCGCCATATAAATGACCATGTTTATGGGCATTATGCATTGCTATACTTGCTTTTTTACTTATGCCATAGGGATTTTCATTCGAACTCATTCTGATAGGGTTTTCTGGCGTTGGTAAGTAACCGTCTATCGTTATGCTTTGTGCGTGAGCGTTTGCTGCAAGAGCTGCACTACCAACTAGGGCAGTGCTTCCAATGAGCCACTCACGTCTGGTTAATTTAGTCATTTGATTTTCCCCTTACATTATTGTAATAATTAGGATAGCAAAATAGATAAATTTTTCATATGAAAAATATAAAGGTATTGCTCTACAAAATGATACCTTTAAATTTATTTCTTCTAACTTGTTATAAATAACTTCTGGTAAACTTGAGAGAAGTATTCCATGTCTTCAGGTTTACCCATACTCACTCTACACCACTTTGTGAAAGGTGGGAATGGCCGACCAACTTGAACACCATTAGCCCTAAACATCTGTCTAACTTTCTGTGCCTCTATACCCGTTTCAAAAAATACAAAGTTCGCATTTGACTTTATATATTTAACGTTATGTTTATCAAAAAGGGCATAAGTAATAGCGAGAGATTCTTGATTTTTTCGCCGACAATAATTTTGTGTTTCCGTATCTTTATAACTTGCGGCTGCACCAGCAACGGCTAGCTGGTTTGTGGATCCAGTCATGAACTCACGAAGTTTTTTAATCCATTTCTCCGTTGAATAAGCTATACCAAGACGAACGCCGGCAAAACCATGAATTTTTGAGGCCGTTCTTGCAACCATAATATTTTCATTAGCAACAGCAAGAGGTACCATAGTTTCATAATCAGGGTTATTGACATACTCATGGTAAGCTTCATCGATAAATACTAGACATTTTTTTGACATTTCAAGACAAAACTTACGAAGTTTATCTTTATGCATTACTGTTGGTAAGGGATTGTTTGGATTAACTATATATATTAGGCTAACATCATCAGTATAAGCTGCACGCATTGCGTCAAGGTCAATAATCATGTTTGCGTCAACAGGTACACGCGTAACTTTAACGCCGCGGCGTTCTGCATATCTTGTTAGATCATGGTAAGTTGGGTCAGATGTTAGAATTCTGCCACCTTCTATAGCTGTAATAAGTCCGAGAGTTTTAAGAATTTCGCCTGATCCACCAGAGAAGGTCAAATTTTTTGCTTCACAGCCCTCAATATTGGAAAGGACACTTATAAGTTCCATATAACGACCCCGGCCATATTCGTGGGCATGATCAAACATTTCTATAATAGCATTACGAGCGGTTCTTGATAGACCATATGGATTTTCGTTTGTACCTAATCTAACTGGGTTATCAGCGGATGGTATAAAGCCGGGAACAGCCATATTTTGTGCATCTGCACGACTACCTGCAACCATGGCAATGGCAAGAGCAGAGCTACCTTTTAACCAATCTCTTCTTGAAATATCATTTGTCATTATATAGTCCTATCGCATTAATTCAGTAAGCTATATTTAACCATAACAAACTTTCTTTAAATGTCACTCATTTCGTTTAAAAGGAAAAGACAGTCGAAATATGAAATTTAGAGTGATTAATTCACAAACTCTTTTTCATAAACTTCTGCAAAGTAAGCCATATCTTCTGGTTTTGCCATGCTAACTCGTGCCCAAGTAATGAATGGGGGGAAGGGCCGACCAATATTTATACCATTCCTTAAGAAACGGTCACGAACTTCTGAAAACTCTATGCCCGTTTCAAAAAATGTAAAATTAGCATTTGATTTAAAGTGACGGACGTTATGTTTTTCAAATACTTTATAAACTTCTTGTAATGATTCCTCGTTTTTACGTTTAATAAAATCCATAAACTCATAGTCTTGATAAGCAGCAAGCGCACCGTATATAGCGGGTGTACCAACTGAACCTGTCACCCTCCGATTAATTTTGGTAAGTGTGGCCGGCGTTGAAAATGCAAAACCAACACGAACACCAGCAAAACCATGAATTTTTGACGCAGTTCTTGAAACAATAATATTATCATTCGTTGCTGCTATTTTTACCATGGACTCATAATTGGGGTCCGTAACAAATTCATGATATGCCTCATCGATAAAAACAATACATTTTTTTGACATTTCAAGACAAAAGTCCTGAAGTTTGCCCTTCTCTAAAATGGTTGGCACAGGATTATTCGGATTGCAAAGATAAATAAGTTTTACGTCATCCGTATAGGCTGTGCGCATAGCGTCGAGGTCGGTTGTCATGCTTCTCTTATCGAGATCTACCCATGTAATATCCGTACCAACCCAATCACTATATCGAATAAGGTCGTGATAAGTGGGATTTGCTGCCATTACCTTTCCACCCTCAAGTGCAACAATAAGTGCTGCTACCTTTAATACTTCTTTTGAACCACTAGCAACTAGAATATTTTCTGATGCGACGCCATTTTGATCAGCAACAATTTTTATAAGCTCGCGCCTTCCACCACCCCCATATAGATGTGATGTTTTAAAACCATCGATCATTGCATTCTGAGCGGACCGCGGAATACCGTAGGGATTTTCGTTAGAGCTCATGCGAATGGGGTTTTTTGCGGTTGGAATATAGCCCTTTATTGTCAGGCTTTGCGCCTGAGCAGTAGTGGCATATGCCAGGCCTGCAGCTGCAAATGACGATGTGCCTCTTAACCAGTCACGTCTCGTTAATTCTTTCATATTTTTTCCTTTAAATTAAGAGAATTCTTTTTTGTAAACTTTAACCATGTATTCGGTTTCCTCTGGCTTAGCTGTACTAATTCGGATCCAGTTAGGAAATGGATCATATTTTCTACCAATTAGAATGCCGGAATTACGCAGTTTAGCCCTTACTTCATTAGCATCACGTCCGGCATTTGCATAAACAAAGTTTGCATGTGCATTTACGTAAGGCATTTTAAGTTCATCAAACATTTTATAAAGAATGTTAAGAGATTCATAGTTTTTGTCGACAACAAATTTTTGATAGCCTGCATCTTGGTAACTCTCTATTGCACCCATAAGTGATGGGTGTGTCGTAGTTCCAGATCGAAACATAAGTAGTTTTTTTAAAGTATCCGGATGAGCGAAAGCAAAGCCAACTCGAACATTTGCAAAGGCATGTATCTTTGAAGCCGTTCTTAGGACAACAATATTTTTATTATTTTTTACAAGATGAGCCATCGTTGAATAATTGTCGTCGCGGACATATTCATAATAAGCTTCGTCAATCACAATCATGGCTTTCTTTGAAAATTCTAGGCAGAATTCTTCAAGAACATTTTTTTCAATTATACTTGGAATTGGATTGTTAGGATTAGAAAAATAAATACACGTTGTTTTATTGGTAATAGCTTTACGCATCGCTTCCATATCAATAGACATATCCTCTGCAACAGGAACACTGATGACATTGGCACCAAAATTTCGTGCACTTCTAAGAATACTACCAAATGTGGGGTGGGGGGCAACTATGTCTCCTCCAGTTATGCCACAAAGTGCACCCGTCGCGACAAGATATTCACCTGAACCAGCACCAACTGCGATGTGATCTTCTGAAATACCCTCCATCTCAGCAATAATCTTTATAAGTTGTCTTCCTGTTGTAAAATTATATGTATGGGCACGTTTGTATGCTTCAATAATCACTTTCATGGCTTTTGGATTTATACCATAAGGGTTTTCGTTATTAGTCATGCGAATAGGATTTTCTGGAGTAACCGCTTCCCCAAACGCAGAAAAATCAGAAATACTCTGGGCGGAGACATTATTTCCCAACACTAAACCGCTAGTAACAGCTCCAGTCCCAACCAACCAGTCGCGTCTTGTTAAATTTTTTGTCATTCATTTTCTCCTATGTTAGCTATATTCTTCTTTGTATTTTTCAGCAAAATATTTCATTTCTTCAGGTTTAGTAAGACTGAGCCTTACCCAGTTTTTAAATGGAGGAAAGGGGCGACCTGTTAGGATATGATGTTTTTTCATAGTCTTTGCCACCTCAGTTGAAGTGCGACCAGCATTGAAGAATATAAAGTTTGCATTACTTTCAATATATTCAAGTCTCATATCATTAAGCATTTTTGTAATAATAATCTGACATTCTTTATTCTTATGCTTGAGAAATTTTTGATATTCATAATCCTGATAGCTTGCGTAAGCGCCTCGCATTGCAGGGAGGTTGAGACTATTAGTAAACATCCCAAAGCTTCTTTTAATGAAGTCTGGATGGGCGTAACAAACTCCAATTCGCATACCTGCAAATGCATGTATTTTGGATGCAGTGCGTGTAACTATGATATTTTTGTTTTCTTTAACAAGACTAATCATACTTTCATAATTGGGATTATCCACATACTCAAAATAGGCTTCATCTATAAGGACTGTAGCTCTTTCTGACATTTCATTACAGAATTCCTTGAGAACATTTTTTTCTATGATAGAGGGTATTGGGTTATTGGGGTTGCAAAGATAAATGAGTTTGGTGTTATCTGTCATTGCCGCCCTCATAGCGTCAAGATTAATATGCATGTCATCGCCTACCGGGACCTCTATAAGTTTTGACCCTAAAGTACGTCCAAAGCGAGCAAGGTCTCCGTATGTTGGAATAGGTAACAATATATCGCCACCCGCTACGGCATTAAACACAGCAGCTTTTTCCAGAAACTCTGTAGATCCAGCACCTAAAGCTACATACTTAGTTGGAATGTCTTCAAGTTTAGCCATAAGAGCTTGCAGGGCAAGTAGGTCACGAAATGCATATTTATGAGAATCCTTAGCTGAACTGGCAATAGCCTCTCGTGCTTTGTGAGACTGACCATAAACATTTTCATTAAAATGGGCCCGAATAGGATTTTCTGCGGTCGGGTTTACGTTGGGTTCCATAAAGTTCTGGGCTGAAACGGGTGAGCCAGAAATAAGTAATCCACTAGCAGAAGTAATGCCAGCAAGCCACTCACGGCGAGAGAATTTTATTGTCATGCTTATTATGCCTTTGTTTTCTAATTATTTTTTAAATACAATATAAAGCTTATTATTAATCAATCATAATTACTATTTATTTACTCTTATTATTCAGAATATGTCAGCCTATAAATTGCATTGGCCTCGTCATCGGCTATTAATAAGCTCCCGTCTTTGAGCTCAAGAATATCCGATGGTCGGCCCCAGGCCTTATTATTTTGCAAGAAGCCAGTAATAAAAGGTTCATAACTAACGGCTTTTCCATTTTGGATAGTAACAAAAGTTAACATATGGCCAGTGTGGCCAGCCTCATCTGTCCTATTCCAAGAACCATGTTCAGCAATTATAATATTATTTTTATATTTGGAGGGGAACATGTCGCCCTTATAGAATGCCATGCCGATAGCGCCAGCGTGAGGAGCAAGTTTCTGTGCAGGAGCTATATAGTCCTCGGCTTTTTTTTCAGTACCATAGTTTGGGTCCTGTGTATCACCTTGGTGGATATAGGGATATCCAAAATGAAGGCCGCTTTTTGGAGCATGGTTTAGCTCGTCTGCAGGCATTTCGTCACCTAGACCGTCACCACCATTATCAGTAAACCAAAGATCATCTGTTTTGGGGTCCCAGTCAAATCCTACCGTATTTCGAATGCCCATAGCATATTTAGTTATTCCTAACTCTGGATTGTTAATATCTAAAGTATTTAAGGTAGCAAACTCTTCCTCCGGCTCGCAGATATTACATGGCGCACCAATAGGTATATAGAGGAGCCCATCTGGGCCAAATTCTAAAAATTTCCAGCCATGGTGTGTTTTGTCGGGAAGGTTAGAAAAAATTACTTCTGGATCTGGTTTATTACGATAACTGTTTTCAATGTTACTAATTTTGTAGATACGACTTATGGCGCCAATATAGAGGTCTCCGTTATGATAAGTTAGGCCGGAGGGCCTTTTAAGTCCGCTTGTTATAGTAATTACTTCATCTGCCTTACCGTCCCTATTTGCATCTGGAATAGCAAAAATTCTCCCACCCGCACGACTTCGGGTACCAACGTAAACGGTGCCATCATCGCCCAATGACATCTGCCTAGCATTTCGAACATTAGCATAAATCTCGATGGAAAAACCATCAGGTAAAATCAGTTTATCAACTTCTTGACTTTGGATATGTGGAGCCGTCATCGTTAGGGCTAATAAGGTAAGTGAGGCTAGAATATTCTTATACATTGTTTGGCTCCTAATAATATTATTAAACAATAGCATAAAGTTAGCTATCTACAAAATCACTTAATGTATAACCCTGCAAGTAAAGTAACGCGGTAAGGTCACCGTGTTTGATTTTAACGTCCGAAGCTTGTGCTGTCGCAGGGTAGGGGTAATAACCGACCCCAATTCCAGCGCCCAGGAGCATTGGGATATCGTTTGCGCCATCCCCAATGGCAATAGTTTCACAGTTTTTAAGGTTTCCCTTTTTTTGAAATTGACGCAGAGTTTCTATTTTTGTGTTTGCATCAACAATAGGTTTTTTAACTTTTCCTGTTAATTCACCATTTTTATGAAGCAATATATTTGCATAGTTTGCTTTGAAGCCCGTAGCTTTAGATACTCTTTCGGTGAAGTATGTAAAGCCGCCAGATATAAGAACGGTGTTTGCACCATTAGCGTTCATAGTTCTGACCATAGTGATTGCTCCTGGGTTAAGTTTTACTCGTTCATTAAAAATAGTTTGAAGGTTGGCTATGTTTAAGCCCTTTAACAAGGAAACTCTCTCGTTTAATGCATCTTCAAAATTAATTTCCCCACGCATAGCAGCTTCTGTAATAGGGGACACTTTTCCTTTTATGCCAAGGAAGTCAGCGATTTCATCAAGGCACTCTACGTTTATAATAGTACTATCCATATCCGCTATTAAAAGTTTCTTGCTGCGGGTTAATGGATCCTGAAAAGCATAATCTAGATTTTCTGCTTCAAGCATATGCAGAATTTCACCTGGGGCCTCATCATCAAAGTAAATATCGAGGGCAATATTTCTATTTAGCCAATTACAATGACTAGCATTTAATAGGCTGACATACTTATCTTTGATTTTATTAGATACAGCAGCATCTTGAGTGTTAGAAATAAGGGTAAGTACCTGGTTCATGTAATTAGCCTATAAAAGTTATGGATTAGTTAATATATTTACAATATCAATAAGTAATAGGGAAATAGAATTTTGCAATTTAAAAAAATATTGATACTTGGTGGACCTACAGCTAGCGGTAAATCTAGTTTAGCCTTAGAGTGGGCATGCGAGCTTGATGGTGAAATAATCAATGCCGACAGCATGCAAATATATAAAAACTTTAATGTATTAACCGCCTGTCCTTCTTTAGATGAGATGAACTTGGTGCCACACCATTTATATCGTTTACTCAAAGGTGATGATCCTTGTTCGGCAGAGCGTTGGCGTGATTTGGCCCGAGATGTTATTGACGATGTTTGGTCTAGGGGTAAATTGCCGATCGTCGTTGGCGGGACCGGCCTTTATCTTAAAACCCTTGTTTATGGACTTAGTAAAATACCAAAAATAGATGAAGAGATTAGATATAATATAAGAAAAAAAGTAACTGAAGATGGAGCTGAAGCAAGCCATGAAATACTTAAAAAAATAGACCCTGAAATGGCACTTCGGCTTCCTCCAGGTGATGGTCAGCGAATATCAAGGGCTCTTGAGGTATTTCTTTCAACTAAAAAAAGTCTGTCTGATTGGCAGCTTCAACCTTTAACTGGCGGTCTAATAGACGAAGACATTGATATAGGTAAATATTTACTTCTTAGGGATAGGTCTGAGCTCTATGCAAGGTGTGACCAACGGTTTAATAAAATGATGGAACAGGGAGCTGCTATTGAGGAGGTTAGGAATTTAATGAGCCTAGGCTATTCACAAGACTTACCAATGATGAAGTCGTTGGGTGTGCCCCAAATTATTAACTATTTACAGGGAAATGTATCCCTCGAGGAGACAATTACTTTATCTAAAATTGCTACAAGGCAATTTGCAAAGCGACAAATGACTTGGTTTCGAAATCAATTTTCCAATTGGAAAGTTAAAAACTTATAATATTATTAAAGATATTATTCTAATATTGTAATTATATTACAAATTAACCATTGACTTGCTAATATAATTTCGTTAAATTAGTTCAAATTTTGAAATATAAATTATGAATTTTTTCGTTTGTGATTAAGGCTATAAAACATTATAAAACTCATCTTTAACATGTTTTATTATTTGAGCAGTAGCACCTAAATTGAATTAATTAATAACTATGGAAAGGAAGACACCATGTCTTCAAAAGCAATAAGTGGCGCAAAAATCATCGTAAATTCCCTAGTGGATTTGGGTGTGGAGGTTATCTTTGGATATCCTGGCGGTGCTGTATTGCCGATTTATGACGAGCTTCATAATCACAAGATAATAACACATGTTTTAGTTCGCCATGAACAAGCAGCTGTTCACGCGGCTGAGGGCTATGCGCGCTCGACTGGAAAACCCGGCGTAGTTCTTGTTACATCCGGTCCGGGAGCAACAAATGCGATCACCGGACTTGCAGATGCAATGCTCGACAGTATTCCTGTCATTTGTCTAACTGGTCAGGTTCCTCTTAAATTAATTGGGACGGATGCATTTCAGGAAGCAGACACAGTTGGGATCACTCGCCATTGTACAAAACATAACTATCTAATCCGCAAAAGTGACGATGTTTCAAAAGTTATTCATGAGGCGTTTCATGTTGCGACAACAGGTAGGCCTGGCCCAGTTGTTATCGATATCCCAAAAGATATTCAAATCATGACAAGTAAAGTTCTGCATATAGGTCCAATTGAACACCGGAGTTACCGTCCAGCCTTTAAAGGTGATGATGCAATTATTAATGAAGCAGTTAAGCTTCTTGCAACTGCAAAAAAACCAATTTTTTATACTGGTGGTGGCGTTATAAATTCAGGACCCAAGGCATCGGAGTTACTTCGTGAAATAGCGCGCCTAGCGGGGGTTCCAGTTACAAGCACACTAATGGGGCTTGGTGCTTACCCAGCATCTGATAAACAATGGCTTGGAATGTTAGGAATGCACGGCACTTATGAGGCAAATAATGCAATGCATGACTGCGATGTGATGGTTTGTATTGGTGCACGTTTTGATGATCGAGTAACTGGCCGGGTTGATGCATTTGCCCCAAATTCAAAGAAAATTCATATAGATATTGATCGTTCATCTATTAATAAAATTATTCCGGTTGAAGTCCCTATTGTTGGTGATGTTGGTCAGGTGCTGGAAGAGTTTTTAAATCAGTGGAAAAATGGTAAATATGCGTTAGATACCTCAGAAATGAAGAGGTGGTGGAAGCAGATTGACGCATGGAGGAGCCGCAAATGTTTGGCCTTTAAACAACAAGGCGATGTGATTATGCCTCAGCATGCTTGTGAAAGACTGCAGGCATTGACAAAAGATAAAGATGTTTATTTTAGTACCGAAGTTGGGCAGCATCAGATGTGGGCAGCTCAATACCTTGAATTTGAAGAACCTAATCGATGGATGACATCAGGTGGTTTAGGGACAATGGGGTATGGGTTTCCGGCGGCAATGGGCGTTCAAATGGCCCATCCTAATTCACTGGTGATTGACGTTGCCGGTGAGGCGTCGATCCAAATGAACATTCAGGAACTTTCAACTGTAATGCAGTACGGGTTGCCAGTAAAAATATTTATTCTTAATAATGAATATATGGGCATGGTACGCCAATGGCAGGACTTAAATCATGATGGTCGTTACTCAAACAGTTATACGTCTTCGCTTCCAGACTTTGTAAAGCTTGCTGAAAGCTATGGCGCAACTGGATTTAAGGTTGAACACCCTGATGATCTTGATGCAACAATACTTAAAATGATTGAAACAGAAGGACCAGTAATTGTAGACTGTCGTGTCGATAAGCTTGCTAATTGCTTCCCTATGATACCGTCTGGAGCAGCGCATAATGAAATGATACTAGCGGAAAGCGAAGAAACAAAAGCATTTGAAGGAGGAGCGGCATTAGTTTAATAAACTAACGCTTTAAAATAAAATGGTAGAACAACCTCATATAGAAAGACATACTATCTCAATCATCGTTGATAACGAAGCTGGGGTGCTTGCTCGCGTGATAGGACTTTTTGCGGGCCGAGGTTATAATATTGAGCACCTTACCGTGGCTCCAGTTGATATTATTGGCACGGAAAGTCGAATTACAGTGGTTACTACTGGTACACCAAAAATTATTGAACAGATAAAAGCCCAGCTCGACCGGCTTGTACCTATTCACCGTGTTGGTGATTTGACTGCAGAAGGACCATCTGTTGAGCGTGAATTAGCTCTTGTAAAGGTATGCGGAGACAGGGATCAGCGGGTTGAAGCATTACGCGTCGCTGAAGCTTTTAGGGCTAAGCGAGTTGATAGTACAGCAAATAGTTTCGTTTTTGAGGTGACAGGTAAGACAGAAAAGATTAAAGCATTCATCGAATTGATGGAAAATTTAGGCCTCGTTGAAGTAGTACGCACCGGTGTTGCTGCTCTGCACCGGGGGAAAAAAATATTATAAGATATAAAATTAGAGGAAATTCATATGAGAGTTTATTACGACAGTGATGCAGATGTAAATCTTATTAAAACAAAGAAAGTACTTATCGTTGGTTATGGAAGCCAAGGTCACGCCCATGCCGCTAATTTGCGCGACAGCGGTGTTAAGGATATGGCAGTCGCCCTGCGCGAAGGATCGGGCACGCGTATAAAAGCGGAAGGTGCAGGTTTTAAATGTGTAACTGCGGCTGAGGGCGCAAAATGGGCTGATGTTGTTATGGTTCTCGTTCCCGATGAACTTCAAGCTGACCTGTACGCAGATGACCTTGCTCCAAACATGAAAGAAGGCGCTAGCCTTATGTTTGCCCACGGACTTAATGTTCACTTTAAATTAATTGAACCACGAACAGACCTTGATGTATTTATGATCGCACCAAAAGGTCCTGGGCATACAGTTCGTTCTGAATACGTTAAAGGTGCTGGCGTTCCAACATTAATCGCAATTCATCAGGACGCCACAGGGAATGCTATGGATATTGGTCTTTCGTATGGCTCAGCAAATGGTGGTGGCCGTGCTGGTATTATTGAAACAACATTTAAAGAAGAATGTGAAACTGATTTATTTGGTGAGCAAGCAGTACTTTGTGGTGGTGCTTCGGCGCTTGTTCAGTGTGGTTTTGAAGTGCTTGTAGAAGCAGGATATGCTCCTGAAATGGCTTACTTTGAATGCCTTCACGAACTCAAACTTATTGTTGATTTGATGTATGAAGGTGGTATTGCCAATATGCGTTACTCAATTTCAAATACTGCGGAATATGGCGACTATATGTCTGGTTCGCGCGTGATCAATGCAGATACAAAAGCTGAAATGAAAAGGATCCTTGCTGATATTCAAGAAGGCCGCTTTGTAAACGATTTTATGCTTGATAATAAAGTTGGTCAAATTAAATTGAAAGCTGCTCGTGCGAAAGGCGCTGCTCATCAGATAGAAGAAGTAGGTGAAAATCTTCGCGCTATGATGCCTTGGCTTAAAGAAAATCAAAAGGTAGATAAAACTAAGAATTAGATTTAATATAATTTATTTTAAAAGCTCCCGTAAATGCTACGGGAGCTTTTTTTATGAACGAAATTTAATATTGAAGAATTTTTAAAAGTTAATTTCTAAATTTAGTTATTTAGATTTAGTATGGGAAAAAAGTTGCAGTGTTAAACTTGATCTATCAGTTTCGATAATTCAAATTTATGGTCGATTTTACAGAAATCACAAGTAACGGTTACGGTTCCATCCTCAGACACATCTTTTAATTCCTTAAGATTCAGACTAGAGAGTACGGTTCTAATTTTATCTTCAGAACAACGACAATTAGCACTCACTTCTGTATGATCAAAAACTCTCAGTCCAGCTTCATGATAAAGTCGGATCAGTAAGTTTTGAAGACTTAATTTTTTATCTAGAAGCTCTACCTTTTTGATAGTACTGAGCAAGATAGATGAGTTATTCCAATCCTCCTTCGTTTTAGTTTCGTCGCGTACGTACTCGCCTTCTGCACTCCTGGCATAATGCTGGATCATTATTGCGCAAGCCTGCCAAACACCATACTCATCCTGATCACAAGCAAGAACAATTTTTGTGGGTAGTTGTTCCGAACTTCTAAAGTATTCTTCTGCAGCGTGGGTAATGGTGTCGCCTTCGAGTTTTACAATACCCTGATAACGCTCCATAAAACTTCCTTGGTCAATGGTAATTGCAAGATAAGCATCTTCACCAAACATATTCTGAAGACTGTCACCCTCTTTCATAATATCATCAAATGAAGCATAGCCACGTATATTTCCGTTTAATTTTTTATTTTCTTTATGAAAATCACTGATAAGCACCCGAAATGGGCCATCACCTTTCATTTGTGTGGTAAGTATTCCATCATATTTCATAAGTGAACCGATTAATGCGGTAAAAGCTAGTACTTCTCCCATCAGTTTACTGATATGATTGGGATAATTATGACTAGATAAAATTTCATTTACAGAGTGGCCGAGCCGCACGATACGTCCTTTAATATCCTGACCCTCAATTTGAAATGGCAGGCAGGTATCTTCAAGAAGTGGATGCGATTTTTTATTCATCTTTATTTACCAAAACACCATAATAGTATTGCTTTTTGAATGTGAAGCCTATTTTCAGCCTCGTGCCAGACTAATGATTGCGGTCCATCAATAATATCCTCTGTTACTTCCTCACCGCGATGTGCGGGCAGACAATGTAAAAAAATTGCGGATGGTTTTGCACGTTTCATAAGATTTTCATTAATCTGATATGGGGATAGGTCTTTTAGACGCTTATTAACGTCTTTATCACCCATAGATATGAAAGTATCAGTGATAATACAATCAGCACCTTGAACAGCCTCAATTGGATTTTCTGTAATTGTAACCCTGCCATTATTATTTTTTATCCAGTCGATGACTTGTTTGGGAGGAGAATAATCTCTATGGCATCCGATAGCAAGTTCACAGTCAAATAAAGCAGCGGCGTGGATCCAGGAAACTGCTACATTAGTAACATCTCCGGACCAAGCTATTTTCCTTCCTGTTATTGGTCCTAAATGCTCTTCAAAGGTTAGGACATCAGCCATTACCTGGCAAGGATGTGAAAAGTTTGTAAGCGCGTTTATAATAGGAACTTGTGATTTTTTTGCCATTTCTAGAAGGTTATCATGATTATTAGCACGCATCATAATAGCATCGACAAAGCCGGAGAGAACCCGAGCGGTATCGGAAATACTTTCACCACGACTTATTTGCATGTCATGATCTTGTAATACTACGGTTTTACCACCAAGTTGATGCATTGCCATTTCAAAGGAGATACGGGTACGGGTACTAGGCTTTTCAAAGATCATAGCCAAGGCTTGATCTTTGAGAGGCATATCAGGGTGGATAAAACCCTTACTTTGTTTTTTCTCTTTAGCTATGACCTTAAGTACTTTTGCTTTTTCTATAATGTACCGCACATCTCTAGGCAAAAGGTATGAAAGGTCGAGAAAATGTCTATAGTCAGTTTTTAAATTTAAATTTGTCATTCTATCACTAAATAGTTTTAAATTTTTTAAGTTCATCTAAGCAAGTCTTATTGAGTTTCTTGCTTGCTTCGTTAATGTCCGCAAGTGTTATATTTAAAGGGGGGAGTATACGAATAGTGTTTTCACTGGCCCCGACGACAAGTAATTTATTTTCAAACGCTTGTGCTATAAACTCTCTGGGATTTCTATGTAACTTGAGGCCTATCATAAGACCAAGTCCACGTATTTCATCAATTATTTCAGGATATTTTTTAGAAAGACTAATTAACTCAACTTTTAGTTTTTCCGACATTATTTTAACATTAGATAGAATTTTTTCCTCTTCCAACACATCAAGCACGGCGTTACCCATAGCCATTGCAAGAGGATTTCCACCATAAGTAGAGCCGTGTGTGCCTAAAGTCATATGCTTAGCAACAGAGTTTTTAGCAAGACATGCACCTAAGGGGAAACCCCCGCCTATACCTTTGGCAATTGGCATAATATCCGGTGTTACGCCGGCATGTTCATGACAAAATAGTTTACCAGTACGGCCAATACCACATTGGATTTCATCAAAAATGAGCAAAATACCATGTTTGTCGGCTAATTTACGAAGCACAATAAGATTTTTTGTCGTAACTGAGCGAATACCTCCTTCACCCTGTATTGGTTCGATCATTATACCCGCAGTTTCAGTAGTTATATGATCCTCAACTTTTTTCATGTCCGAGAAAAAAGGCAGTACATCGAAGCCATCCACTTTAGGGCCAAAGCCTTTGGTTAACTTTTCTGAACCCCCTGCAGCGATGGTTGAGAGAGTTCTACCATGAAAGCTTCCATTAAATGTGATAATTCTGAACTTCTCTGACTGTCCGTTAGCGTGATGATAACGGCGCGTCATCTTTATGGCGCACTCAACAGCTTCTGCTCCTGAATTTGTAAAAAACATACTATCTGCAAAAGTAAGGTCTCTTAATCTTTTTGCTAGCTTTTCTTGGCCAGGAATTTGATACATATTTGAAGTATGCCAAAGTATTGATGATTGTTCCTTTAAAGACTTTACTAATTTAGGATGGCAATGGCCAAGACAATTCACAGCAATACCACTCCCGAAATCTAGGAATTCAGTATTGGTACTGTCATATAGGTGGGATCCAGAGCCTCGAACGAAACCCACCCCCATACGTGCATAAGTGGGTAATACAGATGACATATTATTTTGTTTTTCTATCGTTATAACGTATATTATTTTGTTGTTATAATTTCTTTTGGCCTAAGTATGTTAAATATTCAAGTAAAAAATACTAATTCTTCTAGGAACGAAGTTTATAACCACTTTTAAACATTTTATAACACCATATCCAAAGTATTATATTGAGGCTTAGTATATAAAGTACGCCAATCATTGGGTTAGCTTCTGCTTGACCTGTAAAGCCGTAGCGAAAACCATCAATAAGATAAAAGAAAGGGTTTGCCTGGCTAATTTGATACCAGACACCACTTAGTCGATCTATCGAATAAAATGTACCTGATAGAAATGAAAGAGGCATAATTACAAAGTTACTTATCGCCGATGTTTGGTCAAACCTTTGTCCCCATACTCCCGTCATAACTCCGAGCAATGAAAGCATCATCGCACCAGAAATACCAAAATAAAGTATCGCCCATAAATGGGTTAGAGAAATATCCGTTATAAAACTCATGGATATTGTGACGAAGAAGCCAACCATAAGTCCGCGTGTAATGCCTCCCAAGGCATAGCCCATTATTATTTCTTTTGCACCAAGCGGTGCAAGAAGAATATCAACAATGTTGCCCATCATCTTTGAACCAATCAGTGATGAGGAGGTGTTGGCAAAACTATTTTGAAGTATCGACATGATAATCAGTCCAGGTGCTAAAAATACGGAATAGGGTACATCGCCCATGTATCTGTCAGTGCCACCAAGAGCCAGAGTAAATATCATCATGAATATAAGGGTAGTTAAAACCGGGGCACCTACGGTTTGACCGAATACCTTGCAGTATCTTCGTACTTCTTTTTCATATAATGTACGAAAGCCTAACCAGTTAAAAGAACCAATTCGTTTTGTCCCAAAATCGTTGATGGTTTTTTCTTTCAATGACATGGCACCCTCTAATTTCATAATAATTTCTCATGCTTATAGAATAAAAAATACCTTACTGGCAATGTCAACTTGAACTTTTGACCTGAAAATATTTAAATGCTAAGAAAATTAAATGGTAATGAGAAGTAAATATGATATAACTCGCCTCTGAAGTGTAATTTAAATGAGGACTAAACATGGCCTGGACAGAAGATCGCGTAGAAAAACTGAGCGAGTTGTGGGATAAAGGTTTAAGCGCGAGCCAGATAGCCAAAGAGCTTGCTGAAGGTGTTACACGTAATGCTGTGATTGGTAAAGCACATCGAATGGGCCTCGCCTCGCGCCCTTCACCCGTTAAATCAGACCCTGCAAAGCGTGCTGCAGCTGCAGCAAAGAAAAAAAATGTTGAAAATAAAGAACCTTCAAAAACTACTCCAGTAAGTGGCAAGGTTGGCATTCTTGACTTAACAGAAAGCTTATGCAAATGGCCAATTGGCCATCCAGACGAACCAAATTTTCATTTTTGTGGTAGGCCTTCACAGCCAGCTTTTCCCTATTGCGCAAGCCATTGTGTAGAGGCTTATCAAGTACAGCAACCTCGTCGTACACGTCGTAACACACGCCGGCGTATCATGGCTACACCAGTCAAGTAACCTTTAAAAGTAAAACTATTTGAGTTTACATAGCCGGACTTATTGGTTTAGTGTGAATTTATTATGTTTATGAAATTTTTTAAGGGAAAAATAATGTGTAAAATGTTTAAACTGTTGTTAATCACCGTCTATGTGGGATCATTTTCTTTTGTGCCTGCAAATGCTCAGGGTGAATATAAATTACCAAGCTACAGTTCACGGGACGGCTTTGTTCCAGTAGTAGGTAAAAATGGTATGGTTAGCGTCAGAGAAACTATTGCAGCTGAAATAGGTGCTGAAATTCTTGAAAAAGGTGGGAATGCGATTGACGCTGCTGCCGCAGTTGGATTTGCTCTTGCAGTTACCTATCCGCAGGCGGGTAATATTGGAGGAGGCGGTTTTATGATCGTCCATACTGCTAAAAATAATACAACAGTGGCTATTGACTACCGTGAGATGGCTGCAGGTACAGCTCGTCATGACCAATACGTGATTGATGACAAAGTTGACCAAAAGTTGGCAAAATTTAGCCGTCAATCCTCAGGTGTACCCGGAACTGTTGCCGGAATGGCACTTGCTGTTGAAAAGTATGGAACGATGAGTTTAAGAGAGGTTCTGGAGCCTGCTTATAAATTGGCAAACAAAGGGTTTAAAATTTACACTCAACTTGAAATGTCACTCGCTCGCAGTAAGGAGCGCCTTGGTGCGGACCCAGCAGCGGCAAAAGTTTTCTATAAGGCCGATGGGAGCAATTATAAAACTGGTGAAATTTTAAAACAAAAAGACCTTGCTAAGTCACTACGGGCTATTATGCGGCAGGGGACTGACGCCTTTTACAAAGGGGAAATTGCAGAAAAAATTACAGCTGACATGGCGGCAAATGATGGCTTGATTACAATGGCTGATATGGCTGCTTATAAAGTATACGAACGTGAACCTGTATATGGAACTTACAAAGGATACAAAATAGCTACTATGCCTCCGCCTTCGTCAGGGGGAATGCATATGATACAAATGATGAATATGCTGGAAAATGATGATCTAAAGGCACAGGGACACAATAGTGCGGCCACCCTTCATCTTTATATTGAAGCAATGCGCCAAGCTTATGCTGACCGCAGTCTTTATGCTGGTGACCCAGCCTTCTTTAATATTCCTGTTGATAAGTTGATTAACAAAGAATATGCCAAAGAAATTCGTGCTCGTATTCCATTAGATCGTGCCCGGGTAAGCGCTGAAGTTGCTCCAACGAAAAACCTTGCCTATGAAAGCCCAGAAACAACTCATTATTCTGTGATGGATAAGTGGGGGAATGCGGTAAGCAATACCTATACGCTTAACTTTGGTTTTGGTAATGGTATTATGGCAGAGGGAACAGGTATACTGCTTAATAATGAACTTGACGATTTTGATCATGAGCCATACAAGCCTGACGCCAACGGTAATGTTAGTGGTAAAGCTAACGCCCAGGAACCATATAAACGCCCTAGATCATCGATGACCCCAACTATTGTTTTCAAGGACGATATGCCATTTTTAATCACTGGTAGCCCAGGTGGAGGAACAATCATCAATACCGTCTTTCAAACAGTTATGAATGTGATTGAATTTGATATGAATGTGGCTGCTGCAAGTAGTAAGCCGCGAATAAATCATCAATGGATGCCAGATATGACTACTATCGAAAGTGGTGTCAGTCAGGATACTCTGAATATACTCACTGATATGGGTCATAAATTTAATTCTGGACGTCGGACACTTGGCAGCACAAATAGCATCGTTTATCGTGACGGTTACTTTTATGGTGCCCACGATCCACGCAGCATGAACGCTGCGACGATTGGTATTAATTAATCTACCGTTGTATGAATTATAAAAGGCGGTCTTAATTGATCGCCTTTTATAATTACCCGACGTACTTTTAATAGACCAGCGTTCCGAGGTATTTTATTTGTATGTGCAGTTAAATTGGGTAAGCTTGCATTGATAATAATCATG
>JABGYD010000045.1 GCA_018675425.1 Kordiimonadaceae bacterium
ATTAAAATCAATAGCCGCCCCAATATTAATAAATGATAACACTCCAGGGGAGCGCATTGAACTTTGTGGACAAGTGTTTGATGGCAATGGTGATATTATTAAAGATGCGTTAATTGAAATTTGGCAAGCTGACAGTAGTGGTCATTATATTCAAAGAGATACCCCTCCAACATGTGACGTGTTTACTGGCTTTGGTCGTTGCTCCCTTGAAAATACAAATAGATTTAGCTTTAGTACTATTAAACCAGGTTCCATTGGTTCTGGACAAGCCCCCTATATAAATATGACTGTATTCATGAGAGGGCTTCTAAGCCATACCTACACACGAGTATATTTTTCAGATGAGGATAAAATTAATAATAGTGATGCTGTATTAAGTAGTGTTCCTCAAAATCGTAGACATACTATTATTGCTGAAAAAAGAATTGATGATAATAATATTATTTATCAATTCGACATACATATGCAGGGCGATAATGAAACAATATTTTTTGATGTTTAGATAGGGATAAGATGGGTATTTTACCTTTTAGTTCTAAAATTTATAAAGATCTATTCATCGACGAAGAAATCTTTGATTTGTTTAGTGATAAAGCTCATTTATCAAGCATTATAGAAGTAGAGGTTGCAATTGCAAAAACTCAGGGAAGTTTAGGAATTATTCCAAATAAATTTGCTTCCTTAATAGAAAATAAACTTAAAAATATTAAAATTAGACCATCTGAGCTTTCAACAGGAACGGCCAAAGATGGGATTGTCATTCCAGCATTGGTAAAAATATTAAGAAAAAAAATAGGGGGTGAAGCTGCATCATACCTTCACTATGGCGTTACTAGCCAAGATATTGTTGATACCGCTCTTATGGTTCAGCTTAAAGATGTAATATTAATTTTCGAAAAACGCATTCAATTACTTATAGACACCCTTTCCTCATTCGCTGATCAAAATCGTGATATAATAATGGCAGCGCGCACCAGAACTCAGATATCTACTCCGACTACATTTGGTTTAAAAGTTGCAAATTGGCTTGCACCATTTTTAAGACATAATGAGAGACTAATCCAATTAAAGCGTCGTTGTCTTCTTCTTTCTTTTGGAGGTGCATCGGGTACTTTATCGGTATTTAGTGCTGAAAAAAATTCAGTAATGATTAATTTATTATCAAAAAAACTTGGCCTACAACCACCCTTATTACCTTGGCATAACCAAAGAGATAATATAGCTGAAATCGGTTTTTTCTGCTCATTAACTGCAGGATCAGTAGCAAAAATTGCAGCAGATGTTCTTTTTCTTTCAAGTTCGGGCATCGAAGAAGTGTTCTTAAATGATGTCGGCCTTTCATCCAGCATGCCGCAGAAAAGAAATCCTGTATTAGCAGAAACAATTCTGGCACTTGCACAAAAAATATCCCCTTTGGGTATTTCGCTATTTCAAGCACAAATTCATAAAAATGAACGAGATGGTACCTCATTGCAGTTGGAATGGATGACATTACCCGAAATTCTTAACTTTACGGGTGCCGTAATAAATCACTGCCAAAAATTAATAGAAGCTATCAACGTTGATCCAGAGAAAATGTCTGAAAATATTGATAAAACAATGGGTACTATTCTTTCTGAAGCTGCAACATATTTACTTGCCGCTCACATGTCCAAAGAAGAGGCTCAAGACATAGTTGGTGAATTAAGTTTAGAGGCACTAAGTTCAAAGATCCATCTCTATGATTTACTATCATCAAAGTTGGATATCGACATAAATTGGCAAAAAGAAAAAGATCTTTCTAGACACCTTGGAGGTTGTAATAATTTTATTGACGCTACTATTCTTTCAAAGACCTAATGCGTCCTCTTTTATTCTAGGTTGATCTAATATATTTATTGGTATTATTGTGATAAACTTTAAATGACCATCTTCAGGGAGGAGATAAATTGCCATCAACAAAAATTATACCTCAAGACCTGAGTGATATTAAAGAAAACTGGCGCGTAATATTAGCTGCGGGATTATGTTTGTTTTTTATGTTTGGTATCCCTACTTATATGCTGCCCTGGATATACCGTTCTGTTGTTGTGGAATTTGACTGGACCCGTGCGCAAGCTTCTGACGCAGCATCTATGAAATTTTTAGTTGGCTCACTCTGCGCTATTCTTATTGGGTGGGCAGTAGACAGGTTTGGGCCCCGTATTGTAACCATTATTGCTTGTTTTATTGGTGGTTTTACAATGCTTTCTTTTATGTTACTTGATGCTGACGGAATTGGTATATTTTCAACTCGGGGGCTTTATTTAACACTTGGTGGATGCCTTGGGCTGTCGTCACTTGGAATTATGATTTCAAACAAAGCATTAATTGGACGGATGTTTGAAAGAAATATGGGTACAGCACTCGGAATGGCTCTCGTTGGAACAAGCCTTGCGGGTGCAGTTACACCATTTCTTTTCGGCGCACTAAAAGATGCTTACGGTTGGCGTGAGGCAATTGCACTTTTAAGCACTGGAATTTGGATAATTGCTCTTCCATTTTATTTCTTTTCAGTAAAAAAAGACGTTGGCGGAAGCCTAGAACAGAAGACAGAGAATTTCACACCAAAAGTTCCAGACGATGCCGTTTCAATACATAACTTTATAAGAGGTCGTAATTTTTGGCTAATCATTATTGGACTACCACTTATAGCGATGGTTGATATGGGGGTCGCACAGCATTATGTTTTATATATGAGTGAAGATCTTGGCCTTGATATTAATTTGGTAAGAACCGGCGCAACAATTATGGCTGTCATTGCAGCTGCGGCCAAGGTTGGTTTTGGGCGATACTATGATAAAAAATCAACTAAAGGAATCGCATTAACTTATATTTTACTTGGAATTGCGGTGTTACTCCTATTTCCCGTTGAAGGGTTCCTCACAATGATGTTGTGCCTTGGGATTAAGGGAACAGCTCACGGTGGCTTAGTCGTTGATGTCCCTGTTGCAACAAAACATTGTTATGGTCCATGGGGGATTGGAAAAAAAATATCAATATTTACAATGGTTTATGGTTTTGGCCTATCTGGTGGTCCTCGTTTTATGGGCATGATATATGATAAATATGGAAGCTATGCATACGGTTTTATTACCTTTGCAATCATAGCTGTAATAGCTGCAATGCTAATGTATATGGTTAAACCAGATTATTGGCTAAAAATGAAATCCATTGATTTTTAGAATGAATTAGAAATTTCTTAACCAAAAATCATTTTCAATGATAATTATTGCAACATTTATACTATATTTACGCTCACTAAATAATGGTGTTGTTAAAATACGATTTTAAATCAATCCTTTGAGAGTATTAAACTACACCCACGTCATAAAGCCCATAGCATTGCCAGTACCCGCCTCAGAGCGATAGCAAGGAATATAGTCAAGCATACTATTTTTTAAACCACCTTCA
>JABGYD010000084.1 GCA_018675425.1 Kordiimonadaceae bacterium
AAGAAATTGAGTGGTTAATTTCCTTAATTTCCGATATAAGAACTGCCCGGGCTGAAATGAATGTTCCTGCTGGGGCAAAACTTGATATGTTTATTTCGGGAGCCTCAATTGATACAGTTCTGTCTTTAGCTTCTCAAGATAGTGTTTTAAAACGTTTAGCACGTCTTGAGACCATTTCTAAACTTGAGGGTGAAGTCCCAAATGGCTCAATTTCTGTAGTTGTAGGTGAGGCAACGTATTATCTTCCACTTGCAGATATTATTGATATAGATGCAGAGAAAGCAAGACTTTTAAAAGGGTTGGAAAAAATTCAAAAAGAAATTATTTCAGTCTCAGGTCGACTTAATAATGATAGTTTTGTCTCAAAAGCACCAAAACATGTTATTGAAGAAAATAAAAGAGGGCTCGAGGAAACTAAAGAAAAGGCTAGTAAAACTCAACAGGCTCTTGATCGTCTGATATCAATGCAGTGATGGGGGGGTGATGAAGTATTTTCTAAGTTTATTTGTAATTTTATTGATAACAGCTTCTGGTTTTAATGCTTGGTCAAATTCTACTCAAAAGTTAAACTTCGAATACAAAGCTTATTGGGGTGGTTTAGTTATAGCTGAAATTAACAGCGAAACTATCTTGAATTCATCTAATTACGAAATTCGTGCAAGCTATCACTCTAGGGGACTTGCCAAGATTATAGGTAAAATGGAAAACTATACGATGTCTCGTGGTGTGAGTTACAAAAATGGTGTTTATCAGCCCGAATATTATGAAAGTAGTGGAAACTTTGGTAAATTTAACTATAAAAATCAAGTTACATTTGACCCAAAGACCCTAGAAGTAATCAATTTAGTTCAAAACTTTGAACTTCGTAGTGGGACTGAGTATATTCCCATAGAAGATAATGAAAAGTATGGTGTTGACCCCATGACTACTTTTCTTAATAGAGTGATGAACTCTAATTTTGCGGATAATTATTCAAAAGAGGTAAAAAGTAGACAGTTTGGCGGTATGTTTGTTTCTGAACAAAGTTTTTTATGTGATGAACAAAAAGTATTTAATTATAATAAGCGTTCCGCTTTCCAGGGTATGGCCTATGGTTGTATAATTGATGGGAAAAACATCTCAGGAGACATAAAAAATATAGATCCTGAAAAAAAAATAAGAAAAGGCCGTGAGCGTGACGATCAAAATAATAGAATTTTCTTTGGAAAAATGACTGGTTTTGAGGGAACAATACCAGTCTATACAGAATTTCCCCTAGGTTGGGGAATGGTACGTATTTACTTGTCAGACTTTAAACATACAACAGTTAATGAATAAGTTATTTTTAAAAATTAACAACATCGAATATCTATCCACCCGAAGTATCTAACCATCAAGCTAATAAATATATTTTAATTTGAAAATTTATTATTTGAGGGAAAGCCATGAGGGGGCATACGTCCAACTTGGCCGCGTTTCCCCATCCAAGGTAGTAAATCTGTTTCAGTTCTGGTTTTCCCCCCCCGCATTTCCCAAGTTAATCCCTCTGCGCTATTAAAAGAAATAATGTCACTAAGGGTTCCACCTTTATATTTTTGCAATAGTGCGCCTCGGCCCCTGGGCATTACTTGCATCTGATCAATTGGAAATACAAGCAATTTACGATTTTGACCAATTATGGCAATAAGGTCATGGTCCTGTTCTACTAGAAGTGCTGACATAGCCCTATTTTCACCACCAGCAACGTTCATAACTTGCTTTCCATTTTTTGTGCTAGCAATTACTTTATCTGATTCCGCAATAAAACCTCTCCCAGTTTCAGCAGCAATAATTATTCTTGTGCCAGGTTTATAAACAGATAAGGAAACGATTTTTTCATCATTTGCCAAATCAATCATTAATCGAACTGGCTCACCATGTCCACGTCCACCTGGAAGCTTGTCTGCGCCAAGTGTGTAAAATCGCCCATTTGTGGCAAATAATAAAACTTTATCAGTGGTTTGACAATGAAATGCAAATTTTTCTTCATCGCCTTCTTTATATTTTATTTTATCATCTATTAGCACATGACCTTTCATAGTTCTAATCCAGCCTTTTTTTGAACAAATAACCGTAACAGGTTCTTTTTCAATCATGGCTTCAAGAGGAATAAAAGTTGATACTGGGGCATCGGAGAAATCTGTCCTTCTTTCACCTAGGTCTGTTTTTTTACCAAAATTTTCTCTAATAATCCTTATGTCCTTAGCAATTGTAATCCATCTGAGCTCTTCATTATCTAAAAGGTCAAGTAATTTAACTCTTTCACTTTCAAGAGCTTCATTTTCAGTTTTGAGTTCCATTTCCTCCAATTTTCGTAAGGAACGCAGACGCATATTAAGGATAGCATCAGCCTGCACCTCAGTGAGGTTAAAAGTATTCATTAAACATTTTTTAACATGATCTTCTTCTCTTATTATGCGTATCACCTCATCAAGATTTAAAAATGCAATTAAATACCCACCAAGGACTTCGAGACGATGATCAATTTTCCCCAGCCTATGGTTTGATCTTCGTACTAGAACGTTTTGTCGGTGGTCAAGGAATGCCTGGAGAACCTCACTCAAGTTCATGACCCGTGGCATTTTTCCACCCTCTAATACATTCATATTAAGGGAAAATCGATTTTCAAGGTCTGTAAGTTTAAACAAACTTTCCATAAGTATCTCGGGTTCTACGGTTCTATTTTTTGGTTCAATTACAACACGTATATCCTCTGAACTTTCATCTAATACGTCAGCAAGGATTGGTAGTTTTTTTTCGTAGATAAGATCAGCAATTTTTTCGATCAGACGTGATTTTTGAACCTGATAGGGAATTTCTGTAACAATAATCTGATACATACCGCGACCAGTCTCTTCTATATGCCACTTAGCTCGCGTCCGAAAGCTTCCACGACCAGTTTCATATGACTGTATAATACTTTCTCGTGATTCTACAATAGTCCCACCAGTGGGAAAGTCTGGACCCTGAATATAATCAACCAGTGTTGCTATTCGAGCATTTGGAGTTTTAATTAAATGCAATAACGCTTGGCATATTTCATCTACATTATGTGGTGGAATACTAGTTGCCATGCCCACAGCTATACCCATTGCCCCATTAGCAAGTAAATTGGGAAAATTAGCAGGCATCACTGTAGGTTCTTCTTCTTCACCGTCGTATGTTTCTCTAAAGTCGACTGTATCTTTATCTATATCTTCCATTAAAGCTACAGCGACTTCAGTCATCCGCGCCTCTGTGTAACGCATGGCAGCGGCATTATCGCCATCTATATTACCAAAGTTACCCTGCCCATCGACAAGTGGATATCGAACAGCAAATTCCTGAGAAAGCCTAACCATTGCATCATAGACAGATTGATCACCATGCGGATGATATTTACCTATTACGTCACCAACTACTCGCGCGCACTTCTTAAATCCAGTTTCTGGATTAAGTTTGAGTTGACGCATTGCAAAAAGTAATCTCCGATGGACGGGTTTTAAACCATCTCTGACGTCTGGAAGTGACCGTGACATTATGGTTGATAATGCGTATGATAAGTAACGATCACCTAGGGTATCCCCAAGTGGCGCATTTAAAATTGTATCTTCTAATGTTTTGTTTTTCATACTACTATTATACCAATATGCTTAAAGGTTTAAAGTTTAAAATGACTTTAATCATATTAAAAAAATAATAATTTCTAAACTAAACAATCAATTTATTTTGAAAATTTTTCTTCTTTTTTAAATTAATAAGTTTAATTAAATATTTATTAGTGGTGGCAGGGAATACTGATAAATTTTAGCTAATAGTATATGTATGTTAAATATTAATTTTATAAAATAGATTGATGATTAATAATCATACCATGTAATCTTTAAACAACCTTCTGGCCTGAGGTATTTGTTTACCGGCTGGGCTTAGCACGTAGCGTTCTATAAAAAATTCCGTTAACCTCAGACCATCAATTATATCTTGCATTTTAATATTTTTGGTGGTTCCAATTAAAAAGGGCGGCAAACGAAATAATTTATCATGGTACGGCTCTCCAGCTTTTTTACTAACAGCACGACCTGACTTTGGTGAAACGTAGGCAAGGTCTTTGGTTACCTCAGTTGCTACACAGTTTTCAAGGTTTAATCCAAAACCAAGCTCACTTAGAAGACCAAGTTCCCATCGTACTATAAGCGGAGCCCAATATATTTTATCTTGATGCGCTTCCTCCAGGGAAGATAGAAAAATTAAAAATCCGTCTAAAAGAACTTCATGGATTTCTTTTTCTGGTATTGTGACACATAATATACTGCAACAACTGTTGAGCGCGGCAAGCTTTGATGGGTGGTAAAGAAAAGATACAACCCGTGCCCTTTTTAATTCTACGGAATAAGTACCAAGTTGATTTTCCAAGCGACCACGCCAAGAAACCATTACTTCATTGCCAGGTTGGATATTTCCTCTCTGACGACGTCCATAGCCGCCCTTTACTAAACCTGAATGTCGACCATGAGTGCGTGTTAATACTTCTAATATTGCATCATACTCACCATATTTACGGCTACTTAATATAACACCTTCATCCCGCCATTCCATTATTTTTATCCCAAAAACCAGTACAAATCTCACAAAGGATTAAATCATTTTAAACTAAAATAAATTAAACGGTTACAATTTTTTGATATAAATATAATTATATAGTCTGGGTCTTCATTAAAAAATAGATTTCACTTACCAGATTACATACTAAATCTGAAATTAGTTCACTCTTTGGAAGTATGCTCTAAAATAACTGGCATTTATTATGTTGATAATTGGCTAGTAGGTTTAAATTTAAAATCTACTTATTAGTATTCGCGCAATAGACCAACAAGTCGACCCTGAATTCGTACTCTATTGGCTGGGAAAACTTGGGTTTTAAATGCTCTATTTGATGGCTCTAATGCAACGTCGGGCCCTTGTCTGCGTAAAGTTTTTAACGTTGCCTCTTCTTCATCAACCAACGCAACAACTATTTGACCACTATTTGCTTGATCACAGCGCTCAATAACCACACGGTCACCATCTAGTATTCCAGCCTCCATCATACTATCACCATCCACATCAAGGGCATAGTAACTGCCAGCGCCCAGCATTCCTTTTGGAACACCTATATTTTCATACTGTTCTAACGCCTCCATAGGTGTTCCTGCCGCTATTTTACCATGAAGTGGAATTTCAATTGTATTGGGGTCATTGTCTTGTCTGTTACTGGCAAAGTTTGGTTTGAAAATATTAGCATCCCCATTTTCATCATCGTCGGGCATTTTAATTATTTCTATAGCGCGAGCACGGTTTGCAAGACGTCTAATAAAACCTCGTTCTTCTAAGGCGTTAATAAGTCTGTGAATGCCTGATTTTGATTTTAGTTCTAATGCAACTTTCATTTCTTCAAATGAAGGTGCAATACCATTTTCTTTTAGTTGATCATGTATAAGTAGTAGTAGTGAGTGTTGTTTTTTTGTTAACATAATTTTTTATTTCCAAATAATTAAAGTCATGACACAACTTGATTTGTTCTTTTATGTTCTTTTTATATTCTCCTGTCAAGAACAGAATTTAATTTGTGTCAATAAGTATAATTTTAACTAAATCACCAAGCTTTGCCTCGGATGCATAAATATCTCGTACAATAAGACAATTAGAATTAGCAAGGGTTTTATGATTTGCACTACTTTGGATGAGGGATGAATTAACAAACTTCTTACCAAACTTATTTTCGCGGATAGAAGCTCTAATATAATTTATTCTAGAACCTCCTTTTTTTAAATCATGCTCAAGGTGTGCAAGACCATTTTTTAAACCATTTTCACGCCTGCCCATCATTTTATACATTGCAGGAATTATAAAATTTATGAAACAAACGTATGCACTCGATGGGTTTCCCGGCATACCAAAGTAAGGAATATTATTAAATTTCCCATAAATTAATGGCTTACCTGGTTGCATGCCTACTTTCCAAAAGTGAACTTTTAGACCATTAGTTTTCATAACATCCTGAATTATATCGTAATCTCCAACTGATGCTCCGCCAAAGGAAACAAAAATATCAACGTCCTTAATCTGCTCAATCTTATTTATTACACTTTTAGGTGTGTCTAGCGCATTACCAAAATTAATTGGAATACCTCCATTTTCATTAATAAGAGCAGAAAACATAGGAAGGTTAGAATTTACTATTTTATTCAACCCTACTTTAGAACCAACTTCAACAAGCTCGTCACCGGTTGATAGTATTGCTACTCTGGGTTTTTTGTATACTTTAAATTCAGAAACATTGCCTGCTGCAAGTAGTCCTATGTGTCTGGCATTGAGTAAGGTATTTTTTGCAACTAAAAGTTCACCGTTCATAAAGTCACTCCCCAAGGCCCGAATATTAGATCCTTTTATTACGGGAAAATTAATAGTTATAGTGCCATCAGTTAAAGTTACATTCTCTTGAATTACTACTGTGTCAGCCCCATTAACTAGGGGAGCACCAGTAAATATTCGTACAGCTTCACCTTCACTTATGTTGCCGCTATATGAAAAACCTGCCTGACATTCTCCAACCACTAATAACGGGTTTTTTATGTCCTTAAAGCGGACTGCATAACCATCCATAGCTGATGCAGGAAAGGGAGGTTGAGTTATTTTTGAAATAATATTTGATGAAGTTATGCGGCCGGAAGCAGAATGAATATTAATTATTTCATGCCCAAGTTCATTCACAGTAGTTAATACTTTTACTAAAGCATCGGCAACGTTTAAAAGAGCCATATAATTTAATCCGCGTTAAAAGTTCCTGACTTACCACCTGACTTATGAATTAAGCGCACATCAGAGACCTTCATTTTTTTATCTACAGCTTTACACATATCAAAAATCACTAAAGCGCTAATAGAAACTGCCGTAAGTGCTTCCATTTCAATTCCCGTGCGTCCATAAAGACTAACTGTTGCCTGAATATCAATGCAATTTTCGCTAGTATTGCTTATTAAATCAATTGAAACGCTCTGGATGGGTAATGGATGACAAAGTGGAATTAATTCGGCAGTTTTTTTGGCCGCCATAATACCAGCAATTCGAGCAATGCTGTAAACCTCACCCTTTTTAACACCCCCTGCATCAATAAGCGCAAGTGTTTCAGGCATCATATAAATACGTCCTTTGGCAATTGCTACACGCTTAGTTTCTTTTTTTTCCGTTATATTTACCATGGCAGCACGCCCATGTGGGTCTATGTGTGATAATTTTTGCATTTTTATTCCATCGGCATTTGCAGTTGATTAAATATTAACTATTACATAGTAGTTTTTGCGTAGCAAGTTTCACGTTATTTTGTCGCATGAGTGACTCACCAATTAAGAATGTATTAATATTAGCTTTTTCATTAATCATCTTTAAGTCGCTATTTAGAAAAAATCCACTTTCACTAACTAAGGTTAGAGAGGGGTCAGCTAAGCTAGCTAAATCAATTGTTGTTTCGATGGACACATCAAATGTTTTAAGATTTCGGTTATTTATTCCAACTAACTGAGATTCTAATTTTTGACTTCTTTTCAATTCATTAGCATCATGTACTTCAACTAGTACATCAAGATTATATTCCAGTGCAACGGTTTCTAACTCTGCAGCTAAAGTATCATCTACCATTGCCATAATTATTAGAATACAATCAGCACCGAGTGCCCGAGATTCAATAATTTGGTAGGGGTCCAGAATAAAGTCCTTGCGGAGGACGGGAAGGGCTGTTGCTGCACGAGCATCAACAAGGTGCTTATCTTTCCCCATAAAATATGGAGTGTCGGTGAGAACACTAAGACAGCTGGCTCCACCCAACTCATAGGCTTTGGCAAGTTCTTTAGGGTTAAAATCTTTTCTAATAAGACCCTTACTTGGACTTGCTTTTTTAATTTCTGTAATTAACCCAAAATTTCCAGCCTTTTTAGCTAGATGAAGACTATTTATAAATCCACGAACTGGAGGAGCTTTTAATGCCATGCCCTCAACCTCAGCTAATGGTCTCTTAATCTTACATTTTTCTACATATTCTAATTTAGTTTTAGAAATATTCTTTAGTATATCATTCATTTTCTTCAGGTTCCGGATGCTTTTGATTTGATAGCTTAATCCATTTTTTTAATTTTTCACTGGCAATCCCAGTGTCAATTGCCTTTGTTGCTATGCGAACACCATCCTTTAAATCAGTTGCATTATTGGAGACTACTAGTGCTGCTGATGCATTAAGTAATACAATATCACGGTATGCATTTTTTTTACCATTTAGAATATCCCATATTGCATTTGCATTATATTCTGGATCACCACCCTCAATTTGTTCCAGACTTGCACGCTCAAGACCTGCATCTTCTGGTGAAATAATAAATTCTTTAACTTTACCATTTTTATATTCTGCAACATGAGTTTCACCTGTAATCGTAATTTCATCCAAACCATCTGACCCTGTAACAACCCAAACGCATTCACTTCCTAGGGCACCAAGAACTTCTGCCATAGGTCTGGTCCATTTCTGATCGTAAACACCAATTACTTGGTATTTGGTTCCAGCCGGGTTTGAAAGTGGTCCAATAAGATTAAAAATTGTACGGGTGCCGAGGGAAGCCCTAGCTGGACCGACATGGCGGGCAGCACTGTGATGGCGAGTTGCCATTAGAAAACTTATTCCCAAGCTTTTTAAACAATTTTTTACAATAGCCATATCAGCATTAATATTAACACCAAGAGTTTCAAGAACATCGGCACTTCCACTTTTGCTTGATACAGCACGATTACCATGTTTTGCTACAGGAACGCCACAAGCTGCTAATACAATAGCAGCTGCAGTAGAAATATTATAGGTTCCCGCTGTATCACCGCCTGTACCACATGTATCGACGGAACCTTTAGGAGCTTTGATGCCCAATGCTTTGCTACGCATGGCTTCAACTGCACCTGTTATTTCGTCCAATCTTTCACCACGTACACGAAGTGCTATTAAAAAAGCCCCTATTTGCGGACCCGTTGCATCACCATTCATCATATAAAGAAATGCATTACGAGTAGTTTCTCGACTTAATATTTCTCCTTCAGCAAGTTGTGCAATCAATTGTTTCATATCTACTGGCATTAAGCGGCCTTCCTGATGAAGTTATTAGAGATATTTATAAAATTTTGAAGGATATCATGACCACATTCTGAAGCAATACTCTCGGGATGAAACTGAACGCCATGAACCGGATATTGTTTATGGCTTAAACCCATAATTATACCATCCTCTGTTTCAGCAGTGATATCAAGGCAACTAGGGAGATTATTTTTCTCAATTATGAGTGAATGATAACGAGTAGCCTTAAAGGGGCTTTTTATATTGTTAAAAATAGTTTTATTTTGATGGTTAATTAAACTAACTTTACCATGCATCAAATACGGGGAACGAATAACTTTTCCTCCATAAACTTGACCAATTGATTGATGTCCAAGACAAACGCCTAAAATTGGGATACTGACGCCAAGTTTTTTAATTATTTCCATACATATACCTGCATCATTTGGCGTGCAGGGGCCAGGAGAAAGAATAATACCAGTTGGATTTTTCAATTTTAACTCATTAATAGTAATTTTATCATTACGATAAACTTCAACATTTGCACCAATTTCACTAAAATAATGATACAGATTATAGGTAAAGCTGTCATAGTTATCGATTAATATAAACATGAAATATTGTGCCTTTTTCAAAAACTTCTAATTCTTTTATAAAATATGCTGCAAAAGGTACAACAATAATTTAAGGTCTTTTTGATATAGTGATATTATTAGTCAATAATATGATAATAATCTCCAATTATAAATAGGGAAAATAAATAATAATTAAGGGATGGATTAGTAAATGTTAAAAAAATGGTTTGAAACAAAACTTTGGAAGCGAATATTGCTTGCACTTGTTCTTGGCGTGATAGTTGGTTCAATATTCGGGGAGGCAGCGGCAAACTTAAAGTGGATTGGGGACGTGTTTATTAAGCTTATCAGAATGATAGTAGTGCCATTAGTATTTGTTACCTTGGTATCGGGTGTTGTTGCAATGGGTAGTCCTTCAAAGCTTGCGTCTATTGGTGCAAAGACTATGGGGTCTTTTTTGCTAACAACAATAGGTGCTATAACAATTGGTTTGTTTCTAGCATTCTTAATTCAGCCAGGTAACGGCGTTTCTATCACAGGTGGTGAACCTCAAGTTTTGGAAGCTGCTATTCCACTAGGTGAGCGCATGATGAATATAATACCTTCCAATCCAATTGCCGCATTAGCAGAGGGAGACATCCTTGCTGTTATCTTCTTTGCGCTGTTGCTCGGTGTGGGTATTATGATGTCAGGAAAACGGGCAAAGCCGGTTGCAGATCTAATGGATAGTGGGTCAGAAGTTGTTCTTAAAATTACACATTTGATAATGGAGGTTGCACCATTTGGGGTTTTTGCTCTTATTGCTGCAGTTGCTGGAACTAGAGGGGCGGGAGCATTACTTGATGTTGTTCCTCTTGCTCTAACTATTTTATTAGGTTGCTTTCTTCATGTTATTATAGTTTATGGTGGAATAATTAGAGTGGTTCTTGGTCTTCCGGCACTTCGTTTCTTCAAAGATATTGTTGACGCACAACTAGTGGCATTTTCTACTTCATCCAGTAGTGCTACTATGCCTATTAGTATTGCCGTAGCGGAAGGTAACCTGGGTATTAAATCACCTGTTGCATCTTCGGTCATACCTCTTGGGGCCACCGTAAATATGGATGGTACAGCGATTTATGTTGGAGTTGTTGCTGTCTTTACAGCTCAATCGTTTGGCATACCACTTGGTTTAACTGATTATGCCTTAATCGCATTAACAACTACTATAGCCTCAATAGGCACTGCTGCGGTTCCGTCAGCTAGCCTATTCTTGCTGGCTGGGGTCCTTGGGGTTTTGGGAGTTACTGGCGAGCAAACAGCTATTGTAGTGGGTTTTCTTCTTCCTTTTGACCGTCCATTAGACATGGTTCGTACAACTGTGAATGTGACTGGTAATCTTGCTGTTTGTACAGCAGTAGCCAAATGGGAAAATGAAATTGATCTGGATGAGTTTAGAAGGAACCCAAATATTTAATTTTTTTCATTTATTATTAATTAAATAATCTTTCTAGTTTTTAGGTCCTATTTGATTTGTGGAGCAAGTAAGTGTCAAAGCATCATACGATTCTTTTGTTATATTCTATTGTCTTAGCCGTAATTTTAGGGGCTGCTACTGGATGGTATATGGGCGAAAAGGCCTTGATGTTCTCTTGGATGGGCACGATTTTCCTTAACTCTCTTAAAATGGTTGTTGTTCCTCTTATTGTCGCGGCAATAATTTCAGGTGTTGCTTCACTTGGTGATGTTCGAAAGCTAGGACGTCCTGGAACAATTACATTTATTTATTATATCAGTACTACCATATTAGCAGTTACAGTTGGCATGGTTCTGGCTGAATTTATTTTGCCAGGTAATAATTATAACCTTTCTCTTAACTCTAGCATTATTAATGATCCTTCAAGTTCAAAAGGTCTAAGTGATGTTTTACTTAGTTTTATTTCACCTAATATAATAGCGTCAGCAGCTAACTTAGAAGTCCTTCCACTTATTGTGTTTTCAATTATTTTTGGATCTGCGTTAACCGTTACGGGTGAAAAAGGGCGAATTGTCACTAATTTTTTTGAAGGCCTTAATTCTGTGATGATGGTTATAGTCGGTTGGATAATGTATTTATCCCCATTTGGGATATTTGCCCTTGTTGCTACACCGATTGCTGAAGCTGGTGGTGGGGCAGCTGTTTTAGAAACATTCACTGCTGTTGGCTCTTATTTGATGACTGTTTTGGGTGGCTTGTTAATTCACTCGATTGCACTTTTTACTATTTTAGTAATTTTAGGGGGAAGGGGCAAAAAATATCTTTGTGATGTAATGCCAGCACTTATTACTGCACTAAGCACTTCAAGCTCATCAGCGACCGTGCCTTTGTCTATTGAGTGCGCAACTGGTCATGGGCTGATGAAAAGTCCTGTGAGGTTAATGATACCGCTTGGTAGCACAATAAATATGAATGGTACCGCGGTCTATCAGGGCGTAGCAGTTATTTTTTTAGCGCAGGTTTATGGAGTTAATTTAATTTACTCAGATTATGTATTGGTTGCTATTACTGCTGCTATGGCTGCAATTGGATCAGCTGGTATTCCTCAAGGCGGACATATTATGACGTTAATGTTATTTTCTTTTGTTGGTATACCAGCAGAAGGCTTTGGTCTTTTGCTCGGAGTAGACTGGTTCCTGGATAGAGCAAGAACTACAATTAATGTTTGGGGTGACCTGGTGGGTGCTGCTGTTTTAGATAGATTCATGAAAATATAATAAACAATAAAAAGAGGGACACTGAAAGTCTCTACATTTAGAAGTATGATATATTGTAATATATTCGCATAATACATATTATGGTAAATAATTATATTCTTTATATTTACATAAGATGATAATAAACAATTGGTATTACTTTTAGATATTATAAATGGATAAAAGAATAAGAAGTTAAAATAGAAATTATAAGAAAAAATAATCATCAACACGCACAATTTAAAAAAAGTAATTTTTTTATTGGCATTGCAAAAAAGTGAGGCTATAAGACTTCATCCAATTGGTTAGTTAACCAAAAAAAGTGTGATCATTGATCCCCGATAGCTCAGTTGGTAGAGCAGTAGACTGTTAATCTATTTGTCGCAGGTTCGAGTCCTGCTCGGGGAGCCACTTTTTATTGCTAACATATTACAAATAAAGTATTAAATCTGTCAAAAATTTTTTGTGTCCCCCTTTTTATCCCCCTTTTTATAGTCTGTAATGTACTTCACCATTACCCGAGGAAGTTAATTTAATACAAATCCACCGCACATTTCCCTGTTAATCACCTGTATTAACAGGTTTATTAATGTGTTTACTATCTCTTTGGTCCTCGTTTCGATGGATCAGGATGAAATGGGTGACCGTCAGGCAACCCAGGCGGTACAAAGTTCCTCATCTTTTTAATTATTCGTAGATCCTCAATGGTTAATTCATTGTGACCTCTCTCATCAATACGTCTTTGCTGACCCTCAGTCGGTGTGAATGGATCAGGGCCGCCAACTTTACTTTTCTTACAAATGCTTCCTTAATTGTTAACAGACCAGATGTCTTATGCCACGGCTAGTGCTAATAGCGTTGCAGAGTATTTACTTTAATTATTAAATTTTCTTAAATGGAAAAATACAAACTAATTCCTTATCGATGAATTTAATTTGATTTAGTATCTTTGCTTGTTTTCCTAAAGACATATTACCTATCCTATTTGATTATAATAGTATTTAGGGTCCAACTTTCATAATGAATAGACAACTGGTAAAACTCATATTGAATATAATGTTGCGTGGGAACAATGGGTTACATCAATTCATTAGATTCTTGATATAATATAATGAATTAGAAATAGGAAGATTATATTTTCCTTTTATATTCCATAAAATACCCCCTCCTTGCACAAAAACGCTATTTATGTAATCTTTGTGATTATTCTGGAGAAAATCATGCCATATAACTCAGAATCCAAACGACTTTACGAAGCATTAAGAAATAATTTGCCTAAATTACTTGGAGGAACTCTTTTCAAGATGGGGGATATTTCAATAGATGTAGAAGGAAAAGACGGACTTGGAGGACTGATAGAAGAGTGGTTAGGTGTCTGGGCGATAAAAAATAA
>JABGYD010000052.1 GCA_018675425.1 Kordiimonadaceae bacterium
AAATATATAAAATAAAATAATTAACGCGGGGTGGAGCAGTCCGGTAGCTCGTCAGGCTCATAACCTGAAGGTCGTTGGTTCAAATCCAACCCCCGCAACCAAATAAAAAACCCTGGCCAGTGTGGTTAGGGTTTTTTTATGAAAAAATATCCCAAAAAATACACCAATAATGCTATGTATAGCAATATCTATAATATTATAAGCGTGCATCGTAAATAATCTGGGAAGTATAATTGGAACTAAATGATTTTTTAATCTCAATCGACGGTTTGTTAGGCAGCGCCCCCTGGTTCCCCTTTATATTACTTGGTGTGGGATTATTTTTTTCGGTTTACTTGAAGTTTCCACAAATTAGATTATTTAAACATGCTTGGAATGTTCTTTTCGATCCTGAGGTTGAGAGCAAAGCTAAAGGCGAAACATCCCATTTTCAGGCTATGTCGATGGCTTTATCTGGAACGATTGGGACCGGTAATATTGGTGGTGTTGGTCTTGCTGTTTATCTGGGGGGACCTGCAGCAATATTTTGGATGCTGGTAACTGCTTTCGTGGGAATGACTACTAAGCTTGTGGAAGTAAGTCTTTCCCATAAATACCGAGTAACAGTTGAAGATGGCACTATTTCTGGCGGTCCTATGTATGTAATGGATAATGGTCTTAATTGGAAACCTCTAGCCATTCTATTTGCTGTAACGATTGCTATTACTTCAATGGGTTCAGGCAGTATGCCACAAGTTAATAATATGGCTCAGGTACTAAGGGAAACTTTTGGTATTAATGAAATGTTAACTGGTGCAATAGCAACCATTCTGCTAGGCCTAGTTATTATTGGAGGTGTGAAACGCATTGCTAACTTTGCCTCGAAAATTGTTCCGGCAATGGCGATGCTCTATATTGTGGGCGCTGCCGCTGTAATTATTACGAATTATAATAACATTATTCCATCGTTTATTTCAATTTTTTCAGACGCCTTTGTGGGGAGTTCCGCTTTAGGGGGTTTCCTGGGAGCTACATTTGCATTTGCATTCAATAGAGGTGTTAACAGGGGCTTGTTTTCAAATGAAGCTGGTCAAGGTGCGGCTGCTATAGCCCATGCCTCTGCGATAACAGAAGAACCCGTGTCTGAAGGTATTGTTGCCTTATTAGAACCATTTATTGATACAATAATGATTTGCACACTTACTGGACTTGTAATTTTATCCTCCGGTGTCTGGATTGAAAAATATCACAATACTTTTCAAAAATCTGACTTTGCGATTATTACAGGTAACTACTCGGATAAGGATATAGAAGATAAGAATGAGTTATATAAATACATAAATTTTTTAGATGATAATAAGATTAGAGAATATTCTAATGAAATCGATATCTTAAACGGTAAGATGACTACTTTAAATGTTACAATAATAAATTCTCGTTCTGTTGCTGAAGACGTAGTTTTTTATAAAGACCAAGGAATAAATGGACTGCAACATTATACTGGAAAGCTGTCTGTTACCCGCGGTGATATTGATGATGCTGATATAATAGTTACAGGAAAATCCCTAGTTCATTCTGCGGCTTTAACTAGTATTGCATTTACGAAAAGTTTTCTCGGTCAAGGAGGTAAATATATAGTAGCAATTGCGTTAACTCTATTTGCATTTTCTACTGCAGTTGCCTGGTCATACTATGGTAACCGTTGCGTTGTTTATTTACTTGGAATAAAAGCCATTTTACCCTTTCGTTTAGTTTATCTCACGGGGTTCTTTTTAGCATCTTTTGCTGATACAACTATTATATGGACCATTGCAGCAATAACTGTAGTCTTCAGCACGCTGCCAAACCTTTTATGTATGTTAATGATGCGAAAAGAAGTGAAAATGATGGTTAACGATTACATTAACAAAATAAAGTAGTTTATTTCTATTTTTTGTCATTAATTTTTGGTGTTTACTTCACATTCAGTAAGTATTGGTTAATTACATTCTCGTACCATTCTTGTTTACCGCTGATGCTATGGGGTTCGCCATTTTTAGCAGCAATATCACGCAGATCGGTAAGGGATAGTTTTCCAGCTTCAAACTCTGCTCCTTTACCACTATCAAAACTAGAATAGCGAGCTAATTTATGTGCAGGTAAAGGGCTCTCAGCGAGAATTCTGTTTGCTATTTCAAGACCTCTAGCAAAGGCATCCATACCTCCAATATGACCAATAAAAATATCCTCCATATCGGTGCTTTCGCGTCGAGTTTTTGCATCGAAATTAAGCCCACCACTACCAAGGCCGCCACTTTCGAGAACGACCATCATTCCATGCACTGCATCATACATATCAATTGGAAATTGATCTGTATCCCAACCATTTTGTTGGTCACCTCGGTTAGCATCAATGCTGCCGAGCATATCAGCATCGGTACACATTTGTAAATCATGAGCGAAGGTATGACCAGCTAGTGTGGCGTGGTTGGCTTCAATATTCAATTTAAAATCTTTGTCGAGTCCGTGATGACGCAGAAAACCAATTACAGTCTGAGCATCAAAATCATATTGATGCTTGGTGGGCTCCATCGGTTTGGGTTCAATTAAGAATTTTCCTTTAAACCCATTAGCGCGACCGTAATCGCGTGCAGTCTTTAGAAACTCTGCTAAATGTTCAATTTCCCGTTTTGTGTTTGTGTTTTGAAGACAACTATACCCTTCTCGACCACCCCAGAAGACATAATTTTCACCGTTAAGTTCAATCGTCGCATCTATTGCATTCTTAACTTGGGCCGCTGCATGGGTTAGAACTTCAAAGTCGGGGTTGGTTGATGCTCCATTCATGTAGCGTGGATTACTAAATACGTTTGCAGTACCCCATAATAGTTTCATTCCCGTTTCATTTTGACGTTCTTTTGCAAGTGCGACAATAGCTTTAAGGTTTCTTTCTTGCTCAATGACACTGCTACTAACTGGCGCCATATCAATGTCATGAAAACAATAATAGGGGACACCTAGTTTGGTAAAAAACTCAAATGCAGCGTCTAATTTTTGACGTGCCGCGGTCATAGAATTTTTTGCATCATTCCATTTAAATATTTGTGTGCCAGGGCCAAACGGATCGGCCCCTGTACCACAAAAAGTGTGCCAATAACAAACTGCAAAACGGAGATGGTCTTTCATCGTCTTATCGCCAATTATTTTATTTTCATCGTAATATTTAAATGCTAATGGATTATCAGATTCAGAACCCTCATAATTTATTTTTGTGATGTCGCTGAAATATTCTTTATCTCCGATGAATGCTTTGCTCATGGTTTTGTCTCTCTACTGGTAATGTTTTGTTATCAGCTTCACAAAAGTTTGATAATTCTGATAAATTTTTTCATATTCCTTAACTGTAGATGGATTGGGTAAACAGCTCTTACTTTCATCTACAACTAAGTGGTCTTTAGTGATTTGTGTAATAGATTTTGGATTGCCTCTTTGTTTTTCATATACCCAATAGGCCTGCAGAGCTGCTCCAAATGCGGCATTCTCTTCAGTCATTAGAACACGAACTGGTAAATTTAATATATCGGCACACATCTGTCGCCACAGAGTACTTTTACTGCCACCACCAGTTAAAGTTACTTCGGTAAAATTCATACCGCATCGCATGAAGGCTTCTTTACCATTTTTTAGATTAAAAATTACAGCTTCCATTGTGGAACGAATAAGGTGTGCATTTGTTGTATTGTTACAATCTAAACCAAAAATTGAGGCCTTTGCCTTCGGGAGTGCTGGTGCTCGTTCGCCATTAAAAAAGGGCATTGTGATGACGCCGTCTGAACCAGGTGGAATGCGAGATGCTAACTGTTCCATTTTTGTTAGATCAACTTCGAATAAATTACGCATCTTCTCAGTTGCGACGGTACAGTTCATGTTACAAAGTAGGGGAAGCCATCCACCTGTTGAGGAGATAAATGCGGCTAGCTCACCCTGAGGGTCGATTACGGGGTGATCGCTGTAAGCAAATAAGGTTCCTGAAGTACCGAGGCTGGCAGTTAATTTTCCGGCTTCAACATTACCGGTTCCGATGGCAGCCATCATATTATCGCCCCCACCCGCGGAAACTATAACTCGATTGTTTAAGCCAAGATCTTTGGCTACCTCCTGTTTAATTATTCCAACTATGCTATCAGCTTTTATAATTTCAGGTAAACAAGGGTTCAAATCTCTGTCTTCATCTATTGCTGTGATAAGTGGTTTGCACCATTTTTTATTCCTTATGTCAAAGAGGCCAGTACCAGATGCATCACCAGCCTCCATAACTTTTGTGCCAGTCAAGTAAAAATTCATGTAATCATGGGGTAATAGGATCGTGGACATATTTTTATAGGCGATTGGGTTATTTTTTTTAAGCCATCGTATTTTTGAGGCTGTATAGCCAACACTAATTGGATTACCTGCAATCGATACACATTCCTTTTGACCGCCAATAGTATTCATGATTTCTGCACATTCAACTTCAGTTGCGGTATCACACCATAACTTAACTGGCGCTAAAACTTCTCCTTGTTTATTGAGGGGTACGAAACCATGCTGTTGACCTGAAACGCCAATTGCAACAACAGTTTTTCTAGTGTTTACATCAATCATTTTTATGCATTTTTTAAAACCACTTATCCACCAGTCTGATAGTTGTTCCATGGAACCATCTACCTTAGAAATTAAATTTAACGGCTGGGAAGTAGTAGCAATAACCTTATGAGATTTGGGACAATAAATAATCACTTTGATACTTTGTGTACCAAGGTCAACACCCATGATCGTGTCTTGAGATGAGGTCAAATTAGTTATCCTATTTGAAATAAAATTAGATATTAATGTTATAAATTATATATGTTTAGTATAATAAAATATCATTATTTTTGCAAAACATAATCACGAAGGATTAATTCACTTTTAATATTCTTTATTTATATTGTGGTTTTCAATATTGTATCTTAAAAATTACTAATTTAAATGAGACTTTTGATATGATGATTGCTTATGCCGTCAGTAATATTTATCGTAATTAAATTTTTTTATGAATGGTTAAAGTACAGATCATAAACCGATTGACTAACATAGCTATAGGTGAAATGGTGATTTTTTTAATATTGGATACGCCGCCATGAGTTTAGAAAACCTATCAAGTTTAACAAAAAGAATTTCAGGGCCTTCATCTGCGGCCTGGGATGTAGGTGATTTAGCTTCAAAAAGAATTCTAGCGGGTGAGGATATAATTCATTTAGGTGTAGGTGACCCTGACCTTGACACGCCAGAGCTAATTAGACACAAACTTCATGAAGCCGTTGAAAATGGAAAAACCCACTATTCACCACTAGCAGGAGAATTTTCTCTGCGTGAAGCTATCGCTGAGCACGCTTCTAGTCTTTATCAGGGGGGCGTAGAGGCAGGGGATGTGATAATTTGCAATGGTGCCCAGGGCGCACTATTTTCGACGTTTCTCTGCCTTACTGAAGTTGGAGACGAGGTTATTGTGCTGGAACCATATTACGCGCCCTATCCGGCTGTCGTGACTGCTGCCGGTGCAAAAATGGTTAACGTTCTTCTTGACAAGGACGCGGGCTATCCGCTTGACCTTAATAAAATAAAAGAAGCTGTTACACCGAGAACAAAAGCTATTTTAGTTAATTCACCAGGTAACCCCACGGGGGCTGTTTTTGATCAAACAGTGCTCAACGAACTTGCAATATTTTGTAAGAAAAATTCAATTTGGTTAATATCTGATGAAGTTTATTGGTCATTGTGTTTTGAAAATGAACATAGTTCATCTTATATTATGAAAGAATGTAGGGACACCCTGGTTGTTGTTAATAGTCTCTCTAAGTCGCATGCGATGACTGGCTGGAGAATTGGGTGGGCAATTGGGCCAAAGCATTTTATAAAGGCGATGACGGGTCTGTCACAGGCACTTTGTTTCGGCATTAACCAATTTGTGCAAAACGCTGCTATTACAGCACTTTCTGATAAAAATACAACTGCTGATTTTAATAGTCTATTTCGGCGAAGACGTGATGCACTTTGCACAGGTCTAAGAAAAAGTAACTATCTAAACTTTGCTGTTCCAAGTGGTGGCATGTTTGTGCTTCTTGATATTTCGCGAACGGGTCTTAGTGGAAAAGAATTTGCAGAACAGCTTTTAGAAGAAGAAAAGGTTGCCGTTGTCCCTGGTTTTGGGTTTGGTGAGTTCGTGGGTAATACAGTTCGTGTAGGGTTTCTTTGCGAAGAAAAACGACTTAAAAAAGCAGCTGATCGAATTGTGAATTTTGCACAGCTTAAGGCCGATCATATGGCTTTATAATTAAATATAGTATTTTTCATTTTGCAACTTACTAAGGGCTTATATGAAGATGCATTTTTACATAGCATTATTTTTTTAATTATTATTTAAGGGTTAAATCATGAAAACCATAAAAATATTATTTTATTTTATACTTTATTTTTTGTCTCAAAGCGTGGCTACTGCATCTCAAAATCAAATGCCGTCAGCTGATAATGATGTGATGAAAATTACATTTTTAGGGACGGGCGCTCCGCGGCCTTCTACCGAACGCTATGGGCCAAGTATATACGTTGAAGCAGGGAACCATAAAATTTTAGTTGATGCGGGTCCGGGAATGCGCGAACGCTTATTTGAAGCTGGTGGGTTTGATGCTATTTCAGGGGTCGATCATATTTTGATCACCCATCTGCATTTTGATCATACTGTTAGCATATCAAGCGCCTGGCTGAGCGGGTGGCTTTTTGGCCGCAGAGTGCCACTTAAAATTCAAGGCCCTTCTGGTATCAAGAATATGATGGAAAATATTAAACGTGCTTACCAATGGGATGTGGATTACCGAGTACTGGTAGGTGTTCCAATTGAGGGTACCGAACTTATCGTTGACGAAGTTTCAGAAGGTGTGATTTTTAATGAGGGCGGACTTAAAATTACAGCATTTGAGGTTGAACATATGCCTATCAATATGACTACTGGCGACCTGTTGGGATTAAGGGGACAAACGTTAGGGTTTAGGATTGATTATAAGGGCCATTCAGTACTCTTTTCTGGCGATACTAGGGCATCAAAAGAAAGTAATATAAATACAATTGGTAGAGGTGTGGATCTGTTAATCCACGAGGTTCAAGTACCATCCCCAGGAGCAACACCTGAAGCCAACCTTGCTAATGTTAGTCTTTCTGTTCATTCAACACCTGAACAAGTGGGGTATGTATTTGAGGCAGCAAAACCAAAAATGGCTGTTTATTCACATATTATTCCGCCAGGCACAACTGAAGAGGAGCTAGAGACTGCTACGCGGCCCTTTTATAAAGGACCGCTAACTGTTGCTCATGATTTTATGGAAATTACTTTAAGTGGAAATAATATCGTAATTGGTGAACGGAAAAAACAAAGTGATGGTAAGTTTGAAAATTCAAACGTGCTTGCCAAATAAGTAAGAATTGAACTTGTATGACAATTAAGTCCGCTGAGATGATATTAAAAAGTACTTTTGGTTACGATAATTTTCGAGGTCGACAATTAGATATTATTGAAAAAATTATTGCTGGTAAAAATGTCTTAACAGTTATGCCAACCGGCGCAGGAAAGTCTCTTTGTTTTCAAATACCCGCACTAATAATGGAGGGACTTACTATTGTTGTTTCGCCCTTGATTTCACTCATGCAAAATCAAGTAGAAGCTCTCAAATTAATTGGCATTAAAGCTGCAAGTATTAATTCAACTAATTCAATAGGGCTAAACCGAGAAATATGGGAAAAAATAAATAAACAAGATCTTAAAATTCTTTACGTTTCACCTGAAAAGTTGATGACAGAGGAAGTGCTCAACCTAATTGATGACCTTCAGGTTAGTTTATTTGCAATTGATGAGGCACATTGTATTTCACAGTGGGGTGCCGCGTTTCGTCCTGAATATGAAGAACTTGGAATTCTACATGTTAGATACCCAAACACTCCAATAATTGCCCTTACTGCGACAGCGGATAAAATGACCAGAGAGCAAATTTGCAAGAAAATTTTTTCGGATGATGTAACTACATATCTCGAGGGGTTTGACAGGCCAAATATCAAACTTAACGTTGAAATAAAAAAAGGATGGAAAAATCAACTTCTTAGTTTCATGAAGGGTAGATCCAAAGAAAATGGAATAATCTATTGTCTTTCTCGTAAAAAAACAGAAGAAGCAGCACAAATTTTAGTTAGGGCAGGGTTTAATGCTCTTTGTTATCATGCAGGTATGGCTGGTGATCAACGCGAAGAAAACCTTAACCGTTTCATGACTGAGCCGGACCTTGTAATGGTAGCTACTATTGCTTTTGGTATGGGTATTGATAAGCCTGATATCCGCTTCGTATTTCACACAGACATGCCTGGGTCACCAGAAGCTTATTATCAAGAAATTGGCCGCGCTGGCCGCGATGGTGAGAGTGCTGAGGCTCATATGTTATATGGCCTTGATGACATTAGAATGAGGCGTGTCTTTATTGATAATGAAGATGCCAGCGACCAACATAGAAGGCGTGGTCACCAACGTTTAAATTCGCTTTTGTCTTATTGTGAGGCACCAGCTTGCAGACGGAAAACGCTTCTCAGTTATTTTGGTGATAATCCAGGTTTTGAAAAATGTGACAACTGCGATTTATGTTTAAATCCGCGTGAAACTAAAGACGCAACAGTTGCTGGACAAAAATTTATATCAGCGATGTATCGTACAGGTCAAAACTTTGGTGTCGGTCATATAGTTGATATTTTAAGAGGCAACTCCACAGAGAAAGTATGCAAGCTTTCGCATGAAAAACTCCCTACCTTTGCTGTAGGTCAAGAGTTTGGAGTAAATGAGTGGAAATCAATTGCAAGGCAACTGATGGCACGAGAATTTATTAATACTGATATTCAATATGGTTCACTCAAAATAACTGACACTGGCTATCTGCTACTTAAAGGAGAAGAAAATTTTAATTACCTTGCTGACCTTGCTTGTAGTACATCGAAAAAAACTAGTAAAACTAGTAAAACTAGCAAAATGATAGATGACCTTAAAGAGGGTGATCAGGACCTATACCTTCAACTCAAAGAGTTACGAAAAACAATTGCCGCTAAGAGGACAGTTCCGGCTTACATTATTTTTTCTGATAAAAGTTTAGTTGATATGGCACTAAATAAACCTATAACACTGGAAGAATTTGGAGAGATTTTTGGAGTTGGGGAAGAAAAGAAAAAAAAGTTTGGCAAGCAGTTTATTGAATTTATTAAGCTAGCTCACTAATGATTGTTATTATCAATTTGTTAAGTCAATTATGATAAATACTTAGAATTATTGATTTTTAATCATTGCAGGACTTTTTAGTTTTTTTGAAAAAATACCAACTTATCCATAAAGTAGAAGTAAGTAGGGACCACGCTATAATGGCGGGTTCGGGTGAGCGTGGTGAACTTGCGGCACCAGCATAAGCAGCAATTAATGAATAAGGTGTAATGCTAATAAACCAAGCTAAAATGAATTTAGAAAAAGGCATTTTAGTCATGCCAGCGATACAGGTTGAAATTTCTGGTAAGACAGGTAGAGCACGTGAGAGTAAAATTGTGACATAACCATGTTTTTTAAAACTAGCTTTAAACTCATTACGCTCTTGGACATTTCTTAATAGTAAAACAAGTATTACCTCGCCGTACTTGTAGCCGAGAATGTAACCGCAACATCCGGCAATCATAAGCCCAATTATTGTAAATAACGCGCCCAAAAATGTCCCTAAAAAAAACCCTGCGAGCATTATGATTGCTAATGTTGGAATTGATATAACAAGATCGATGAACATGAAAAAAATTATAATCCCACCGATATAATATGCCGGTAATAACTTAATTTCGTTAAACCAAAAATTAATTTTATCAATAGTGATTAAGCCAGTTGCTTGCACTAAAATGAAACTAGAACCAGAAACTAATCCGAGAATAAGTATAACCTTTATAAGAGATTTCATAGGTATATAGCTACTCTTCGAGTTTCATCAGCATGATATTCTTAAAGTCGATTGGATGGCTTTCCGCTTGAAGTGCAATGAACCCATCCTTAAGGGGTATAGGCTTTTTAATGAAATGTGCAGAATCTTCCTCACCAGGTATTATGCGAGTATTATCATATTCATAAACTAAATTACCATTAATAAAATGTTTAATGCTTTTATCACTGCGAACTTCAATTGCTGCACTTACCCACTGATCACCAAAGTATGTTTTTGACGATGACCTATAACAATGCTTTTGCATGCGTATTCCTTGAATTTGAAAATCAGTACCGGGTGTGCATATATTTCCAGTTGGTCGTTTTTTGCCGTCCTTTAAGCCACCAAGCAATTGATTTTCGACTGATGCCGGAAAATCTTGATCGAAATACATACTTTCTGGTGATTGACTATGGAACATAATGCCGCTGTTTCGAATATTCCATATTTCAGAGTTGAGTACTTGTTTGCCAGTAAAACGATAATCAAATTTAAGTTTATAATTTGAGAGCTTTTCTTTGTAAAAAATATGGGCATAAGCCTCTTCAAAATTAGTGTAATTATCATAGACAATACGAAGCATGCCGTTCTCTACACGAAAAGTATCACGAAAATTTTTACCTATATCATGACCAGAAAACTTTATAGTCCATCCATCAAGATCCTTACCATTAAAGATACTGATCCATTTATTCTCCTGGGCATTAGAGAATTGTATTAGTCCAAAAATAGTTATTGTGATCACGATAGGGATTTTTAGTATATTTTTTATAATTGATGTATACATTAAGCAAAGATTACATAGGACTTAGATTAATTCAATAAGATTAGGTCATGTTAATTTAATAGTAAGATTATTTATTTGATTTAAACTAAAAAGGAACGATAACAATGTCAGAAGATAATTATTTTAATGTTGGGAATAGGAGCGATAAGGCAATCGCACCAACACAATTTGACGTCGGACAGTTTGCAAAAGTAAAGCATCCAGAACCATATTGTTTTGAAGTAAATCTGGTTGCTGAAGCTGGTAATATGCAATCTAAGTCTGGAACTGTGTCGGTAAATATTCCAGGTTTTAGCCCAGTCACACTTTACTGTGATGAGCAGCCGCCGGTGGGTGAAGATACTGCACCCCCACCGCTAGCTTTTTTCGCGGCTGGCATTGGCTTTTGTTTAATGACCCACCTAACCGATATATTAACAGCTAGAAAAATAAAAATTGATAGTTTGAAGCTTGAACAACGTATCAAATTTAGAACTAATTTGGGACATATGCGTGACCATGGCTATATGACAGAGGGTGGATGCGATATGGTTGAGACCCACGTGATTATAGATAGTCCGGAACCGGAAGAAAAAATTATAGATTTATTAAGTGAGGCGGAAGGTGGGTGCATGGCACATTACGCTCTACGAAACCCAATTCCATGGTCAACCAGACTTGTTTATAATGGAAATGAAGCGGTTAACCGTTCAGGGAATGAAGTTAAGTGAACTAATTAAATTTTTTATTAGTATTATTAAGGATTTATCTAGGGTCCTATAAATGATTATGGATATGTAAGGAAATATTAAATGGCACGTGATGATGAACTTCTAGATAATTGGTGGGATGATGCCTTCTCAGGCCCAGTAAGTTTTATGCGGTTCAAGTTTTCAAAAGATCTTGAAAATGCTGATATAGCTGTGCTTGGGGTACCGTATGATTTAGGTACAACAAATCGTCCAGGTGCCCGCTTTGGTCCGCGAGCAATGCGAGAACAATCAACTTTAACAGGTGAGTTTGAATATGGGCTCTGGCCTTGGGATTATCATATAGCAGAGCATCATAAGGTAATTGATTACGGTGATATATGTAATTTTGTTGGTTATCCTGAGCGCATGACTGATGCTTTGCAGAAGACTGTAGATGAAATTCTTGCCAGTGACACAGCTTGTTTTTCTATGGGGGGGGACCATTTTATTTCACTTCCTCTGCTGCGCTCTCACGTTAAAAAGTTTGGACCATTAGCTCTAATTCATTTTGATGCCCATTCTGATACATGGGTTGATGAAGATTATAATCATGGCACAATGTTTTATCATGCAATAAAAGAAGGTCTTATTGATACTAAACACTCTATTCAGGTAGGTCTGAGAACTCCTAACCCTGAAACACATGGTATTGAGATTATTTTTGCTGACGAACTAGATGAAATGAAGGCATCTGAAGTAGCAGAGCGCATTAAAAAGCGTGTTGGTAATAATAATGCCTATCTCACATTCGACATTGACTTCCTTGATCCTGCCTATGCGCCTGGAACAGGAACACCAGTATCTGGCGGCCCTAGTGTAATTAAAGGCCGTAACATTTTAAAAGCTTTAGCAGGACTAAACATAGTTGGCGGTGATCTTGTTGAAATTGCTCCAGCTTATGATCCAATTGGAAATATTACTGCTGTTGCAGGTGCTACTTTAGGAGGTGATATTTTATATCTTATTTCTGAAGCTCTTCGACGCTAACTTCTTAGGCTTAGTTCTTAAAGTTCTCGTAGCCAGATATTACGGTAACTAACCTTATGATCATGGTCTTGAAGGTAAATTGGCAAGTCTCCATGTTCTTTATAAGAAGGGGACCCAATGTAGATAGTAGGCCCCATAAGAGCTACGTTATTTTGTATAAGTACACCATTATGGATCACAGTCATCCTCGCCGGCGAAATAACTGAACCATTTTTTCCAAAGCGTGGTGCAGTATAGATAATATCGTAATTTTGCCATTCCTTAGCTGGTTTTGTGGCATTCACTAATGGAATATGTTGCTTATATAAGGAGCCAGCCTGACCGTTATTATAGGTTTTGTTAATATAGCTGTCGAGTATTTGAACTTCATAAAACTGCTGCAAAAATACTCCACTATTACCCCGATCTTGACCAATAAATTTGTCATCAAGTGTTGGTATCTTCCATTCAAGGTGGAGCTGCACATCACCAAATGAATTTTTAGTTCGTATATCTTTTGTGCCGGGCTTAACGGTCATCTCGCCATTTTCAATATTCCATTCGTTTTTACCACCAGTTATACTTTCCCATGCACTATGATCTAGAATAATTGCATCAGATGGTGCTGAACCATTTTTGCCAGTATTTACCTTAATGGGTTCTTTATTCCAAACTTCAGTGGTTTTAGGATCTGCTGATAATTGGCCCCATGACAGACTGGATGATATAATTAGGGCAGCAGTTACTATTGAAGTAATTTTGAACATCTATTTTTCCAATGTATAATTTTATATTTTAAAGATAAAGTTTCCAAAGAATGCTGTCAATTAGATCAGTAAACAGTTATAATTTTATGCATAAAATTCAGGAGAAAAGATGGCTAATTTTGATGGTTTTGACTATGATGTTATAATAGTTGGTTCAGGGGCTGGCGGTGGAATGTCAGCACATATATTAACAGAAGCGGGTATACGTGTTTTGATGCTTGAAGCTGGTAGAGATTATGATCCAGTGGAAGAAACGCCAATGTTTAATGAAAACCATGAGGCTCCGCTTCGAGGGGAAGGGACGTCAGATAAAGACTTTGGATTTTATGATGCCACGGTTGATGGCGGTTGGTCCGTTCCAGGAGAACCCTATACCGTTGCTGAGGGCGAGGATTTTTTATGGTGGCGATCTCGTATGCTTGGTGGTCGCACTAATCATTTTGGGAGATATGTGCCACGGTTTAATGACCGGGACTTTAAACCATTCAGTCATGACGGCTTAGGGGTTGATTGGCCACTCGACTATGATGAAGTAAAACCGTGGTATGATAAATGTGAAAAATTAGTTGGTGTTAGTGGTAATAACCCTGGTATTTATGACGTGCCAGATAGTGGAGAAGGTGTGCTTCAACCTCATGCCAAACCAAGAGTTTATGAACTTTTAGTTCAGGAAGCTTGTGATAAATTAGGACTTCCTATCGTGCCTATGCGACGTGCTATTTTGACTAGAGCAATTGGTGAGCGTGAAGCATGTTACAATGCAACTCACTGTGGGCGGGGTTGTTCAATTGGTGCTGCCTTTCAAACGACAACGTCTGTGATACCGTGGGCAAAGGATACGGGTAATCTCAAAGTAGTGACTGATGCGATGGTTAAGGAGGTCCATTTGAATGCTAATGGCATGGCGTCTGGGGTGACATTTATCAACCGGAAAAATATGGAAAATATTAGAGTTAACGCAGACGTTGTTATTTTGGCTGCAAGTGCTTGTGAGACAGCCCGACTAATGCTTAATTCTAAAAGCGATAAATTTCCAAATGGTATTGCCAATAGTAGTGGTCAGGTAGGTCGTAATCTTATGGATAGCACTGGTGCTGACATTAGCGGTCATATACCAGCTTTGAAAGGTAGGCCTAAATATAATGAAGATGGCCTTGCGGGTAATCATCTTTATATTCCATGGTGGGATTATGAAGGCCAGGATAATGGCTCAGTTAAATTTAAACGCGGATATCACCTTGAGATCGGGGGAGGTTTTGGAGAGCCAGGCATGGGGATCAGTGGGGATGTCGATGGTTATGGTAAGACTGCAAAACAAACTGTTCGAGATAATTATGGCAGTAATATTGGTTTTGCTCTCCGCGGTGAAATGGTTGTTAGTGATAATTGTTACTGTGAAATTGACCCTGATGTGAAAGATAAATGGGGTATACCTGTGCTTAAGTTTCATTGGAAATGGTCAGATGAGGAACTTAATCAGACTGCACATGGCCTTGAATGGGGCGAGAAGTTGATTAAAGCTATGGGTGGAGTAGTTACTTCACCAAAACGAACACCTGAACAAGCAATTCTTGCTGGGGGACAAATTATTCATGAAGTTGGTACCACCCGTATGGGTGATGACCCTGGGACTTCAGTTACTAATAAGTGGGGACAAACCTGGGATGTGGAAAATCTTTATGTCATGGATGGTGGTGTATTTGCTTCAAACCCACATAAAAACTGTACTATTACCATACTTACCCTAGCAATGAAAAATTCAACAAAGCTGGCAGAAAAAATGAATAGAGCAGCGTCATGAGTGAAAAATATATTTCAAAAATAAATCGCCGGGATAGTTTGAAATGGCTTGGGTCCATGACCTCAGTAGTTGTTATTGGTGGAGTAGTAGTCGCTTGTGATGCGCCAGAGCCAAAAATTCCTGATATTGATCCAAATAGTAACTGGCCGAATGTTAAATTTAAAGTTATTGATGGGCCCAAATATGGTCAGGACCCAGACCTTATTAATCCGGTAACGCCATGGCCAAGAACATTAAATAAAGCCCAACTTAACCTTATTGCGCATCTAAGTGACATCATTTGTCCGACGGATGATAAAGGGCCCTCGGCTACCTTTGTTGGTGTCCCTGAAGTAATTGATGAATGGGTTAGTGCGCCATATGAAGTCCAACAAAAAGATCGTGGACTTATTTTAAATGGACTTCAATGGCTTGATGATGAGGCAAATCGACGATTTGATAATGACTTTCTATCGGTCAGTGATGCTATGAAAAATTTAATTATAAATGATATTGCTTATAGGAAAAATTTGAATAACCCTGAATTTGAACATGCCGTACTTTTCTTTTCAAAATTACGAACATTGGTGTTTGGAGGTTACTTCACTAGTCCAGAAGGTATGGTAGATATTGGTTATATTGGCAATATTCCTATAATAGGTGATTATCCGGGTCCAACTGATGAGGCGATGACCCATTTGAATGAAATTATTGCTAATTTACCTTCTTAATCATCTTCTTCAATAAAAGTAGTTACACTTTGACGCGGAGTTTCATTTACGCGCAGCTCAAATACGTCTGGCCGAGCGTAGTGCCCTATAACGTCCATATCATATCGTGATTTTGTGATATCATCCATGTTAATGTCAGCACTTATTAATCCCTCTTCCCCAAAAAGGGGCCCCGCTAGAATGTCACCAAGCGGACCAATGATGACGCTTCCACCATTAATTAAAACGTCATTTTCTGCCCAATTTTTGATATTAAGTCCCTGCTCAGCCGGTGATGCTTGATATTGACAAGCTGAGACAACAAAGCATCGCCCTTCAAGAGCTATGTGCTGCATAGTAGATTGCCATGCAGGGCGCGCATCTACTGTTGGTGCGCACCAAATTTCAGTACCCTTGGCATACATTGCCATACGAAGAAGCGGCATATAGTTTTCCCAACAAATCACTGCACTTGCTTTTCCTGCATTTGTGTCCACAACAGGAAGGGTCGATCCATCTCCTTGTCCCCAGATTAGTCTTTCAGAACCGGTAGGCATAAGCTTTCGGTGTTTGTGTGTAAGACCTTTACTGGGATCAATAAAAAGGGCTGTACAATACAGCGTAGATCCCGCACGTTCTATAACACCAATGACAATCGAAGTATTTATGGACGAAGACATATTACATAGAGCGTTAATTTCTGGTCCTGCTAGATCAACAGCAGTATCAAAGTACTTTTTATAAGTAATTCTCCCACTCTCAAGTCTAAAGCCAAGCTGCGTACCAAAGCCTTCCCCTTTTGGGTATCCACCTAATATCGCTTCTGGCATAACGACGAGGTCGGTACCCTTAAGTTTATCTTTAAAAGAAAGTATTTTATTAAGTGTAGCCTCAGTTCCTTTAGGACTGGGACTAATTTGTAGAGCGCTTATATTTTTATTTTTTGCCATATCAATTTCTTAGGTTAAAACTATTTTTTACATCTGCTGCGGTTGCGATAGAACGATTAATCTTGTGTGCTTCTTTAGCTGAAAAAGCTATCATTTGAGCATTGTTTTCTAAAATTAATCCTTTTCCATCCCATATATTATTCTCAAATCCAACCCGAATATGAGCGTTGAGGCTTGCTGCACGAGTTACACATTCTCTCTCATTCTCAGAAAATCCGCATGCTGCCCATGGCACTTTTGAGGATTTGGCGGCATCCCATAAAGTTTTTACCTTGGACTTTTCAGCGTCTATGTTACCTTGGTAATTACCAAATACAAATAAGACGAACGGATTATCGTTTTGAAATAAGCCATTTTTTCGATAGCATTCAAATCTTTGAAAATCATTATTGTCGTATAGAATAAATTGTGGAAAAATTTTTTCTAGTTTTAGCCAATCTATAAATTTTGAAAAATCGAGCATCTCTCGATCACTTGGACATAATTCTCGGAGAGCGATCGAAACAGCCTCTGGCCTTAATGACTTTACCATGTGCATCTGCTGTTTACGACTATATATGCCTACAGATTCTGTCGTTGTTTGAATTATTATATTTTCGCCCACGGCATTTTTTATAGCTTTAATAGATGCTCTGTAGCGTTCTACATCAAGTGAGTGTCCACCCTCATTATCCCGGACATGTAAATGAAGAATACTTGCTCCATTATCAATGATTTGTTCGGCACAAAGCGCCATTTCATCTGGGGTAATAGGAATATTCGGATGATCAACCTTTTGTCGTCTTGCGCCATTAGGGGCAGACATAATTATAAATGGGTCAAGCATAGTATGAAATAAACTCAAATTTTGAAACCGGGTAAATTAATTTTAACTTTATTTATAGGTTGGTAAAGTAAAAACTATGTGTTTAGGGTTTTACTTAAACATAAACAGCCATTAAAAGGAATTTAAATATAATTATAAAATACTTGTTATTAGCGTATTTATTCTTCTGATAACTTCTTAATAATTTTTCTCATCATAACTCCCGGTTTGTCAGCTTTAATGCCGATTTCGCGGTAAGTGTGTGTATCGTTTTCAATTATTCTCTGTAGATGGCGAATTGCAAAAAGATCTTCTTCGAACCCCGCCTGAACCATATCGCCCTGTTTTTTACTGTAATTAATATCACTAAGTTCGTAGTTTCTGGCGATAAACCAAAAATAGTGTGTGCTACTTTCAGTTTCTGGCGTTACATAGTGACTAACGTAATGGCCTACTTCAGGTTGTTCTAAACCATTTTCATCAATAGGAATAAGTAAGCCATAGCCCTTGTTGGTTGAGGGACTTTCATATCTACCACCAGACTTATAAATAACTTTTTTCTTTCCAAAATCTAAATTTGGATGAAAAAAGGGTCTAAGTAGGTTCCAGTCCTCTAGCTCACGATAAAAAGTTATTTGATCACCATCTTGTTCAACTTTTATCGGTGCAGTAGTATATTCCTGTGGAAATTTAAATGTTTCTGCGTGCAAAAAGGGCAAATGTGAAAGATCACAAAGATTCTCCTGCATAAGAATGTAGCTTCCTTCCAGATGATTATAAGGTCCGACGACATGGGTCCATTTATCCATATCATGGACAGGAAGTTCAGGTATTTTTTCTTCAATAGCATCTGATAAATTACCCATCCAGACCCAAACCATTGGCCCTATTTCCTTTGCAGCATATTTTTTAATACCTGTACGAGGGCAGTTTTCCTGGCATGGTACGTCCGTTATATTACCGTCATGATCATATTTTATTCCATGATATTTACAACGAATTCCCCCCTCTTCAAGAGTACTTTCTGCTAGGGGAAAACTGCGGTGGGCACAACGATTTTGTAAAACAACCACGCCTCCTTCTTCGTCGCGGTAAATTACTAGAGACCGATTGAGTATTGTTCTTTCTTTAAGATTACGGGTGATTTCTGAAGCAAGACCAATAACATACCAGTAGTTATAAAGTAGTGGTGTATTTATATCGGCGAGGTCGTTTGCACAGTAAGAAGGTTTTCTTTTCATTAATAAGTTCGCTTTTATTTTTATTTAGGTATTTTTTCGAAATTAGATTATCACAGAACTATAGTAAAATTTACTAACAATACAAGGTCAGACGAGACTTGTCGGAACAAATACAAGAGGCTAAAGCTCACATTGATATGGTTGCATTTGTTGCCCTGCTTATTGGCGGGATTGCAATCGGCACATCACCGATTTTTATGCGTTACGCGCAAGAAGTTGTAACACCCACCTCGGCTGCCTTTTGGCGGTTAGTATTATCCCTTCCAATTTTAATTTCTTGGCAACTATATGATATTACTAAGAATACCAAAAAAAATACGCCGGGCTTAAGGTTGTTGGAAATGAAGCCTTTTGTTATTATTGGTTTCTTCTTTGCCCTTGACCTGACCTTGTGGCACTGGTCGGTGCAACTTACAACAGTCGCTAACGCAACATTACTTGCCAATATGGCAGCTATTTTTACAGCAATAGGCGGCTTTCTCTTTTTTGGAGAAAGGTTTAGCATAACTTTTATAGCAGGGATGGTATTGGCTCTTTTTGGAGCGATGTCATTAATGGGCAGTAGTGTTGAGCTTGGTTCAAACCACCTGATTGGTGATTTCATAGGTCTTGTCACAGCTTTTGCTTATGCGGGGTATATGATTGCTAGTGCACAAGCCCGAAAGAAATATTCGACTGTATCAATTGTGCTAGGTACATCCTTGGTTGGCTGTGTATTTTTATTTCCTATCGCAATGTACGAAGCAGGAAATTTCATGCCACTGTCTTTGATTGACTGGCTCCCGTTGTTGGCGCTAGGGTGGTTCACTCACGTGGTGGGCCAAAGCTTGATTGTCTATGCGCTGGCTCACCTTCCCGCTGCGCTTGGTTCGGTGGGCCTTTTAATCCAGCCGATGGTAGCGGCTATTCTTGCCTGGATGTTGTTTTCAGAAGTACTTGGAATATATCATTTTTTCGGTGCTACGTTAATTATAAGCGGGATTTTTATTTGTAAAAAAGGAGTTAGAAAATGAACGAACTTCGGGACGAGATGATAAAATGGCGACATGATATTCATAAATATCCAGAGCTTGGGTTTTACGAAAACAGAACCGCAAAAAAAATTGAAAATCTTTTGAAGTCTTTTGGTGTTGAAACGCATGCTAATATTGGTGGAACTGGTGTGGTTGGGGTACTAAAAAATGGTAGCTCTGATAATGCTATAGGCCTTCGAGCAGATATGGATGCGTTGCCAATACAGGAAATGGGGCGGAGTAATCATAAATCTTGCCATGATGGAAAATTTCATGGTTGTGGTCATGATGGACACTGTGCAATGTTACTTGGCGCAGCAAAAAATCTAAGTAAATATAAAAATTTTGATGGCACAGTATACTTTATATTTCAACCATCAGAAGAAGATGGCCGCGGTGCGCTTGCGATGATGGACGATGGTTTATTTGATAAATTTCCCATGCAAGCAATATACGGTATTCATAATATGCCGGGAATTACCAAAGGTGATATTGCTTTACGTTCGGGGCAGATGATGACATCAGAGGATAATTTTGTTATCGAATTAAATGGAAAAGGCGGGCATGCTTCCATGCCACATTTGACAATTGACCCTATCGTAGCGGGCGCGGAGGTTGTCACGGCAATGCAGTCTATTATTTCACGTTCCCTGAGCCCTGAGGAATGGGGCGTACTTTCCATTACTGAATTTATTACCGATGGGGCCAGAAATATTATTCCGTCCAATGTGATTATAAAAGGGGACGTTAGAACACTAGACCCCAAGGTGCAGATAAAAATAGAAAAACGAATGCGAGAAATCGTGGATGGTATAGCTAAGTGCCACCTCATTAAAGCTTCAGTTGAGTATTCCTATGAATTTATAGCTCTTAAAAACTCTAAAAAAGAAACAGAAGCTGCGGCTAAAGCAGCTATAGCAGTGGTTGGAAAAAATGCAGTGGAGGTTAACTGCTCTATTTGTCCGGCATCGGAAGACTTTGCACAGTTTTTAAAGGTGGTTCCAGGATGCTTCGTTCTACTTGGTGCCGGGGAGGGTGATAATCAGCCACCCCTTCATAACCCTTATTATGATTATGAGGATGATCTTCTTACCATTGGGCTACGTTACTGGTCTAAACTTGTAGAACAGCAACTTAAGATGAATTAATGATGAAGTCTAAAAAAAGCCTCGCGAAGATGAGCGAGGCTTTTATTTTTTAAAATTATTTATCGTTATTTTTTATTAATTATCATTTTGTATAAAAAATGAGCGATGATGATGACTAAACCGGTGTATGTCACCACTGGTAGAAGATCCCATGAGATCCCTTGCAATGTTTCCTGTCCATACATATCCCGAGTATAACGGATAAATTCCATTTGAATTAACCTCTAATTGCTCTTTTGACAAGGTTCTCCATTAGAGGGATTTTAAAATGGTTATAATTAAGTGCTGATGCACCACGTGATGCGGCACCAGCAGCAAGGCTTGCTGTTTCTTCATTTGCAGCACTACCACGAACGATATCTTGAACCACGGTAAGGCGTTTTGGAACACATTCTACTGCGCCGCAAGTAATACTTATGTCTTCAATAATGCCTTCAGATACTTTCATAGCAGAGGCTATGTTAACAAGTGGAAAATCCCAAGTAGCTCGGTCAGCAACTTTTTCAAAATAAAACTTTGCACCAGACCATTTAGCAGGAATGCGAATTGCTATGAGAACATCACCGGGCTCAAGAACTGTCATTCTCTCAATATCTATAGCTGGACCAATAAAGTACTCACTAGCAGGAACAATACGCTCCCCATTGGGACCAACAATGACCATATTGGCTTCTAGTGTTGTAAGTGCCACTGCTGTATCCGATGGTGTAACTGCTACACATCGAGATGCGCCAAACAAGCAATGCTCGCGGTTCATTCCCTCTGGTGTATCAGCGTAGCAAGTATTTCCACCCGCACGATAACAGTCAAGACCACTTCGATAGTACCAACACCGAGCATCCTGGCTGACGTTCCCACCGAGAGTACCTTTATTTCTAATTTGTGGGCTCGCCACACGTCCTGATGCAGTAGAAAGTAAACCATATTTTTCTTTGATGATGGGGTTCTGTTCTACGTCAGTTAATGTTGTCAGCGCACCAATTTCTATTCCGCCATCATCGGTTTCACGAATACCTTTTATTGAATCTATTCCGCTAAGGTCCACAACAGTATGTGGGCGCTTTATACGGTCTTTGAACCAATCAAAACTATCTTGGCCTCCGGCTATTGCCCAACCGCCCGCACCAGCTTCAGTTAGCAGGTTGATTGCACTTTTAACATCAATGGGTTGAACCAGATTAAAGCTTGGCATCATATCTTTCATATCCGTAACCTCTTTCTATGTATTTACTTGTAGTGGTTTAAACGATTGCGGACGTCCGCTAAGCGCATTGATAATCATGTCGGGGTCTACTGGTGTTCGATTAAAATATATGCCGGTCGCATCTGATATTGCACAAAGAAGTGCAGCCGCGGCACAACCCATTGCAGGCTCACCAATGCCCTTAACACCTAATGGATTTGATAGGTCTGGTTTATCAACTGCAGACATTTCCATATTACTTGGTACATCAAGGATACTGGGTGGTTTGGTCTGATCAAGACCAACTGTTGCGCAAAGACCATTTTGTGGATCATAAATTACACGATCTAATACGGCTTCCCCGATCCCCATCACAGCCCCTCCGCGAAGCTGTTGCTCTAAACCTTTTGGATGAAGAACAGTTCCGCAATCAGCAACGGAATGATATTCTAGTATTTCAAACTTACCAGTTTCAGTGTCTAGTTCAATCATGCAATAGCCGGTAGCCATGCCCGGAACACTGCCTTCTTTAGGTATTTTATCCTTAGCAGCAGAAACAAGTCCAGCTCCTACTACTTTTTTCATTGCTGACTTCGTTACATCATTAAGATCGTCAGGGTACTCGTGACCATCCCATTCACCACCAAGCTCGATTGCTTTCGAGGCAGCCTCTGCAAATGTCATAATTTTTGTTTCATCTGATGTATGAAAAACACTTTCGTTTGCAACATCATAATCCTCAGGGGCGTCCCCAAGTTCCTGTGCAGCTAAACGTTGAAGCATTTTTTTCATTTTAGTCGCTGCAACAAAGTTAGTTCTTGTATTTGTATATGATGAGTTGCTGCCAAATTGGGCAAGTGTCCAAGGAAGACCTTGACGACTATCACCACGAAGCACAACAGTATTGTCCCATGAACATTGAAGAACTTCAGCGGCTGCGCGTGATGTACCCGCATATGAATAAGTGCCAAGATTACCAACGCCTGAATGGACGTAAAGTTTACCATCCGGACGAATTGAGAGCAATCCGTCAAAACCATTTGAACCAGCGGAGTGATAAGCTGTCCCAACGCCAACACCAATTACCTTAGAGCCGTTACGCTGGCCGCTCATTTTTTTCTTTTCTTCCCATTTGAAAAGGTCAGCGCCTAATGAAAAGGCATCTTTGAGAAACATACTGGTTACTGTGCTATTACGATTTGTAAATTTAACATCCGCCTCAGGAGCATTCAGGTTACGTATAGCAATCCGGTCGATACCAAGTTCTTTTGCTGCTTTATCAAGAAGGGGTTCAATTACACATGCAATTTGGTTTTGCCCCGGACCACGTTGCGAGACGTGCCAAGGTTTGTTAGTAACAACTGCCGCACCCCGAAAACGCATATTTGTTGGGGTGTAAACAAGGGCCACTGCGCCAGCAGCAGATGAGTAGTCACCTGATCCACGATTTGGACCGCCTGATTGTACTATATAAAGATCGCATGCAGTCATCTTGCCTTGTTTATCAAACCCCATTTTAACTTGGCCTTGAAAGCCAGGGCGCTGACCACCAAAGTGATATTCCTCGGCACGTGTAACGCGAAGCATTACTGGGCGACCAATTTTTTTTGACATATAGGCTGTCATACCCTGAACTGGGTAGGGGGATGCTTTAGAACCGAAGCCGCCGCCGCAATATTCAGCAACGTATACGATGTCCTCAAGTGATATATTCATCATTCGAGCCAACCCTGGCATCATCCATGATTGTGACTGTGAGGAGCCGTGAATAAAACATTTACCGTTTTCCCAATAGGAAAGTACGCTACGCGGTTCGAGAGCAGCGTGACTTGAACTTGCAGTTACAAATGGCTCGTCAATAATTAATGCTGCTTCAGCAAAAGCAGCTTCAACATCACCCACTGCCCATTCAACCGGTGCCTCACCCATCGGCATTTTTTCATCGCCCGCTATAGCAAAGTCGCGTGCGGTCCATTTGAAATCATGAATTTTGTTACCACCTACGCCCTCCTTGCCTTGAATATTACCACCCGTCACATTTCCGCCATCAAGGGCATTTGTGCCGCCTGGGTATAAGCTTTCAAGCGGATCAAGTACAAATGGTTGTGGATCAAAGGTAACTTTAATTTTTTCTAGTGCTTCAGCAGCAATAGATTCGGTCTCGGCGGCAATAGCGGCAATTGGCATACCAAGTTGACGCGGTTTATTGGTAAGCATTGGAAAACCTGGCTCTTCAACTTGCGGAACTTCGTCTGCAGTAAGAACACCAAACACACCCGGCATATCAAGCGCGTCAGTTGCATCAAAACTGGTAACATTAGCACTAGGCATTGGGCAGAGCAGCATTTTCATATAGACCATGCCATCTACTTTAAAGTCTTCGGTGTATTTGCCGGCTCCGGTAACTTTTGGTCTAACGTCTTGCGGGGTAAAGTCTTTACCAATTAATTTATAAGCCATTTTTATGCACTCCCCGCAGCGTTAACAATTGCATTTATGTAGTTATTGTAAGCACCGCAGCGACAAAGGTTTCCGGCTAACGCCTGCCTTACCTCTTCCCTCGTAGGATTTGGATTACGTTGGAGAAGGGCAACTCCTGAAACTACCTGACCCGGCGTACAGAAACCGCATTGTGGAGCTAGCTCTTCTATCATAGCTGTTTGCACAGGATGAAGTTGACCGTTAACACCCCCGACACCTTCAACGGTAACTACATTTCCTTTTCGTACAGTGTGGGTAAGAATAGAACAGCTATTCTGTGTCACACCATCGATCATCACAGTACATGCGCCACAAGCGCCTCGATCACAACCAATTTTTGTTCCTGTTAAGCTAAGTTTGTTACGAAGTGTATGAGCAAGAGTTTCATTTGGCATTACGTCGACTGGACGTGACCTTCCATTAACGTTGATTGTAACTAGTCGTTCCACCGAAGCACTACTAGCTGAATTATTGGAGTTATCAGAACAACCGGTCATGAGGCCAGCGGCGCCGGCTACAGTTCCAGCTGCTATTACTCCTTTAATAAAATGGCGCCTTGAGAGGGAGTCTCTTTCTGTGCTTAAAGGATCGTATCGATCTGAGTTAAATTTCTTTTGCATAAAAGTGCGCTCCTGAATTTATAGTTATATATTTATTTTTAAGTGATATTTAAGAGATATGAAAAATTTTTATTCTCACCAATAATCTTTCAATTATTACTTTTTCCATATCTTTTGAATACTATTTTAATTTTTCTTAAGATATATTTTGCCTCTCGCTATTTTGTATTGTAACCATATAACTTGAATTGCTCTAAGTCTAGTTGAAAATTAAAGGAAAACCAACAAGCAAAGCACTAATTTAAGAGAAAAATTACTAATGAAAGACAATAATAATCACCTAACTCGCCATAGCCTTTTCAGTCGAGTGCTTCACTGGTTAATGGCTGGATGTATTCTAATACTAGTTGCAACAGGAATATTGCCCATTTTAAAGATTAATTTTGAATGGGTTACGCCACACTGGATTGCGGGAGTTTTTTTAACAGTTGCTGTCCTGATCCATATTTTCCGCTCATTATCACCGATGAAAATTAAATCTATGTGGATTTCTTTTTCTGATCTAAAGGAATTTGTTGAATGCCGTGGAAAAGTAAGGGGGGGGAAATACTCATTAGAACAAAAGTTGATGCACCATGGTATTACACTTTTTAGTTTGGTTTCACTTGTTACTGGTTGGCTTCTACTGCTTAAAATTGATACTCCGATTTGGGAAAAAAACCCCTTCATATTTGAGGCTTCAACTTGGGGAATAATTTATTTGTTTCATGGAATAGCCACTTTGTTATTTATATTTTCAATTATGATGCATGTTTATTTTTCGCTTCGTCCCGAAAAATCTCACTATTTACGTTCGATTTTCAAGGGCTGGCTAACACGTAAAGAATATAACGAAAATCATGACCCCGATCGTTGGGATGTATAAAATAATTAATGAGAAAGTATGGATATGAGTGAAGAAAACAAAACTAAACTGCGTTCGTCGATTGATGCCATCGAGACTGGCTATGAATTTTTGTTGGCTTATGCAGCACAAGGTCGAGACTTTGAAGAAAGTGGTGGTGGCGGTGGTCCTTCCGTTCGAATTTATCTTGGTGATATGAAGAATGGACTTAAGACAGTTGCCGATGATTTTGAATTAGAAATAAAAATAAAAGTAGAAACTGGTAACCAGTTATTTTTAAATTACATAAAGGTAATGCGCGCAGATGCTGAAAAATCGTTACAGGCTATTGATATGGTTTTGGCGCTGCCATCAATTGGATCCCAGGTTATTGATAATCTGAATGCATCTATTCACATAAGAGCATTGCTTACGGATATTTTCCTTGTCGATGAGGCGCTTTCATCACTTTCACGGAAACAATAATGCTTTGACGGTATTTATCGCTTAAGCCAGCCAACGGTTTTGCGAGAGGATTAATGATAATGAATGCACATATTTTTAAAAAGGTATTTTTCTCATTTGTCCTTTCTCTACTTTCTAGTAGTGGTTTGTCCGCACAAGAGGAAAACCAGAATGGGCTTTTTGAAAAATATCAGGCCATGGTAATTGTTGAGGAGGCTAATCAACACTGCCCGTTACTTTCAAGGCTGGAGGCAGAAGTTCTAAACGGTCAGATAGTTTTCGCGAACCTAGCATTCTCAGGTAATCTTGACCAAGTGGAAAAATTTAAAAAAGAGGCGAGAGTTTTTGCCAGAAGAAGTGCCTGTAATACCCCGGAGCTTATTGGACTTGTTGGGTTAGCAAAGCAGGAAGCAAGTGACGCAATGGTAAATCATCTTTTATTAGCTCGACAAATTCATTTACTTGATCAGAAATCTATCAAAGAAGGTAAGGTTACGGATAGTTTTCTTCTTAACTACATGCAGGAAAAAGAATGGATGCTAATTAATGATTTTTTTGATGAAGTGAAAAATAATTATTTAGATCAAGCAACAGAAGAAGATTGGGATAAATTTTTGGCTTCAATTCTGGCTGTCGCAGAGGAGCGAACTGCAGAAAAATACCATAATAATAAAAACTTGATGTCCTTAAGTTCGGCTAAGGGTTTTGCCGCGATACAAGCGAAGGCTAATAATCTAGAAACTGCCTCCTACTATGTTAATTTAGAAAAATCTGTTCGGGCTTTTATAGAAGGTGCAGAAGCATTGAAAACTGGATACCCATACAGCAGGCCCTCTAATGACTTCACCCGATGGACTGCTTATAGGTCGAGGGATGACAAAGAGATTAACTGGGCGCTTTCCTATCCTGGGTGCGGTGGTCAGTTTATTGATTTATTCTGTACATTTTTTATTACTGCAGAAAATGATGTTGGGGTTGTTGTGGATGGTGATGTCGATACAATCGCACTCGCATATAGAGATTTAGAGAATAAACAATTTGAAACCCTAAATAAGTCTGTTGAAGGACCTATTGGAAGTAATGAACTTCATAAAAGTAACCTAAATGATAATATCCAACTCATGAATAATTCTGTTTCTAAAAATTATGAACTTGCTGTTTTAAGCTTTAAACACGAAAAATATTTATCACAAACTGATGTCAAAAAATCAAAAAATTCGAAGATTTTTATTTTTTCAAATGAAGTCTCTCGTGCGTTTGATGTGCTAGGAAAAAATGATTTTATGAAAGTAATTATTACTCAAAGTAATAACAATGGTAGCCTTTCTCAAGAAGGTTTTATCCCCTTGCATAACTTCAGACGAGCCAAAAATTGGGCTTATTCAACACAATAAAATAGAGGTTTAATAATGAGACAATTTAATTTTATTTTTTATTTTTTATTTTTTATTTTTTCTTGTTGGATTAACGTATTTAGTAAAGAAAATCTACCAAAGAAACATATCGTGATGTCAGATGCTCATCCGATAACAGTTTGGGAAAAATCTGTAGATAATTCGAAGGGGGTCATCTTGCTTCATCATGGGCGAACGTGGAGCTCTCTTCCTGATTTTGATTTGCAAGTAGAAGGTGAAGACCTTTCATTGATGGATGGTTTTAATGACCAGGGTTATAGTGTTTTAGCAATGGATGCGCGTGGATACGGCGAAACTCCTCGAGATGAAAGTGGCTGGAACACTCCCAACAAAGCATCTAAGGATTTATCAATAGTTCTGAAATGGCTATACGCGCGTTCAGGGGAAAAAATTCATGTTTGGGGATGGTCTATGGGATCAATGCTTAGTCAATTGGCTGCACAGCAATACCCAGAAAATTTTGCCAGCCTTACACTTTTCGGATATCCAGCTGGGCAAGTTGGCTATCCATATAGTCAAGGTTTGCAAATCATGGGAAACAAACAATATTCTGAGCCCCTAAGTGCGGCAACCACAACTCAAGCGGCAGCAAGTGATTTTATTGTGCCCGGCTCTATCAGTCAAAAGGCCATTGATGAATATGTTCGCCATGCTTTGCGCTCTGACCCTATTAGGGCCGATTGGAATCAGTTACAACAATATAATAATATTGACGCCCAAAAGGTCACTGTTCCTGTACTCATGCTTCAGGCGGAATTTGATCCACTTGCTGATACAGAAATTCACGCTAAGGTTTTCTCGGCATTTCCGAATGCTAATAAGCAGTGGATTGTTCTCAAGGGAGGGGATCACGCAGCATTACTTGAAAAGTCACGCGGCCAGTTAATTGATGCGACGATTAGTTTTATTGAATGGCTTGATAAATAAATATTAGCTATAAACCATAATCAACAAAGCTACACCAAGTGCTATTCTGTATATTACAAATGGCGTCATTGACGCGTGTTCTAGCCACCTAAGTAGTCCTTTAATGGTAATAAGTGCGGCAATAAATGAAATCGTCATGCCAAGTATCAAATCAGATCCTAATGTAAAATTATTAACCTCAAATAGTTCTTTTAACTGCAACAATGCAGCAGCCATTATAGTGGGGATTGACATTAACATTGCAAATCGTGCTGCATCAATTCGGTTAAATCCGAGTGCCCGTGCCGCAGTCATGGTTACTCCGGAGCGACTGGTTCCGGGGATAATAGCAAATACTTGTGCGAAACCTATAATGGCGGCGTTTTTAAAACTAAGTTTAGAGAGATTGTTTTGTGAACCAGATTTGGTGTCAAACCAGTAGAGCAATAATCCAAAAGTAATTGATGTCCACCCAATGATTTCTATAGTGCGCCAGACATCAGTTAAGTTGAATTTGGCCGCTAGGGCCCCAAATATAACAATAGGAATAGTTGATATAATTAGCGCAAGCATGAGATGGCGATCGCATTTATCATATTTATTTCTGAAAGTTATAAAGCTTATAAATGCAATAAATAGTCGTGTAACATCCTTACGAAAATAAAATATCACAGCCATTAGCGTTCCAACATGAACACCTACATCCATCATTAGTCCTTGGTCAGGCCAATCAGTAAGTTTTGGCACGATGACCAGGTGACCTGATGAACTTATAGGTAAAAATTCTGTGACTCCCTGCACTATGGCAAGAACAATTATTTGTAATAGGGTCAATGTTGGATCCATTAATTTTTTAGCTAATCATTTTTTGTGACACCATTATGAAGCAGTAATGCTAATCGCGCCATAAATTTAAATTATTCGGTGTGAAATGATGAAATTAAAGTATCTTAAATAGATTATTTAAGTGTAATTTTGATAATATTTAATAATTCTGATTCTATGAGTGCCCTAAGAGATATGTGTAACTAACTGTAAATAATACATATAAATTTTTACTTTAAAGTTTTTTAAAAAATATTCATTTTATTGTCATTTTTCTATTGCTATTAATAATGATTATCATTAAATAGTTAATAGTAATTCGCATTCGCAGTGGGCTGTTACCTCAAAATATTAATTATACAGAGAGACTGAGAAGTAAAATGAGATCAAGAAATTTAAAAATAACAAGTTCAGCTTTTGCGCTAGCTCTGGGCTTTAGTAGTTTAACAACCGTTGCACAAGAAATGCCAACGAATGCTGAACTTTGGGAAACTATTCAGCAACAACAAGCAGCAATTGATGCAACTGTAACTGCAATGGAAGCGTCCATGGGCTCCACTTCTTCTATGGGTTTTAAAACTTCACTTGGCGGCTACGGTGAACTTCACTTTAATGGTGGTAAAGAAGATAAGATTGATTATCATCGTTATGTATTATTCATAGGCCATGAATTTAATAGTAAGATGCGTTTCTTTAGTGAGTTTGAGCTTGAACATTCACTTGCTGGTGAGGGAAAGCCCGGCGAAGTTGAGTTGGAGCAAGCATTTGTGGAATTTGACCTTAATGAAAGGACTACATCATCTGTTGGGCTTCAATTAGTACCGGTTGGTATTCTCAATGAAACTCATGAGCCACCTACATTTTACGGTGTTGAAAGAAATGCAGTTGAAAAAAATATCATTCCGTCAACATGGTGGGAAGCAGGGGTGAAGTTCACTGGTAAACTTGGAACAAAAGTTCAATATGATGCCATGCTTCACTCTGGCCTTATGACACCCACAACTGGTTCTAATGCATTTTTGATAAGAAAAGGGCGTCAAAAAGTAGCAAATGCCAAATGGAAAAATACTGCATATACCGGCCGTCTTACATGGATGCCTGCACCAGGTGTTAATTTCGGTGTAAGTTTACAACATCAAGATGACCTAACACAATCACAAGGTACAGCAGGGACCGCTACATCAGCTACGCTTTTCGAAGGGCATGCAGATATTCAACGTCAAATTTCATCAAATATCGAAATTGGTGTTCGCGCTCTTTACGCTCAATGGAAATTGAATGGCACATCAGCAGCTGCACTTGGACGTGATAAACAGAAGGGTTGGTATATTGAGCCATCCTATAAATATTCATTTGGTAATGGTCAAGCATTTGGTACGTTTATTCGTCTTAGTGCCTATGATAATAACGCTGGTAACGTAACGGCAACAGAAAATAAACAAACAACTGTTGGTGTAAATTACTGGCCGCACCCAAATGTTGTCTTAAAGGCTGACTATCAAATTGATAATATGGCTAATGTAGAAAAAGATGATAACCGCATAAACCTAGGAATAGGGGTAATGTTCTAAGAAAGGTTAGAAGTTACAAAGTGAAAATTTTCAGCATAATCACCGCATTTTTGATTGTCTCTACGGCAGGAAATGCACAAGGCACATTTAAGCCTGCCGATCGGGTCTACAATAAATCCGGTGATTATGTGCGAGATTTTTTTGGTGGTGAAACTCCAAAAAAATCTTCCGTTTGGGTTACTGGTAAATTACGAGGTAGCGTAGAGCAGATAATAAATGGAGCCGACAGTATCCCCCTCAGATATAGCTACTGGCGAAATGAGGACAGAACTACTTGGGTTCTAGACAGTATAGGCCATACTTGGCCTATCACTGCTGGCGTAGTAGTTGAGAATGGTAAAATTATTGATATTAGCGTTCTTGTTTATCGAGAAAGTCGTGGCCATGAAATTCAGAACCGCCTACACCGCGCTCAATATTATGAAGCTGAAATTACTAAAAATAATAGACTTAATAAACCTATCAATGGTATTTCTGGTTCGACATTATCTGTGAATTCACTAAAACGTATGGCGCGGGTAGCACTTCTGCTTCATAATGAGGTCACAAAAGAAAATTAGTTAATCATATTTAATAAATTAATTGAATTAATGTAGAGTTTTTGAATTGATAAATAATCGTAGACGCATCCTCAGAGTTATGGCTATTGGTGCAGGAACATTGATAGCACCATATTCTTTGCGTGCGGCCCAAGAAAGTACTGAGCTTTATGACTGGAATGGCAGAGCACTTGGTGCTGAAGCTTCTATTCAGCTTTATTCTGATGATAGAAATAAGGCAAATGAAATACTTGATAATACTCAAAAAATTATAAATAAATACGAAGGTATGTTTAGTCTATATAAAGAGAAATCTCTGGTATCGCAGCTCAATAAATTTGGAACTCTATCCAATCCATCTCCTGACTTTATAAAGCTTGTCATGTTATCGAAGAAATTTTCCAAAATAACAAATGGTTCATTTGATATTTCTGTGCAACCACTTTGGAATGTTTATAAAAACCACTTTAATGAAGAAGTCTCTGGTGTCCTTAAAGAGAAAATTAATGCTGTCCTGGGAAACATAGGCTCAAATAAAATAAGTTTAGGCCAAAAATATATATCATTTGATAATGATAATATGGCTGTTAGCTTTAATGGTATTGCACAAGGTTATATTACTGATAAAGTTTCTGAATATCTAAGTGGTCAGGGTTTCAACCATGTTCTTGTTGATATTGGCGAATACCGTGCAAATGGTTCACAAAAAAATGGTGAGCCGTGGCGTGTTGGCTTACTTGACCCATTTGATGAAGTCTCGATTGCGGATGTAGTTGAAATGAGAGGCACTGCTCTCGCAACTTCTGGAGGATACGGAAATAATTTTGATGCATCGGGTCAATATCATCATCTATTTAATCCACAGACGGGGCTAAGTAGCAAACTCTACGCTTCAGTAACAGTTCAGGCTAGTTCTGCAACTACAGCGGATGCATTATCAACAGCATTTTCAAATATGACACAAAAAAATATTAAAAAAACATTAAGACAACTTAGTAATGTTCAGGTGAGACTAACCGATCAAAACGGAATAATTCATAAATTACAGTCATAAATTACAGTCATAAATTTCCTTAATTTGTAGGATGTTCCCCTGGGGATTATAAATCTCTGCTCACGTATTAATTTTCATAAATTTTTTCATGACATTGATGAATATTTGGTTTTCATCATTAGTACCAACTGTAATTCGAAGCGTCTTTTTAAGGTTATATAAGCCAAGTGGTCCTACTTTAATGCTATGATCCTTCAAAAAATTATCACAATTTTTCATTTGATTGCGGTCGGGAAAATGAAGCATTATAAAATTACAAACACTGTCAGTAACATTAAGTTCCATTGCCCGGAGCTCCTGTGTGAGGTAGTTAATACCAATACGACATTTGTCACGGCACTCTAAAGCATATTTATTATCAAGTATGGCTGCTGTACCTGCAGTTTGTGCTGGTTTTGATACATTGTATCCGCCCTTCAGGTGCATGAGTGTGTTAATCACTTCTGGTGTTGAGTACGCCCACCCCACTCGAAGGCCGGCCAAGCCGTAAAGCTTTGAAAGAGTTCGTGTGACGATGACATTTTCGTATTCATCCACTAGTTTGAACCCTGCATCATAATCGATTTCGGTTACAAACTCTGCGTAGGCTGCATCCAGAACAAGAAGTATATGCTGGGGAAGTTCTTTACGTAAACGTTTGATTTCTGTGTATGGAAGATATGTCCCAGTAGGATTTCCGGGGTTATCAAGAAATACAAGTCGGGTTTTATCGGTGACGGAGTTTAATATATTATCAACTACAATAACAAAATTTTCATCGTGATCAATGGCAACAGGTATCGCGCCTTCCATAGCAATGTTAAAACGATAAACCATAAACCCATACCTTGGGTAAATTACCTCGTCTCCTTGACCAATGTAGGTACGGGAGATATAGGCTAAGATTTGTTCTGATCCTGCGGCGCACATAATACGCGTATCATCAAGTTTATACTTTTTACCAAGTACTTTGCGAATATCGGCTGAAAAATAATTAGGGTAGCGATTTAGGGTGCCAACACTTTGTTGGAAAGCCTCGACTACTTGCGGACTTGGGGGGTAGGGACTTTCATTAAGAGAAAGATTAATCTTAAACTCAGGATGGTTTGTACTCGCCGGTGGTTGATCTTGCGAAGGTGCGGCTCTTACATAATCATTAGGCTTGATCTTAGTCATTATAATTACTCAAAAAAATCGGTTCTAGCGGGAGTAAATACATCAAGGTTTAGAACATCCTCATCACCGACCACCTCTGCGTGGTGCATGACGTTAGGCGGAACAACAAGAAGGCCGCCAGCACCCAGTCGGTGTATTTTTTCACCAACATGGAAATCAACTTCACCTGCCATAATATAAACTATTTGCTCATAGATATGTTTATGGGGCCGAGGTTCGTGTTGTGGCTCAAGCTTGTGCATAGCAAGTGTAGCCCCTTCACCTTTAAAGGCTTTTTGATAAACGCCATCGCGAATTTTTTTCCATTCCATCTTCGACCAGTCAACTTTTGGTATTTGCATAATATTTTCCTAAAATATATTGATTATTTATTCTGGCGTAAACTTTCGCCAGTGGTCTACTTTACTATCCTGTTCTGCATAAGTTTTTACGCGGTCAGCGGCAAGCCCAATTAAGTCGGTTGTATTCATGTTTTTTTGTTCAAGATATTTTTCTAATTGCCTAAGTGTTTTATCAATTACTGCATACCCATCCGTAAAAATTGCGCTAGTCATCTGTACAGCGCTAGCCCCTGCCATCATAAAACGTATCATATCATAACCATCTCTGGCACCGTTAGTTGCTATCATTTGAAAATCTGAACCAATTAATTTTCGTGATTTTACTAATTGGTGAGCTGTTAGTGGTAATGCCCACGGACCGCCATATGCAGCATGTGTACCAAGTATTGGTTCCCCAGTTTCTATATCAGGAATAAAGCCCATAAATCGCCCCATTAATGTTACTGCATCTGCACCCGCATCTTTTGCCGCTTTAACCATAGCGGGTATTTCTGATGACTGTCCTGTTAATTTAATCCATAGAGGTACGTTTACGGCATCTCTTATTTTTTGTGTGATCTCCTTAATATGAGAAGCCTCCCGCTCAAGCATTATAGCACCCTTTACGGCTTCGTCGCCATGGGGGGCACCAACATTCACCTCAAGCACTCGAATACCAGACGCTTCAATTATTTTAGCGTGTTCAATTAACTTATCAAGATCGGCAGGTATCAAGCTAGCAATAGCATAGGAGTTATATTTTTTAGCCATTAGGTCCGCTCTAATTGCAAGCTCAAGCCATTCATTAAAAGGTTTTGGGTGAAGACCTGAACGATTAAATAGACTGGCATCTCGCGGAGGAGTTTGATCCCAGGGTAATTGCTTAAAATTACTATCAATCACCGTATAGTCAGTTTTGTGGAGTTGTACTTTAGCTGCAGTACTTTCGTTAGTTGATTTTATTACTACTGCACCTGCTCCATGTTTAAGGGCTTTTTCAATACCAATTAATTCTATAAATTGTTCCCCCGATCCACATATCAAGGGGTTTTTTAGTTCTATATTTCCTATTTTTACGTTGAGTTTATTCATTGATACCCTATGTTAATTACTGTTAAATTTTGACAATTTATCAAACATTGATACATTGTTCCAAATATCAAAACAAGTGAACAAATTATAAATGACTTTAAAAAAAACAAGAAAATCTTCATTTAGAAGCCGGTTACTCTCGGGTGAGGAGTTGATAGGGCTTTTTGTAAAAACTCCCTCACATTCTATTGTAGAAGTAATGGGAAATTCTAATATGGATTTTCTAGTTCTGGACCAGGAACACAGCCCTATCGATTTAAATGCTATGGATACTTGTCTTATGGCGGGGCGCAGTTTAGATATGCCAATGTTTGTGCGCATTCAGCAAAACACGGCTACAGGAATGCTTTATCCATTAGATTGTGGTGCTACTGGCGTAATTATTCCACATGTGGCGACGTTAATTAAGGCGGAAGAAATTGCAGCAGGCGGACGCTACCGAGGTGGAAAACGTGGTTTTGCAGGAACGCCCCGTGCCGGTGGCTACGGCACCCGTGATATGAATGATTATATTGATGAGGCAGACCGTGAAACTACAGTCATTGCTCAAATTGAAGATGTCGAAGCGGTTGAAAATATAGAGCAAATTATTCAGGTAAATGATATCGACTGTATATTCCTTGGCCGCATGGATCTTATTGTAGGCTATGGCGCAAAATCAATTAATGACAAGATAGTTGTCGAAGCTGTAGAGCATGTATGTAGTGTTGCTAGAAAAGCTGGAAAACGTATAGCAGCTTATGCAAAACATGAAGAAAAAGAGATGCTACGTGCTTTGGGCGTTACTATGTTTGCGGTAGGTTCGGAACATAACCTAATTCAAAAGGGTATCACTAATCTTATCGAAGATTTTTCGTAATTTAAGGAAAAAAATGGTAAAAAATATACCAAACCGTATTAACTCTTCTTCTGATCAATCAGCGGTAAGCAACTATGATGACGCTTTACTTAATGATATCCTTATTGGTGCTGTTGATCTCCATTGTCATAGTGGACCAAGTGTAATGCCCCGCTGTATTGATCATATTCAAGTTATGAAAGAGGGGGCAGCTGCTAAGATGAAGGCGATCCTGATTAAGGATCACTATTATTCTGCAACACCCGTTACAGAATTGCTTATGAACCATTTTCAAGAACTTGGTGTTCAAATGCTCTCTGGAGTACCACTTAATAATTCAACGGGCGGTATTAACCGTTTCGCTGTTGATCATGGTATTAAACTGGGAGCTAAACTCATATGGATGCCAACATTTTCTTCACGGAACCATATAGCTCATCATAAGTCGGACAAAGATTTTGAAAAAAAATTTCCAACTACAAAAGAAAAAATGCTAACTCCAGTTGAACTTGGAGTACTTGATGATAATGGAAGGCTTCTGGACGAAGTTAAATTTATTCTAGATATGATTGCTGAGGCAGATATTGTCCTCTCAGGGGGCCACCTTCATATTTCTGAGATTTTTCCATTATTTGAAGAGGCCAAAAAACGGGGAGTTAAAAAACTTCTCGTTAATCACCCGTCCTATTTGATCGATGCAACTGAAGACGAAATGAGAGAACTGGTAACTATGGGCGCATATCTGGAACATTCGATGTGTATGTTTGTTCCAGGTTCAAAGTTTCATTTTTATTCTCCAAAAAATCTTGATAACTTGATAAAAGCAGGAACTGTGGACCGCACTATTCTTGGTTCAGACCTTGGGCAAGTGGGTAATCCGACACCAATAGAAGGTTTTAAAAATGTTATTGCTACATGCCTTGATCTTAATTATTCACAAACCGATATTAAGAAAATGATTTCTGGCAATGCATCTGATCTTTTGGGCTTAGATTAATTTACTAATGGGCTGATTAAATTATCATTCTATCTCTATCAATTGTAGCTACTTTTTTAAAATTATAAAAATTGATAGACCATAAGTAAGAAAAACCTGATTAGAAGATATTATTTTGGGCACAAACATATCTATTGTTATCCAATAACTTGCTATGGTAGCCTAAGTTCTTGTAAATGCTGAGAGCCTCTGCGATGATGAAAAAATTCACCGATAAAGAACTAGGAATGCACCGAAAAATCTTAAGACGGGACTTTCTTAGTGGTGCAAGTATCGCAATGACTGGTGCAATTTTATGTCCATCACTTGTCAAGGCGATGCAAAATTTTAACGAAAATAAACCTGACCAGTCTGATCCTAGCTATTATCCGCCTGATAAAATGAAAATGCGCGGTAGCCATGATGGATCTTTTGAAACAGCACATAATTTACGAGACGGTAAAGTTTTTTTAGCAAACCCTATCCAAGAAGAATATGACCTTGTCATTGTAGGTGCTGGAATTAGCGGTCTCTCTGCAGCTTGGTTTTATAGACAATCAGCTGGGGCTGATGCTAAAATTCTAATTCTTGATAATCATGATGATTTTGGGGGACATGCCAAACGGAATGAATATAATTTAGATGGGCGTAATATCATTGTAAATGGGGGAACCCTTAATATAGAACAGCCATCAAACTATAGTGTTGTTGCGATGGATTACCTTAATGAAATAGGTATTAATACTGAACTGTATAAAGAAAAAACAGGCGAAATGATCCGGGAACATCGCACTCACGGGCTTGGTGGATCAACCTTTTTTAATAAGGAAACATTTGGTGGTAAAGATGGTTTTTCAAAAAGAGATCGTCGTGCTGTAGGAGCTTGGGATGACTTTTGGGATAACGCACCTATTGATAAAACTCTAAAGAAGCAGTTTAGGAAATTGCATAATGAAGATGTAAAGGCAGAATCTTTTGTAGGGCTCTCGGACCAAGAAAAAAAAGTAAAACTTGCCGGCATGACCTACGCTGATTATGTGACTAATGAGCTAGGTATTGACCCTCGGGTATTGCCACTGTATGCACCTGGACTTCATTTTAGGTTTTATGTGGGTGCAGAGCAGGTACCCGCATTATTTTGCTGGGAGCTTGGGGGTAATCCAGGTTTTGAACATTTAAATTTAAAGCCAACAGAAAAAATTAGCCCAATGCATCATATTGCGGGGTCGCATCACGGCCGTGAACATGAATATCGTGAAGAAAGTATTTATTTTCCTGACGGTAATGCGACGATAACTAGGCTAACGGTCCGTAGTCTTATTCCTGAAGCTATTCCTGGAAAATCTCTTGATGATATTTTTACGGCGAAAGTTGACTACGCAAAACTTGATGAAGGAACAAATTCAACTCGGCTCAGGCTCAACAGCACAGTGGTAAATGTTACGCATAATGGTAACTCTAAGTTAGCAAAAGACGTTAATGTATCTTATGTAAATAATGGTCGAACCAACACAGTTAAATCAAAAAATGTTATTATGGCATGTTGGCATAACGTAATACCCTACATTTGCGATGATTTTTCCGAAGAGCAAAAGAAAGCTCAACTATACGGCATTAAAGCTCCCCGGGTTTATACAAATGTGCTTTTGCGGAATGGTAAAGCATTTGAAAAATTAGGTACCAGTTCAATCAGTTCCCCTGGACTTTACCACACCTCTTCAAGCCTTCATTATCCACTGGAGGTTGGAGACTATATTGCGCCAAAAAAGATGGACGAACCGGTAATCGTTAAAATGCACCGTGCACCCAATGCACCTGGTAAACTCCGTCGCGACCAGTTGCGTCTTGGTCGATATGACCTTTTAAATACATCATTTGAGACATTTGAGCGTAATATTCGTGAACAACTTCAGCGCATGCTTGGGACAGGGGGGTTTAATGCTGCACGTGATATTATTGCTATCACCGTAAATCGTTGGCCACATGGTAATGCATATGCTTATGATACCATAACTGAGCCCTATCACTGGGCAATGTTTGCAACTGATGATAGACCTTGCGTGGTGGCGCGCCAGCAACTTGGTCGTATATCAATTGCTAATTCAGATGCGGATGCAAGTCCATTTACTGACGCGGCAATTGATCAGGCTCACCGTGCGGTTCGTGAGGTTCTCGCAGATCAATATTTAATGGGATAAAAGATGATAACAATAGAAATAAAAGCACCTTATTTAATTTTTCTAGGAGGAGAAGTGGGCAGGGTGTATGCCAAAACCGGTTCAGGGATAGTTGATTGGAGGCCAGAACTTTGCAAGGGGCAAATGAATTTTGTCGAAAATGGCCTTGATCTCGGTTTACCTAATATGAATATTGATGAAGCCGTTGCTGCCGGAATAAAGTCATTTGTTATCGGCACTGCATCTGTTGGGGGCGGTATCCCTGAACAATGGCTTGGCGTTATGGAGAAAGCATTAGAAGCTGGACTTGATATTGTTGGAGGTGTGCATAAAAAACTTAATAATATTCCGCGCCTAGTTGCAGCAGCTGAGAAATCAGGCGCAAGGCTCGTTGATGTACGTGTACCTCCAGAAAACATTCCCGTAGGTAGCGGAGAAAAACGTTCCGGAAAACGTATTATAACGGTTGGGACTGATTGTGCAGTGGGTAAAAAATATACTGCTCTTGCCGTTGAAAGAGATATGAAAAAATTAGGGTTTAATGTTGATTTTCGAGCTAGCGGTCAGACTGGAATTATGATTGCAGGAAGCGGAATTCCTATTGATGCAGTGGTTGCTGATTTCTTGTCGGGTGCAGCAGAATTACTTTCACCAGAAAACGATCACGATCACTGGGATATCATTGAAGGGCAGGGTGGAATATTTCATCCAGGATATAGTTCCGTAAGTATGGGGCTTTTGATTGGTTCTCAACCAGATGCATTTATAGTTTGTCACGAAGCTGGTCGGGAAGTAATAGGTGAATGGAACGGATTTCCGATCCCGTCCGTTGAACAGGTCATTGAACGTACTATATCGATAGGTTCTTTAACTAATAAAAATATAAAGTGCGTTGGCGTTAGCGTAAATACTTCTATGCTTGATGATCAGGGGCGAGTAAGTTTCTTATCATCTCTATCAAAGCGTGTTGATTTGCCGTGTATTGATCCACTAATAGATGGAACTGAAGCTATAATTAGTAATTTACTTTGAGTATTATAAGAAATATTTAGACGCTAAAAATTTCATATATTTATGAATTAATTATTTAAATTTTTATCCTTAAGTTTGAATTATTATACCAATGATTACTAAAAATAAAGTTATTGGAACTAAATACTTAACAAGTATTAGCCAAATTTTTGCATGAATGCTGCTTTTAAAATCAAGAATTTCTTTTGCTTTTTCAGCTGTGAGGATCCAGCCACAAAAAATGGCGATTAACAATCCATTTACTGGTCCAACAATGTTACCAAGAAAGTAGTTAAAGGTTTCAAATATATTCATTCCAGCAAACAAATTAATAAAACCTAGTGGCTCCACACCTTTCAATACACTAAAGGAGAGGACAGAAGTAACGCCAATCATCCAGCAAATTGTACCAAAAATACAGGCTATTCGTCCTCTAGCATTTGGCCAAATTTCCTTGAAACGTGATATCGACACCTCCAACATACCAATAGAGCTGGAGAGAGCGGCAATAAAAATAAGAGTAAAAAACATAAAACCTACCACTGACCCATAAGGCATTGCGCCAAATGCAAGCGGTAACGTTAGAAAAAATAGGCCTGGTCCCTGTGCCACGGAAAGACCGTAGGCAAAAACAAATGGGAATATAGCTAGACCGGCAATCAATGCCACGAATGTATCCATTATGCCAGTAATAAGCATTGTTTTAGGTACTGAGGTACCTGTTGGTACATAACTTCCATATGCCATAAATATGCCTGCACCAACACCCAGTGAAAAGAATGCTTGTCCAACTGCTTCGAGCACCATTGTCCATGAAAGTTTTGAGCTATCAAAATGAAATAGAAAGTTTACAGCACCCACAAAGTCAGCAGTAATAGCTGCCCAGATGACGAGGGCAATAAGGATAATTAGCAATGCAGGAACAAGTCTTTTAAAAGCTTTTTCGAGCCCACTTTTAATACCTCTTGAAACAATAAAAGTTGTAATTACAAGAAAAATGAGGTGCCACATACCAAGGGTAAATGGGTCATCATTGATGGTATTAAAAACGCTAATAGCGCCTACTTTATCAATTGCAATAAGGTCGCCTGAAAGGGATAAAATTGCATATTTTAGGCTCCAACCACCTATAACTGCATAGAAACTTAAAAGAAGAAACATGGAAAAACTCATAGACCAACCGACGAAACTCCACCTCTTAGATCCTCCAGCTTCTTTGGCAATATTTCGAAAACTAAGGACTGGACTAGCTCGGCCCGCCTTTCCAAGTGCTACCTCTGCCATTTTAAGGGGTAAACTTAGAGCAATAATACTAATAATATAAACACAGATAAATGTTCCGCCACCATTTTCCCCAACAAGATAGGGAAAACGCCATAAATTACCTACACCGACAGCCCCACCAATAACCGCAAATAAAAACACCCTCTCTGAAGACCAAGTGACCCTTTTTTGGATTTGATCTGAAGTTTTCTGACCCATTCTGTTATCCTTTTCTTAAATCAGAAAGCATTATACTGGGTGTAATTACGTCAGGGTCTGTGATTATCTCAATTAAAGCGGGTCCCGCAGTTCTATTTAGTTCTGTAAAGGTTTCTATGAAGTCATTAATAGTTTTTACCTGCATTGCAGGTATTCCGTAAGCCCTTGCAAGTGCTGCAAAATCTGGATTAGTAAGTTCAACAGCTATAGAACGCTCCGGGAAGCGTTTTTCCTGATGCATTTGGATTGATCCATAACGAGAATTATTAATCACGATAAACTTTACGTTAGTGTTGTATCGAATGGCTGTTGCAATTTCTTGCCCATTCATTAGGAAGCAACCATCTCCAGCAAAGGATAAAATAGTTTTTTCTGGATAAAGCATGCCGGCAGATATTGCGGCGGGGACTGAATATCCCATTATAGCTGATTGAGTTGCTACTTGAGTGCCAAACAGATTATGTGAAAAATAACGTTGGATCCACTGAGTATAGTTTCCTGCACCAAAGCTTACGATTGTGTCATCTGGGAGGGTCTTACTTAGCCACTTCATAATCCCAGCAAGGTCGGCATCCTGCATATTTCCTTTATTAATAGTAAAGTCTTGATAATTTTTATGACCTTTTTTTACCCAATCATCCCATGGTGGTTGAATTGATGGTTTTAAATCAGATAAGGACTTAGCAAACTCATTCATATCGCAGACGATGGATAGGTCTGCTTGAAAAACTCTTCCTATATCTTCATGCCCTGAGCTTATGTGAACTAGTTTTTGCCTTGGGTTAGGAATATCGTATTTTTGATAACCATTAGTTTCAATATCGGTCATTTCTGCACCAATGATAATTAACACGTCAGCTTCGTCTACATATTCTTCAAGTTTGGGGTCGTTACCAACACCTTTGACGCCGACATAATTTTGATGACCGTTATCGAATTGGTCTTGCCGCCTAAAAACCGTGGCAACTGGAAGATTATAGTTTTCAATAAATTTTTGAATATAATCATTAGCCTGTTGGCTCCAAGTACTTGGTTTGGCACCTATTAAAACCAGTGGTTTTTGTGCGTTTGCTATAATTTTTTTAAGCTCGTTTAAAGCTTTTTCACTGGGACCAGAACGAGTGGGTTTAATAAGGTCTCCGGGCGTGGCTATAACTTCATCAAGTTGCATGTCATCAGGCAGTCCTAAAATTACTGGACCAGGTCTGCCGGAACACGCTGTTCTATATGCGCGACTAATGATTTCTGGGATACGTGCTGCATCATCAATATCCATTACTAGTTTAGCCATTGATCCAAATAAGCCTTTTAAATCTAATTCTTGAAATGCTCCTCTTTCGCGGTTTTTACGAGGGACCTGCCCAACGAAAAGGATCATAGGGGTTCCATCAAGATGGGCGGTTTGTACGCCAATAACTGCATTAGCTGCTCCAGGTCCGCGCGTCACAAAACCTAGCCCTGGTTTGCCGGTAAGGCGTCCGTGAGCTTCAGCCATAAATGCAACACTTCCCTCTTGTCTGCAGATAATTAACTTAAGTTGATCAGGCACATCATAAAGTGCATCTAGAACTCCAAGGTAACTCTCTCCAGGCACAGAATAGCCTATTGTTGCTCCTTGCCTTAGAAGACAATCTATAAGAAGTCTTCCTCCAGTTTGAGTTTTAACTTTTTCTTTCATTCTTTATCCTTAAGCCCGTCCAGTGGGTAGCGGGCTCCAGTCCTGCATTTCGCAAATTAACTGAAGCATACGCTTTGTCATTACATTGGTTAATTTTTTATATTCTGGTTTATCCCAAATATTTTCAAGTTCATGGGGATCATTTTTTAGATCAAAAAGCTCATAGTGACCAGATGGGTGATAAAGGGTCATACGGTGATGTTTAGTTACCATAGTGCGAACCCTTTGTGGTTCTGTAAACCCGAGGTAAATTACTTCACGATCATCTTCGATCAGTACTTCATTTCTGTGGGTTGTTGTTTCTTCAGCAATAAGGCTATTAAGACTTTTGCCTTGAATTCCATAATAAAGTGGAGTGCTGCTCCGTTCAAGTATTGTTGGGGCAATGTCGATACCAGAACAAAGACCCTTAACATAAGCAGTTGTTTTAGAAGTTGGGTCTGACCAAATGAATGGTGTGCGAATAAGACCTTGAGTATGTATAGGACCCTTGAGCATTATACCGTGATCTGCCATATAATCTCCATGATCTGACCCAAATATGATTACAGTATTTTTGTATAGGTTACATTTTTTTAGTGTCTCAACAATGTTTCCAATCCAGTCGTCAATCATGGATACCATGCCATACGTTAATGCTATAGCCTCGCGCGCCTCTTTTTCATTAACAACGTAAGGAAGAGTGGTTTCACGGTTTGAAATTCCGTTTTCATGTTCATTACGAAGATGGTCAAGAATGGGAGAGCTCCCTTTATTGAAGCTTTTAGGTAGCTCTATTTCATTGGGGTTATACATATCCCAATATTTCCCCGGGGGTGTAAAAGGATGATGTGGGTCGGGAAAGGAGCATTGTACAAAAAACGGTTTTTCTTCATCATGAGTAACAATCCAATCTATAGTTTGTTGCCCGATGTAAGCAGTTGGATATTCTTTTTCATTAACAGCGGTTCGCCACGCCTGAGGTGTTGATATGTTACCTTTATCCAAAGCATTTTTAGAGCCTTTTAGGCTTTCTGAATTTCTATGTTTACTGTTAAGCCATCGAGGGTAGTTGGCACCAACATTGTCTCCGTGAAGAGTGCATAAATCAACATGATCAAACCCGTAATAGGGGGTTTTAACTTGATGATCCTCATTTTTCTTCCAAAGAATGGAATTTTCATTATCATAATTATCCCCCGTCAGAACTGACCTAGTTGGTTGATCGGGATAACCATCTTTATCTGTACTGCACTTTTCTACAACGGACGGCGTATAAGCACGAGGGAGACCAGTCATGTTCTGTAGGTGACTTTTTCCAATGAGTGCTGTGTCGTAACCACTTTCACGAAGTGCACCAACGAAGGTCCGCGATTGAATACTAAGTGGAGTACCATTCGTCCGAGCTCCATTTGTAGATGGCATACGACCGGTCATAATAGCTGCTCTAGCTGGCATACAAAATGGATTTGCCACGTATAGACGGTCAAAGCGAGTGCCACACGAAGCTAATTTATCAATATTAGGTGTTTTGATATCTTTATTGCCGTAGCAGCCAAGAAAATCTGCCCGAGCCTGATCCACCATTATGTATAAAAAATTTGTTTTTTTACTCAATATTTTAAGCCCTGTGAATTAATTTACTGTGTAGGAAACTATAAAGCCCAACTTTGCCACCTTCATATCCATACCCGCTCTCTTTAACGCCTCCAAACGGAACATTTTCCCTTATTGGTGTGGTAATATTAATACTTACCAGCCCAACATCAAGTCGTGGTTTTACGTAATTGATTATTTCTTGATCTTCTGTAAACACGTATGAAGCAAGACCATATGGTACATCGTTTGCTCGAGAAAGAACATCATCAATATCTTCAAATTCTGCAAGAATTGCCACTGGTCCAAAAATTTCTGTTTTCATTAGTTTGGCATCATCAGGTACATTAGTAAGGACTGTTGTTTCATAAAAGTAACCAGAACGTTCAATTTTATGACCACCGAGAAGGCAAGTTGCACCTTTATGTAAAGCATCATTTACCAATTTATCTACAGCCTCCAACCTTCTTTCGTGAGCAAGGGGACCAATGTCGGTATCTTTATCTGAACCATTACCAACAGATAATGCTGCTGCGTATTCAACAAATTTATCAGAAAAAGATTTAAAAATATTTTTATGAATAAAAAATCGGCTGGGTGAAATACAAACTTGTCCAGCATTGCGGTATTTAAATATAGCAAGATTTTTTGCTATACTATCAACATCTACATCATCAAATACTAAAACGGGTGCATGACCCCCAAGCTCAAGAATACAAGGAGTAAGAGTGGTAGATGCAATTTTAGCAAGTTTTTGTCCAACCGCACTTGAGCCAGTAAGTGATACTTTGCGTATAGATTTTTGGCTAATTAGGGTATTTGAAATTTTTTCTGGATCACCAAAGACCATATTTAGAACCCCAGAGGGTAGTCCAGAACTTTCTAGTGCCTTAGCAATTGCAAGTGCGGATGCAGGCGCCTCTTCGGCTGGCTTTATGATTATACAACACCCAGCGGCTATTGCTGCTGCTATTTTTCGAGCAGTGAGCATAATAGGGAAGTTCCAAGGTGAAAACCCAGCAACAATGCCTACAGGCTCATATTCAGATTGTTGGGTATACCCTCCCACATCGTCATCATAATTAAGACTTTCAATCAGAAGTACTTGCTCGGCAGCCCACTGAAACGACTGGATAGCAGCTTGGACTTCTCCCGTTGATTCCCCTATTGGTTTTCCTTGTTCACGAGTCAATGCTTCCGCAATACTTTTACGATTTACATCTAAATTTCTTGCCGCGCCGGCTAATATTTCTGATTTTTTAGCGGCGGAGGTAAAGGCCCAACTTTTAAATGCTTTCTCAGCAGATTTGACTGCAAAAAGAAGGTTTTCGTCAGTTGCAGAACAGACATGATAAAGTATTTCCTCGGTAGCTGGATTGATCACAGCAATTTTTTTATTGCTATCGTTACCCACCCATTGACCATCAATATAAAGCTTTAAAAATTCACTCACTATCTAAACCTTATCCATTTAGTAATAATATAATAAAATTCCATATAAATATACTTATTCTATATATCATAATTAACAGGGCTTACATAAAAATCAAGAAAAAACTCTACTAACGTTTCTATATAACCTTTAAGGTGCTCAAATCTTAAATGAAATAATTACTTATTGAATAATGAATTAATTTATTATACATTATTGAGGTATTTCAGTATGTATTATTTTCATCAATTTATGGTGATGTAATAAAGTTTAAATTGATAAAAATAGGATAATAATATGACTATTAAAAGACTTCACCATGCGGCATTTCGGTGTCAAGATGCAAAGGAAACAGTAAAATTTTATACGAGTGTTTTAGGACTTAAGTTTTCTCATGCGATGGGTGAAGACCATGTTCCTTCGACGGGGGAGTATAGTCCTCATATTCATATATTTCTTGAAATGGAGGACGGTGCTTGCATTGCTTTTTTCGAGTGCCCTAAAGATCCTGGAAACATGAAAGATATGGAAATGCCAGGATGGGTGCAGCATTTTGCATTTATGGTTGAAAATGTTGAAGTGTTATTATCTGAAAAAAAACGTCTTGAGGGCTTAGATATTGACGTGCTTGGGCCAGTTAATCATGATGACTTTATTACATCTATTTACTTCTTTGATCCAAGCGGGCACCGACTTGAGTTGACAACAGACACTTGTGGTGACGATCGCCGAAAAGTATTTGAAGATGAAGCATATAAGGTTCTCGAATTGTGGGACCAAACTCATGACTGGTCGCAAAGAGAAAAAATATTTGGCGGTAAAACAGGTTATGAACGGAATTAAACAATGAAATTAGCTTCAAAAAAAAGTGGCCGGGACGGTGCTCTATTAGTTGTAAGTAAAGATACAAAAAGCGCAGTGGATGCTTCATATATCGCTGCAACTATGCAAGCAGCCCTTGATGATTGGGATATGGTCACACCAAAGTTAGAAGAGTTATATAATAGGCTAAACAATGGAAAGGTAGAGGGGTCATTCGCTCTGAACTTTAGTGACCTTGATGCACCGCTTCCGCGATGTTACCAGTATTTAGATGGTGCTTGTTATTTAAGTCATATTCAACGCAATCGTGCGGCACGTGGGGATAGCTTACCTGCGGATATTTTAGATTCTCCACTAATATACCAGGGTATCTCTCACGGTTACATGGCGTGGAATGACCCAATTAAATTGCCTGACGAAAATCATGGTATAGATTTTGAAGCTGAAATTGCTGCTATTACTGGTGATGTGCCGATCGGCGTGCCCTCCAGTGAAGCAACAACGCACATTAAGTTATTTGTACTACTAAATGATATTTCTCTGCGTAGTTTAATACCAGCAGAGCTTAAAAGGTCATTTGGATTTTTAACAGGTAAACCATCGTCCTCACTTGGACCTATTGCGGTTACCCCGGATGAACTCGGTGATCTTTGGGATGAAAAACTTGTGTCTGGAAAAATGAATTGCTGGGTTCGAGGTGAGAAGTTTGGATCGCTCGAATCTGGAGAAGGAACACCATTTGATTATGGTGATGCTATTGCCCATGTTGCAATAACCAGAACATTTGAACCGGGAACTATTATTGCTCTTGGAACCGTATCTAACGAAGACGAAACCCTTGGCTGCGGCTGTATTGGTGAACAACGTGCATTAGAAATTATAAACGAGGGGAGCCCTAAAACGGATCTACTTAAATTTGGGGATAGTGTGAAAATTGATCATCAGGATTATGACGGTAATTCAATTTTTGGTGTAATTGATCAAAAGGTTGAACCCCTTGGATAATAAATGACAGAACAAAAAAAGGCACAACAAGGTATTAACTCAGTTGTCATTGGTATGGGTGTCCTAGACGTTATTCTTGATGCTGGACGTGCTCTTTCGCTTAATGCTATAGCTAATGAAGCGGAAATGTCGCCAGCTAAGGTTCACCGATATCTCGTTAGCCTAATTGAAACGGGTTTAGTTACACGAATGAAGGAGCCGGGTCTATATGACTTGGGACCAAAGGCACTGAAGCTTGGGTTTAAGGCGATAAGGCGCATTGATCGTGTGACTATAGCGAATGAAGAATTAGAAACCTTAGGTTCTAAAGTCGATGAGACGGTATTCCTTACAATATGGAATGACGGAGAGGCATTAGTGGTTGGTAGAAAAGCATCGTCAAGACCAATAACATTGATGGTTAGAATTGGTGAAGTACTTTCGCCAATTTACAGCGCGCCAGGGCGAATGTTTGTGGCATTTCTTGATGACCAACAAAAAGATCGAGTTATAAGCGGATATTCTTCGCTTCCAAGTAAGCCAAAAATAAATGGTAGAGAGGCTGAAAAAGCTGAATACCTTGAAGAGCTTGCAGATATTAATAAAAAGAAATTTTCTCGTTGTATAGGCGATTTTCAATCAAATGTCATTTCAATGTCAGTGCCAATCATAGGGTCGCGTGGGACGGTTGAATTTGTCCTTACGGTCATTGGTTATGAAAGTGATATTGGAAATGAAAATAATATTGCTGCAGAAAGAATTAAAAAGTCATTATTTCAGTCACAGCAAAATCTGACTGAAAAATTAGGTACTTGGGAAGCAATTTAATGAAGATTGAAGATATGATGAAGTCACCAACAGGGTGTCCTATTTCACACGATGCAGCAGCTTTTGATGTTTTTGAAGAGGATTATCTGGTAAATCCACATGAAGCACTTCGTTGGTCACGTGAAAAAGAACCAGTTTTTTATAATCCTAGGCTGGGATATTGGGTTGTTACGCGTTACGATGATGTAAAGTCCATATTTCGTGATAATATTCTTTTTTCACCTTCTATTGCTTTAGAAAAAATAACCCAGGCGCCACCTGAGGCAGAAGAAATATTAAAGTCATATGGTTATGCCATGAACAGGACCCTAGTCAATGAGGACGAGCCTGCTCATATGGAACGCCGCCGTGTTCTTATGGATAGTTTCAATCTTGACAAACTTGAAAAACATCAAGGGGATATCAGAAACCTTACTCGTATATATATGGACCGATTTATCAATAAGGGAAAAGCAGACCTGGTCAATGAAATGTTTTGGGAGATACCATTAATGGTAGCTTTGCATTTTCTTGGTGTTTCAGATGAGGATATTGAGCAGTTGCGTGAATTTTCGGTTGCTCATACGGTAAACACTTGGGGTAAGCCGTCAGAAAGCGAGCAACTTGCTGTTGCACATTCTGTTGGAAAGTTTTGGCAGGCTGCAGGGAAAATACTTGAAAATATGAGTAAAGATCCTGATGGGTCAGGTTGGATGCATCATACTATTAGGCAGCATAAGCTTTATCCCGAGGTTGTCACTTCATCCTATCTACATTCAATGATGATGGCGATCCTTGTTGCTGCTCACGAGACAACTTCGAATGCATCTGCAAATGCTATACGTTTGCTTCTTTCGACGGAAGGTGCTTGGCAGGAGCTTTGTACTAATGTCAACCTTATCCCCAATGCTGTTGAAGAATGTTTGAGAGTAGAAGGGTCTGTGGTTGCGTGGCGTCGACGAGCAACTGAGCAAACTAAAATTAACGGTGTGAAAATACCAAAAGATGCAAAGTTGCTGATAGTATTAGCTTCTGCTAACCATGATGAACGTCATTTTGAAGACCCCGATGAGGTTGACTTATATCGTGAAAATACTACCGATCATCTAACCTTTGGATATGGAAGCCACCAATGCATGGGTAAAAATATAGCACGTATGGAAATGCGTATTTTTATTGAAGAATTCACAAAACGCCTTCCTCACCTTAAATTAGTAGAAGGTCAACAATATGAATATCTGCCCAACACTTCTTTTCGCGGCCCATCGAGCCTTTGGGTTGAATGGGACCCTGATAAAAACCCTGAATTATATGATCCATCAATCCTCGTGAAAAATCACAATTTCCCAATTGGATCACCATTAAAGGATGATCTAACACGTAGTCTTAAAGTTTCTAACGTCTATAAAGAATGTGATGATATTGTTCGTTTGGTTTTGAAAAGCCCATCGGGCCATGTGTTACCTAAATGGTCGCCTGGATCTCATATTGATCTTATTATTAATGGTTATAATCGCAAATATTCTTTATGCGGCCAAAGTGAAAGTAGTAATCAATATGAAATTGCAATTCTTAAGGAAGAAGAAGGTCGCGGCGCCTCAAAGTATATATACAATAACATCTCTATCGATGATGACGTACAAATAGTAGGACCAAAAAATCACTTTAGGCTTGATGAACAGGCGAGCAGTTATATTCTGATAGCAGGGGGTATAGGAATCACACCTATTTTAGCGATGGCTGATAAGCTTAAATCTCTTGGTAAAAAATATAAACTTCATTACGCGGTTAGATCAATTAAGGGCATGACCTTGGTTAAGCGGTTGCATTCTGATCACATAGATAATTTAAGCCTCTACTCCAAAGAAGATGGAGATAGAATGGATTTGACAGAAATAACAGGTAATATTACAGAGGGTACCCAGATTTATGCGTGTGGCCCCGAAAGATTATTATTTGAACTTGAGAAAAGGTCAAATAGTTGGCCAGATAATACACTTCATTTTGAACGTTTTGTTTCCAGAGGGGAAAACCTTAGTCCCGAAAATGAACACTCATTTGATGTTGAACTTAAGGATTCCGATATTACAGTTCAGGTTAGAGATGATCAAACCCTTCTTGAAGCACTTCTTGCTATTGGTATTGACGCACCGCATGACTGTAAAGAGGGAATATGCGGGACTTGTGAGGTAGGCGTTTTAAAAGGAGAGATTGATCACAGAGATGAGGTATTAACCGCAGCAGAAAAAAATAGCCAAGACCGCATAATGACTTGTTGCTCCCGTGCCAAAGGCGGCAAGCTTACTTTAGCACTTTAAACCGTTGTTAAATAATTAATAAAAACTTATTATTTTGTTGACCATTCGTGAGCTTTTACTGCCGTATTAATTAACTAAATTATTAAATTTATAACTTCAAAAATTTAGTTAGAAGCAGTAACTAAAATTTAAATTCTATTGAAAATTATATAGAAAAAAGTAATCTTAGAAGAGCTTAACGTAATATATTATTTATACACAGAGGCTGAACATGAATTTAAAGAATTTTCAAAAAACATTCTTTATGAGCATTTTTAAAAAAGAAGGTGCTGCATTTATTTGGTCGTTTCTCTATTTTTTTTCCATACTAACTGCATATTTTATACTCCGGCCAATACGTGATGCAATGGGAATTGCAGGTGGGACAGGATCATTAGCTTATTTATTCTCTTATACTTTTATCGTTATGCTGGCTGTGATGCCAATATATGGAGCATTAGTGGCTTACTTTCCTAGAGGCAAACTTATCCCTTATATTTATTCATTTTTTATACTTAATTTATTGCTCTTTTGGTTCTTCTTTTCAAATAAGATTATGATGGACCTTACTGCCAAAGTATTTTTTGTTTGGCTTAGTGTATTCAATGTTTTTGTTGTCTCCATTTTCTGGAGTTTTATGATTGATATCTTTAAAGCGAGTGATTCAAGGAAAATTTTTGGATTAATTGCTTCTGGAGGAACTATCGGTAGCATTGTTGGCCCCCTTATGGTTACTTTTTTGATTGACAAGGTAGGTACAGAAAGCCTCTTGCTGGTATCTGCAACTATATTGTTATTTTCAATTTTATGCGTGCTCCGCCTTACCAGCCTTCGAAAGGATAACCTTTCAGATATGACAAATGTTCAAGGTGAATTAGATAAAAACAAAGCAATCGGTGGTAGTATCATGGCTGGGTTTACTGAAATTCTTAAATCTCGATATCTAATGGGCATCAGTGCACTTGTATTCTTGCTTTCGCTTACAGCCACTTTTGCCTATTTTCAACAAAGCTCACTTATATATAATGGTTATTCCGATACAGCTGAACGAATTAAAATTTTTGCCCTTATAGAAAGGTATGTATCAATAGGGGCACTTATATTTCAGGTCTTTATTTCAGGGCCAGTGATGTCTAAATATGGAGTAAAAGCAGGAATTATTTTACTTCCCATTATTACAGTTTTTGGCTTTGTGCTGTTGGCAATTTCGCCAACTATTGGTATTTTTATAATTTTTCAAACTATACGACGAGCAAGTGAGTATGGTATGTTCGTACCTGCACGTGAAAATCTTTTTAGTATTGTCAGTCTCGAACAAAAATATAAAGCTAAAAATTTTATTGATACAGCAGTATTTAGGGGAGGAGATGTGATAAATGGCTGGATTTATACTGGCCTTAATGCTGGTATGGGCCTATCTATTGCAGTGATTTCTATGATTGGAGTACCACTTGCTTTAGTATGGGGTATATTAGCCTGGAGGCTAGGAAAAACACATGAAAGTAAGAGTAATTAATTTAGTGGAGAAAAATAATGGGTGAAAGATCAAATAGTATAACTCGCAAGAAATTTTTAAAACTAAGTGGTGGTGCTGTAGGTGCAGGTCTCATTGCAACTTCTGGATTTTCGAGTTCCACGATTGCTCAGTCGACTGATTTACTTCACCGTACAATACATTCCACGGGTGAAAAAGTTCCTGCTGTGGGCCTTGGTACTGCGCTTGAATTTGGTGATATAACAGCTAATTATAGTAAACGTAAAAATGCAATAAAGGCATTAATTCGTGAGGGCGGTAAAGTAATTGACACATCACCAACTTATAGTAATGCAGAAAAAATTGTTGGGCGGGCACTGGATGAGCTGGGTGCTCGAGATAAGTGTTTCTTGGCTACTAAAATAAGTGTGAGAGGTGATAAAAAGGAAGGTATTGACCAAAGTATTCAATCCTATAAAGACCTAAAAACTAATAGTTTTAACCTTTTACAAGTGCACAATCTTCGTGGCACCAAAGCTCACCTTGAGACAATTAATGCTCTTAAAAAAGAAGGTAAGGTAAGTTACACTGGCGTTACTCACTTTAGAGATAGTCAGAACGAAGACGCGGCAAGGGTAATAGAAAATAATAAAATTGATTTTATACAATGTCATTATAATCTTCTTAACCGATCTATTGAGCAACGAGTGCTCCCCGCGGCCAGGGAGCATGGCGTAGCGGTTATGATAAATGTACCGTTTGCAAGAGGTGGCTTATTTGGCCCAACTGCGGGCAAAGGACTTGCTATACCGGAGTGGGCTAAAGAGTTTGGTGTTGATAGCTGGGGAAAGTTTTTTCTCAAATTTATCCTTGGACATAAAGATATTACCGTTGTTATCCCGGGTACAATTAATGATTATCATGTGGTTGATAATATTGGTGCCTTGCGCGGCCGCTTGCCAACAGAAGCAGAACGGAAACGAATGGTGACTTTTATTAATGATTTATGACAGGTTTCTTGGTAAAACCTCGGCGTAATCTATTTTTAGAAAGGTTACGCTTTTAAAAAGGTTGGGTTATTGGGTCTAAATTACAAGCATTTTTTCTATGCAGCATTTGCAGAATTGAGGATAGCGTATATAGCATCACCGCTATCAGCTCCCCTAAGTTTTTCACAAACAGATTGATCACGTAAAATACGAGATATTTTAGCAAGTGCTTTTAGATGTGATGCGCCAGCCTTTTCGGGAACTAGAAGAAGAAAAACGAGATCAACGGGTTGATTATCTAGTGCATCATAATTAACAGGTTTTTCAAGCTTGGCGAAGACCCCAAAAATTTTATCAAGCTCGGCAAAACGTCCATGTGGAATTGCCACACCATAGCCAACACCAGTTGAGCCTAAACGTTCTCTCTCCATAAGAATGGTTGCAATTTCCTGAACAGGTTTTTTGATCTTATTTTTTGCAATATTTCCAAGTTCCAGTAAAAGCTGTTTTTTACTACTTACTTTTAGTTGAGGAAAAATAGCATCCATATTTATTAAGTTTGAAATATCCATGTGGATATGATCTCTTTTAGTTATGGTTTTAATTTAAGAGGTTTTTGGGTCTATCCAGCCGATGTTTCCATCTGCTCGTCTATATACGACATTAATACGTCCGTGGCCACTATTTCGGAACATAAGTGTTTGTAACTCGCCTAGATCAAGCCTCATTACTGCATCACTGACGGTTACATCGGGAATATCCATATTCATCTCAGCTACGATAATTGGAACACTGCCCTCGGGCTCAATTTCTTTATCATCTGACATGTCAACCACGTTATAAGCTGCTGCTGTATTTTCCTTTGCGTTACCTCTTTCTTTATGGTGATTGGTAATACGCCTTTTATAGCGACGTAAGCGTGTTTCCATTTTTTCTGCTGCAGCGTCAAAGGCTGAATAAATTTCCGTTTGTTCGTCACTTGATTGAAGATAAATGCTATGTCCAATATGTATTTTACAATCTGCCCGAAATAAATGCGCATTCTTTGATAGGGTTACATCGCCTTCAATCGTATGAGTGAAATACTTTTTTACGCTACCCTCAAGTCTTGCTTCTATGTGTTTCATAAGGGAATTGCCAACATTTAGTTTTCGTCCAGTTACAGTAATTTTCATTTCAACTTTGATCCTGTCTCAGATAACTAGGGTTTGTGCAAAAATTCACACTGGTATATAGTGCTGATATAAGGTCGGGAAAAATAGTATCAAGTTAATAATATGTCAAGTTTCCCAGTATTTCCCTATTTACTATAAAGTCACATTCCAATTTGACTTTAATTTTCACTATTTATATGAGAGCTAACATTATCTGTAGATTAGCCCTTTATTTGTTTATTTAAAAATGGGATTTTTCATTCTTCTTCTTATTATAGAAGAGGGTATTTCTAATGATTCTCTATACTTTGCAACAGTTCTTCTAGCAATATCAATACCTTCTTCCCTAATTATTTTTACGATTTTATCATCAGATAAAATTTTCTTTGGCGTCTCATTATTGATTAAGTTTTTAATTTTATATTTAATAGACTTTGATGAATATTGGTTGCTACTGTCCAGCGACCCGATTGCATTTGTAAATAGGAACTTCATTTCGAATATTCCTATCGGCGTTGCAATATATTTATTGGTTGTTACTCGGCTTACGGTACTTTCGTGCATATTAATAGCTTTGGCTATTTTCTTTAGGTTAACGGGCGCAAGGTACTGAATACCACCCTCAAAAAATTTTTTTTGTAAACGCACAAGCTCACTTGAAACTTTTAGAATTGTTTTGGCACGCTGATCAAGAGCTTGCATGAGCCAATTAGCTTTGGCAGCACATTCTTGAATGTATACCTTATCTCTCTTTTTTAACTCTTTTTCAGAAATTTCTACAATATAACGATTATTAATAAGAACTTTAGGAAGGTTATCGTTATTAAGTTCTGCAAACCATCTACCCTTTGTCGTTTTTCGGACATAGACATCTGGAATTATAGTGTAGACAGGGTCTTCACCATATTTTAATCCTGGTTTTGGATTAAGTGTTTTTATTTCCGTCAGCATATCAAGGAAATCTTCTTCGTTTACTTTGCATAGACGGCGCAATTCATTAAACTTTTGTTCACCAACCATACTGAGGTGATCAAGAAAAATAGCCATAACTGGATCGTAGCGGTCAGCTTGAATTTGTTGTATTTTAAGACACTCTCCAAGGCTCCGAGAGAATACCCCAAGAGGTTCCATGGATTGAGCTATTTTAAATATTTTTTCAAGGTAACTTTCTGTACACCCACATTGTTCTGCAATAAGGGAAGTTTTTTCATTTATATAGCCGCTCTCATTCATTAGCCCTATTAGGTATTGGATAATAATCTTTGCGTCAGGTGTCACTTGTATAAAACTAAGTTGGCTTTCAAGATGGTTTTTGAGCGAGATTGGTCTTGCGTGTTTTTGTTCTATGGGGGTTTCAACGGAATCAAAATTACCCATACTGTCTGTAATTATATTGCTAACATTCAGGCCAATGTTTGGAGTTGGCATGAAATCTATATTGTCCGGGAGGGCACTTTCTTCATCATATTCTAGTAACGGGTTATTATCTACTTCATCTGCTACAAAATTGATAAGTTCAGTGCTCGAGAGTTGCAACATTTTGATGGATTGCTTCAACTGAGGTGTCAGAGCCAGCGACTGCGAATTTTTTATACCAAGGCGCGGCGTTAATGCCATTTAAGATTTCCTGCTATAAACTAAAATTTTCACCTAAATAAACGCGTCTAACATCTTTATTTTCTACTATTTCATTTGGTGTTCCTGACATTAGCACTTGGCCATCGTGAATGATATAGGCGCGATCAATAATGTCGAGAGTTTCCCTTACGTTGTGATCAGTAATTAGGACCCCAATATCTCGATCTTTTAGGTGAGATACTAAATTACGAATATCTGCGATTGCGATTGGATCAATGCCAGCGAATGGTTCATCAAGTAGCATATATAACGGGCCAGATGCTAATGCCCTTGCAATTTCGACCCGCCTTCTTTCACCTCCAGAGAGAGATAAAGCAGGAGATTGTCGAATATGTTGAATTGCGAACTCATCAAGTAAGTTCTCTAGTTTTGATACTCTTTTTTGTGAGTCATTTTCACAAATCTCTAGAATAGACCAAATATTTTCCTCGACCGTCATCCCGCGAAAAATTGATGATTCTTGTGGCAGGTAACCGATCCCAAGCCGTGACCGGCGGTACATTGGCATTTTTGTAATATCATGACCGTCCAGAAGTATCCTCCCGCTGTCTGGCTTAATTAGTCCAACCATGGAATAGAAACAGGTAGTTTTACCAGTTCCATTAGGGCCTAATAAGCCAACTACTTCGCCCTTTTTTATCTGCATTGATATACCGCGTAGAACATTTTTTTTGCGAAATTTTTTTTCAACGCTGTCGACGACAAGACCTTCATCCAATGAAGAGAGGGAGTTACCAGTTTTAGAATGCTGTATTATTTTTTTCATTTTTTAAATTTTCATTTTAGGCAAAAAACACTTAAATTAAGTATAGTGTTTATTATTTTTTTCTTAGTTTTACTTTTAAATTCCAGGAGGAATAAATTGACCAGTAACTCGGCTCTGATTATCTTCTTCATCCTGCCCAGCGTCCATTGTAATTTTTCCTGTTGATAAATTAACTTGAAGCCTGGGGCTTTTAATCTGACCATCTGCGTTAGAAAACTCAACATTACCTCCCAAAGTAATGATTTTCTTCTTAAAGTCATAGACGCCCCAGGTACTCCTTATGGTTTCGGTTGGAGAAGTCATAGTCACATTTCCTGATGCATCAAGCCTTGATATAGAGGAAGAATTATCCTTACTTCGATCACCCTGATAAAATACTGTTATACGATCAGATAAAAGAGACATCTCAGATTGTGTAACGACAACATTTCCGGTAAATAATGCTATGTTTTCTTTTTGCTTAACTTCAAGGCGGTCAGAACTAATATCGACTGGGTTTTGTACTTCATGATCCCGCAGTGCAGATATTTGAGCATTTGCAAAAGAAGAACCTATTATTAATACAAAAATCATTAAGGTTAAAATTTTCAATATAGAATTCTCTTTGTCAATCAATTGTTATTTCCTTTATTAAATTCTTTAGTGTTGGTTAAGATAATATCCATTGGTTTATCAGGATCAAAGTAAATCCTTACATTTCCCTCTAGTATTATGGTTTCTTTTTCAACATCAGCATTAAAATCATTTGCATTAAAATTTCCAAAAGGTGCAATTCCAGAAACGCCGTTTTTACCAAAAGCAATTTTTTCAGAAATTAAAAATGTTGCTTGTGTTGATCGCAATAAAAAACCTGCTTGTGATGTTATAATAATTTCTCCGCTAAGGTCCATGACTTGGCTACTTGTATTTAATTTACCATTGTTAGCGTTTACTTCTATTGCCTCACCTGTAGGTAGTGACATTTGCGCGATTAAATCGGTGAAAAAGTAGTTATTATTTTTGTTTTCTTCTCTGGTTGCAGTAGCTGCGGTTATGTTAATTGGATTATTATTTCTATCAACATCTACATAACTTGGTTTGATGAGTTTGGCTTTTTCATCACGTATGGAAAGTTTATCGATCGCAAGGGTAAAACTATTTTCACGAGAGGCCAATATGGGATAAAGTACAAGACTTAAAAAAACAATTAGTGTCATTATAGGAAACAATTTTTTAAGTCGTTCAGCGCGTTTTATCTGACGTTCATTTTCATCGAATGATACAGTCTTATTTAATATTGCCATATCATCTGAATGTGTGTTCACAATATTTTGGTTCCAAGGTTTTTTCAATAATCCGTCTATGTGTTTTATTAATAATGGCTAAAAGTGGCAAAATGATGAAGTTACAAGTAACTACAATAAAAATGTAATCCTTATGGCAGTTAGCTTCAAGGTAAAACGACTAAAGTTACTTCAAATTTTAGCTGTGGGCAAAAATATCAACGTTTTCCCAACCTTTTAGATCTAGATTGCATCTAGTGGGAATAAAATCAAAACATTCTTGAGCTATTTTAGTTCGTTCACTTGTTTTTAGCATTTGATTAAGCTTGTCCATCATTTTGTGAAGATAGTATACATCGGATGCTGCATATTCAAGCTGAGCTGAGCTGAGCTTTTCGGCGCCCCAGTTTGAGCTTTGTTGTTGTTTTGAGATGTCTACATCAAGAAGTTCCCGTGTAAGATCTTTAAGCCCGTGGCGATCAGTATACGTACGAACCAATTTTGATGCGATTTTTGTACAATAGGATGGAGCCACATCTACACTCAAGTATTTTTTGAGGACTGCTACATCAAATCGCGCGTAATGAAAAATTTTTATAAGCTTTTGATCTTCAAGTATTTTTTTTAGATTTGGGGCTTTATTCTGACCTTTTGCAATTTGCACTAAATGAGCATTTCCATCACCGCTTGAAAGTTGAACAAGACAAAGTCGGTCGCGGTTTGGATTAAGACCCATAGTTTCAGTATCTATGGCAACGGATCCAGAAAAGTTTACTGTATTTGGTAAGTCGCCTTTATGTAACGTAATCGTCATATTTTGTCCTGAATATTATTATACCTAATTTATATATAACCTATTCGGCTTGATTTGAAAATAATCTTCTTCTATACTTTTTTAAAATAGCACAGGGGATAATTAAATGAGGCTGCATAAAGAATTTCGAATTGCTCTAGTAAGTTGCATGGCTGCGATTGCATTTAATTTGCCGGTAACGGCACAGCAGAATAAAATTTTTGATCCTGCCTTTGAAGGTCAAACAAGAGCATCGCTTGCGGCAAAAAGCGCTAAATTTACTGTAAGTGACTTTGTAACAGGTCTGAACCGTCCTTGGGCAATGGCTCATTTACCAAATGGCAATATGTTAGTAACCGAAGTCCCTGGACGCATCCGAGTAATCTCACCAAACGGGGTGGTTTCCGAGCCAGTTTTGGGAGTTCCTGCTGTTCGCGCGTGGGGCTCGAGGGGGCTAAATGACATTATTTTAGACCCTGATTTTGAGAATAATAGAATGATCTATTTTAATTATCTTGGTGCACCAGATGGCATGATTAGTGATAACTCTGATGAGACATATAAAAAGTTTGGCGAGGAACGAAGTGAATGGAATGCGCTTTCGCGTGAGGAGAAGGCAGCCAGTCCATGGGGGTATTGGTATGTTGTCAGTGCTAAACTATCGGCTGATGAAAAAAGTATATCAGAATTAAAAGTAATTTCTGATACTGTGCCGAGCAGATTGGCATTTGATGATACCGGCAAACTTCTAATTACTACTCAACGTAAAAGCCCAATGGGATCACCGGATCTTAAGGCTACATTTGGAACTGTGTTAAGACTTAACAAAGACGGTACAGCACCAAATGATAATCCATTTGTGGGTAACGATGATGTTAATGATATGGCCTATGTCGTAGGGCTTAGAAACTCAAATGGATTAGCAAAAAATCCATCAACCGGTGATTTCTGGGTTGCTGATCAAGGTGGAAGCGCGGGCGATGAAATAAATATTATCAAAGCAGGTAAAGATTATGGTTGGCCGTATGTTGCATATGGTCCGTTACCACCCTCAGATCCCCCAAGAATAAACCACACTATCAAGGAAGGAACTGAGCAGCCTATATATTACTGGGGAGCGTCATCGTTATCATTAGCGCCGTCTTCAATGATGTTTTATACAGGACAAATGTTTCCAGATTGGCAGGGTAATCTTTTTCTAACAGGACTATCTTCACAATATCTGTCAAGACTTGAACTTGTTGGAGACAGTGTTGCCGCAGAGGAGAGACTTCTTGATGAACCTGGTCATAGATTACGTCATGTGAGCCAGGGAGCTGACGGCGCTATATATATTCTTGAAGATACTCCAATGCCCAGAATTCTTAAGTTAACGGCGCCAGTGGAAAAGGATTAAATTTAGTCGAAGAAAAAAATGTAATTTAATTTAATCTGGGAGTATTTATTAAAGTTATATTTCTAGGTAAGTTAATAAAAATAGGCTGTATTATTATTTAGCTTATGTTTCAGTTGGTAATTTTTCTAGATAATTAATTCTGGCCTTGTTTATCCCATGAGCCTTAGTGCCCTTAATCATATAACCTAGATATTTAATTGATGGTATAAATGGTTCTTTAGGGTTTGCCAATTAATTTAGGTCGGCCTTGTAACAATCATCATCTTCAGTAATTACTTTAAAAGTTTCTCTGGTATAGATGCCGAGCGGTACATCTTCTAAATATCTAATGCCTCTATTTTCTTTTTACCAATTGTGTAAATGACACCCTGAACCATCATTTTGGGCTTGAAAATAATACTACTTATTCCACCCTTGATATCGGTTGAATATTTGCGACATAGAATTTCGTAGTTTGGAAGATTAGCAATTGTCGGACGCTTTGCGTTGGGCCACTAACGCTTAAAATATGTTCGTCAAGATTAGATCCGTATCCAAAACAATAAATAACACTATTATCATCAGGATTTTTACCCCCTAGCATTAAAGGCCTTGATGGCCATTAAGGGAGAGCTAATTAGTAATCCAATTAGTATTGATCTTATTATTTTTTCAACCATCTTTTATGCCAAACTTTTCTAAGAATAGTTTTGAATTTTTTGATAGTAACTTTTATTTTTTATGACTAATACTATTGCATGAATAATCAACGATAAAAAGGGAAACTTTAATGAGCCTATCTGGGATAGATATTGCAATTTTTATAGCATATGTAATTGGGTTGATTATAGTTGCCAGCTACGTCTCACGAGAGAAGGCGGGTCACGAGAAAAACACTAAAGACTACTTTCTTGCTGGAAACTCACTAACATGGTGGGCAATTGGCGCATCTTTAATTGCTGCAAATATCTCAGCTGAACAAATTATAGGGATGTCGGGTTCTGGATATGCGGTAGGTCTTGGAATAGCATCCTATGAGTGGTTGGCTGCAATTATTCTCATGATTGTAGGAAAATATTTCCTTCCTATATTTCTTAAGCATGGTATCTACACTATGCCGCAGTATCTTGAACGGCGTTACAACCGTGATGTAAAGCTGGTTCTCGCTGTATTCTGGATTAGTGTTTATATATTCGTAAACTTGACTTCTGTTCTCTGGCTAGGATCATTGGCTATAAATACTGTTGCTGACGTTGACATCGTTTATGGACTCATATTTCTTGGTGCTTTCGCTGGAGCTTATTCATTATATGGAGGCCTCAAGGCTGTTGCCTTTACTGATATTATTCAGGTAGTTTTATTAATAATAGGTGGCCTCTATTTATCATATATTACTCTGAATATGATTGGTAATGGTGCTGGGGTTGTTGAGGGCTTTATTTCGTTGACGGAAAAAGCGCCTGAAAAATTTGATATGATACTCTCAAAGGATAATCCATTTTACAAAGACCTTCCTGGAATAACAGCTTTGATAGGAGCGGTATGGGTACTTCACTTTTCTTACTGGGGTTTCAACCAATATATTATTCAACGTGCACTTGCTGCTAAAAGTATTAAGGAAGCGCAAAAGGGTATTGCATTTGCTGCTATTCTTAAGCTCATTATGCCGATTATTGTAGTTCTACCAGGTATTGCTGCAGCTGTGCTTAATCCGGGCCTTGAAAACCCGGATCAGGCCTACCCGCAACTGATGACTTTAATGCCAGTAGGTATGATGGGGCTTGTTTTTGCGGCTTTAGTTGCTGCCATCGTTTCTTCCTTGGGGTCAATGACGAATAGTATTTCAACTATATTTACTATGGATATATATATTCACTACAGGCCTAATGAAACTCAACGTCATTACGTAACTATTGGACGCATGGTTAGCTTTATATCACTTATTATTGCCATGATTTGCGCAAAACCTTTACTTGGCAATTTTGATCAGGCCTTTCAGTATGTACAGGACTTTACTAGCTTTTTCACACCAGGAATTGTGGTAATTTTTCTCCTTGGTATGTTCTGGAAAAGAACAACCCCAACGGGTGCTTTGGCTGCTGCAATTGGATCTTTTGTGACCTCGCTTGCATTTAAAATTTCCTGGCCTGAATTGCCGTTTTTAGACCGAATGAATTTTGTCTTCTTTATATGCCTTTTCCTTGCTGTCAGTGCATCGCTCTGGGTTAAAGAAGAAAGTAAATATGTTCATAAGTTAGATAAGGCAGACTTCCATACTTCAACGGGATATAATCTTGTTTCTGTTTCAGTATTTCTGGTGCTCGTAGCCATTTATGCTACTTGGTGGTAAATAAGTATAACAACTATTCGACTGAGAATAAAGTTGATATAGATGATATAAACAATTACTTCTTTCAAATGTTAAATCTAAAGAAGCACTTATAATATGTATGATATAGTTATCTTTGGCGGAACGGGCGACCTCTCATTACGTAAATTATTGCCTTCTCTTTATCATTTGGTCAAGAAGAGTAAGGTGCCTGAGGAATATAGGATCCTTTGTATATCACGAGCGCCGCTTGACCGAGTTGATTTTTTATTGCGAGTAAAAGAAAAGCTAGAATGTTTTCTTGGTGATGACTTTAATTATACTGATTGGAAAAGATTTAAAACAATTTTATCTTATATTGACATTGAATTTTTAGAAAATGAAGGTTGGGATAAATTAAATAATTTCATATACTCTGAGGACCACCGAGGTAAGCAAAATATTATATATTATCTTTCTGTTGCACCAGCGTTGTTTACTCCAATTTGCAGACAACTTAAAAAAAACAACCTTACTCCTAAAAATTCCCGAATGATTGTAGAAAAACCTTTTGGTGAAAACTTTAAAAGCGCATACAAAATTAATAGTGTACTTTCTGATTGCTTCAGTGAAAAACAAATTTATCGCATTGATCATTATCTAGCAAAGGAAGCGGTGCAAAATATACTTCACCTTCGTTTTAGTAATCATCTGATCGAAACGGTATGGAATAATCAACATATTGATCAAGTTGAGATTATGGTTTCAGAGCAGATTGGTGTTGAAGGGAGGGCTGAGTTTTTCGACCATATTGGTACACTTCGTGATATGATGCAAAATCATCTCATGCAGTTACTTACCTATATCACAATGGAGGTTCCTAAGAGCCTTTCTGCGGATCATATTCGTGATCGAAAAATTGAAGTTATTAAAGCACTAGAGCCTATTAATCGAGATAACATTTCTAGCCACTCGATTCGTGCTCAGTATTTGGCTGGAGAGGTTAATGGCAAGCCAGTTCCTAGCTATAAGGAGGACCTTAAATCAGTTTGCGATAATATAAAAGGGACAGGTGAAACATTTGTTGCCCTTAAAATAAATATAGATAACAGTCGTTGGCGTGGGGTACCGTTTATTTTAAAAACAGGAAAGAGAATGGAGAAGAGGCTGGCTGAAATACGGGTTAAATTTAATCCACCTTCTAATAACCTTTACGGTACGGACTTCGGTAATCTCTTGGTAATAGAAATCCAGCCTAAGCACACAGTCTCTATACAAATGATGATGAAACAACTGTTCGGGGTAGATGAAGCATTAGCTACTCATACAAATCAGATGGAAATTGGTAATAATGAAGCTTTTTTGTATCGTATTGCGGGAGATTATGAAAAATTACTTAGTGAGGTTATAAATGGAAACCAAGCATTTTTTGTTCGGGATGATGAGATAATGGCATCATGGAAATGGATTGATGCTATTCGTAATGCTTGGACAACGACAGATCAGGAAATGAAAACATATATATCTGGTTCTAACGGACCAAATTTTGATAAATAAAAAAATTGATTTTAGTAAGGGATGCTATTGCAAATAAATAAATTTGAAAGTAGGAAGGCTTTGATTGCTAGTCTAACTGCTGATGTTCTAAAAGCCCTCTCAAGCGGCATAGGTAATAGGAGTGTCGCGTCTATGCTTCTTGCCGGTGGCAGCACGCCAGGTCCTTTTTATGAACATCTTTCAAAACAATGCTTTTCGTGGGACAAGGTTTGGGTTGCACCCACTGATGAACGATGGGTTCCACCAACTCATGATGATAGTAATGAAAAGCTTATTCGAGGTACTCTGATTAAAAACGAAGCAGCGAAAGTTCAATATATGAGCTTAAAGTCTAAAGCAGATAATCCCGTTACGGGACAGATAGAAATAGAAAATAAATTAAAGGAACTCCCATGGCCACCAGAAGTTGTTTTGTTAGGTATGGGCGAAGATGGACATGTTGCGTCACTTTTTCCAGGGCTTTCAGACACGAGGGATGCAATGAGTATTCAAAACACACAACGTTGTCACCCTGTGAGACGGGAGGGTGATGATGTTGCTCGCATTAGCATGACTTTAAATACGTTGCTTAATTCTAAAAGAATATTCTTACTTTGTTACGGCGAAAAAAAACTAAAGATTTTGCAAAAATCAGCTAAAGAGAAAACTGATTTATTGCCAGTAAGTCATTTGTTATGTCAAAATATTTTGCCAGTTATATTATACTGGGCAAAATAATAATATTGCTTAACTATAAAGAGATTGTTGAAATTATCTGTTGATAGTTCAAAACTTACCGCTAATTATTGTCGTAGAAGGGCTCAATCACGGAGAGAATTATTCCGTGGGTTTTAAAATATAATTGGGTCTGCTAAAGATAATAAGTTAAATTTTTTAACTAGGATTGTTTTATAAATGAATTCAGAAATTTTGGTTGCAGATATTGGAGGTACTAATGCTCGTTTTGCTCTTGCAAGTATTAATGCAAATAATGGGGTAAAAATTAAAAAAATTTCTATCCTACAAACTAATGATTGGCTCTCCCTAGAAGATGCAGTTTTTAGTTATTTAGACGAGGTAGCTATTAAACCAAGACTTGCAGCAATAGCATTTGCAGGTCCGGTGAACGAAGACGTAGTTTCATTAACAAATGGAAAATGGAAGTTTAATCAATCTGAACTTCCAGTACTTATAAAAATGGAAGAAGTTAAGGTAATCAATGATTTTTGTGCCAAAGCCTGTTCGTTGATAACGTTACGCGAAGACCAACTTCGTCAAATTGGTACAGGCGGTGAAACTAATGAGCGTGGCAATAAAATAGTCGTTGGCCCAGGGACTGGAATTGGAGTTGGAGCTCTTGTTTCAGTTGGAAATAAATGGAAGGCTGTTGCTAGCGAAGGTGGCCATATTGGTTATTCACCAAGTGGGAATATAGAAAAGGAAATAGCTAATGTTCTGAATAAGGATTATTATCGTATTTCTATTGAAGACCTTGTTTCTGGGCGTGGGCTGAGTAATATTTATTATGCTCTTGGGGTGATTAAGGGCATGCCCTATCTAAAACTTCACCCAGCGGAGATTACTAGAAAAGCCACAAACGAAAATGATGAAGACTGCATTGAAACACTCAGAATTTTCTCAGGTATATTGGGGGGTTATGCAAGTGACATGGCCGGTACATTTAATGCAACGGGTGGCGTGTATCTTTCGGGAGGCGTAGTGCCTAAAATTCGTCAATACTTTAATGAGACAAACTTTAGAGAAAAATTTGAAGAAAATGAAAAACTTCCTTTTGTTAAACAAATAAAAACACATATGATCCTTGAGGAAAATGATGCCTTATTCGGTGCGGCTAGCTGCTATTCCGGGACGTTCATTTAATTCTAATTCAGTTTTGGCCCAGATCATGCAGCATAATATTTCTAAAATCAAAACCATGACTTTCCGCTTGCAAAGCAATAAAACCTGAGCTGAGTGGGCTAAGATGTGGTAAATCCGTGACTGGCGTCTCTTCGTCACGGCCATCTGCCTGTGGATTTGTATATTCCATAACCATTACGCCATTTATTTTATGGCGAATAATTTCATTAGCTCTTACCTCAACTTCTACATTTACCCAGTCATTGCCCCGATTAGTGACACTACTTGAATTTATACAATGTTGTGTAATTAGCTTTCCACCCATAACTATATGGCTTCCCGGAGTACAAACATTGCCATTTGGTCGTTCATCTTTAGTCCCTCCATTAAGCAATTGCACTTCAACAGACCGTGGAAAATCTTGATCAATTTCCATACTTTCGGGGGATTGGCTGTGTATCATTATTCCATTGTTTCGGATTCCCCAATCAGGGCCACCTGAGACTTGTTCACCGTGAATTCGATATTCAAGCTTGAGGATGAAGTTTGAATACTGTTTCTTATAAAAAATATGGCCAAAATTA
>JABGYD010000066.1 GCA_018675425.1 Kordiimonadaceae bacterium
AAACTTCCTTAACTGTTTACAACTAATCCTTAGACACTTTATTCTGCATCTGATAATATTATAAATTATGCATATTGTGAAAAGTAGATTAGTAATAAGAGTCTACTTGCATTACTTGGACCTACGCATGAATACAGGGAGCATGATAAAAATGATAAAACCTCACAAATATCTCAATAGAATTATTCTTTTTCTTATTGCAGTAACTATTGTTTGCACAGTTTTATTTCCAAAAATGCAGGATGCCTTTGCAACAAATATAGTTTTAAATGGCCTGATTGCTGTGGTTCTTTTGGTTGGTATTGTGATCTCAATGCGTCAAACATATATGTTAATACCGGCCCTTGATTGGCTAGAAAAATTCAAAAAAAATGACCGCTCCGAAAAAACATCAAAAGTTCCAGAGCTTCTTGGAACAATGGCAACTATGATGGAAGAGCAAAAAAATAGAAAGTTATCTCTCTCTACCGTGTCGATGAATACCTTACTTGACGGTATTGCTTCAAGAATGGATGAAGGGCGCGAAGTTACTCGCTACATAATTGGTCTTCTTATCTTTCTTGGGCTTCTCGGTACATTTTGGGGCCTTCTTACCACCATCGGTTCAATTGGCAACACAATAGATAGCCTGCAGGTAGGCAGTGGAGATGTAGGCTTGATGTTCGACGATCTAAAAGAAGGTCTTGCCGCTCCATTATCAGGCATGGGTACTGCATTCAGTTCCTCACTCTTTGGACTGGCTGGATCTCTTATTCTTGGTTTTATTGACCTCCAGTCAGGCCAAGCACAGGGGAGATTTTTTAATCATTTAGAAGATTGGCTAAGTGGCATTACTAAACTTTCAAGCGCTGGTGGCAACGCTAATATTGATACCAGTGAAGGATCAGTTCCTTCTTATGTCAGTGCATTACTTGAGCAATCAGCCGATAGTCTTGAAAATCTTAATAGGGTCATAGTGCGGAGTGAAGATAACAAATCAGAAATAAATCATGCTATTACTAATTTATCCTCGCAGTTATCTGCACTTGTTGATCATCAAAGTGACATACATTCCGCTATGGTAAAAATGGTAAGTGCACTTGGAGAAAATAAAAAAGAAGACACTAATATTAGTGCAAAGCATCTTCGAAATATTGATATTCAGCTTAAGGCATTAACTAATGAAACCATTAAGGGCCAAGATAAATTTACAGCAAGCCTACATTCGGAAATTAGACTTCTAGCGCGAACACTTGGTGCAATTGTTGATAGCTCGACTAAATCCAACAAAAAAATAGCACTGACTGCAAAAAGAGATGAATAATGGCCTTTTCTCGTAGAGGCAAGCGTCCTAATAACGCTAATAATAATACATGGCCAGGGTTTGTGGATGCGCTTAGCACTCTATTACTAGTAATCATTTTTCTTCTCTCAATTTTTATGTTAGCCCAGTTTTTTCTCGGTCAGGCCTTGTCGGGTCGTGATGAAGCACTAGATAAACTCAAAATACAAGTATTTGAACTTAGTGACCTTCTTAGTCTCCAGCGCCAAGCTAATGATGATATGAGATCAAATGTTATTCAACTATCCGCATCACTTCAAATAGCGGATAGCGATAGAGAGCAACTTCAGCGGAATATTCTTGACCTTGAGGCTGATATTGCCGAAGCACAAGGATTTAGTGATCGGATCGCTCGTTCAGCTGAAAATCAAAAACAAGTAATAACTAATCTTCAAAATCGCTACGCTGTGGCTATGGATACTCTCAATAATGAACGTTCATTGTCCAAGGTTGCTCAAAATGAAGTCAAAGCACTGAACATCCAACTCGCAAACCTCAGACAACAACTAACTTCTCTTAATTCTGCTTTAGAAGTATACGAAGCCAAGGATATAGAACAGGGTGCCATTATAACCAATCTCAGTGAGCGCCTTAATACCGCCCTTGCCTCAAAAGTAGCAGAACTTAATCAGTTCAGAAGTGATTTTTTTGGTCGCCTACGTCAGGCTCTTGGCGAAAGAAATGATATTCGTATTCAAGGTGACAGATTTATTTTCCAGTCAGAAGTTCTTTTTTCTTCAGGGTCTGCCACTCTCGGTATCATTGGGCAACAGGAAATGACTAAACTTGCTAACACCCTTTCCTCAATCATAGAGACGATCCCCAATGATGTTGACTGGGTTCTTAGAATAGACGGCCACACAGACATATTACCAATCCGGACAGTTCAGTTCCCCTCTAATTGGGACCTATCTGCTGCAAGAGCACTATCTGTTCTTAAATACCTCATCAGCAGAGGCGTTCCAGCAGACCGCCTAGCAGCTACAGGATTTGGCCAATTTCATCCTTTAGATCCAGCCGACAATCAAGAAGCTTATAGACGCAATAGACGCATTGAAATGCGTCTAGATCAAAGATAATGTAAGCTTTCGATTAAGTCTTGATAAAGCTAATAGCCAAGTGAACAGGCTCATTAAATCTCTTATTTTATTAAAAAATTTATCAGGTACTAAACTGCAAGCCAGCTAAGTGGGCATATAACCCTTGTTTACTGATCAATTCTTCATGGTCTCCACTTTCAACAATTCTGCCACTATCCATAACAACTATTCGATCAGCTTTTTGGACGGTAGCCAAGCGGTGGGCTACTACAAGAGTTGTTTTATTTTGCATCAGTTTCTCGAGGGCTGCTTGTACAAGTTTTTCATTTTCAGAGTCAAGGGCTGAAGTTGCTTCATCAAGAAGAAGAATTTGTGCATTTTGCAATACGGCACGAGCAATAGCAATCCTTTGGCGTTGTCCACCAGAAAGGCGGGTTCCACGCTCCCCGAGAAAAGTATCCATTCCCTCAGGTAGCCGATCAATGAATTCATCCGCACGAGCTGCTTTTGCAGCTATGGCAATCATTTCGCTTGTAGCATCTTGGTTTCCATATTTAATATTTTCCGAAATTGAGGTAGCAAAAATCATACTCTCTTGCGAAACAACTCCAAGGTGTTTTCTGACATCCATGGGATTTGCATCGGACAAAGATACTCCATCGATGGTAATTTTTCCAAATTTTGGATCGTAAAACCTCTGTAAAAGTTGAAATACGGTTGTTTTTCCTGCACCTGAGGTTCCAACAATTGCTACCGTCTCACCACCTTTCACATTCAAACAAAAATTTTCAAGAACATTCTCTGAGGATCGTGAGGGATAAGCAAACGTAACATTTTGGAATTCAAGTGCTCCAGTTGAAGGTGTAGGAAATATGATTGGATTTTTAGGAGCTTTTATCTCTGGTTCAGTGGCAATGATTTCAAGACACCTGCCCGCTGCACCCGCAGCACGTTGAAGCTCTCCATAAACCTCTGAGAGTGCCCCCATTGCACCGGCAACTAACACAGCATAAATAACAAAAGCTGTAAGCTCTCCACCAGTAATATTGCCGGCTATTACATCTCGGGCTCCGAGCCATAATACCAGATCAACAGCCCCAAAAACCATCAAAATAATTAAAAATGTTAAGATTGCTCGCATTCTAGTTCGCTCAATTGCAGCATCAAATGCGGTTTCCACAAAACCTTTATATTTTGTGTCTTCAAACTTTTCCTGAGTATAGCTTTGAACCGTCTGCACAGCACCAATAGTTTCGTTTGCTGTCGCTGATGCATCTGCTAGCCTATCTTGCGAAGTTCTTGATAAACCTCTTACCCGCCTACCAAGCAATATTAGGGGAGCTACAATAAAGGGTAATAGCAAAAATACATATCCCGTTAGCAACCAATTGGTTACTAACATCATAATAAGCCCACCAACAAGTGTGAGTAGGTTGCGAAGAGCCACTGAAGCTGACGACCCTACCACCGACTGTATAACGGTGGTATCCGTATTTAACCGAGATAAGATGTCTCCGGATCTATTTTTTTCAAAAAAAACAGGACTTAAGGTAAGAACTTTATTAAACACCGCACGGCGGATATCCGTAACGACTCGTTCCCCAAGCCAGGTTACTAAATAATAACGGGCAAAGGTTGCTAGAGCGAGAACAACAGCAACACCGAGCAATGCAATAAAGTAGAGGTTGATAAGGTCAATACTAACAGAAGTAAAACCCAAATCAATTATTTGCCTAATAGCTTGCGGGATAGCAAGGGTTGAAGCTGCCGCAATAATTAGTGCAATCATTGCTTTAACTATGGTCCACTTATAGGGCAATAGAAATACCCACAACAAGTTGATTTCTCTCACCTTCCTGATTGGTGCATCTTCAACTATCGAAATGTTTTTATGAATATTTTTCTTTTTAACCATTTATTAAAAACTGCTGCCTTATAGTTTATTGCCACAGGGGATATAACACCTAGAGACGGATCAAACAATGAAAGATAAGTGAAAGAAAAAAAATTTCAAATAAAATATGTTATTTAATTATATTCTTACTTGCACTCTAATAGTCGTTTAGGTATATAAACTCATTGAAAATGCTCGAGCAGATTTAGTATTTTGTTCTAAGAGATAGAAAAGAGATTTAAAATGAAAAAAGATATCCATCCAGATTATCACTCAATTAACGTGGTTATGACTGACGGCACGACTTATGAAACCCGATCTACCTGGGGTAAAGATGGCGGAACACTTACTTTAGACATAGACCCTAAATCACATCCAGCATGGGTTGGTGGCACTAAACAAGTTCAGGATAAAGGTCGAGTAGCACAGTTCAACAAACGTTTTTCAAACTTCAAATTATCCAAATAAAAAACTATGGTATTATAAATAAGGCTTCCTTAGTACGGAGGCCTTTTTTGAAACATTTATTGAATATACTCACAACCAGTAAAGTCAAAAACAAAAAAATTGGTGCATATTAACTAAAGATACTGTTAGCGCTGGTAAGTGCATTTTGTTTTTCACTAATTGCCAGTATAGTACGATTAATTTCTGACTTAAGTACTTTAACTCTATTATTAAGTGCCTCTAAACTGTGTACAGTTAAATCTTCATGAATGAGTTTTTCCAGTATTGAGCCCTTTATAATATTAAGTTCATCGTCTTTCATAATATCCTCACTTATAACTTGTACTATTATTATACTATTCGCTATAAAATAAAAAAAGCCTTAATAATGATAAATGTACAGCTTTAATCCATTAGCATAAACTTTTTATAAGCTTTATGTTTTTTTGGTTTTTACAGAGGAATGCGTTGACATTTAGTCTTGAGACGGATAGTTTCCGAAAAATGCAATAAAAGTGCATAGTCACTTGGGTCCTAGAGATCAAATAAGTCAGTTAGATTATAAAAATACGAGATATATTATGAAAGTTGTTAATTCTTTAAAATCACTTAAAAACCGTCATCGTGATTGCCGTGTTATTCGCCGTAAAGGCAGAACACTTGTTATTAATAAAACGAACAGACGCTTTAAAGCTCGTCAAGGTTAATATCCCAAATAATCAGTCATCGAACTTTTAAGTTAAAATAAAGCTCGGGGAATCTTTAAATTTTTTGCTGTCCCACCTTGCTTATATAGATCGTAAGACCCTCAATTATCCTTAGTGGTTTGCGGCACTTTTTACATCATACCTTTAATATTTAAATCTTCTAAATTATTTAAGTCTGTTATCTAGATGGTGGTCCCTAACGCGAGAAATTCTTAAAACATTAGTTTTTCCTGGAGACCCAAACGGCATTCCAGCCATAATAATGATGCGTTCATTTAATTTTGCATAACCCCATTCATAACAAACACCGCAAGCTTTATCTATCATATCTTGAAAGTCAACGGCGTCCTTAGAGTGCACGCAGTTTAAACCCCAAACCAACGCAAGACGTCTCGCAGTACCCATGTTAGGCGTAAGTACAAGAAGGGGCGTTTCAGGCCGCTCTCTAGACGCACGAAGAGCTGTAGACCCAGAGCCAGTATAGGTAACTATCGCATGTGCATTAATAGTTGATGCAACTTGTTTTGCAGCCGCACTAATAGCATCAGCCGTAGTTGCCTCAGGTAAGGTACTGTCTTCAGAGAGCATACGTTTATAACTAGGTTCTTTTTCGATTGTTAAAGCAATTCTTCCCATACATGATACTGCTTCCTCAGGATAATCACCGGCAGCAGATTCTGCAGACAACATCACAGCATCCGCCCCATCAAAAACAGCATTTGCAACATCAGATACTTCAGCACGTGTAGGTACGGGTGATTTTATCATACTTTCAAGCATTTGAGTTGCTACTACCACTGGCTTTCCTGCTCGTCTAGCATGTCGGATTATTTTTTTTTGTTTAGCGGGAACTAACTCCATTGGAAGTTCAACGCCTAAATCACCTCTAGCAACCATAACTCCATCAGAAACGGCTATAATTTCGTCAATCGCATGAACTGCAGATGGCTTTTCAATTTTAGCCATGATTGCAGCTCTTCCATTTATTAACTCTTTTGCTTCCATTACATCTTCAGGACGCTGAACAAAAGATAGTCCCACCCAGTCAACCCCAAGGTCAAGGACAAAGCTTAGATCTTTTCTATCCTTTTTAGTAAGAGATGCAAGCGGTAGGATGGCACTGGGTAAATTTACCCCTTTTCTATTTGAAAGCTCACCACCAACCAAAACAGTAGTAAAAATTATATTTTTTTGAACACTATCAATAAGCAAGCGAACCTTACCATCATCTAGAAGTAACTCAGTTTTGACTTGTGCCGCTTCATAAATTTCAGGATGTTGGAGTTCCACCCTTTTGTTAGTACCAGGGGTACTATCCATATCAAGACTAAATTTTTGACCCCTTTGCAGTAAAATTTTCATATCTTCAAAAACACCAATTCTTAGTTTTGGTCCCTGTAAGTCTGCGAGTATACCGATTGGTCTATCCGTTTTTTTTTCAACCTCGCGTACAGTGTTATAAAGATGAGAAATTTCATCGTGGGTACCGTGGCTCATATTTAACCTAAACACATCCGCTCCTGCATCTGCTAGTTTTTTAATCAATTCAAAACTTGATGATGCTGGCCCTAGTGTGGCGATTATGCGGGTACGACGAATACGATGCATGAATTATCCAATTCTATTTTTTAAAAAATGCGTGACATGCTCGGTAGAGATTCCAGATATCAACCCTAGAACTAAACGCATAAGGAGTGTGAATAGAAAGTACTGGCAAACCAAAGTCAATCACATTCATATGAGGCTGCCAATAATTCGTTTTTTTGTGTATCCTAACTTACTTTTGAAAGACATTTTTCCGTTCTTTTGTATTTTAAGCTATATAAAATGATATTAATACATAGTGATTATGCAGTGTACAGGGAAAAAACAAACTCATCATGTATTTTTTGCTACACTTCTTATTGTATTTCGCTATACAAATACATATCCGATCCACAGAAAAGAACCACTATATGGCCTTTGAAATTATAAACCCGCACGGCCAAGCTAATATTGTTTTTATTTGTGAACATGCAAGTAACCACATTCCACCTAAATATGAAAACCTTGGCCTTGATGATGATCTATTAAAACTCCACATAGCTTGGGATATTGGCATAAGTGAAGTAACAAAAAACCTTTCACTTAGACTTAATGCCCCAGCAGTCCTTGCCCGTTTTTCCAGATTACTTATTGATGCTAACCGCGCCATTAGTCAGACTGGGTTAATACCAGAGCAAAGTGATGGCTACAAGATCAAGGCTAACTACAACCTGTCTGAAGTAGAGAGGGAAAAACGTATCAACCAGTATTATAGACCTTTTCATAATAAGGTTAATGCTGTTATCCAAGAAAAAACGAAAAGTGAAGAAGCTCCATTAATAATTAACATGCACAGTTTTACACCTCAAATGGACGGGTTTAATAGACCTTGGCAATCAGGAATGCTTTGGAATAAAGATCCACGCGTCGCTAATGCCCTTAAAAGTAGACTTAAGGAACGTGGTTACTGTGTGGGGGATAATAAACCATACTCCGGACGGGACTTATTTCATACAATGAATACACATGGTGATAGCCACGGTTTTCCTCATGTAATGATTGAAATTAGACAAAATGAAATAAATACTGCGGAGGGCATTGAAAAGTGGAGCAGGATTCTCACAAAAGAATTAAAGGACATTAGGAACCTTCCCGAGATGTCAAAAATTAAACATTTTAAGGAAATAGATAATGGAAAAACAAACAAAACTTGAGATTGAAGCTGCAACTTTCCGACGTATAATTGCTCACTTTCAAAAGCGAACTGATGCGCAAAATATTGATTTAATGGGGCTGGCTGGCTTTTGTCGTAATTGTTTTTCTAAATGGTATGCTGAGGAAGCATTAAACAACGGCATTGAGATTGACAAACAAAGTGCTAGAGAAATTATTTACGGCATGCCATATGATGAGTGGTCGACTAAATATCAGACTGCAGCAACAGAAAAACAATTGAAGCTCATGAACGAAAGTATAAAGAAAAATAATTAAAATTAAATTAAGGAATATACAATGGTAGAAACAGGTGGCATCGCAGCTGATGCTTTACGTTCATTTATAGAGCGCGTTGAAAGACTTGAAGAAGAAAAAAAGGCCCTCGCCGACGATATAAAAGATATCTACGCTGAGTCAAAGTCAGTAGGATTTGATGTAAAAATAATGCGACAAATCATTCGACTTCGTAAAATGAATGAGGCCGACCGGCAAGAACAGGAATCCTTACTTGACACCTACACTCATGCCCTTGGCATGATCAGATAATTAAATAATTTATTTATAAACACTAATGACCAATAAAAACTATATTCATTAAAAACTTGTTTGTTTATTGTTATCTAATAAAAATTCTTGATGTATGGACTTGCCCAAAAAGGGTTTTATTTTTCCTTAGGAATTTTTTTAATTTCTGCTATATTTTGAAAATTAATAGGAAAAGCATCTCTTATTTCAAATTGATTATATTATGAGGCTCTCAATGCAAATAACTATACCTAAAGAACGTAGGGAACATGAAAAACGTGTTTCTGCGACTCCAGATACTGTCAAAAAGTTTGTTTCATTGGGCTTTAATGTGGTTGTAGAAAAGGGTGCGGGCGTTCAGAGCCAAATTACAGATGTCCAATATGAAGCAGCTGGTGCCAGTATTGCTACTACTTCTAAAGCAGCCTACTTAGCTGCTGATATCATACTTAAAGTACAGCACCCACTTATGAAAAATGAGGGTATAATAGACGAACTTTCACTAATAAAGGATGGAGCAATATTAATTTCCATTCTAGATCCACTGCGAAATTCTAAACATCTAAAAATATACGCAAGCAAGAATATTTCTGCCTTTGCAATGGAATTTATGCCCCGAATAACACGTGCCCAAAGCATGGATGTATTATCCTCACAATCCAATCTTTCTGGTTACTCTGCCGTAATTGACGCGGCGTCCGAATTTAGTCGAGCATTTCCAATGATGATGACGGCTGCTGGAACTATTGCACCAGCCAAGGTTATGATTATGGGTGTTGGCGTTGCTGGTTTACAAGCAATTGCAACAGCAAAACGTCTTGGTGCTGTTGTTTCAGCTACCGATGTTCGTTCGGCCGCAGCTGAACAAGTTGAAAGTCTTGGTGGAAAATTTATCATGGTTGATACTGATGAAGATGGAGAAACAGCTGCAGGCTACGCTAAAGAGATGAGTGAAGATTACAAACTTCGTCAAGCAGCCCTAATCTCTGAAACCCTAAAGAAACAAGACATTGCTATTACAACAGCTCTTATCCCTGGGCGTCCTGCCCCGGTACTCATTACCGACGATATGGTTTTCAGTATGAAATCCGGATCAGTAATTGTTGACTTAGCAGTAGAGGCCGGAGGTAATTGTAGTCTTTCTAAACCCGGAGAAACAATAGTTTCCGATAATGGTGTTATCATTATAGGAAACTTAAACATGCCTAGCCGTTTAGCAGCAGATGCAAGTGCCCTTTATGCTAAAAATTTACTTAATTTTATAATGCCCCATGTGAGTAAAAAGGGTGCTGAACTTTCCATCGACTGGGAAGATGAAATCATCATTGGAACCCTTCTTACTAAGGGTGGCGCAATAGTTAATGACCGTTTAAAAGGAAAAAGCTGAAATGGACCAAGTTTCACAAATACCAGAAATTATTACTAGCGCTATCGACATTTCCCCATTTGTTTCACAACTTTCACTATTTGTTTTATCAATATTTGTTGGATACTTTGTGGTCTGGAGTGTAACCCCCGCACTTCACACACCTCTTATGGCTGTTACCAATGCCATATCTTCAGTAATAATCGTTGGGGCATTAATCGCCGCGGGACCGTCAGATATGAATAGTGCAAAAATTCTTGGAATACTTGCTATTGGCCTTGCCGCAGTAAATATTTTTGGTGGTTTCGCGGTCACTAATCGAATGCTAGCTATGTACAAGAAGAAACCAAAGACAACTAAGAAAGGTAACAAGTAATGTCAGAACAAAGCATTGTTGATATTACCGCAATTGCCTATCTTGTTGCTGGTGTTTTATTCGTTCTAGCTCTGCGTGGTTTATCGTCCCCTGAAAGTTCACAAAAGGGGAATTACTACGGTATGATTGGCATGACAATTGCCGTCATTACTACACTCGCAAACCCAGAAATTGTATCATATACATGGATCTTTGCTGCAATTTTTGTAGGTGGTGGTTTAGGTCTTATCATTGCATCACGAATAGCTATGACTGCAATGCCCCAACTGGTTGCTGCCTTTCATTCCCTGGTAGGCTTAGCCGCAGTTTTTGTTGCTGCTGCAGCATTTTTACTCCCCCTAAATTTTGGGATTGTTGATAGCATGGGAAATATTTATATGGCTAGTAGAATTGAGATGGCCTTAGGTGCTGCAATAGGCGCCATTACCTTCTCTGGTTCAGTTATAGCCTTTGCAAAGTTAAACGGAAATATGTCGGGCGCGCCAATTATTCTGCCAGCTCGCCACCTCATGAATATAATAATTACAATTTCAATTATTATATTTATAGGTTTCTTTTCGGTTGATGAAATATCGGCATCTGGTGACGGAAATATTATGTGGATTATTATTGGACTGAGTTTTCTAATTGGTTTTTTAATCATTATTCCAATCGGTGGTGCAGATATGCCTGTAGTAGTTAGCATGCTTAATAGCTACTCTGGCTGGGCAGCTGCTGGTATCGGTTTTACGTTACAGAATAATGCACTTATTATTACAGGGGCTTTAGTAGGCTCCTCAGGGGCCATATTGAGCTATATAATGTGTACAGCCATGAACCGTTCATTCATCAGCGTAATACTAGGTGGGTTTGGAGGTGAAAGTACAACTTCAGGCAACAGTGAGATAGAAACTCGTCCAGTCAAGCAAGGCGGCGCAGATGATGCAGCCTTCATCATGAAAAATGCCGGTTCTGTTATAATTGTTCCAGGGTATGGTATGGCAGTGGCACAAGCTCAACATGCACTTCGTGAAATGGTTGATAAACTTAAAGAAGAGGGCGTCAGTGTAAAGTATGCTATTCATCCTGTTGCTGGTCGAATGCCTGGTCATATGAATGTGCTGTTAGCAGAAGCAAACGTATCCTATGATGAGGTTTTTGAGCTTGAAGATATCAATAATGAGTTTGCAGCTAGCGACGTAGCTTTTGTTATTGGCGCTAATGATGTTACTAACCCAGCAGCTAAAACAGATACTAGCAGTGCAATTTATGGAATGCCAATTCTTGATGTTGAATTTGCAGGAACGGTTCTATTCGTGAAACGTGGAATGGCCTCTGGGTATGCCGGTGTTCAAAATGAACTATTCTTTAGGGATAACACTATGATGCTCTTTTCTGATGCAAAGAAAATGGTGGAAAACATCATAAAAGCATTATAATTATTCAGAAATTTTAAATAAAACATTACCGCTTGTTTTATTAGTTATTTCTATAATAGCGCGAGATGCCTCTCTTATATCCATCAAAACTGTCCATGATACTGTATCAGAAAATTGTTTTTCTAAATTAAGAACGTTATACCCGTCTAGGACATTTTCTATTACATTTTGTTCAGAATATTCAGAAATACCGATAAGAGAAAGCACCTGTATTTTCTCACTTAACTTAAGGTCAATGAGTGCCTCTTTAACTATACCACTGTATGCTCGGGCTAAGCCTCCAGTTCCTAATTTTATACCGCCATAATACCGAGTTACAACAGCAGTAATTTCACCAATCCCAGAACCAAGAAGGACATTGAAAATTGGTTTTCCCGCGGTTCCGTTTGGTTCACCATTGTCAGAATACCCAAGTACTTGAGTATCTGTAGGTGGCCCAGCGATAAAAGACCAACAATTATGTGCAGCGTCAGAGTATTTTATTTTTATTTCATCTATAAATGCCTTAGCACTTAATACATCAGGCGTGTGACCAATATTTACAATAAAACGACTTTTTTTGACAGTTTTTTGATAGAAAATTGAACTTCTAGGAATATTATATAAAGATTTCACTACACTCTTCAACTAATTTATTGATTGCTACCACTAGAACGATAATTACGGTCACGAGGAGGTCCATCTGGATGTCTCATATTATCTCCGTTACGGCCATTTCTTTTAGGTTGATTTTCGAAATTACTGAGAATAGCTTTTCTTTCCTCAAGATTTAAACCCTCTAAAGTTGAAATCATTACATCTTGCACGTAGAGGTGGATGATTTCATAAACACTGTAGTATTCTTGTAACGCAACTTTTAATTTATCAACATCAAGCTCATCTTCAGCAATAATCTTCATAATTCTCGAACGCTGTGACATGATATTTTCATATCTAGGCACTAATTCGTCCCTTTTAGACCTCATTTCAACATAAAAATTCCGTTTATTTTTTCTTGGAAATGGTTCAACTATTCTTGAAATTGCATTGTCAAAAGATACCCTAGTCATGCGGATTTCTTTAACTTTATGGGCAGCATAAAAAAAGGAAATGGCAAAGAGATTTAATCCTAATATAATAATAAGAACCCATAACCACGTAAACCTAAACAGTAAATTTTTCATTTTATTTTCTCCTCAACAAATATTAAACCTTCAATATCCAGTAATGTATTCAAGTTATCCGAAATAAATATTTTAGAATTTGGATCAAAAGTGATTTTATAATCAATTTCAGCTGCTTCATCTTCTGCTAGTGCAGAACTGCCGGCACTACCCATATAAATACCCATCAAACAAAACGCAGTGAGTGCCGAAATACGTGGCATAAGAAATATAAAAATACTTTTTGGATCCCATGATAATTTCTCATCTTGGTCATTTTCGTATGGAATATCCATTATACTGTTAAGTAAGGCCGGTCCCGCTTCAGGACTGTTTGCCTTACCATAGGCATCAAGATAATTATTTAGTTTCTGATTATTCATTACCCTATATCCTTTAAAAGATTATTTTTATCTTCCTCTAGAACCTCAGCCAAGTTACGTCTCCCCCTGACCAAATAAGATTCAACTGCACTAAGGCTAACTTCCATAACTTCCGCGGCTTCGCGGTTAGAAAGTCCCTGAAAATAACACAGGATGATCGCAGTACGTTGTCGGTGAGGAATTTCATTAAGACCATCCTTAACCTGTTGTGATCGCTGCTTGACTGCAATTATATTATCTGCGGCTACTTCGTCTGATGCCATTGCCTCTAATACTTCAATTTTTGCCTGCGGTTTTCTTTTTCTGCTAACGTCATGACATAAATTAGTCACAACACGATAAAACCAAGTCGTAAATTTTGCATTGCGAGATGTATCCCAAAGATTGGAATATTTCCACACTCTAGTAAATGCTTCCTGCATCACTTCTTCGGCGTCCGCAGTGTTACCGAGAAGCTTTGTTGCAAAACCTAAATTTATTGATAGGTGCCGCTTAACCAAAGTGCAGTAAGCTGTTTGATCACCTTTACCAATACTTAGTATCAATTCTTCGTCAGTTATTGCAATTATCCCTATAGAAAATTCGTCAATTTTTAATTAATAGTATTATACGTAATTTTTCTTAAAACCCTGCACAATTAAAATTCTAAGTATTTTAAACAATTTCAACAAAACAATAGTCGCATAAGGGAGATGGCTCACTCAATCAGATTTGTACATAAACCTCACCTTTAAAGAAACTGGTAATAAGTAAGGGCGGTATGGAATAATTTCCATACCGCCCTCATTTTAATTTAATAATTTTCAACAACTATTAGCTTATTCAACCGTCCAGATGCGGCCCTGTCTGATTAAAGCATTGAAATCTGCTTTCTTATTCTCTTTAGCCTTCTCTACTTGACGATGAACTGCATCATCATAACTTTCCTCAGGATTACAGTATATAACCCCACAAACCACAGGAAAATCAGGAGCGGTAAGCTCAACTAGCATTTGTGCCATAGTTTTATTAGTTTCATTATGAACAAGTACATCATCCTCCCTCACACCACATTCACCTATTATAGCTGTTTCAAGAACAAACTTTTCTTGATTAAACACAAGTCCCATGTTTTTTTCTTTGCCATAAATCATTGGTTTTCCGTGTTCAACGTGGATTTGTGTATTAGCAGCCTCTTTTTTTAATGTAAAATGTTCAAATGTTTTATCGTTAAAGACAATACAATTTTGAAAAATTTCTACAAATGAAGCCCCGCGATGATCCTTAGCCCTAGCCAACGTTCCAGGCAAAGCCTTGAGAGCAGTATCAATTCCGCGAGCTACAAATCTGGCACCAGCACCCAAAGCAAAAGAGCATGGATTAAGTGGTAAATCAACTGAACCTAGAGGTGTTGATGGTGTTTTTGCACCTATTTTTGAGGTTGGTGAATATTGACCTTTTGTTAGCCCATAAATCTCATTATTAAAGAGCATAATCTGCATATTTACGTTTCGGCGAAGTACATGAAGCATATGATTTCCACCAATACTCAGACCATCCCCATCACCCGTCACAAGCCAAACATCTAAATCCGGGTTTGCAAGCTTTACACCCGTAGCGACGGCAGGCGCACGACCGTGGATCGTATGAAATCCATATGTTTCAACATAGTAAGGAAACCGGGAAGAGCACCCGATACCAGATACAAATACGGTATTTTCTGGCGTAGCTCCAATATTAGCAAGTGTAATTTGCACCGCTTTTAAAACAGCGTAGTCTCCACAGCCGGGGCACCAACGTACTTCTTGATCTGTTTCAAAGTCTTTGAAGGTAAGTTTTTTGATATCAGTTTGTTCGTTCATCCTACTTCCACCTCCTGTTTCCGAATGCAGTCTAAAATTTCAGTTATCTTAAAGGGTTGTCCTGATACTTTTGTTAATGAATGACCATCAAGTAAATATTCAGCCCGTAACAAGTTATTCATTTGTCCTTTATTCATTTCGGCCACTATGACTTTATCAAAACTATTCAAAAGATTTTTAAGGTTACGTGGTAGTGGCCAGATATTGGAAATATGAATATGAGACACATCTATATTTTCTTCTCTAGCCCGCTTAACAGCCTGATGAATAGATCCCCTAGTTGACCCCCAACCAACAACAGCAAGTTTACCTTCTGAAGTACCAAGAGATACTTCCTGTTCAGGAATATCATTTGCTACACCAGCTATTTTTGCCGCTCGGACATCGGTCATTTTTTGGTGATTACCCGGCTCATAAGAAATGTGGCCAGTATCATAATCTTTTTCGATGCCGCCTATCCGGTGAAGACAATCAGGTGTCCCAGGTTTTGCCCAGACCCGTGCTAGTGTTTCTGGGTCACGTTTAAATGGGTGAAACCCTTCAGGGTCAGTACAGTATTTAACTGAAAATTTATCTAAAGTGTTAATATCAGGAATACGCCAAGGTTCAGATGCATTACCAATATAACCATCTGATAATACCATCACAGGGGTCATATATTTTGTAGCAAGACGAACTGCTTCAATTCCAACATCAAAACAATCATGAGGGTTCGAGGTTGCAAGAACGACTATCGGAGCATCACCGTTGCGTCCCCAAACAGCCTGATGAAGGTCTGACTGTTCAGTCTTCGTAGGAAGACCTGTTGAAGGACCTGCTCTCTGTACATCAATAATAACTAGTGGTAATTCTGTGCTGATAGCTAAGCCTATAGCTTCAGTTTTAAGGGCAATACCCGGACCAGAACTTGAAGTCACACCCAGCTGACCAGCAAAAGATGCACCAATTGCACCACATACGGCAGCAATTTCATCTTCCGCTTGAAAAGTAACGACCCCATATTCCTTAAGGCCACTTAAAGTATGGAGTAGGGCTGAAGCTGGAGTTATGGGGTATGTACCCAGCAAGAGAGGTATATTACCAAGCTGAGAACCCGCTACAAGGCCCCAGGCCAAAGCCTGATTACCATTTACTGTTCTATATTCTCCGCTTTCTTCTGTAGTGTGTTGACCCACGTGATAACGACTAAGGTTCGCAGAAGTTTCTGCAGTTTCCCCAAATGCGTGACCAGCATTTATTGCTGCGATATTAGCATTTGCAACATCTGGAAGTTTTTTAAACTTTTGTTCCAGCCAGTCAGTGATTGGTTTACGTGCGCGACCAAACATCCATAGGATAAGACCAAGGGTCCACATATTTTTTGAACGAAGTGCATCTTTTTTACCAAGACCAAATTCTTTTACAGATTCAAGTGTCATTTTAGTAATATCTAGCTTCTGAACCTGATAATCACTTAAACTATCGTCTTCAAGCGGATTTTCTAAATATCCAGCCTTATCAAGATTTCTTTTATTAAAAGAACCCTCATCAACAATAATCAAACCACCAAGACGCAAGCCTGCAAGCGAAACCATAAGTGCAGCGGGGTTCATGGCAACTAGGACATCTGGCTCGTCTCCAGCTGTTGAAACTTCTACAGAACCAAAGTTAATTTGAAATGCTGACACACCAAACGTAGTTCCAACAGGAGCTCTTATTTCAGCTGGAAAATCCGGAAAGGTTGCTAAATCACTACCTTCAAGGGCGGTCACTACGGAAAATTGTGTTCCAGTCAGTTGCATCCCATCACCAGAATCTCCAGCAAAACGTATGCAAACTGTGTCTAGTTCTTCAAAACCTTGTGCGTTTGTTTGCGCATTCATTTTACGGTCCTTAGGGGTAACAATACTTCATTATATAGCGATATTTATACAGTTACTATTTAATATATAATTTTTTTATATACAAACGTTTTATTTTCCATTTAATGGAAAGGTGTATTATTTAATGACAATAAATTTACAATTAAAACACCCTAAGGTATTGGCACCCATTTATGACAGCAGTCACAAATAATATTAGAATTACAAAACATATGTGGCAAATTGCAATACCCTCGGTTTTGGCCAACCTTTCAACACCTCTTCTTGGCCTTTCAGATAGCTTTATTATGGGACACCTACCTCACGAACGTTATTTGGCGGCCGTAGCTTTAGGGTCTATGTTTTTTTCCATTCTGTATAATGGGGTTAATTTTCTTCGAATGGGGACTACAGGTCTCGCTGCACAGGCACAGGGCAGAGAAGATGAACTATCTTTAGGCAGATTACTACTACGAGGCTGCATAACTGCGGCGATGATTGGAATACTATTTGTATTTTTACAAAGCTTGATCTTAAATGCTTTTTTTATATTCATAGAAACAGAAACACAGGTAACTAACCTTACTGCTCAGTATTTTACAATCCGTATATGGGGGGCACCCTTTGCACTGATGAATTATGTAGCTTCGGGTTGGTTACTGGGCATGGGCCGTGCAAAAGAAGTTCTGTATATTCACCTCTACATGAACATTGTTAATATTATACTTAATTTTGTTTTTGTCTATGGGTATGACATGACAGCGAATGGAGTAGCTCTGGGGACAGTCCTATCAGAAACAACCGCGTTTTTACTTAGCCTTTATTACGTAAAGAGGCACAGCAGAAAGAACTTTAATATCCCAATATTTAGTAGTACCGTTCTTAAAAATATTTTTAATATTTCCGCATTTAAAGTTTTATTTAGTTTAAATCGCGATATTTTTATTCGAACAATGTGCCTTACTATGACTTTAGCAAGTTTTGTCGTACTTGGTACACGATTTGGAACAGAAGTTCTTGCCGCAAACGCAGTATTGATGAACTTACAAAATTTAACCTCATACGGACTTGACGGTTTTGCACAGGCCGCCGAAGTACTCGTAGGCAAGGAAATAGGGCGAAAATCAAAAAAAAACTTGCGCGCGGCTGTTATTATTTCTAGCAAGTGGGCAATAATTACTGCCGTTGCAATGACTTTATTTTATTATATATTTGGTGAAATGATTATTAATCTACTTACTAATATTGAAACTATCCGTAATATTTCATCAAATTATTTAACTTGGATTATTATTCTGCCACTCCTGTCCATTTGGAGTTTCCAACTAGATGGTATTTTTATTGGGGCAACTGCTGGTTCATCTATGCGAAACGGCATGATAATTTCAGTAATAAGTTATATCCTAGCAATATATATACTAATCCCTCTATGGGGTAATCACGGCCTTTGGGCTGCTTACAGCATTTTTATGATTATGCGTGCAATTACACTTTTTTATAAATATCCAGAAATTGAAAAACGAGCTACATAAAGAAATTAAATGATTAAAATTTTAAAACACATTTTATTATTTTTATTTTTGTTCAATACTTCTGTTAAGGGACAAAATAATACAGATACGTTAGAGACTTATTCTCTTGGCAAATGTCATCTCAAAAATCAACAAGTGATAGAAAATTGTACAATTTCCTTTCGTACAATTGGAAAATTAGCTCCAGATAAAAATAACATTATGATCGTACCTAGTTGGCTTGGGGGAACTTCTCAAGACTTCATATCTTCAGGTTACGTTGGTAGTGGTAAAATGGCCGATAGTGAAAAATACTATATTATAATTATCGAAGCATTTGGGAGTGGTAATTCATCATCACCATCCAATAGTAAGACACAAAGTAATGAAAAATTTCCATATTTTTCCATCGAAGATATAGTTGATGCACAGTATAACTTAATTAACAAACATCTAGGTTTTAACCATGTTAATGCATTTCTGGGCATATCACTCGGTGCTTCACAAACTTATCATTGGATGACAAAATACCCAAAATTTATGGATCAAGCCATTATTATAACTGGAACACCCCAGCCATCGTCTTCAGATAAATTAAGTTATCGCCTAGCTATTGATGCAGTTGCCGGTCTTTTAAAACTAAATGATAATGGTCTATCGGCCCATAATTTTATTATCCGATTTGAAACACATATGGCATGGACTAAAGAATGGTTTTCCCAAAATGTTAATACAGGGGACTATATTTCCTTTGAGCAGAAAAAACTTAATGAAACACGTTTAAATCCATATGATTATAAAGCACAAACAACGGCTTTATTAAACGGTGATATCTCTAAAATAGATAATGGAGATCTTAGTATAACTGCAAAACGGATTAAAATCCCTTTCCTCACATTCTATCATGAAAGGGATGGCTACATTAACCCCAATCCATCAATCAAACTTTCAGAATTAAAGGGACAACCACTTGTTAAACTTCTTGGCAACTGTGGTCACTACGCTCCAGATTGTGAAATAAATGAAATTACACGAAGGGTACATAAATTTTTAAATATTCAAAATAATAGGGGGTTAATCAATTCGTATTAGTTCTATATTTTGATCTACTCATACTATTTTAGACAATACTTGGGGTTAGCACTATATAAGTCCTGCAAGTGGGGATGAAGGGTCTGCATAAAGTTTTTTCTGCATTCTTCCACTTAAGTAAGCATCCCTGCCCGCCCTTACGGCATTTTTCATGGCTCTTGCCATTCTAATAGGGTCATTGGCTTCAGCGATAGCAGTATTCATAAGAACTGCATCACAACCAAGTTCCATAGCCTGAGCTGCTTCTGATGCAGTGCCTACACCTGCATCAACAAGCACAGGAACTTTGGAGTTTTCAACTATAATACGAATACCGACTGGATTTTGTATACCTAGCCCTGAACCTATCGGTGCCCCGAGAGGCATGATGGCACAACATCCAATATCTTCTAATATTTTAGCTTGTATAGGATCATCATTACAGTAAACCATAACCTGAAAACCATCATTGACGAGTGTTTTTGCTGCCTCAACCGTTTCTGGCATATTAGGGTAAAGAGTTTTCTGATCGCCAAGTACTTCAAGCTTCACCAAGTTCCAGCCACCGGCTTCTCTTGCAAGACGCAGTGTTCGTATGGCGTCCTCACCACTAAAACATCCTGCAGTATTGGGAAGAAATATATATTTTTTAGGATCAAGGTAATCGGCAAGCATCCGTTCCCCTGGCTTTGAAATATTAACACGTCTTACAGCAACCGTAACAATTTCTGCCCCTGATGCCTCTACAGCCAACTTAGTTTCTTCAAAATCTTTATATTTACCCGTACCTACAATCAGACGAGAATTATATTCTTTTCCCGCAATAGTTAAAATATCTGTCATTTCTTAAGTTCCTTAACCACCACCAATAAAGTGTATAATTTCAAGGTTATCCCCGTCAGTAATATTTATACATTCAAACATACTTCTAGGAACAATTTCATTATTGTATTCAACCGCAACCTTACTTATTTCTATAGAAAAATTTAAAAGTAGCTCATTTAATTTTAAGCAGCTGTCTAAATGGTGTGTATCACCATTTATTGTCACATTAATCATCAATATTGCCTCTAATTTGATAATGGCTATGTTCAAATCGTATTTAAGGTATTATATATATATACCTAACATGAATAAGTCAGTAGGGAAATATGACAAAGTCAATATTGGTAATTAACGGGCCTAATTTAAATTTACTGGGCACACGCGAACCAGGTATATACGGCGAAGAAACTCTTAGTGATATTGAGCAAAGAATGATTGAGAAAGCTTCCCTGCTCGGCCTTTCTGTTGATTTTCGGCAATCAAATATTGAGGGTGAAATTGTAAATTGGATACAGGAAGCACAAGATGGTTTTAGTGCTATTATAATCAATGCTGGGGCACTTACTCACACTTCTGTAGCAATTATGGACGCACTTCTAGCTGTCAATACTCCAACAGTTGAGGTACATCTATCAAATATTTTTAAACGTGAGGAATTTCGTCACCATTCGTATATAACACCAGCAGCTATTGGTATGATCACAGGCTTTGGTGCAATCGGATACTTATTGGCTATTGATGCCATTAATGATGTTATATAAGGTAAATACGTGCTTAAATATGAAAATAGGAATTATTAAAAGGAATTTTAACAATGGCAAAAATGCCAGTAGACACAAAGTTAATTCGTGAACTCGCTGATATGCTGAATGATACAGATCTATCTGAAATTAAAGTTGAAAATGGAGAGCTAAAAATTAAACTTTCTCGTGGTAACAATGCCGTTCATATGGCCCCAGCGCCAACTATGACTGTAGAACCAACCACAGCTAAATTAGCGGATGCAGAAGAAACAAACAACAATCCATCAGATCATCCAGGAACTGTTTTTTCACCTATGGTTGGAACAATTTACACCTCCCCAGATCCAGAATCTGCAGCTTTTATCAAAATAGGGGATGATGTAACTGCTGGCCAAACTATTTTTATTGTGGAAGCCATGAAAGTTATGAACCAAATTCACGCCGTCAAAGGTGGTACTGTTAAAGCTATATTAGTTGAAAATCAGCACCCAGTTGAGTATGGCGAAGCTCTTGTCATTATTGAATAACGGACTTTAACATGATCGAAAAAGTACTTATCGCCAATCGTGGTGAAATTGCATTAAGAATACACAGAGCATGCCATGAAATGGGTATTAAAACAGTAGCAGTTCATTCAACAGCAGACGAAAGTGCTATGCATGTTCGCCTTGCCGACGAAAGTGTATGTATAGGGCCTCCACCATCAGCGGAAAGTTATTTAAATATTCCCGCAATAATTTCAGCAGCTGAAATCACAGGAGCAGACGCAATTCATCCCGGATATGGTTTTCTATCTGAAAGTGCAAAGTTTGCAGAAATCATTGAAAAGCACGGTATTGTGTTCATTGGACCAACTGCAGAACACATCACTTTGATGGGTGATAAAATTTCAGCTAAGGAAGCAGTTAAAAATGTAGGAATTCCAGTTGTCCCTGGTTCTGAAGGTGAAGTTAGTGAGTTCAAAGATGCCGCAAAAGTAGCTAAAAGGATTGGCTACCCTGTAATAGTTAAAGCAGCTTCAGGTGGCGGTGGCCGTGGAATGAAGGTTGTAAAAAGTGAAAGTGAACTTGAAATTGCTGTAAGTTCTGCTAAGCGGGAAGCTGCTGTTTCTTTTGGTGATGGTACTGTTTATTTAGAAAAGTTTCTTACTACACCAAGACATATTGAAGTTCAGGTACTTGCTGATACTCACGGTAATGTTGTTCACTTAGGTGAGCGCGATTGTTCGCTGCAACGTCGACATCAAAAAGTGCTCGAAGAAAGCCCCTCACCGGCTCTTAATTCTACTGAACGTGATGCAATCGGGGAAGTTTGTCGTAAGGCCATACAGGCTATTGGCTACCGCGGGGCTGGAACGATAGAGTTTCTCTATGAAAATGGTAAATTTTATTTTATTGAAATGAATACTCGGCTTCAAGTAGAACATCCCATTACTGAAATGATCACTGGCATTGACCTTGTTCGTGAACAAATTCGAATTGCAGATGGCTTAACCTTGCAATTTAAACAGGAAGATATTAAATTTTCTGGTCACGCAATTGAATGCCGTATCAATGCTGAAGATCCATATACGTTCATGCCATCACCAGGTCAGGTTAAAGATTATCATACGCCGGGAGGTCTTGATGTGAGAGTTGATAGTGGTCTTTATACTCGTTATAAAATACCGCCGCACTATGACAGTATGATTGCAAAATTAATTGTTCATGGTAAAACTCGGAATGAGTGCTTAATGCGCCTACGCCGCTCACTTGAAGAGTACGTAATTGATGGCGTTAAGACTACAATCCCACTTCACCAAAGGTTAATTCGCGAAGATGACTTTATTAGTGGTGATTATAACATTCATTGGCTTGAAAAATATCTAGATAGTCTGGCCATAGATTAAGATTTTTTTGTATGGAGCTTACTAAAGAACTACTCTTAAGTGCATATTCTCAGGGTATTTTTCCTATGGCCGAGAGTGCCTATACAAAAGATGTATATTGGGTAGATCCTGAGAAGCGTGGAGTTTTGCCTCTTAATAGATTTCACATACCAAAAAAACTAATAAAAAAAATAAAGTCAGAACCATTTAGAATAACGATAAATACTGCCTTTCGTAGCGTCATGATTAAGTGTGCAGAACCATCCAATAATATTGACCGACAAAATACATGGATTAATAGCTTAATTATTGACCGCTATTGCGAACTTCATAAGTTTGGCCATGCTCATTCTATTGAATGCTGGCAAGGGACAAAATTAGTTGGTGGCCTTTATGGGGTAGCAATCAATGGCGCATTCTGTGGTGAAAGCATGTTTCATAATGTAACAGATGCTAGTAAAGTTGCTCTTGTTTATCTAATCGCACGTCTTCGATTAGGTGGCTATTCACTGCTTGATACACAGTTTGTTACTGATCATTTATCACAATTTGGTGCTGTGGAAATATCTCGCAAAGACTATCGTGCTCAGCTTAATAATGCATTAAAAAATACTGGTGCAGATTTTTATTTGATGTCGGAAGATGCTGAAGTATCAATCATTTTACAATCGATTACCCAGACATCGTAAACAGCATGTTCAAGGGATGATATAGCCGGCGTAGATGCGAACATCCAACCTGAAAAAACCTTACGGGATTTCTCCATATGACCCAAGTCTATTATCTCAAGAAATGCGACAGATTCGGGTCTTTCTTCTGGAGGGTTAGTTCGGCAAGTACGAACAGTGATCTCAAGTGTACCAAATTTTACTGTTTCATTAAGGGCAACATTCAAAGCCTCAAGTTTTGCTGTAATTTTATTAAGTGCGCCGAGTTTCACCACCGAAACTTCTTGAGCTAAGGTTAAGGAATTCAAAGTCATAATATAGAAGAGAACAACCAGCTTACTGAGCATTTTTTTATTTACTATCTCCACTGCTAACGAAAGAGCCTAGGAGACCTAAAAGATCAACAGAACCTTGGGTTTCCATAATTTCATCACCACTTTGCAGAATAATATCACTACCCCCTGGGTCAAGTACAAGATAATTACCACCCAGAAGTCCTTCAGCAGTTATTTTTGCAAATGTATCTTCAGGTAGTTTAATACTCGAATCAATATTTATTTCTACCACACCTCCAAAGGTTTCTGTATTTAGATAGTGATCAGAAATAATACCCACTGTGATACCACTAATCTTCACATCAGCACCCACGCTAAGGCCATCAGTTTTGTCAAAGGTTGCAAGATATGTGGAACCTTCAGCTGAATTAGTACTAGAGTTATTAAACGCAAAATAGAGAAAAGAAAACGTGACAAACAAAACCACAGCGCCAACTAGGGTCTCAACAAGGTTATTTCTCATAAATGGCTCCTAATTACTATTCTATTTATTTTATTAATTTCAAGGGCTCCAAGCTTCATAGTCACCAGTAGTTTTTTTTCGCACTCCACTAGCTGAAAGTGCTCCACTTGGTGAATATGCATTTATTGTACCAGTTTGATTAGGAAGATGTTCTTTCTCCCAGCTTTTAATAATACGTGGGCTTTCCAAGGGTGTTTTATCAACAGTTTTATGCAGCCAAGCATGCCAATCCGACTGGATAGAACTAGCTTCTATTTCACCAGCAAATATAACCCAACGTTTTTTACCATCTTTAGAAACATAGTAACTATTATTAAGGTCATCATCTCCTACCCATACACCTTTAAAGTGTGTATGTATTAGGGTTCCTATTGTGCCGACATGCCACCAACCAAAAATTCTTCTAATCAATCTTGCAAGCATTCTACATCCACTTATCTGTAATTCATCGACAATATATACTTTATTCTATAACGTGCCTTACGAAATAGAACAACCATTAATGCTAGATTAACGTGTTATATAGTTAATTTAAAAATTTATGTTTTATATATATAATATAACAGAAAAGTATGGATAATTACTCAAATAAGAACTTCTCCATTGTTCCTTTGATGTCAGTTTGTCTAATAGTTCCTTTAAAAACTAAATCATCGGGCATGCCATACGAATAAATAGGAACATCAATTCCAGTATGAACTTGATCTGAAGTGTTGTTTGTACCGTAATATACAGCCATCTCATTTCCACCTTTGGTAGTAAGCAGTTCATATAACCCCGGGATATTTTCACCTGTTCGCTTATAATTTTCATAATATGGATGATGAATATTTTGCGTTGAGCCACCGTGATCTGAGGTTACAATAACAACGGTATCCTCATGTATTTTTGCATATTCAATGGCAATTTTAACAGTACGGTCAAATTCAAGCATCGCACCCATTGAGGCACAAATATCAGCATCGTGTGCGGCCTTATCAATTGAGGCACCTTCAGCCATGAGAAAAAACCCTTTTTCATTGTCAGCCGACAAATTATTAAGTGCCTTTTTTGTCATCATTTCAAGGGTGGGTATATCCTTACTCTCAGGATTAAGTACACATTGCTGCGCTATAGGAAAAACAACATTTCCATCAGCAGACAGTGTTACCTTTTCTGCTACTCTGCCATCTTCAGCTTGCCATAAATATGGAAGGTGATAGTCAGAAAAAACACCTAACAATTTTTTACTTTGGCCCATTTTAGAAAAGTCCTGT
>JABGYD010000031.1 GCA_018675425.1 Kordiimonadaceae bacterium
AATTTGCAAGAAGATATGAGTATTCAGGCAATCCATGAGCGTGTTATAACGCTAGATACCCACGTTGACATCCACGAGGATATGACATTTGATCCTATTTATGATCCTGGAACTGATACTCCCCAACAAGTAGATTTAGGTAAAATGGAAGTAGGTGGACTTGATAGTGCGTTCTTTATTGTTTATGTGGGACAAACCGAAAGAACGCCTGACGGATATGCTCTTGCTGAAGAAAAAGCCCGGCGCAAGTTTAGTGCTATCCATAGAATGACAGAACATTATCCCGATCGTATTGGCTTAGCTAACACCCCTGATGAATTTGAAGCAATAGCCGCTAGTGGACGTAAAGTTGCAATGATAGGTATTGAAAATGGCTATGTAATTGGTAAGGAATTATCTCGACTTGAAGAGTTTTATAATATGGGTGCACGTTATATGACGCTTGCCCATAACGGTCACAACGATATTTGTGATAGCTCGGGGCCACTTGCGCGTCTTGGTGATGTTGAGGAAGAGCATGGCGGCGTTAGTAATTTTGGTTATCAGGTGATTGATGAAATGAACCGTGTTGGGATGATGGTAGATATTTCACACGTATCAATCAAATGTATGATGCAAGCAACAAAGTATTCAAAAGCGCCCGTGATAGCATCACACTCGGGTGTATGGGAACTTGCCAAACATTCGAGAAATCTAAATGATGAGCAACTCATGGCTATTGGCGCTGCAGGTGGAGTTGTACAAATTGTTGGTCTTAATAGTTTCGTTAAGTTCTATCCTGACAAAGGATCAGAAATTTCTATTATACGAAATGCTGCTGCTCTTGCTGCTGGTGACAAAGAATGGGATAGTTCCAAACATAACAGTGATCCTATATATATTGCCGCTATGGATATAATTGATAAAAAGTATCCAGCGGCAACGGTAAAAGATTTCGTTGATCATATTGACTATGCTGTGAACCTTATAGGGGTTGAGCATGTCGGTATCGTATCTGATTTTGATGGTGGGGGCGGTATTGAAGGATGGAACGATGCCTCGGAAACTATGAATGTAACGGCAGAGCTCATCTCAAGAGGCTATTCTGAAGAGGATATTTCTAAAATTTGGAGTGAAAATACAATTGCACTTTGGCGAAGAGTTGACGCTGCTGCAGCCGATATTCAATAAAATTTATAAAAATATCTAAATTAATTCTTCTCAGCAGGGATGCTTCTTGTAAGGTTTTTAAGTGAAAAAATAAGAAAAAATTATTTATTATATTCTTATACATCCTATTATTTTTTTTCATAATAGGATGTATAAGTAACGGTCTAGCAACATGTATAAAAAAACTTAGTTTGTTTTAATACTAGTTCATAACTGCCTTAAAAGCTTTTAGACACTTATCAACATTTTCTTGTGATGCGGCATGACCCATCAAGCCGACACGCCATACTTTACCTGCTAGTGCGCCAAGACCAGCACCTATTTCAAGATTATGCTCGTTAAGAAGTCTGGTCCTTATAGCAGCTTCATCTGTGATATGGTCTGGGATTATGATGGTATTTAGTTGTGGGAGTGCGTGTTTTTTGTCTACCAAATAACTAATGCCCATTTCAGCAAAACCATCACGTAATTTTTGTGAAAGGTCGGCGTGGCGCTTCCATGAATTTTCAAGTCCTTCTTCTTTAACTACAAGTAAACTTTCATGAAGGGCATACATAGCATTCACAGGGGCTGTATGGTGATATGACCTTCCGCCTGTATCATCCCAGTACCCCATAACCAAATTTAGGTCCATAAACCAGCTTTGTACTGGTGTTTGACGGTCTTTTATTATTTTTACTGCACGTTCACTAAAACTTACAGGTGATATTCCTGGCGGACATGATAAGCATTTTTGTGATCCGGAATAAATGGCATCAATACCCCAGCCATCGACATCAAGTTCTATACCAGCAAGTGAAGTCACAGCATCAACAATATTAATACAGTTGTAGTCTTCAGCAAGAGCACAAAGGGCTTTTGTATCGGAGGCTACACCAGTTGATGTTTCAGCGGCTACAAAGGCTACAATTTTAGCATCTGGATTGGCTTTAAGTTCTTCTTCTAGTTTATTAATAGAAACTGGTGTACCCCACTCATCTTGGATAACTATTGCTTCGCCGCCACAACGCACAACATTTTCAACCATACGATTTCCAAAAACCCCATTAACACAGACAATAACCTTATCACCTTTTTCTACGAGATTGGCAAAGCAGGTTTCCATACCTGCTGAACCGGGAGCTGATACTGGAAAGGTTAATTTGTTTTCAGTTTTAAAGACATATCTGAGCAGCTCTTTAATTTCATCCATTAGTACCTGAAAGGCGGGATCAAGGTGGCCAATAGTAGGTCGAGCCATTGCCTCAAGAATACGTGGTGAAACATCAGAAGGACCTGGGCCCATAAGGGTTCTTTTAGGGGGAATAAATGATTGCACTGAATATTACTTTCTTAATTTTGATTAAATTATAATAAAACTTAATTCATCCTAAAGATTATTGGAAGCCTATATATATAATTTATCGAACATATTGATATAAGTTCTTGACCTTAAATGATTTTAAGAGGATAAAATTAATTGGTAAGGTGAAATTAATGACTGTAAATAACGAAAACAGCACGCCTCTGAGCGATCCCCATTTGAATGATGTTCTACCAGTATCACCAAAACTGGTAGAAGAGATAGTCTGCGCCCTTGATCAACTCAATAAAGAGCAAGTTGATTTTCTCCTTAGGCCTTTACATAGCGCAGATATAGCTGATGTGTTTGAGCAAATTAACGATAATCATCGTAAATTATTAACCTCATTGATTGGTTCACGTATGGAACCGGATGTTCTTTCTGAACTGGATGATAGTACCCTTGATGATGTAATTACTGAAATGGATGACAAGGATGTTGCACGAGCAGTTTCACAAATGGAAAGTGATGATGCCGTTCATGTTCTTGAAGATATGGATGAGAATGAGCAACGTAAGATTATTGATGCTTTACCAGATAAAGATAGGCTTATTGTCAAGGAAGGGCTGTCTTATCCTGAAGATAGTGCCGGCCGTTTATTACAAAAAAACTTAGTTTCTGTGCCAGGACTATGGACAGTTGGGGCTGTTATAGATTATTTTCTAATTGAAGAAAATTTGCCGGATGAATTTTATGAAGTGTTTATTGTGGATCCGATGCATCACCCAATCGGTACTGCAGCACTCAATAAAATTGTCCGTAGTGACCGTGATAAAAAAATTAGTGAAATCATGGAAAAAGAACCAACCTTGGTGAGGGTTGATACAGACCAAGAAGAAGTTGCTTATTTATTTCGCCAATATGACCTGACCTCCATGGGAGTTGTAGACGATGGAGGGCGGCTTATTGGAGTGATTACATTTGATGATGTTGTTGATGTCATCGAGGAAGAAGCTGAAGAAGATTTGATGTTGATGTCCGGTATTCAGGAAACAGATATTACAGAAAGTGTCTTTGTAGCTTCCAAAAATCGAGTGACCTGGCTTATTGTTAATTTAGGTACAGCTATTCTAGCATCGATGGTTATTGCAATGTTTGATGCAACAATTAACGAAATGGTGGCGCTTGCTGTCTTGATGCCAATTGTTGCCTCAATGGGCGGAAACGCCGGCACTCAAACAATGACAGTGACTGTACGCGCTATTGCCACCCGAGAATTGACGGCAACTAATATGAAAAGAATTATTTTTCGCGAATTTTCTATTGCACTTCTAAATGGAGTTATTATTGCTATTTTAATAGGTGGACTGTCTTGGGTGTGGTTTGATAATACTTTGCTTGGTCTAGTAATGGGCGTTGCGATGATTGTTAATATGATAATGGCTGGTCTAGCTGGTATTCTTATTCCAATAACATTAGATAAGGTAAACATTGATCCAGCCCTTGCCAGTAGCATTTTTGTTACGACAATTACTGATGTTATTGGTTTTTTTGCCTTCCTTGGCCTTGCCTCTCAGGTGTTGATTTAATTAATGAGTGTAAATATTATTAAATTGTGCGTTGGAGTAGAAAGCGTAGAGCACTTGATGGAAATACGTGAAGCGGACGTACGAAATAAAGGTTTAAATTATAATTTTCATATAACCAGATCAAAGCCTCGCCGTTATGATGAGGTTCTAGATGGCGGTTCTCTTTACTGGGTAATTAAAGGTTTTATTCTTGCAAGACAGTATATTATTTCACTAGATGACGTTAAGACCCAAAGTGGAACTAAGTGCATGATAAAACTAGATAAAAAAATTTTCCTCACCGAACCTCAACCAAGACGTGCCTTTCAAGGGTGGCGTTATCTAGAAAATAGCGTAGCTCCAGTAGATTTAGTAAGAGGTGAAAAATTAGAAAATATTCCACTCGAGCTTCGTAAGGAACTCAAGGAATTGGGCTTAATTTAAGCTTTTGATAAGCGGTTTTCTGCAGTTTAACGTTATCAAAACTTCGTAAATTATTTGCCCCTATAATATTAGTTAGACTATCTATATATGCAAAACCAAGCTCGGAGTAATAAAGAAGTGTGAATAACAAATCTTTGTCTACTACAATAATTTTATTGCGAGAAAACTTGGCACGTTCCGTTCTAAAATCTTGGTAAGCACTATGAGTATTCAAATTCAGTGAATATCCCTCGACTGCACTTATCAAATCATTAAATCTTTTTATACTGTGCGTTGCACCGACTTCACGTCCAAGGGGTACAATTCCACTTGCATCATTCCAAGTCCACTGGCCAAATAACGCATTACCATCCTGTGCGAACCTTGAGGTACCCCAGCCGGTTTCAATAGCTGATTGGGTTAGCGCAAGAGATACTGGAATAATATTCATACGACTATGAAGTTCGTCAATATTGAATTCTTCCATACGGTAACGAAGCATTTTACGCCTAAGCCAAAAAAGTTCGTCAAGCGAGGCATCTCCATTTGTCTCGATAGATTTTATTATTTTTAGGAGCCGTTTACGTTCGTAGCGAATATATTCGTTAACTTTTAATATCGGTGGAAGTAATGAGGATATAAATAGATCTTTTTTTGTTTTATTATTATTTAAAGTAGTAAGTTCGCGAGGTAATTGCTCTAAAAATAAGTTAGGGACATCAGCTTCCCCTCTTTTAATTTTGGCAAGGTTATAACCATAGGCTGCAAATGTTTTTGTAATGTTTTCACCCTCGGCAACCTTTAAGTGGCTGACTAGTGACACTGTAGAGAAACTTTTTTGGCTTTGAGTGACGGTATAAAAAGAAATAAAGACGGGCAAAAATATAATTGTTATTAACAAAAGGATTGCAATAAATACGTTTTTTCCAAAAAATTTAGATCCTGGTCGTATGTTACTAGCCATAGATATCCTAAAAGGGTAAGTTGTGTTGTAGTTTAATAGTAATAGAGTAAACCTTCAATTGCTAGACTTTAAGTTTTTTAAAATCTTAGTTCTAAAAAATAATAGATTAATAGAAAGCCCAGGAAAATGCCAAAAAATAATAATAAGGCGCATATTATTGTTGTTGGAAATGAAAAGGGTGGCTCAGGTAAATCCACCACAGCAATGCACATAATTGTCAGCTTAATGAAAAGAAATTTTAGCGTTTCTGTCATTGACCTAGACGGTAGACAGAAGTCACTAGTGCGCTACCTTGAAAATCGGTTAAATTATGCAAATAAACATGAAATAAAACTAACGCTTGCGGAGGCCTATACACTCACTCGTTCCACAACGGGTGATCTTGAGAACATGATGGAGGAAGATACCATTAACTTTTCAAAGTTAATGGATAGATTGACCCCTTGCTCAGATTTTATTCTTATTGACTGTCCGGGGAGTGATTCAAACCTATCGCGTCTAGCTCATAGTTATGCTGATACATTAGTTACGCCAATTAACGATAGTTTTTTAGACCTAGATTTATTAGCAACAGTTGATGCGGATACATTTAAAGTTAATAGGTTGAGCCTATACAGCGAAATGGTCTGGGATGCACGTAAGTATAGGGCAATTAGAGATCATGGCACTATTGACTGGGTTGTGATGCGTAATAGGACCTCGTCTCTTGATGCGTTAAATAAACGCAGGGTTAATGAGGCACTTAAAGAGCTTCAAAAACGAATTTCTTTTAGGTATATTCAAGGTCTTGGTGAACGCGTTATCTACCGTGAACTTTTTCCTAAAGGACTAACACTTGTCGATATTCGTAATACTGAGCAGAAAATAACCATGTCACAGATTGCTGCGAGACAGGAAATACGACGTTTGATGAGTGAGTTGAATTTTCCTGGATGGCAGGAAGAACGAGCTTAAAAATAATCGCGAGGAGTTAATACTTAAATGCAATATATTATATTACTAATAGGGGCTGTAATCCTCTATTTTGCTGTTTCAAAATATCTCAGTAGAAAACCTGAAAACTTTAATGACATATTCCGAAAAGTTCTTGCGATTGTCTTGGGCATATCAGCTTTTGTTATTCTTGTTAAAGGTAATATTGCTGTAGCTGGGGTACTTGGTACAGCGGCTGTACTCTCATGGCAAGGATCACTTTGGGCCTTTCTTCAGGCAAAGGCCGAGGGTTCTCAAGTGCCAGGAACAGCTAAAAATACTATGAGCCGTGAACAGGCATTAGAAATACTTGAGCTTAATGGTAAACCAAATGATACAGAAATTAAAGCCTCTCATCATCGGCTAATGAAGAAAATTCATCCAGATCAAGGTGGTTCAGAATATTTTGCAACTCAGTTGAATCAGGCTAAAGATTTGTTAATGAAAAAATAAATTTTTGGACTTGATATTAGATGGTGAATGAGAAAATTTACTATCTATTATTCAAATTTAAAGAATGAAATATTAGGTAGTATTTGATTTATTTTTAATAGCAGATAATAAATCCTATATTTTTAAAATTTATAAATTATGGTATATTAATTAAATATAAATATTTATTTTACTTTACCCCTTTAAAAATCAAATAAATATTTTATCTAAAGTAGACATGGTAATAAAAATAAACGGTATTAAAATGAGCAAACAAGACAATAATAATGAGGGTGATCTAGAAGGCTCCGTAATAACCAAGAGCAAACCCAAAACTAAAAAACCATCAATGTATAAAGTACTCATGATTAATGATGATTATACGCCGATGGATTTTGTTGTTCATGTTTTGCAGAAATTTTTTAAAATTCCAGAACCGCAAGCCTTAACAATAATGCTTCAAGTACATCAAAAGGGTTTTGGGGTCTGT
>JABGYD010000057.1 GCA_018675425.1 Kordiimonadaceae bacterium
AGCCTTTGCGGGTCGACCCATAAACGAAGAACCTGTTGATGAGATACTTAAAAGTGTCACAATCCCCATTCAGCTTGGCGGTGGCATCCGAGATATTGAAACAATCGAAAATTGGATTAAAAAGGGAGTAAATAGAATTATTCTTGGAACCATTGCTCTTCGTGACCCTTCATTCGTAATAGCAGCGGCTAAAATTTTTCCAGGTAAGATTGTGGTCGGTATTGACGCACGAAACGGGATGGTTGCAGTTGAAGGTTGGGCGAAGACATCTGATATGTCAGCGGCGCAGCTTGGAAAAAAATTTCAGGATGCTGGGGTAACAAGTATTATTTATACCGACATTGATCGCGATGGTACGATGAACGGTCTTAACATTGAAAACACAGTAGCACTTTCGGATGCGCTGAGTATTCCGGTCATTGCTTCTGGCGGTGTTGCTTCAATAGATGATCTTAAAATATTAAAATTAGCGGCAAAAAAAACAAACGGAACTATAGAGGGTGTAATTTCCGGGCGGGCAATTTATGACGGTCGTCTTAATATTCGAGATGGAATTGCAATACTTAATGGTGGATTTTAATGTTAAAAGCACGAATTATACCATGCCTTGATGTTATGGATGGTCGCGTTGTCAAGGGTGTCAACTTTGTAGGGCTATGTGATGCAGGGGACCCCGTTGAACAAGCTAAAATATATGATGCGGCTGGCGCGGATGAGCTCTGTTTTCTTGATATTACTGCTTCAAGTGAGAACCGTTCTATTCTTCTTGATGTGGTAAGAAGAACTGCAGAACAATGCTTTATGCCACTAACGGTTGGTGGTGGTGTTCGAAAGGAAGAGGATGTAAAAAACCTTTTGCTTGCGGGAGCAGATAAAGTATCGGTTATGACTGCAGCAGTTGAAAGACCGGAATTAGTTAGTGAACTAGCGGAAAAATTTGGGTCGCAATGTATTGTCGTGGCTATTGATGCCAAATGTGTAGGACACAATAAGTATGAGATATTTACGCATGGTGGCCGAAAACCTACCGGTATTGATGCGGTAGAATATGCAAAAAAAATTGCAGAATTTGGGGCTGGTGAGATATTACTTACCTCAATAGATAGGGATGGTACCAAGGATGGTTTTAATATTGATCTCACTCGTACCATAGCTGACAACGTATCTATCCCAGTTATAGCGTCTGGCGGTGTTGGTACCCTTGAACATATGGTTGAGGGAATAAGGGATGGTAATGCCAATGCTGTTCTTGCGGCCTCGATTTTTCATTTTGGTAAATATACAATTGAAGAATGTAAAAAATATATGGCACGTTCTGGGCTCGAGGTTAGGATTGAATATGAGAAATAAACTAGAGATTATTGAAAAACTTGCGAAAGTGATTGAAAGCAGAAAATGTGGCGATTTAGATAAGAGCTATGTTGCACGCCTTTTTGCAAAAGGCCAAAAAAAAATAGCTCAAAAAGTTGGTGAAGAAGCTGTTGAACTTGTCATTGCTGCTGCGCGCAATAATCGTGAGGAAGCCGTTTTAGAGTCGGGTGACTTGATGTTTCATTTGATGGTACTTTGGTCAGATATGGGAATAACTATAGAAGATGTTTGCGAGGAGCTGGCCAGTCGCGAGGGCCTTTCGGGCATAGATGAAAAGAAAGCTCGAGAGGATTTCAATGATGTCTTATGATAGTGACAATGTTTTTGCAATGATCCTAAGGGGTGAGATACCATGTGTGAAAATTTATGAGGACAATCATGCGCTTGCTTTTAACGATATAAATCCTCAGGCACCAGTCCATACATTAGTTATTCCAAAAGGAAAATATATAAATATGATAGACTTTTCGAAGAACGCTCCTGAAGAGTTGATCGCGGGTTTTTTTCGTGCTATTGGCAATACAGCAAAACAACTTGGATTAGAAGAAGATGGCTATAGACTGATTTCTAATGCGGGTGAAAGTGCTAACCAAGAAGTTCCTCATCTTCATTTTCATATTTTAAGTGGTAAAAAATTAGGTCCTATGCTTAGTTAATAAGCTGCCTTTTCGACGAATTCTTTAAGGTTAATGTCGGGACGAGCACCCAGATGAGTTATTATTTTGCTTGCCACTAGGTTACCAAGTGCACCGCACTCACCAATCGGCTTATCAATACTAAGGCCATATAAGAACCCGGCTGCATATAAGTCTCCTGCACCAGTTGTATCAATTAAGTTTGACACATTTATTCCCTGGATATTACTAATCTCGTCTTTATTAACAACAATACATCCTCTTGCGCCACAGGTAATAGCAACTATATCACAATCGTGTTGAGCCCGCTGAGCTGCGTCTTGTAAATTATCAGTACTATAGAGCATTTTAATTTCGTCTTCATTGGCAAAAAGTATGTCAATATCATCTTTTACCAGCTTCAAAAACTCTCCGTGGTGTCGATTAACGCAAAATGGATCGGAAAGACTTAGGGCTACTTTATTGCCTTCATCATGTGCTATATGAATTGTTTTTCTGAAGGCTGCTTTAGCTGGCTCGGGATCCCAAAGGTAACCCTCAAGGTAGGAAAATTTTGAAGACCTTACGATACTTTCATCTATATCTGTTTCCGTAAGATTGACACAAGCACCAAGATAAGTGCACATTGTGCGCTCCGCGTCAGGTGTTACCAAAACAATACAGTGTGCTGTTCCGGGCCCACTGAATGATGGTGGCGTATTAAAACTTGTTCCAATAGTATTGATGTCATGTTTAAAAACTTTCCCTAGTTGATCATCATGAATTTTTCCAATATATGATGTACGCGCTCCCATAGATGCTAGGCCAGCAACTGTATTAGCCGCTGATCCGCCGGAGCATTCAATACATTTTCCAAGTTCTGCGTATAAAGTAGCAGCATCACCTTCACTAACTAGTTGCATGCTACCTTTAATGAGTTTTTTTGATTTTAAAAACTCGTCATCTACTTGGATTAAAATATCAACAATTGCATTACCTATACCGAGTACATCAAAATTTTGGGCCATTAATTCTTCCTATTTTCGCTAGTAAAATTCTGGATCTTTTATCATAATAACTGAGTTAGTGTAGGATTAATTCTTGCCTTTTTGAAAATAATTGCCATATATTTTACTCATAGGCGTGATATAATGGTTTAGGAATACATGATTTGAATAAACTAATCACAGGAATTGAACGCACAGGGAGGCAGATTTTAGACAGACCTTTTCTGAAAGTATTTCTTCTCGGAATGTTCACAACTGCTGGTGTTTTACTATTATCATTTGTCCTTGCAAATGAAATTATTAAGGAAATTCCACTTTATGCGTCTGGTTGGGCATGGTGGCAGACATTCGTTAACGGTATGCTAGGCTGGATCTATACTTTTTCTTTGTTATTTATTGTTTTTATATTCTTTGTTCCTATTTCAACTTTAATTATTTCTATATTTCTTGATGACGTTATAGATTGTGTGGAGGATAAGTTTTATCCACATAAAAAGGCAAAAAATCGTAAAAATTTTTTGCATTTAGTTTTTTTATCAGTGCGGATGATGTTTTTTATTATATTTTTTAATTTTTTGGTTTTGCCAATCTATATGTTGTTTTTCTGGGTGCCATTTTTATCGGTTATAGTTTTTTATTTGTTAAATGGTTATTTACTTGGCTGGGGTTATTATGAAATGATTGCTTTTAGACATTTGGGTATTAAAGAGGCTGGTGTTCATCGAAAATCAATTTGGTTTATGATTTTACTAGCTGGAATGATTATGACGTTTTTGTTTATGCTGCCAATCGTTCAGTTTGTGGCACCTATAATTAGTGTGGCGTTAATTTGTCATCTATTTCATTTAAGTGAGTTTGAAGAGATATGAAATTAATATTATTAATAATTAGTACATTACTTTTATTATCTTGCAATACCTCAAAGCAGTCTGCTGCAATACCCATTGTTTCTTCTAAATGGGCTCCTGAGCTGGAGATTATTGAAAAACTAGAACCTGCGGCGCCCACCTTTCAAATTAGTAATATTATGAACCTCCAAAAAAGTAGTGTTGAGAGTATTTTAGGAATACCATCCTTAAGGCGGTTAGAAAAAAATTCAGAAGTCTGGCTTTACGATAATCAATTCTGTAATGCCCACATTTACTTCTATGAAAATGATAATAGCGATTTACATGTGGACTACATTGAGACGTCCCAAGAAAAAAACCTTATAGACTTAAACGGTAAAAGGGCAGATTTTTGTATATCAACGTTTCTTAAAGATTAATTATGAAGTTTAGTTTTACCTTTAAATTGGCAAAGATCATTAACCGGGCAGATAGGGCAACTCGGCTTACGGGCTTTACATATGTATCGTCCATGTAAAATCAACCAATGATGAGCGTGAAGAGAAAATTCTTTAGGTATTTTTTTTTCAAGTTTTAATTCAACTGCAAGAGGTGTCTTTCCAGGAGCCATTTTTGTGCGGTTTGAAACCCGAAAAAGGTGAGTATCAACTGCAATAGTTGGTTGTCCAAAGGCCATATTTAGTACGACATTAGCTGTTTTTCTTCCAACACCATTTAGTTTTTCTAGATCTTCACGATTTTTTGGCACCAAACCATCGAAATTGTCTACCAGCATCTGTGCCGCTTTAATGACGTTTTTAGCCTTGGTATTAAAAAGTCCAATGGTTTTTATATGTTGTTTTAATTTATCTTCACCAAGGTTGAGCATTTCTTGCGGCGTCGCCACAACTTTAAAAAGACCCTTTGTTGCTCTATTAACACCTATATCAGTGGCTTGCGCGGAGAGAGCTACGGCAACTAATAAAGTATAGGGATTTGTATAATCAAGTTCGCCCTTTGGTTCAGGCTCACGTTCTTCAAGTCTTCTAAAAAATTCGTAGACATTATCTTTTTTCATTATATTCCTTTTGAATAGCCTTAGTTAATAGTTAAAAAAATTGATAGATTCAAAGTTATTTTGTAATAAACGTTGGGCTTTAATAATATTAACTAAATTGATCTGGAGCTATTGGTTTTTTTCTATATTATATGTTGGAATTTTTAAAAGAGGTATAAAATGCTCATTATTATCATCGCAATTTTCATTACATTATCAATTATTATTAAGAGTTACAAACGTATTGATGATGTTAATGTGACTTCTTCTGATGTTATAAAAGCAACCTGTCTTGCAACAATAGCTATTAGTTTTTTGGTGTTACGTAATTTATATTTTGCTCTTCCGGAAGAGGGTATGGTCACTAACGAATATTTAAATTATCGAAAGATATTATTGTGGGGGTTCATTGCCCTTATGGGTTATATTTTTAGGGCTATAATTTATAGTTTGGTATATTTTTACCGCAACCGAGGGTAGTTTGTGAAGTAGGGCTCTATTTTTATCATCTAAAAAAATTACCTCTTCAGATCAAAATTACCACAAAAACTATATTGTCTAACTATAGTAAACTTTAATTATAAGTAAATTTAAATATTGAATAGCCTCAAAAATATTACGAATCTATTTCTTATCTTAGATCGGAAATATAGAACATTTTATTATGATTAATTTAAGTATTAATCATATTTTACATATTAATTTATCAGAATAAAAGATAATTATTTTCTTGAAAAAATTTTATATTTTATTCTTTATTATTATTTAAGCCCTTAATAACAATGGATTTTTATTTTAGATAATAGTTTATTTATTTTGTTATATTAAAAAATAAAGCTTATATAAATTAATTTTTTGATCTTTTAACTAAACGAGTTCTTGAAATTAATTTTTATTTTTTTTATATAAGGTACCGTCAGTCTGTTGTATCGGCTCCATTAAGAGTTGTGATTGAAAATTATTTATCGATTAAATAATAACAAGAGGATAAAATAATTATTACTTCTGGTGTTCAACCCTAAGTATTATTATAAGGTAAATACTAGAATGAATTAAAGATAAACTGCTAATGGGGATGAGTAAGTGATAGTAAGGGGATATATACTAAAAACAGCATATAATAATTTTAGCTATTCAAACCTCAGTAATTCATTTGCTCACTCAATTTGTATTTTAATTAATGCCACAATATGTGGTTTAACCGTAATAACTCAAAAAAGCTGTAGGAAGACGCATGATTAAGAATCGATTAAGAACTATTCTTCTTTCCGCCATTGTTGCTACAGGGACCCTTTCATTAGGCTCCTTAGCAATTGGACAAACACTATTAAGTGATGTCCTAAATGAAGGAATTTCCGCCAACCAAATTGCACAACAATCTCAAGCTCGAGTAAATATAATTGTTGATGATACTGATAAGATTATCACTGAATATAAAAGTATTCTTAAAACTGTTGATGGTCTCAGAGTATATAATGCGCAGATGGATCGATCCATTGAACGTCAATTGCAGGCAATGGAAGAATTAACCGAAAATATCAAAAACGTTACAGATATTAAACGTCAAGTCGAGCCGTTGCTAGTTAGAATGGTTGATGGATTAGAGCAATTTATAAAAAATGATATTCCTTTTCAATTGGAAACACGTTTAGCAGGCCTTGACCGGGTAAAAGATCTCATGACTGATCCAGATGTGGATGCCTCTGAGCGGTTCCGCACTGTGTTTGAGCTTTATCAGATTGAAAGTGACTACGGAGGGGTTTTTCAAAGTTATCAACAAACTATGGAAGTTGATGGAATAGAAAGATTTGTTGATATGTTAATGGTTGGCCGTGTTGCATTACTTTATCAAACGACAGACGGTTTAGTTTCAGGCGCCTACAATAAAGACACTAGAGAGTTTGAAATTGTTGATCAAGGAACTTACCAAAGGTCAATAAATACAGCAATTAGAATGGCGAATGCAAAAGCGCCTCAAAATACTTTACTATTGCTGCCAATAGCAGCACCGTCTCAAGGGAGTGTTCAATGAGAAATTTCATAAAAATTATTGTTGCTTTAACTTTAAGTAGTTTTTCTTCTGCTGCAATTGGACAAGAGACTAGTCTTGATGCGTTACTTGACATAGTTCGTCAAGGCAAAGTGAACGAAACTGAAGAGTATCGTCAACGTGAGGCTGAATTCAGAGAGGCAAAGGACAGACAGTCAGGACTTCGTACTGAAGCTCAGACTGCACAGCGTGCTGAAGAGCGCCGTTCTGATCGGCTAGAGGCACAGTTTGCATCAAATGATGATAAACTTACTGAGCTAGAGCAAGAGTTTACAAATGAACTTGGCGCACTGAAAGAAGTTCTTGGTGTACTACAGTTGGTCTCAGGGGATACACGTTCACGTTTAGAATCCTCTTTGACATCCACCCAATTTGAAGGTCGAGAAGAGTTTATTACTACTCTTATCCAAAAAACTTCATCTGGAACGCAACTTCCAAGCATCGAGGAAATTGAACGTCTTTGGTATGAAGTTCAGCGTGAAATGACTGAACAAGGTCGTGTAGTTACATTTGATAGAGCTGTTAAATTGAATGATGGTTCTGAAGTTGTTGTTCCTGTAACACGTGTTGGTGTCTTTAATATTGCCATGGATGGCAAATACCTTAAATATGAACAGGGTCTAGTTGCTGAGCTTGATAGTCAACCAGAATCCCGTTTTATGGATTCCGCGACTGGGCTTCAAAACTCAACGTCTGGTTTTGCTGCATTTGGTCTTGATCCGTCACGCGGTTCAATTCTTGCACTTCTAATTCAGAGGCCAGGTTTTGAAGAGCGTATTGAGCAGGGTGGTACAATTGGTAATCTTATTATTGCTGTTGGCGGTATTGGAATACTACTTTTTCTTGAACGCGTAATTTTTCTTTCACTTGCAAGTGGAAAGGTAAAAGCACAAATTCGCAGCGAAACTATCAATGAGAATAACCCACTAGGGCGTGTGTTAGCAGTTCATGAAGCGAACAGAGGTACTGATGTGGAAACATTAGAGCTAAAAATTGATGAAGCTATTTTGAAAGAAATGCCACCGCTTGAACGTTTCTTAACAATGATCAAGCTGATTTCTGCTATCGCACCTCTAATGGGGCTGCTAGGTACAGTGACAGGTATGATTGAAACATTCCAGGCTATGACATTATTTGGTACTGGTGATCCCCAAGTTATGGCTGGCGGTATTTCCGCTGCGTTGATGACTACTGTTCTTGGTATTTGTGTTGCCCTTCCAATGCTTTTCCTTCATTCACTGGTGAATGGTATGAGCCAAAGAATTGTGCACACTATCGAAGAGCAAAGTGCTGGTATCATTGCTGTTCATGCTGAACAGCGTGGGAGTAAGTAACTATGTTAGGCCTAATAAATATATTAGAACTAGTCCGCGATTTTATGGAGAGGGGTGGCCCTGTTCTAATTGTGATCTTTGTTGCGATATTAGTATTATGGGCCATGGTTTTGGAGCGGATGATATACTTTAAAACCCGCCATAAAATCCAAGTAGACGAAGTTATGGGTACTTGGGAGGCGCGCACTGAGCGCACCTCCTGGTACGCCCGTAAAATTCGTGAAGCCATGATTAGTCAAATTAATATGGATCTTCGGGGTTCCATCTCTCATATTAAAACACTCGTTGCAGTTATTCCCCTAATGGGACTACTTGGAACAGTGTGGGGTATGATTGAGGTTTTCGATGTGCTGTCCGTAATGGGGTCAGCGAATGTGAAGGCGATGTCTGCGGGCATTTCTAAAGCGACGATACCTACAATGGCTGGAATGGTAGGTGCCCTTTCGGGGGTATTTGCATCTTCTTATATACAAGCACGTATAGACAAAGAAGCTGAACTGGTTGAAGATCATTTAACAATGGATCATTAAGAGAGATAAAATGCGTAAACACAAAAAAAACCAAGAAGAAGCAGCAATTGATATGACACCGATGCTTGACATCGTCTTCATCATGCTGATTTTCTTCATCGTCACTGCCTCCTTTCTCAAAGAGGCAGGTATTGAAGTTAACCGTCCGGAAGGTTCATCTGGTGAGCCACAGGAAAAAGCAAATATTATGATTGCTGTTACTGATGGTGATGAAGTATGGATGGAAAAGCGTCGCATCGACGTTAGGGCTGTTCGTGCCAACGTTGAACGCCTTAAAGCTGAAAATCCTGAAGGTACAATCGTTATTCAGGCTGACATAAAATCGACTACAGGTATTGTTGCCGAAATTATGGATTCTCTGAATGCTGCAGGTTATACGGATCACGTGCTGGCAACACAACTTAACTAAGGGAGAATGTAATGGTTGCACGATATGTTATTTCATTTAGTTTTGCGGCATTAATTACTTTTGGATTATTCTTTGGCATGCAGTGGCTGATTTCTACTGGTGATATTGAATTAGAGGATGCAGGAAAAAGAATTCGTGTTGAAATGGGGCAAGTAAGAGCAGTGGAAGAAGTTCGTCAAATTGAGCGAAAACCTGATATTCCCGAAGAAGTTGAAGCGGCACCTGATATGAATATTGATATGTCTTCGTCTGTAGATAATGTTGGTGGTGGTGTCGAAATTGGCTCAGCTGCGATGGAAGTAACTGCAATATCTACTGGTGTTGGTGGTTTCTCTGCTACAGATGGTGAGTACTTACCTATTGTCCGCGTTCCACCTCAGTATCCTGCTCGTGCAGCAGAGAATGGAATCGAGGGCTACGTGATCGTCACATTTACCGTAACTGCTGAAGGTACGACAAAAGATGTGGTTGCAATCGAGTCAAGTCATAATATGTTTGTCAGAGCAGCAGTGAAAGCAGCAGGAAAATATAAATATAAACCAAGAGTTGTAGATGGCGAACCGATTGAATCGTCGGGTGTCCGGGTTCGTATTGAATTTGAATTGGCTGATTAAAGTAAGGAAAGAAATTTAACTATGAAAAATCTAAGAAAAGTGTCTAGAACTCTTTTAATAGCCACCGTAATGAGTGGTGTTGTAGTTATAGCTGGCAAAATTCCAGCGATAGAAAATTATTCTGGTCAATATGCTAAGGCTCAGGAGCTTGGTGTATCTTCTCAATCTAGAACTGCTGCTGCTGCTGCTGCTAGGGCAGCACGTCCTAGAATTAGGTCGGTCCCTTCCACCGGTGAACGGGCTGGAAAAATTCTAGTAAAGGCTCAAGAATATATTTCAGAAGAAATTCCATTAATTGCTGAAGCTAAAGAGCTCTTGGTTAAACAAAGAATTGAACGGTGGAATTCCACTGAAACAGCTGGGTATTACCAAATAATGTCTTCTATTGCGGGCTCAGAAGATGATTTGGAAACTGTTGTTTTATATTATAAAAAACTACTAGATATCAAAACTATACCCTATAGCCTGAGGGACCAGCTTACATTCAGTATTGGCCAGATAGAATTTTCAAATGAAAATTATGCGCTAGGTTTGAGTTACTTATATGATTGGCTTAAATATCAACCGGACCCAAGTGTTACTCAGTTAGAAATGTTTGCAAATGCGCACTATACAATTGGTCAAAATGCGCCAGATGAATCTCCTGAAATGGTGAAAAATTATCGCCTTGCCATTGAATATATAAATTGGGTAATTAAAAAATCGAAGGCTGCGGCAAATATCATCATAAAGGCACAAATGCTTGTAGATGAATTTGATGGTTTGGTGCCAGAAAATCGCGAAGACCAACAAAAACTAACCGCAGCAACAGCCTTAGCGGGCAAGGAAATAAAGCCAGAAAAAGAAAATTGGTATCAGGTTTTGCGGGCTCTTCATAATTCTCTCGGTGAAACCCCAAAGGTTCTCGAATATGCTGAATTTTTAGCTACAACGTGGCCACAGAAGCAATATTGGGTACAGCTTTCTAATCTATATGCGATGGCTAGTTCAGAAGAAAATATGAGTGAAGTCGAAGTGTTAAAATTTGAAAAAAAACAATTAGCAGCTATGGAATTAGCGCATAGACAAAATATGCTTGATACCGGGCGTGAATTAGAAACGATGGCCCAGCTTTATCTCTATCATGATAGTCCCTATCAATCTTCTAAAACGATGGCGAAATCGTTGAACGAAGGTCTTTCAGAAAAGAGCCAAAGAAACCTTGAGCTGCAATCAACCGCATTTATTAACGGTAAAGATCTAGTTGATGCCGTAGGACCTTTAAATGCAGCTGCCGAATTGGATGAAGATGGTAATCTTTATATGAGACTTGCTAACGTATACCTTAGTCTAGATAATTATGAAGGAGCGGCAGAAGCAATTTCTAAAGCCCTCGTTAAGGGTGGCTTAAGCCGTCCAGATCAATCAAGTCTTCTTCAGGGACAGGCTTACCTTGCATTAGAAAATTTTGATGGTGCCCGTAAGTCCTTCCGTGAAGCAGCAAAGGATGATAGATCTGAAAAGATGGCACGTAATATGCTGAGATATGTTGATTCTGAAGAAAAAAGGATTAAGGATATTAGAGAATATCTGTCGTAACCACTAAAAAGCACTAAAATGAAAAAAGCAGGAAGACTTTTCTTCCTGCTTTTTTTATATTTGTTAAAATTTAATATATCTTCTTTTATGGTTAATTAAAAATTTGGGGTTTAATTTTTTAATTAACCATGACTAACTGCTGCATATCTTGATTGCCTTGATGATTTGTTCTAACGTTATGGAACTAATTTATAGTCTGACTTAATAATAAATGTTGGCTCTTCTGATTCGGATTTCTTTATGACTTTGCTTGTTCATATTATTCTTATGCTTGGTTATATTATTATTGCATTATTTGCTGCGATAGCTATTCCAGGGGTGTTTTCTGAAATCAGTATTTTAGGAGCTAGGGTTATTGCCGGTGGTATCTTTTTATTGGGTATTCAGGTCCATATTATTTTATCTATTCAGGCTAATAAAGAAAATTTTACAAACCGTTTGATGTCCCTTCACCAAGACTTTCAAGTTTATTTAGATAAATTAGAAAAGTACAAGAACGAAGCAAAGATGTTGCGTGGCGAACTCCTATTCAAAAAAAACAACCCTAACAAAGAAATTGTTACTCAATTACTTATGTTAAAAAAGTTAATTATCAAAGTTACGGATAAGTTAAGTAAGCCTAAAAATCAAAAAATGATTAAGTCCGGGGAATATGTTTCCAATGAGGATAATTTACCAGTTAATACAGAACTGGAGAAAATATTAGGAGCTAGTGATTTTGTACTTAAGGATAAAATTGTAGATCTATACTTGCAACCAATTGCATCACTGAAAAGAAGGCATGTTATACATTATGAGGCTTATGCAGGAATCAAAGATAGTGCGGGTGAAATTTTATTTCAATCTGAGTTCACTAAAACTATTAACAATTCTGGAGCACTTGTCACTCTTGACAGCATTCTTCTTGTCAAATGCATTCAGGTGATAAGACGTCTAGGAACTAGAAAACCAAATATGTTTTTTTTCTGTAATATTTCATCTGTATCACTTAATGACAAACACTTTTTTTCACAGTTTATTAATTTTATGCTTGATAATAAGGAATTAGCAGATCGCCTTATACTTCAATTTACTCAGAAGGATGTAATAAAACAATCTCCTTCTGTATGGGGTTCTCTAGCAACCCTTGGTAAATGTGGATATAAATTTTCGATGATTGACGTAGAATTACTTAACGACAACCTAATAGAGCTTGCGGCACGAAACTTTCATTTTGTAAAGATTAAAGCTGGGATGTTGCTTGCCGAGAATGTTGATCGAAATAATATTATCAAAGCATATAAAAAACATAATATTGAGTTAATCCTTGAAAAAATTATAAGTGAGCAATGCCTTGCTGAGTTTCTTGATTGTGGAGTAAGTGCCGGACAAGGGCCACTAATGGGGCCGCCTATAATTAGCGGTGATTTTACTAAAAAACTATAGGTCGTGCTGAATGAAAACTAGTACTATAATTAGTTTTTCATATGGATTAGAATATTAGCTCTCACAGCTTAACCTGACATATAAAAGATTTTATTAAATGAAAATTATTCGACAAGTTGAATCCATAGCCGATGAGAATAAAGGGTCTGTGATAGCACTTGGTAATTTTGATGGTTTTCACAAGGGTCATCAAAAAGTGATCGGTGCAGCTGGAAGGCTTGCCAAAGAAATGAACACAAGCCTTACCGTAATAAGTATGGAGCCTCACCCAAGAATGTTCTTTAATTCGGGCCAAAAAGAATTTCGCCTTAATTCTTTGCAAACTAAATCTGATTTATTGAAAAAATTTGGCGTTGATTATTTTATTGTTCTTCCCTTTGATAAAACTCTTGCAACTATGGAGGCTGAAGATTTCGTTCTTGATATCTTGATCAGAAAAATTGAAGCGCTACATGTAGTTGTTGGTTATGATTATTGTTTTGGTGCTGGGCGACGTGGCGGTATCAATGTCTTAGGATGGCTTTCAAAAGAAGAACAATTTGGCCTCACTATTGTTGAGAAGGTAATGGAGGATGATCATATTTATTCATCTAGCAATATTCGCGCGACACTTGAAGCCGGTGATGTGCGTAAAGTAGCTGATCGGCTTGGGCATTGGTGGCATGTTGAAGGACAAGTTTGTCAAGGTGATCAAAGGGGGCGCACCATTGGTTTTCCAACTGCCAATATTTTACTAGCAGGTTATAAAGAACCTAAGTATGGCGTTTATGCCGTTCGAATGATAATTGAATGTGGGCCAGGTAAAGGAACTTGGGAAGCTATTGCAAATGTGGGTAGGCGGCCAACTTTTAATAAAAAAGATGTGTTGCTTGAAATTTATATTTTTAATTTTAATTTTGATATATATGGACAATCTGTAAAAGTTGAATTTGTCGATTTTATTCGTCCGGAGTATAAATTTGACGGGCTCGAAAGTTTAAAAAAACAGATTAAGAAAGATTGTCTCGTTGCAAAAAAAATACTCAGTAAAACAGAAAACCAACAATCATTTATCCCAAGTCCACAATTAGCAGACCACATATCATAAATTAAGCTCGACATTAGGGGTATCAAATTGTTACATAAGGTAAATTTTTTAAATTATTAGATTAAGTGAAAATATGACCAAAGATTATCGCGATACTATCTTTCTACCAAAAACAGATTTTCCTATGAAGGGTAATTTACCTAACCGTGAACCAGACTGGCTCAAACGTTGGAACGATATTGATATCTACGCTAAGATTCGAAAAACCTCCGAAGGTCGTGAACGGTATATTCTTCATGATGGTCCTCCCTACGCTAATGGTGATATTCATATTGGCCACGCCATGAATAAGATCCTTAAGGATATTATTGTTCGTACTCAGCAGATGCTTGGAAAGGACGCGCCCTATGTTCCGGGGTGGGATTGCCATGGTCTACCTATTGAATGGATGATAGAAAAAAAATACAAAAATTCTGGCAAAAATAAAGATGAGGTTGACCCGGTAGAGTTTCGACAAGAATGTCGAGATTTTGCAAAAAAATGGGTGGATGTTCAGCGCGACGAATTCAAGCGTCTTGGGATCTTTGGTGATTGGGAAAAGCCTTATCTTACTATGAACTTTTCAAGTGAAGCTCAAATTGTAAGGGAGCTTCTTAAGTTTCTTATGAATGGGGGCCTCTATCGTGGTTCAAAGTCCATCATGTGGTCGGTTGTTGAAAAAACTGCTTTAGCTGAAGCAGAAGTCGAATATATGGACCATACGTCTCATATGATTGATATAGGCTTTAAAGTCGTAAAATCAAATATTGATAAAATTGTTGGTACAAAAATTGTTATTTGGACTACCACACCTTGGACTATGCCTGGTAACCGAGGCATTGCATATGGAAAAGAATTTGATTACTCGTTGATTAAAGTCAGCGAAGTAAATGAAAAATCACTTGTAAAAATAGGTGAAAAACTTGTTATTGCAAAAGCATTGGAAAAAGAGTTTTGTAGCCGAACAGGGATTACGGGTCACAGCGAACTGGCATCCTTTAAAGGTTCAGATATTGAGGGTACCATATGCCATCATCCTTGGCACGGCCAGGGTTATGATTATGATGTACCAGTTATCGAAGGCTTTCACGTCACTACAGATTCGGGCACTGGCTTTGTCCATATTGCACCAAGCCATGGCCAGGAAGATTTCGAGGTTGGGCAAAGTTTTGGCCTTGAAACCCCTTATACCGTTGATGAGGGGGGTCTTTATTATGATAATATTCCAATGTTTGCTGGTGAACATGTTTATAAAGTTCATGATCATATTTGTGAGGAAATGGTGAAGGTTGGGGCACTTCTTGCTCGAGATAAAATAGTTCATAGCTATCCTCATAGTTGGCGTTCTAAGGCGCCTCTTATTTTTAGGAATACGCCTCAGTGGTTTATTTCTATGGAAGAAAATAATCTGCGCGATAAAGCACTTAAGGCTGTTGACAGTGTTCGCTGGATACCAGAAAATTCAAAAAATAGAATGAATTCAATGGTTGCAGACCGACCTGATTGGCTTGTTTCTAGACAGCGTGCCTGGGGGGTACCCATAACTGTATTTGTGCATAAAGGTACGAATGATCTTCTTATGGATCCGGCAGTCAATCAAAGAATTGCAACTGCTGTAGAACAATCTGGTGCTGATGCATGGTACACAGCAGATATACAGGAACTTCTCGGTGATAAATATAATGCTAATGATTATGAGCAAGTTTCGGATATTCTTGATGTCTGGTTTGACTCTGGATGTACTCACGCATTTGTAGTTGAAGAGCGTGATGAATTAAGCCGTGGAGATGGAAAACGTAGTGCTGATCTCTATATTGAAGGAACAGACCAGCATCGTGGATGGTTTCAGTCCTCTCTTCTTGAAAGTTGTGGCACCCGGGGCGATGCTCCTTATGATCAAGTGCTTACACACGGATTTACAGTTGATAAAGACGGGCGAAAAATGTCTAAATCTCTTGGCAACGGTATGGATCCACTTAAAATAATGAAACAATATGGTGCAGATATTTTACGTCTGTGGGTTACCTCGACTGATTATTTTAATGAACACCGTATCGGTGATGAAATTATAAAAAAACAGGCGGAATCTTATCGTAAAATAAGAAACACTATGCGTTTTATGATTGGTAATTTAACTGAATTTGACGATGCAGAAATACTTCCTTTTGAAGAACTCCCAGAATTAGAGAGGTGGGTTTTACACCGGCTTACTGAGGTTGATGAAAAAGTACGTAGCGGTTTTGATGATTATAATTATCACAGGGTTTACAATGCTCTTTATAACTTCTGTTCAGTTGATTTATCCGCTTTCTATTTTGATATTCGTAAAGATGCCCTTTATTGTGACGGTAAGATGACTAGTCGCCGCCGTGCTGCCCGAACAGTTCTTGACGAAGTATTTAAAATAGTCACAAAATGGTTTGCACCTATATTAGTCTTTACGGCAGAGGAAATCTGGCAATCACGTTTCCCAAGTGAAGATGATAGTGTTCATTTAAAAACTTTTCATGATATTCCGGCAGGCTGGTGTGACATCGCTCTAGGTGCTAAATGGGAAAAAATTAGAACTTTACGTAAAGTGGTGACTGGAGCACTTGAGATAGAAAGAGGCGAAAAACGGATTGGTTCAAGCCTTCAGGCAAAGGTGTATGTCTATGTTTCTGACCAAAATTATATTGATGCTTTTGATGGCATTGATCTTGCTGAGGTAACCATAACCTCTGCAGCTGAAATGATATTGAAAGAGGCACCATCAGATGCGTTTACAATGGATGACAGTCCTGGAATTGCAGTAATAAGCAATCTTTCAAAGGGTGTAAAATGTGAGCGTTGTTGGCAAGTCCTTGTTGAAGTCGGGACTATTGCGGATCACGACGATATTTGTAAACGCTGTGCTGATGCTGTCGAGGCTCTATAGACGATGTTTCGCTTGGGCTTCATAATTGCATTGATCGTATTTTCTATTGATCGCTTAAGCAAATGGTGGTTTATAGATATTTTTAAATTACCAGCCAAAGGTACGGTAGAAATTTTCAATATATTTGATGTCGTAATGGTCTGGAATCGAGGTGTAAGCTTTGGATTTTTATCTGCAAGTGATGATGTTGGTAGGTGGGCGCTAGTTGGATTAAACCTAATCATTGTTACGGTATTGATTTACTGGTTAAAAAGTGCAAAAAATTATAATTTATCTGGTGCAATAGGGCTTATTATTGGTGGTGCTTGTGGAAATATATACGATCGGGTAAAGTTTGGTGCGGTTGCTGATTTTTTTCAGTTTCATTGGGAAGATTGGTATTTTGCCGTATTTAACTTTGCAGATAGTTTTATATTTATTGGTGCTATGTTATTAATATTTAATTCAAATTTCCGTAGTGATTCTAAAAATTAAATTAAAGAAGAACAAAACTTATGATTATTAAAAATAAAGTGAATTTGACATTAGTATTGGTCGTTTTTCTTACTACCCTTGCGGGATGTTCTGGTAAAAGTGCACCTGATGAATTTTTGGTTCTTAAAAATGCACCACTTTCATTGCCACCTGAATTTTACTTAACACCAGGGGGGCCAGATGCAGACCTTGATGAAGTGGTTGAGCCACAAGACATTGCTAAGCGTGCGCTTTTTGGCAGTAATTAATGCTGGCTAGCCTTAATGTCATAATCATCAATATAACGTTAACCTAACCGGAAAAACGGAGAAGAAAATTTGGGCATCCGCCTTCTTTCAGAAAATACTATAAATCAAATCGCTGCTGGGGAGGTTATCGAAAGACCTGCAAGTGCTGTAAAGGAACTAGTAGAAAATGCTATTGATGCAGGTGCAAAAAATATTAACGTTATCATGGTTGAGGGCGGTAAAAAGTTAATTAGTGTTTCTGACGACGGTCAAGGGATGACAGCAGAAGAATTAAACCTTGCAGTTGAACGTCACGCTACTTCAAAATTAAAGGAAAATGACCTTTCCAATATTGTTACTATGGGTTTTCGTGGTGAAGCTCTTCCTTCGATTGCATCTGTGAGTCGGTTTAAATTTAAAAGTCGGGCCAAAGGTAGCAAGGATGCCTGGGAAATAAATATTTCTGATGGCAAGAAATCCGTTGTTTCACCAACAGCTCTTGACTGTGGTTCTTTTGTAGAAGTAAGAGACCTTTTTTATTCAACTCCAGCCCGACTTAAATTTTTAAAAACTGACCGTACAGAGTTTTCACAAACCCGTGATGTAATTAAACGTCTGAGCATGGCAAACCCTGACATTGCTTTTTCACTTTATGATAATGACAGAAAGGCTTTTCAAGTCTCTACGGCGCAGGGTGAATTACTAAATGTTAGACTTCGTAGGCTTGGTTCTATTTTAGGAACGGAGTTTACTGATAATGCACTTGCAATCGATGCCGAGCGGGAAAATATGAAATTAACTGGTTACGCAGGTTTACCTACTTTCAACCGTGGTAATGCTCAACATCAATACTTGTTTGTAAATGGTAGGCCAGTAAAAGATAAATTGTTGACTGGTGCCGTTCGGGGTGCATACATGGATTTTCTTGCGCGCAACCGTCATCCGGTGCTTGCACTTTTTCTTGAAGTACCTACAGATATGGTTGATGTAAATGTGCATCCTGCAAAAGCAGAAGTACGATTTCGTGATAGTGGTGTTGTGAGAGGACTGATTGTTGGTGCTTTACGACACGCATTAGCGGATGCAGGACACAGAGCCTCAACAAGTGTTTCCAATGCTGCTCTTGGTGCATTTAACACTCAAAACTTTACTCCAACTATGCCTTTTCATTCAAGTGCACAGAAAAACTTTGAAATATCATCATTTCATTCGTCTAGTGATTTGTCAGGTGTAACACAGAATTATTATTCGCCTATAGGGCATAGCTCTGGGTCATTCTCCCAACCAATGGGTAGAAACGAAGCATTAGAAGTAGGTTCCAGTGATCGTGGTGTAGCTAATGAGGATTTATCAAAATTTCCTCTTGGTGCAGCGCGAGGTCAGCTTCATGAAACATACATAATTTCTCAAACAAAGAATGGTATAATTATTGTTGACCAACATGCCGCGCACGAAAGACTTGTATATGAGCGTATGAAAGGTCATATGGCTCAAGGTAAAGTTCCGAGACAGGTGTTGCTACTTCCTGAAGTGGTTGAGATTGAACAACTAGCGGTTGATAGACTATTGGCTCGTCAATGTGAGCTCGAAAACCTTGGTCTTGTTTTTGAGGGGTTTGGAGAAGGAGCTGTTGTTGTAAGAGAAGTGCCCGCGCTGCTTGGGGATACTGATATTAAAGGATTAATTCGTGATCTTGCCGATGAAATAGCAGAGCTCGACCAAGCACTATCCCTTAGAGAAAAGCTTGAGGAGGTCTGCAGTTCTATGGCCTGTCATGGAAGTGTTCGGGCTGGACGGCGTATGGCAACTGCAGAGATGAACGCCCTTCTTCGCGAAATGGAAGTCACTCCTTATTCAGGACAGTGTAATCACGGGCGTCCTACATATGTAGAGTTAAAGCTCAGTGATATTGAGCGCCTTTTTGGTCGTCGCTAATACACTTCTTTAAAATTGAAAACCTTGCTTCGCCTATTTTATTAGTTTTAATTTCTTTGAAGAATGATGTAAAATTAATTTTTTCCCCAGCTGAGTACTCTGTTATGATTAATCCTTCATCACAAAGTAAATTCTGCTCATGAATATTTAAAAGCGCTGGTGTGATTAAATCTTTATAATAAGGTGGATCAATAAAAATTAGGTTAAAAAAACCTTGGGCCTTCGTCATGTTTAAAGCATTCTTAATTAAGTAAATAGTATTTACCGGATTATTAATAAGGGCGGTATTCTTCCTTATTAATTTCATAGATGTTGAACTTTTATCAACAAAAGTAACCTGACTGGCCTCGCGCGAAAGTGCTTCAATACCGAAAGCCCCCGATCCTGAAAATAAATCAAGAACTCTTGAGCCTCTTATACCTGGTCCATTACCATGTTGGATAATATTGAAAATCGTTTCGCGCATGCGGTCTGTAGTAGGTCTGATCCTATCATTATCTGGAGCAATTAACTTCTTACTCCTATATTTTCCACCTATTATTCTCATTTTAACCTAGATCGAAATTTTCTTGCGTTTGTATTTTTATCTTTTGTTAGGGAATGATGTTTATTTTTAGGTTTTGCATTTTTCTTGGGTTTTGTTTTCGCCCAACCGGTACCCTTAGACTTTGACTTTTCAGGTGTTACATATTCATTTACTTCTGTACTAAGCGTTTGAAAATAGCCATCGCAATTTTGTTTAAGTAGACTTACTGCTACTTCCTCTACACTACCGCGTTGAAGAGTTTTAAGCTCAAACGGTCCGTATGAAGTTCTGAGTAGACGGGTCACTGTAAGGCCTGCATATTCAAGCAGTTTACGAACCTCACGATTTTTACCCTCTTTGATACGGATTGTAAGCCACTGATTGACACCTTCCTTACGCTCATCTAACTCAACTTCAACACTACGGTAATTTGTGCCATCGATTGTGACACCTTTAGTTATTTCTTCGAGCCGTTTGTGATGGAAGCGACCATTGACGCGCACCCGGTATGACCTAATCCAGCCAGTTGATGGAAGTTCAAGCCATCTGGCTAATCCTCCATCATTAGTAAGTAGCAATAGACCTTCGGTATTGAGATCAAGCCTTCCTATGGATATAACTCGGGGCATATTATCTGGTAATGCTTCGAATATTGTTGGTCTGCCACCTGGGTCATAATATGTAGTTAATCGTCCTGTTGGTTTGTGATAAATCCATAAACGTGCCGCTTCGGGCGCGTTTACTTTTTGATCGTCTACGGTAATTCCTTGAACTGATTTAATCAGTGTCGCTGGACTTTGGACAGTTTTACCATCGATTTTAACCATGCCAGCGTCAATCATACGTTCTACTGCACGGCGCGATCCCACACCAGATCTTGCAAGAACTTTAGCGATACGCTCGCCGTTATTTTTATTTAATTCACTCATAATGACCACAACATAGGGTAAGCGGTAAAAATTGCAATCTTTGCTTGACCTTTTTCGTCTTCTTCCGCAAGCTACGATAATGTCTTCATTTGATAATACGTATATGAATCTTGCCATTGCGGAAGCTATAAAAGCATCCAGGAGGAATGAAGTTCCAGTTGGAGCAGTTATTGTTCTTCGCTCAAAAAACGAAATAATTTCTACTGCTTCAAATAGAGTGATTGAGTTAAAGGACCCTACAGCTCATGCCGAAATTCTTGCAATAAGAAAGGCCTGTCAAGTTATGGATAGTGAGAGGCTGTTTGATTGTGATCTATATGTCACTCTGGAGCCCTGTCCGATGTGTGCTCAAGCTATTTCATTTTCTCGTATTAAGCGACTATTTTTTGGGGCTGCAGATCAAAAGGGTGGTGGGGTGGAGAACGGAGCAATTGTATTTAATGCAAAAAGCTGTCACCATAAGCCTGAAATTTATGGTGATATTATGGCAGCAAATTCGGAAAAATTGTTACGAAAATTTTTTAAGGATCGAAGATAAATGAATGGCAGTGAATTTATATCAAAAGCAGAGTTGATTATTCTCCTAGAACAATATTACATTTTGATATTAAACTGGCTTAATACAAATTTGTTTACCCTAGAAAGTTTTATTCAACTTGTTGTTATTTTTGTATTATTTTTAATTAGCTACGGTGTCGCTCAAAAGTTTTCTCCCTTTGTGCACAAAGTACTTACGGGAAAAATAATTTATAGAAAATCTGAAAGATTTTTAAAAGCTATGTATTTACCAGTAATGTGGTGGGCATTGGTATTTATTGCATGGATAGTTGCCGACAGCCTGAGTACGCCGATCATTCTATTCAGAATGGCCAGCACGCTAATTTCAGTTTGGATAGCTATTCGGTTAGTAACCTTGATGATTGAAAGTGATACTATCTCGAGATTTATTCGAGTTGTCGTTTGGAGCATGGCGATCCTCAATATTCTTGGCTTACTTGAGCCTTTTGTGACCTTTTTATCCTTCATGACCTTTAATTTTGGTACCACAAATATTAGTGCTCTAACAATTATAACTGGCATCACCAGTATGATTGTATTGATTTGGGCTGCATTATTAGTATCAAGTATTATTGAAACAAAACTTCGGGAATCACCGACTGTCACTCCGTCCGCTAGAGTGCTGCTAAGCAAATTATCACGCATAGTTCTTGTAGTACTCTCCTTCCTATTTGCTATATCAACCATGGGAATTGATTTAACAGCTTTAGCAGTTTTTGGTGGTGCAATTGGTGTTGGTCTTGGGTTTGGTCTTCAGAAGGTAGTATCAAACTTTATCAGTGGTGTTATTTTGCTTTTAGATAAGTCAATAAAACCCGGTGACGTTATTGAAATTTCAGGTACGTATGGCCGGATTAATAAGTTAGCGGCGCGCTATACGTCAGTAATTTCTCGTGATGGCCGTGAACATTTGGTGCCAAATGAAGATATAATTACTCAACCTGTAATAAATTGGACATTTTCTGATAAGAAAGTTCGACGGCACTTACCAGTAAACGTATCATATGATAGTGACTTAGAAAAAGCTATGGGATTGATGCTAGAAGCAGCAATAGAATCACCTCGGGTTATTAAGGATCCAAAGTCGCGTGTTCTTATCAAAGGCTTTGGCGATAATGGTATCGACCTCGAGCTAAGAATATGGATTAGGGATAGTGAAAACGGAGTTTCTAACATTACTAGCGAAATTTATTTAGCCATATGGAAAAAGTTTAATGCTGGAGAAATAGACTTTCCTTATCCTCAACGCGATATTCATATTGTTTCTAATAAAACACACCTTGATGAAATCTAGGTTTACTTCTTTTCTTTTAGGACGTCCTTCAGAAATGTAATGAAGTTTGTAAAACCGTGTTCAACTTCTTCCATATGATCCTCTAGGTGATCAATTTCTGAATGTTGATTATCTATCTTTCTGTTATCAAGCTCTTCTTGCAGCTCGCTCAATGTAATTTTAGTATGTTTGATTAGCTTTTTTAATTTTTTAGTAGTTAAGGATTCATATTCTTCGTGGGTCATAATATATTTCCTTACTTAAAATTGATTTGTGATAAAGATTAGTATTGCGGGCAGTCCAAAGAAAACTCCTAATATATAGAGCAGTGCAAGTGTTTTTCTTTCTGTCGCAACTCGAGCTATCCACAAAGCTCCGCGTATAGGAATTTTTCGCAGGTTTTTAACGCCATAAATAAGCAAAACTGCACTTGAGTTATAAATCAGATGAACCAGAGCAATTTGAAGGGCAAACACTGCTGAATCTCCAGATATGGCGGTTGCTGCTAGAAGTGCGGTAATTGTGGTCCCTATATTAGCACCTAGTGTGAAGGGATAAATTTGCTTAAGACGAAAGACACCCGTTCCTGCAAGCGGCACCATCAAACTAGTGGTCGTTGACGAAGATTGGACTAAAACGGTAATTACTGCACCAGAGAATATACCGGCGACAGGTCCCTTTCCGATTGCGTTGTGCATAATTGCTTTAGCGCGCCCCACCATAAGTTTTTTAAGTAATTTTCCAATTAAGGTAATGGCTAGAAAGATGATGGCAATACCAAAAATAATTAGAATAATATATTGAGCATTTTCAGAAATAATTGCGGAGGTATCTGCAAAAAAATCTATGACTGGTTTGGTAGCCGGTTTGATAAAATTAAATCCTTTAACACTCACATTTTCTCCGCCAACGAGTAACCCTGCGAAGTACCCTCCAATTTTTTCAAGCGGGTGAAACAATATCTCAATGGGCAGAAAAATGGCGACTGCCATTACATTGAAGAAGTCATGAACGGTTGCTGATGCAAATGCTCGCCTAAATTCTTTTTTCTTTCTAACGTGGCCAAGGCTAACGATAGTATTAGTAATAGTTGTACCAATATTAGCACCCATGATCATTGGAACAGCCATCTCAACTGGAAGGCCGCCTGCTACAAGACCTACAATGATAGAGGTGACAGTTGAAGAAGACTGGATCATTGCTGTGGCTAATATACCAATAATTAGTCCCATGAACGGATTTGTAGCAAACTGGAAAAGTTCGCTTGCCTGACCCTTGGTGGCGCCTTTAAATCCTGCACCAATCATTCCGACAGAACTGATAAGAAGATACACTAACGTTGCAATAGCAATCCATTGAGTTATTGATTTAATGGTATTAATAGATTCTGTTGAATCATTATTGCCTTTTGATTTACTTGTCATACTAAACCCGTGTTATATTTAATGTTATCTATCACAATTATATATATATTTGATTTAGGTTAAAAGAAGTAATTAATAATATTATTTTAATATTTCATTCCTTATTTTCATGCTCTACTGCTCGCCATCCAATATCTTTGCGATAAAACCCTTCTGGCCAATTAATTTGATTAAGCGCAGTATATGCGTCATTCTTTGCTTCCGTAACAGTGTTAGAAAGTGAGGTAATATTCAATACTCTTCCACCAGTTGCTAGAATGTTATGGCCAATTTTTTTTGTTCCTGCATGGAAAATCATAATGTTATTTGCTGATCCAGCTTGTTCAAGATTTATTATTTTTGAATTCTTTTTGTATGGACCAGGGTATCCATTTGCAGCCATAACTACGTTAAGCGACACTTTATCTGACCACTTTGCTTCAACCTGATTAATAGTACCGTTTGCACATGCAATTAATATAGGAACAATATCACTTTCTAGGCGCGCCATAAGGCATTGACATTCCGGATCACCAAATCGAACATTATATTCAATGAGTTCGGGACCTTTATCGGTGATCATTAAGCCAGCGAATAGAACACCCTTAAAGGGTGTTCCTTCGGCGGCCATTCCTTTTACGGTTGGCAGAATAATTTCGTTAATAGTCCGCTTCTGCATTGCTGCGTCCATTACCAGGGCGGGTGAATAGGCACCCATCCCACCAGTATTTGGTCCAATATCACCTTCGCCAACCCGTTTATGATCCTGTGCGGTTCCAAATGGTAAAATATTTTTACCATCGGTTAAAACGAAGAAACTTACTTCCTCTCCAATTAAAAATTCTTCAATTACAAGCTCTGTGCCTGCGGCACCAAACTGTCCATTAAAAATATCATCAACGGCTTCGAATGCTTCTTGAATAGTTTCCGCTATGATTACACCCTTACCTGCTGCAAGGCCATCTGCCTTAATAACTATTGGCGCTCCCTTTATTCTGATGAATTTTTTTGCTGATGGGGCATCTTTAAAACGTCCGTAAGCGGCAGTTGGAATATTATATTTTGCACATAGGTCTTTTGTGAATCCTTTAGATCCTTCAAGAATGGCTGCTGCAGCGTTAGGGCCAAATGTCTGAATTTCTTCGCCAATCAATCTATCGGAAAGGCCTTCAACAAGGGGTGTTTCTGGACCAATGAGAACAAATTCAATATTTTTTTCACGGCAAAATAAGACAACTTCATCATGGTTACTGGAGTTTATATCAACACATTTGGCAATATCACCCATACCGCCATTACCTGGTGCTACATAAAGCGTATCAATGAGTGGTGATTGCGCTACCTTCCATGCTAAAGAATGTTCACGACCGCCAGAACCAATGATAAGAATATTCATATGTAATTTCCTTTTTTTATCCACTTCACTCTTGTATCATGGCAGCATATGGAAACAAGATAGGAATCATAAAAAAAAACCTTGATGAATAATTATCCAGACAACGATAAAACTATGAAAAGTAATGCACAGGAATATTCTGTGACAGAGTTAAGTCTTGCCCTTAAAAGATCTGTTGAAGATCAATTTGGTTATGTGAAAATCAGAGGAGAAATTTCAGGCTTTAAACGTGCAGCCTCTGGCCATGTTTATTTGGCGCTTAAGGATGAAAAGTCATTACTGGATGGTGTAATGTGGAAAGGGGTGGCAGGAAAACTTACATTTAAGCCCGAAGATGGTCTTGAAGTAATTTGTATTGGAAAATTAACCACATATCCGGGACGCTCAAAATATCAAATTGTTATTGATAGGATGGAGGTGGCTGGTGAAGGGGCGTTGATGGCGCTTCTGGAAAAACGAAAAAAGAAACTGGCTTCTGAGGGTTTATTTGATGAAGACCGTAAAATATCTATTCCGTATATTCCAAAAACAGTTGGTGTTGTTACGTCACCAACTGGTTCAGTTATTCGTGATATACTTCACCGCTTTTCTGATCGGTTTCCCCGCAACATAATTGTGTGGCCAGTTTTAGTGCAGGGTGAGGGTTCTGCTTCTCAGATAGCAAAGGCTATCAATGGTTTTAATACACTTGAGGTGGACGGAAAAATTCCGAGACCTGACGTATTGATTGTTGCTCGTGGGGGGGGCAGTCTTGAAGACCTATGGAGTTTTAATGAAGAAGTGGTTGTCCGCGCTGTTTCTATGTCAAAAATTCCATTAATTTCTGCAGTTGGACACGAAACAGATACTACTCTAATTGATTATGTTTCTGATCATCGTTCGCCCACCCCAACAGCGGCAGCGGAACGTGCAGTACCTGTCAGGGTTGATCTGACTTACGCGGTGAATGATTTCAATATTCGTCTCGAAAAAGCATCACGTAGGCACTTAAATAATTTTGCTCAAATTGTTCAAAGTCTTGGTCGTGGGTTACCAAAACCTACAGAACTTCTTTCATTTTCATCACAGCGTTTAGATGACCTGAGTGAAAGGTTGCCACGTGCTCTTAAAGTGGGAGTGGAGCGGCAGGAAATGAAGCTTAGGAGCATTAAAACTTTGCTTCGACCAGAAACTTTGAAGTCAGATATTAGGGTTGCAGGTGAGAAATTAGTTATAGCAGAAGAGAGAACGGCTAGAGCGCTGAGTAATCTTATCGTTAAAAAAAGAAATAAATATGAAAACCCAGCCCGATTACTTGAAAGCCTCAGCTATCAAAGCGTTTTAAAGCGAGGGTTCTCTATAGTTTATAACGAACAGGGTAAGGCCCTTAGTAATAGTAAAGCTATTAAAAATGGTGATAAAATCGGTATCGAATTTTGTGATGGCGCAATTAATGCTGTGGCAACTGCCCAAAATGCAAAGCCGGGTAATAAAAAAAAGTCAAATCTATTATCGCATGAACAAGGACAGCTTTTATGAAAAATATTTTATTTTTTTTAATGGTTTTTGTCATTACGTCTATCCCCTGCCTCGCAAAGAATGGTCTTAATATCAATGAGCCACTTAAGCAAGGCGGTTATTATGTAGGCAAGGTAATGCTTGGTGATAAAGTGACTTTTCACGGTAAAACAGTTAAGCAATCGTCAGATGGTTCATTTATCATTGGCCTTGGTTGGAAATATAAAGCAAAAGCTAATATCCGCGTTGATCATAAAGCAGGAGGCCATACGATTTACAGGCTGGATGTGATTCCTCACGATTATGAGGTCGAGGAAGTATCGGGTTTGCCTCCAAAATATGTAGACCCTCCCATTAAGGTAAAGATGAGGATTGCTAAAGATGCAGCTGATGTTAGGGCTGTTCGAGCTATAGATAGCTCCCTTAATAATTTTAAAGAAGCTATAATTTGGCCTGTTAAGGGGCGAATTAGTGGGCGATTTGGCTCTCATCGCATACTTAATGGTGAGCCACGGAACCCTCATACGGGGCTTGATATTGCCCCAGGGCAAGGTGCCTTAATTGTAGCTCCTTTAGGCGGTAAAGTTTCATTGGTTAGTGACCAGTACCTGACTGGAAAGACTATGGTAATTGATCACGGCCACGGTTTGAGCAGTGTGTATGCCCATATGGAGAAAACCTTCGCCCTTCAGGGTCATCTAATAAATCAAGGTGACCCCATTGGAACGGTTGGGAGTTCCGGACGAGCTACCGGTCCTCATCTCCATTGGGGAATAAATTGGTATGGGGAAAGACTTAATGCCGGTGTTGCACTTGGTATTGAATAAAGAAGGTTAAATAAAATGCTTCAAATACTATTAATTACTTTCTTATTAATACTTGTACCGATTGCCAGCAAGGCACAAAATGTGATGTTTGGTGGGGAACTTGTAGTTAGTGCTGAACTGACTAGTGATTATCGTTTTCGCGGCGTGTCAAAATCTAATAATAATATTGCGGTTCAGGGTGGACTTGATTGGTATGCTGATAGTGGTATTTATGCGGGGATCTTTGCATCTAGTTTAATTGATTTTAAAACATCCGATATTGAAACTAATTTTTATGCAGGCTATAGCACTGAAAATAAAGGTATAATTTATGATTTTGGTGCCATTTCTTACGTATACTCTGATGGTAAAAATGCTAGTTATTTCGAAACCTTTGGTTCAGTTGGTGTTGATCTTGGCTTACTCTCTAGTTCGATAGGAATTTCTTATATGCCAAATCAGAATAATCTTGGAAAAAAAGACAACTTTTACTTTTTCAATGATACTCGTGGATCAATCCCCGGTTTTCCCATTAATATTGATCTTCACCTTGGATATGAAGACGGTTATTTTGGAAACAAAAAATGGGATTGGAGTTTAGGAACTAGCATTATTTTTGAGAAATTTGAAGTGGGTATATCTTATGTAGATACCAATGTAGTCGGCAAGCGCTCGGACAGTGGTATAATATTTAATGTTGAAGCTTATTTTTAATTTTTCAGCTTTTTTAAAAAATAAGAAGTATTAATTATATTTAAACCAAATCTAATATCATCGCTTTAAATATAAAAAACTTGAAATAAAACACAAAACTGATTCTTAAAAAAACAGTTCTAGAATATTTTATTTTTGTCATTTTTGCCCTTTTATTAGCCAAAATCTATCAAAATGTATGAATTACATTGACTTGAGCGAAAAAAAGGTGTTTATAGCGCCACGTTTGAATAATATATTTGCTACCCGATCCGCTTCTCTTTCCACATAATACGGTTTAGTTGAGGATAATAGGCGTAAGTCATTATCAAGCCGACATTGTTAACTGCTAAATAGTGGTTAATGTATATACCGTAATTTGCACAAGGAGAAATAACATGGCAACAGGTACAGTAAAATGGTTTAACCCAACAAAGGGTTTTGGATTTATCGAGCCAACAGAAGGCGGCAACGATGTGTTTGTTCATATCAGCGCTGTTGAGCAATCTGGTCTGTCTACTCTAGACGAAGGTCAAACTGTTGAGTATGAAGTTCAAGAACAAAGAGGCAAGGAAGCTGCTTGCAATCTTAAAGCCGTTTAATTAAAATATTTATCAAAACACGGGCTGGTTTTATTGCCCGTGTTTTTTTATGCCTAACTCAAATTAGCTGCCTGCAAGCATCATTTTTTCGATAAGTAATGTTGGCGCATCAGTTCCGTATTTAATATCAAGATCATCGGCAGCAGTCATTTGCATGAACATATCTTTTAAATTTCCTGCAATAGTAATCTCATTTACAGCATAGGTTAGGGTACCATTTTCAATCCAGAAACCACTTGCTCCTCTGCTATAATCCCCTGTAATTCCATTAACAGAGCTCCCAATTAGTTCTGTAACGTAAAAACCATTTTTAATATCCCCAAGTAAATCTTTAACGTTTACTTGTCCGGCTTCCATATAAAGATTGCTAGTTGATGGGGTTGGAGGGCTCGATGTACCGCGACTGGCACGGCCGTTCGTTGCAACACCAAGCTGACGAGCGCTTGTGCTGTCGAGTATCCAACTTTTAAGTACTCCATCTGTAATAATATCCAGTGGTGCATTTCGAACTCCTTCACCATCAAATGGCCGAGATGATGGCCCGCGCAATAGGTGAGGATTATCAATAATATTAATTTTCGTTGGAAAAATTTGTTTTTCCATCATTTCAAGAAGAAAGCTAGTACCACGAGCTATTGCAACACCGTTAATTGCACCAGCAATGTGACTAACTAGTGTTCGGGATACTCGAGGGTCAAATACTACTGGGACTTCACAAGTACCTACCTTTCGCGGATTAAGTTTTTTTAAGGTGCGGCTTGCTGCCTCTTGTGCAATTTTATGGGGACTATCCATATCTTCAAAATGACGGCATGAAGTCCAGGCATAATCACGCTCCATGGTAGTGCCTTCACCGGCAATTACCGAAATACTGCAGCCAAAGTTACTTGATTTATAATGACCAAGAAAACCATCGGAATTAGCAAGCGTAATCGACCCTTGGCTAGAACTAGCGCTAGCCCCTTCAGAATTTGTTATGCCTGAGGTCTCGAGGGCATGTGCCTCAGTTTCAGTAACAATATTCTTAAGAGTTTTTTCATCAATAATACAATCATCATAAAGGTCAAGATCTGGAATATTATCAAGTGCAAGAAGTTTTTTATCGGCTAGTCCAGAGTAGGGATCTTCGGGTGTATTTGTTGCCATATCAAGGGCTCTGCTAACTAATTCATCAAGGGTAGCGTTCGACATATCACTGGAAGATACTATTGCCTGGTTCTTCCCTATAATTACTCTAAGACCAAGATCAGAATTTTCAGAGCGTTCAACATCCTCTAACTTTCCAAGCCGCCAGGAAACAGAATTTGATTTACCAGTAAAGAAAACAGCGTCGGCATGATCTGCCCCTGATTTTTTGGCTTTTGATACAAGCTCAGCCAGCCGATTGGGTGACATCATATTTGCACTATCACTCATAATATTCCTATTCGATGTTTAATTTTGACCATTTAGCGTCAACAGTTTTTATGATTTCTTCATCCATTGAGATTAGTTCGCCCCATTCACGGTTCGTTTCACCATCCATCTTGTTAGTGGCATCAAGTCCAATTTTACCTCCAAGGCCAGAAACTGGTGAGGCAAAATCAAGGTAGTCTATAGGGGTGTTTTCTGTGAGTGTTACGTCACGGACAGGGTCCATCCTTGTAGACATAGCCCAAATAACTTCTTTCCAATCCCGTGCGTCAATATCATCGTCTACTACAATTACAAACTTGGTATAGATAAATTGCCTCAGGTAAGACCATACACCCATCATCACACGTTTGGCGTGGCCGGCATAAGCCTTCTTAATTGAAACAACGGCAACACGGTACGAGCAACCTTCTGGAGGTAACCAAAAATCTACAATTTCAGGAAATTGTTGTTGCAGAAGTGGAATAAATATTTCATTGAGGGCTTCACCAAGTATAGCCGGCTCATCAGGTGGTTTTCCTGTATATGTTGAAAGATATATAGGGGCCTTGCGCATTGTCACAGCAGTTGCAGTAAAAACTGGAAATTTTTCAACACTGTTATAGTAACCGGTATGGTCTCCAAACGGACCTTCGTTTTGATAATCATTTAGTGAGACGTGACCCTCAATAACAATTTCTGCAGAAGAGGGAACTTTAATTGGAACTGTTTGACAGTCAACAAGCTCAGTTTTCTTGTCGCGAAGTAGTCCTGCAAATTGATATTCAGAGAGGGTATCTGGCACCGGTGTTACCGCACCTAGAATAGTTGCTGGATCAGCGCCAATAACCACAGCAACAGGTAATGGTTCTGATTTTTTATTTTTCCAACGTCTGTGGTGTTGTGCACCACCTCGGTGTTTAAGCCACCGCATCAGTGTCTGATTTTTGTTCAGAACCTGCATCCGATAAATACCCAGATTATAATCATCCTCTTTAGTCTTACCTGGCCCCTTTGAGACTATCAGTGGCCAAGTAATCAGAGGTGAAGCATCGTCTGGCCAGCATTTCTGTATGGGTAAATTGTTAAGGTCTATATCATCACCAGTGAGAATTATCTCATGTACTGGACCGTTTTTTACAGTTTTTGGCCTCATGGTCATCGCTTTTTTAAGCATGGGAAGCTTATCAAGGGCGTCTTTAAATCCGCTTGGAGGTTCTGGTTGTCGAAGCTCTGCTAATGTTAGCCCAATTCCACGAAGATCTTCGGGCTTTGCATCAATTCCCATGGCAACACGCTCTACTGTGCCAAATAAATTAGTTAACACTGGCATAGTACTTTTAGTACCATCACATTTAATAACGTTTTCAAACAGAAGTGCTGGACCACCACTTTTTAGTGTGCGTCGACTAATTTCTGTCATTTCAAGGTCACTTGCTACCGGCTCAGTAATGCGAACCAGATTACCCGTTTTTTCAAGATGACTTATAAAATCTCTAAGTGATGAATAGCTCATGGCTTCTTATAGGAGAAATCATCTCAAATGATAAGAGTAAAATTACTTCTTAACCGATAATTTATCTCGGGTGATAGCCTCCATTATAAGACTTTTTGCTGTCTCAGGACCTTTCCAACCAATAATCTTAGTCCACTTCCCTTCTTCAAGATCCTTGTAATGCTGGAAGAAGTGTTGGATCTGGTTGAGGAGTAGTTCTGGAAGGTCTTTGTGTGTACTGACATTTTTATATGTTGGGTCTGTTTTAAGATCAGGTACCGCAAGAATTTTTTCATCGAACCCTTGCTCATCTTCCATAAGGAGAACACCGATAGGTCGAGCACGGATAATACAACCTGGCACTAATGGTTCACCGACAACAACAAGTACATCACAGGGGTCGCCATCATCGGAAAGTGTGTGGGGAATGTAACCATAGTTTGCAGGGTAACGCATGGGAGTATGAAGAATACGATCAACAAGAATAGCACCACTACGTTTATGCATTTCATATTTAACAGCCGCACCCCCCACAGGGACCTCAATAATGACGTTGATTTCTTCTGGCGGATTAAGACCAGTATTTATTTTATTAATAAGAGGCATTTTAGATACTCATGCTATTTGATTTAGGTGATATTGGCGCAATATATCTAATTAAATTACTTTGTCAGTATGTTTCTACATAAAAAAACCCCGCGTTAAGCGGGGTTTTCTCAAATTGCTAATAAAAGGTATTAACCAATACCCAATTTTGCAACAATTGCGACCAAAAGAATAGCAACAATGTTGGTAATCTTAATAAGCGGATTAATAGCTGGGCCTGCGGTATCCTTATAAGGATCCCCAACAGTGTCACCAGTAACAGAAGATTTGTGGGCTTCTGAGCCTTTACCACCGTGGTTACCATCTTCGATGTACTTCTTAGCATTATCCCATGCACCACCACCGGAGGTCATTGAAATAGCAATGAATAAACCAGTAATGATTGTACCTAGAAGCATCGCTCCTAGAGCCTGGAAGGCAGAAACAACAGAACCATCAATGAAATATACTGTAAAGAAGAGGACGAATGGCGCTAAGAGCGGCAGAAGTGAAGGAAGTATCATTTCCCTAATTGCCGCCTTAGTGAGAAGATCAACAGCTTTACCGTATTCAGGTTTAGCTGTTCCTTCCATGATACCTTTAATTTCCTTGAATTGCCGGCGCACCTCAACAACCACACTGGCTGCTGCGCGACCAACTGCAAGCATCGACATAGATGCAAATAGATAAGGAAGCATGCCACCAATAAATAGACCTATGATGACAAATGGATTTTGAAGTTCAAATGTAATATCCGCATACTGAGGAAGGTAATGTGCTATTTCCTCAATATAAGCTGCAAATAAAACAAGTGCTGCGAGTGCAGCGGAACCTATAGCATAGCCTTTTGTTACAGCTTTAGTAGTGTTACCTACCGCGTCAAGCTTATCAGTTGTCTTGCGAACATCCTCAGAAAGGTTAGACATTTCTGCAATACCGCCAGCGTTATCCGTTACTGGACCGTAAGCATCAAGTGCAACAACCATACCTGCAAGTGAGAGCATGGCCGTTGCGGCTATTGCAATACCAAACAAGTCAGCTTGCCAGTAAGAAATGAATATACCACCACAAATAATAATTACTGGAACAGCAGTTGATTCCATAGAAATGGCAAGTCCCTGAATAACATTCGTGCCGTGACCGGTCTCCGATGCTTCAGCAATAACTTTAACAGGCCGATATTCAGTGCTTGTATAATATTCAGTGATCCAAACAAGAAGTGCAGTTACACCCAGGCCAGTTAAAACACAGTAATAGAGGTTCATTGCGCTAATAATTGTACCATTTGCTAATTCTGCGTTAGAGAATACATCCCATTGATGAAACATACCATATATGAGTGCTGCGGAAATTACTGCACTTGCAATTAGACCTTTATAGAGAGCACCCATGATGTTTTCAGATGCACCAAGCCTCACGAAAAAAGTGCCAATTACTGTCGCTATAATTGATAGTGCTCCAATCATTAGTGGAAGAACCATCATATTGTTAACGGAGCTTTCTACAAAAGCACTCGAAGCAATAAGCATTGTTGCCACTATGGTAACAGCGTATGTTTCAAAAAGATCAGCTGCCATGCCCGCACAATCTCCCACATTGTCACCAACGTTGTCTGCAATTGTAGCTGGGTTGCGAGGGTCGTCTTCTGGAATGCCAGCCTCTACTTTGCCAACCATATCGCCGCCAACGTCAGCACCTTTTGTAAATATACCACCACCTAAACGTGCAAAAATTGATATAAGACTGGCACCAAAACCAAGGCCAATTAAACCTTCAAGATTATAGCGTACATCAGCGCCAGATGCCATCATGTACATGTAGTAAAGTGCTACGCCAAGTAGACCAAGACCAACAACAAGCATTCCTGTGATTGCACCTGATGTAAATGCAACATCAAGTGCTTTACCTAGGTCTTCAGATGCAGCTTGTGAAGTTCTAACATTTGCACGAACGGATACGTTCATGCCTATGTATCCAGCCGCGCCTGACAATACGGCACCAATAATGAAGCCGATAGCAACATGACCGCCAAGTAGCAAATAAAGCCCAACGGTGACAACTGCCCCAACGATTGCAACTGCTTTATATTGACGATTCAAATATGCCGCGGCACCTTCTTGAATAGCTTCTGCGATTTCTTGCATACGCTCATTACCAGTTCCAAAAGCCATAACCCTGCGTGTAGCATAAATGCCGTATAGCAAAGCAAGAACACCACAGCCGATAATTATTAAATTAATTTCAGTCATTATTCCCTCTAATTTTGTTTATTCTAAAAAAAACTTTTGATAAAATGAATATTTAATTACACTTTGAGGCTAATCCCCACAAAAGTTAAAGTACAATGCTCAATTATGATCAGGAAATCAAGGACTGTTTAGGATTTACTCTTAATTGATAATCAGAAGTTATGCCCCATAATTAAGCTTATAAATACGATAATACCAAAATGATGATTTGATTTGAAAATTTTAAGGCATGTTTCCCTGTTATTGATGTCCAGAGAGCTGTATTGATAAATAAAATGAACACCTGCAAATAACATGCCTGGGTAAAACCAAAAACCCATTTTTGAATACCAGCCTGCAGCCAAATAAAATAATAATGAACAACCATAAAATATAATAAGCCAGCGGTGAGTGTTGCTACCAAGGCGAAGAGCGGTGGATTTGATGCCAATAATTTTGTCTTCTTCACGGTCCTGATGTGCGTAAATTGTATCGTAACCTAAGGTCCAGAAAATACCACCTATGTATAATAATGCCGCCGGCAATTCGATAGTTCCAGTAATAGCAGCCCAACCAAGAAGGGCTCCCCAATTAAAGGTAAATCCAAGCATAAGTTGCGGCCAGTAAGTGATTCTTTTCATTAGTGGATAAATAATAATAAGGATAAGAGATGCCGCTCCAACAATCTGTGCAAAATTGTTTAATTGGAGTAAAATATATAAACCAATAAGAGATAAAAAAATTAAAAAAATAATTGCTCCAAACACAGAAACTCTTCCGCTTGGAATTGGGCGTTTCTTTGTTCTCTTAACTTTTCCATCAGCGTCCCGGTCCCAAAGATCGTTAACAACGCATCCTGCGCCACGCATAACAATTGCTCCCAGAGAGAATAAAAGTAGCAAGTTTATGTCCGGTATTATCATTTGATTGCCGTGAAAGTGACTAGCAAGAACGATAGACCAGAGGCCAGGCCACAAGAGAAGCCAAGTACCAATCGGCCGGTCCGCACGCATAAGCTGAAGATACCCCCAAGCAAAATCAGGGGATATTCTATGAACCCAACTTTTATGGATTGTGTCCTCAGGGGCTTTTTTTATACGCTCATTTAATTTAGTCATTTGTCTTTGTGTAAGTTAGGTTTATTATATCACTATAGTCATAACCGAAATTGAACAAATGTCGAATAAAAAGCCAAAAACACGCCTCTATACATCACAAGAACTCAAGGTTGGCTTGGTCTGCCTAGTAGATGGTAACAAAGGGCATCATTTGGTTAACGTAACGCGCACAAAAATGGGCGATTATGTTAATCTTTTTAATGGTCGCGCTGGAGAATGGCTTGGTGAAATTACAAAAATTGGAAAAGGTAAAGCGAAAATTACTGTTCGCGAAAAAACGAATGAACAGACGTTTGAACAGGATATATGGTATCTTTTTGCACCAATTAAAAAGGCTCGTGTAGATTATGTTGTTCAAAAAGCGACTGAGCTCGGGGTGTCTCGAATATCTCCAGTTATTACAAGTCGGACAAATTTGGATCGGATAAAGCGGGATAAAATGGTAGCTAATTGCATTGACGCTGCTGAACAGTGTGGACGCATGACAATTCCTGAAGTTGACGTCATGATTTCACTTGATGAAAAACTTAATAATTGGCCGAAAGATCGTGCGATAATTTTTTGCGATGAGGTAGAGGATGTAAATTTAATACAGAACTTAAAACCTACCTTTAAAAAGTGGGCTATTCTTATCGGGCCAGAGGGTGGTTTTTCACCGGAAGAAAGGAAAATGCTTAAAGATCATAAAAATACAACTTCTATATCTCTTGGTTCTCGTATCTTGCGGGCTGATACGGCTGCGGTGGCAGCACTATCACTTTGGCAATCTTATTTTGGGTGTTGGCGTTGATTAGTATAATTGATATATCACACTAAATAATTGATAGGTTTTAAAGAGGTATTAGCAAAAAATTTCAAGAATTTTTTCTCTTGGATAGTTAAGATATTTCTTCCTTGTTAGGTATTTGGTTTAGCTGAGATGAAGTTGGGGTCAAACTATTGACATTATATTCTTAATTCCCACATGATAAACAGATCATATTTAAGATAATAATTAAAAGGCTAACTAGTGAGCAACCTATCCAGAAATTCATTCATAGAATCGAAAGAGCAATTAATTGATTATATTGCTTCGGGATCAAAGCCTAAAGAAGAGTGGAGCATTGGCACGGAACATGAAAAATTTGTTTATTGCGTGGACAGTCAAAAACCAGTTCCTTACGAAGGCGAGCGCGGTATTAAGGCAATTTTGGAGGCGTTAAAAAAAGAATTTGATTGGGAACCAATTATGGAAGACCAATATATAATTGGCCTTCAAAAAGATGGTCAATCTGTATCTCTAGAACCTGGTGGACAGCTTGAATTATCGGGCGCTATGGTAAAGACTTTGCATCAAACTTGTGCTGAGAGCACTAGCCACCTTCGCCAGGCCCAAGCAGTAAGTGAAAAACTTGGTATAAAATATCTTGGTATGGGTTTTAATCCTAATACAAAACGTGATGATGTGCCAGTGATGCCTAAGGGCCGCTATAATATAATGCGTGAATATATGCCTAAGATGGGAAGCCTTGGACTTGATATGATGCTTCGGACGAGCACAATACAGGTTAACCTCGATTATTCTTCTGAGATCGACATGGTAAAAAAGTTTCGTGTCTCTCTCGCACTGCAGCCGCTTGCGACTGCAATATTTGCAGCCAGCCCTTTTACCGAGGGAAAACCTAACGGATTTCAAAGTTATCGCTCTCATATTTGGACAGATACGGACCCTGATCGCTGTGGAATTTTACCGTTTGTGTTTGAAGAGGGTATGGGGTTTGAAGCATATTTAGATCACGTACTAAATGTGCCAATGTATTTTGTATGTCGTGAGGGTATTTATCATGATGTCTCTGGTAAATCATTCAAAGATTTTATGAAGGGCACTCTCGAAGGGTTTGAAGGACAGGTCCCAACTATTGCTGACTGGGAAGATCATATGAGTACACTCTTTCCAGAAGTGCGCCTCAAAAAATTTCTTGAAATGCGTGGTGCTGATGGCGGCACCTGGAGTAAAATTTGCGCGCTTCCTGCACTTTGGGTAGGGCTCTTATATGATAATCAGTCACTTGACGAAGCTTGGCATATGGTCAAAGACTGGAAACACGAAGACCATCAATACCTTCGTACTCACGTGCCACGTGATGCGTTAAGTGTTCCTTTTAAAAACGGTACCGTCCAGGATTTTGCTAAGAAAATGCTTAATATTTCGGCTAAGGGGCTCGAGAGACGTGCATTCTTAAATAATACTGGTGAAGACGAGCGTATATTTTTAAAGTCGCTATATGAAACTGTTGAAAGCGGTAAAACAACTGCTCAGCTTATGCTGGACCGCTATCATAGCGATTGGAATGGCAACATCGGTAAAGTATTTGAGGACTGTTCATTTTAAAGTTAACAAAAAAAATAAAAGTAAATAAAAGTTTGATTTTTTGGACCTCTTTATTTTTTAAAAACCTCAATATTCACCAAACGAGCCCATAGGTCCAGGAAATACTACTGGGCTCTCGGCACCATTCTTGGAAATAGAACTCACACCAAAATAATAATTATCGATCACTAAGTTATTAAAGGTATATGTATCCACATCCCCGATGTATTTACTGTACGTCCATTGGTTGCTGTCGGTAAGACGCCAATATACTTTATAACCAGAGAGGTTTTGAGCCATTTTACCTTTTGGTTTTGTCCAGTTGATTACAGCAGATGCTCGAACTGCACCTTTTAAAGTTACATTTGATGGAAACGGTGGTGCGGCAGCCATTTCAGCAAGTACACTTATATTAAGAGCCGTAAGCTTTTTAGTATAATCAAAGTTTACACCTTCAATCACGTCGCCATACTCGCGGCCATTTTCAACTCGGATATCCTGATGTTGACGGTCATAATGTTCATTAGTTTCCATAATGCGCACAGCTGGAATACCGACGGCATTAAATGGTCGGTGGTGACCACCGCGCCCAAAGCGGTCAAGCCTGTAAATCATCATTACATCTAAGTTAGGTACATATTTATCAGCTTGCCTATCAATAAAGCGTGCAATGTTTCGTGAAGGGCTATCTACTTCACCACCAGAAAATCGCCGTTGTCTGGCCTCATCTTCTGTTTCTACATAACGGGTACCTTCTGAAAATACACGTGCTGATGTGTTGTTCACCACGCCATTAATACCAGTAATATTACCTATCATATCATTATTTAGAACTGCTTTTATACGCCATTTATTCTTAAGCGCATGTGCAGCAACAATTCGGCCTCCATAAAGTCCTTGTTCTTCTCCGGAAAGGCCCATGTAAATAATTGATCCAGCAAATTTATATTTACTGAGTATGCGGGCAGCTTCAATAACTCCGGCCATTCCAGAAGCGTTATCATTAGCTCCAGGGCTTTTATCGTTGCCGTTTAAGGGATCTGAAATTCGACTGTCAATATCACCAGACATCGATACGTAGCGGTTTGGATCATGCTCACCTCTTTGTATTGCAATAACACTGACAACTTCTGTCGGTTCGGGTATACGGTTTCCAGTTACAATATCACTCACATACATAACATCAAGACAGCCGCCACAACTAGCACTTACCTTCTCAAATTCTGAAAAAATCCAGCGTCTGGCAGCACCAATACCTTGAGTTTGTGATTTAGTATCCGATAATGTGTGACGGGTGCCGAAGCTTACTAGTTTACGAATATCATTTTCAATACGATCAGCTGAAACATCTCTAACCATTTGATGGATTATAGGAAGTTCCTGTGGGGGTACTTCCTGTGCAGTTGAAATGGAAAATATAAAAACCATATTACTCACAATAGTGAGTATATACTTGATGAATAGCATTTAATTTTCTCCCATGTATATTTTAATAGTACCATAAAACCGCATCACACTGGTCACGTCAACTTACATTTTATTGCAAATTGCGCTAGCAAGTACTAAAAAGATGTGAATTCTGGTTTTTTTTGGATGTCAATTATAGTAATTCATCTTTGCTAAACCTTTTTTATGAAAAATTAAGAAACACTAAATACATAGGAAATTAATAATGAGCTTAGCTACCGAACAGAGAAAAATCGAGGTTTCGAAATTTTTGAAAAACGTAAGAAGCCTTGCTGGGCCTGTTGAAGTGAGCAGAAGTAATATAGAAAAGATAAAAGATTCTTTAGTGACAATGGCTTCAAAAAAAGAGCTTTGGTGTGAGGATGAGTTTCCAGCTCCAATTGGTGACAGTGTACAAACCCGTTATCTTATTTCACAGGATGATGACGATAGTTATGCACTATATTTAAATGTTATGCATACTGGCAAAACATCACCTCCCCATAATCATACAACATGGGCGTGTATCGCCGCGGCGGAAGGTGAAGAATATAATTACCTCTTTTCTTCCGAAGACGAGGGACCGCTCGTACCCGGCGTTCGTAAAATTAATCCGTCGGAGACAATAATTGTTAAGCCGGGTCAAGGTATAGGATTACTTCAAGATGACATTCATTCTATAGCAATCAATGAAGGTGAAAGTACACGTCATCTCCATCTTTATGGTCGTGGCCTTGAAACACTGACTAAACGCCTAATGTGGGATAAAGAACTGACCTCATGCAAATATTTTGTGATGGATGTTAAAACAACCAAATAACTGATGAATTCTATAACTTTAATTAAAGTAGAAAAAAGGCCGGGATAACCCGGCCTTTTGATTCTTATTCTTCACCCTCATTTGCCCGCCAACGTAGAACGGGGTTTCTGGCAGCACCTGTTTCATCAAGCCTCTTCAGCGGTGCAAAGTGAGGTGCGCCAGTAAAGCGCTCTATTTCACCAGCTTTTGCCTTTTCGACAAGGTGCCGCATCATACCAATAAATTGATCTACTGACTGCTTACTTTCAGATTCTGTTGGTTCAATAAGCATTGCTCCGTGGACGACCAACGGGAAATACATAGTCATCGGATGGTAGCCTTCGTCAATCATTGCTTTAGCAAAATCAAGTGTACTGATGCCAGTATCTTTTAAGAAACGGTCATCAAACAACGCTTCATGCATACAAGGCCCTTCAAACGAGGCACTCATAATATCTTTTAAACTTGCGAGTACGTAATTTGCATTGAGAACACTGTCTTCTGCTACCTTCGCCAAACCATCAGCACCATGTGACATCATATAAGAAAGAGCACGAATAAACATTCCCATTTGTCCATGGAAAGCGGTCATACGACCGAAACTTTTTCCAGTTGGATCATGTTCAATTAGTTCAAAATTTTCTTCGCCTGCAATCACGTAGGGCATCGGTGCAAAGGGGGCGAGTGCTTCAGAGAGTACCACTGGACCTGCTCCTGGACCTCCACCTCCGTGTGGGGTTGAAAATGTTTTATGCAAATTAATATGCATGGCATCAACACCTAAATCACCTGGACGTACCTTGCCAACTATAGCGTTAAAGTTAGCGCCGTCACAGTAAAAATAACCACCAACTGCATGAACTGCGTCAGCTATTTCAATGATTTCGCGTTCAAATAATCCGCAAGTATTTGGATTAGTAACCATAATTGCCGCCACATCAGGACCAAGGGCTTCTTTCATGGCCTCAAGGTCCACTCGGCCGTCTTCCGTGGCAGGTATTGGTTTTACCCGGTAACCACAAAGTGACGCAGTTGCGGGATTAGTTCCGTGAGCACTTTCTGGTGCAAGTACTATAGAGCGAGCGTCTCCTTTTGCTTCCAATGCAGCACGTATTGTCATAAGGCCACAAAGTTCGCCATGAGCACCAGCTTTTGGTGACATAGCAACGGCTGGCATGCCAGTCATTGTTTTAAGCCAATGCGCCAGTGTGTCGATCAAATCAAGTGCACCTTGAGTAGTACTAATTGGTTGGAGTGGATGGATATCTCCAAGGCCAGATAATCGTGCCATCTTCTCGTTTAGGCGAGGATTATGTTTCATAGTGCACGAACCTAATGGATAAAGGCCGAGATCAATGGCAAAATTTTTGCGACTAAGGCGCGTATAATGGCGCATAACTTCTGGTTCAGTCAGGCCAGCTAGGCCAATTTCATTAGTTCGTTCCATACCACCAAGTGCACTTTTAAAATCGTTTACTTCTTTAAAGTCTACACCAGTTCTTTCAGTATCACCAATTTCATATATGAGACCTTCAGCTTGCGAAAGCCCTTGGCTTCCTGTGAAGGTTTCATAGATATTACTAACATTTTTAACGCTACTAGTATTTGTTGGGCGTCCTTGATTATTCATCATTTTAGCACTTCTTTCAGTTCTTCTACGAGAATATCCATATCGTCTTCCGATGTGGTTTCTGTCACAGCAATAAGCAAGTCATTTTTAAGTTCTTTATTTTTTGGATAAAGCCTGGAAATGGGTAATCCGGCTATTACATCATGTTCAACGAGCGCCTCAACTACCTCAGCTGCATCTTTATTGAGGCGAACTGTAAACTCGTTAAAAAATGTACTATTGAGAACCGTAATGCCATTAATGGTTGCTAATTTATCTCTAAGTTTAACTGCTCCGGCATGATTAATTTTGGCGAGCTGACGGTATCCTTTTTCTCCAAGGAGTGTCATATGAATAGTGAAGGCAAGAGTGCATAAACCGGCATTAGTGCATATGTTACTTGTTGCTTTTTCGCGGCGAATGTGTTGTTCGCGAGTTGACAGGGTTAACACATAGCCGCGCTTTCCTTCTGCGTCAGTAGTTTCTCCGCAAAGCCGTCCAGGAAGTTGGCGAACATATTTTTGTCTGGTAGCAAAAAGCCCTGCATAAGGTCCGCCGTAACAGAGGCCATTACCAATAGACTGCCCTTCACCAACGACGATGTCCGCTCCTATTTCACCTGGTGACTTAATAGCACCAAGGGCTACAATTTCAGTTGTAACCACAACCAGCAATTTTTTTCTATTATGAAGAGCTTCAGCAAGTGCTGAATAGTCCTGAATGTTGCCAAAAAAGTCGGGATACTGAACAATTACACAGCTAGTATCATCATCAATTTGATTGATTAAATCTTCTGTAGTTTCAACCATTGGATCATTAACAATAATATTATCATCGGTATATTTGGTCGCCGATTTAACAACTTCAATATATTGCGGATGGAGATTGCCGCTTAAAATAACTTTTTTCTTTTTTGTGACCCGGCGAGCCATAAGGGCTGCTTCGCCGCATGCGGTGGATCCATCATACATAGAAGCGTTAGCAACATCCATTCCAGTAATTTGTGCTACTTGAGTTTGGAACTCATAAAGGGTCTGAAGGGTACCCTGTGAAATTTCTGGCTGATAAGGGGTATATGCAGTAAGAAACTCACCACGTTGGATTTGGTAATCAACAGTACTAGGGACATGATGATGATATGCCCCTGCTCCAACAAAGAAGGGTACAGATCCTGCAGCTATATTTTTAGCTGCAAAAGCAGAAAAATTTTGTTCAACCTCCATTTCGGTCATATGAAGGGGTAAGTCTAAAAACCCTTTTAAAAGGGCGTGTCTTGGCACATCATCAAATAACTCGTTGATGTCTTGGACGCCGATTTTTTTGAGCATTTTTGCTCTATCATCGGAGGAAAGGGGTAAATAACGCATGTATTAAACCTTAAAATAATTACTTGATGCTTTTATTCCAACCCGGCAATAAAAGTTTTATAGTCGCCTGCATCCATTAGTTCTTCTAATTCGTCTTTATTGGAGACTGTTACCTTAAAGAACCAACCATCACCGTCAGGTGAACTATTGACTAGCGCCGCATTTTCTTCGAGGTCTTCATTCACAGCCGTAATTTCACCTGTAACAGGTGAATAAATTTCAGATGCAGCTTTAACACTCTCAACCACTGAAACCTCGTCGCCCTTAGCGAACTCATCACCAACCTCTGGTACCTCCACAAAAACGATATCACCGAGGGCATTTTGTGCATATTCGGTAATACCGACTGTGCCAACACTGCCTTCAACATTGATCCATTCATGATCTTCTGAATAATAAATTGTCATAATAATTTCCCTTCTATTAATGTTTTCTAAAGTATTGTTGAGGAACAAATGGCATGATATCTACTCTTGCTTCGAGCTTTTTCTTTCTCACAGCAAGGAAGACCTTGGTTCCTTTTTCTGAAAATTCTGTTTTGATATACCCCATAGCAATAGGACCACCAAAAGTAGGACCAAAACCGCCACTAGTAATTTCACCTATTACATTGTCTCTAGCATCTAAAACCTGTGTTCCTTCACGGGCAGGTGCGCGCCCATCTGGCAGGATACCAACACGTCTTTTTTTAATATTTTTGTTTGCAATTTGGTCAAGGATTTTATCGGCTCCAGGGAAACCTCCCTGTTCACGGCGCCGCTTGCCAATAGACCACTCAAGTGCTCCCTCGATCGGTGTAGTTTTTACCGTAATGTCGTGACCATATAAACAAAGGCCTGCCTCAAGGCGTAAGCTATCTCGGGCACCAAGCCCAATAACTTCAACTTCTGGCTCGGAAAGTAATAACCTGCATATGTCTTCTGCCCTATCAGCTGGAATTGAAATTTCATGACCGTCTTCTCCAGTATAACCACAACGGCTAATAAAACATGTTACACCGTCTATTTTTGCTTCCAGGTAGGACATAAAATTTTGTTCTTTGGCTTCAGAAACGAAGCGTGATATCACAGTTGCTGCCATTGGACCTTGAAGTGCAATAAGTGCTCTATCAGTTAGTTCATTAAGCTTTAAGTGATCTGGCAAATGCGCACGCATGTGAGCTATATCCTGCTCCTTACAAGCAGCATTGACGACCATAAACATATCATTGTCACGCTTAGTGATCATCAAATCATCGAGAATTCCACCATCTTCGTTTGTAAACATCGTATAGCGTATACGGCCCGGTTTAAGATCAATAATATTTCCAGGTACAAGTGTTTCAAGCCACACATCGGCTCCATCACCAGTTATGACAACTTGTCCCATATGGGATACATCAAAAAGACCAGCATGTTCCCGCGTGTGTTTATGTTCAGCCATTACTCCGAGTGGGTACTGGACGGGCATAAGGTAATTAGCAAAAGGCACCATCTTGCCGCCCAGTTCTTCGTGAAGTGAGTAAAGAGGTGTTTTTAGAGAATTTCTATCTTGTTCACTCATCATTTGTTCCAGAGTAAGCACAGTCAGCACGCAAACCCGTACCATCGGTGCCCCCTCTGTCATCGGTACCTGAGAGATTTGACCCAAAAAATGGGCTTACCCCGTCGGCGGAGGTTTACACCTCACTTTCCAGAGTGCTTAAATTCTTAGCGGTCCGTTTGCCTGAGAGTTTCCGGGGCGGTTGCTCCTTCGGCGCCTTTTACAAGATCTCTCCCGCAAAGAAATTAGCAAGGGTCATAATAAGAAGATTGCTTGAAGAGTCAATCAAAGTCATTATATAAAAGAATAGAATTAAAGCTTTGATATTAAGGGATGATATTTTTTACTTATATTACATTGTTTTGGTTATAATTTTAATTGAAAGTGATCTAAATGAGGTTTGTAAACACCCTCTGGGAATTGATAAAAAAGATACAGTCTATTACAGGTACTATACTTTTTTTGCTAGTTGCGCTTATTTTCACGTTATTTATTTTAAGGACCTTCGTTTTCGATTCGAAAACTGATAATTTATCCTCTAAAAGTAGTGCTCTTGTTATCGACTTTAGAGGTCAAATCGTTGAGCAGAGAAGTTTTAGTAACGATCCTTATGAACAAATTTTAGAAGGAAGTATCGGCTCAAATACCTTACTTCGAGATGTGATTAAGGCAATTGACCTTGCTCAAAATGATAAAAATATCGATATGTTGGTATTAAACTTTGATCGATTTAGTGGCGCTTATCCTTCTAAACTCCATTTTATTGGCCAAAAAATTGAGAAGTTTAAGATGAGCGGTAAGAAGGTTGTTTCGTATGGGGCTATTTATAATCAGGCAGCGTATTTATTAGCGTCATTTTCAAATGAAATATATATGCATCCACAAGGAGCTACACTTCTATATGGTTACGGCGGATATCAAAATTACTTTCTAGGGTTTCTTGAAAAAATAAATGCCGAGGTTCAGTTGTTTCGAGTTGGTAAATACAAATCTGCAATGGAGCCATTTATCCGTAGTGATATGTCCAGTGAAGCAAAAGCTGTCAGCCGTGAACTTTATGGAGGCCTCTGGGACGATTATGTTTCAGAGGTTGCTAGACAGCGGTCTCTTGATGAAAATGAAATCAAATTAGGAATTGAGAACGCAGACCAACTTCTAATGGAGTTAGATGGCGACCTTGGTCAGTTGGCATTAAAAAGTTCTTTAATTGATGGTTTAAAAACCCGTGCGGAATGGGTTTCTTACATGCAGGAACAGGTTGGTAAGGGTGATAAAAAACAAGAAATTAATCAGATTTACTTAAGGGATTATCTGAGTTTGAAAATGGACCTTCCCGACCTTACGTCAAATAAAAATATTATTGCAGTGGTTTATGCTAGCGGTTCGATAATGGACGGAGAAATGGCTCAGGGGACAGTGGGTGGCGATACGTTATCGAGACAACTTCGCGATGCTCGTAACAATGAAAAAGTAAAGGCTGTCGTACTCAGGGTTGAAAGTCCTGGGGGAAGTGCTTTTGCATCAGAAATTATTCGTCAAGAAGTTCTTCTTCTTAAAAAAGAAGGTAAGCCCGTGATAGCGTCATTTGGAGGTGTTGCCGCATCTGGTGGGTATTGGATTTCAGCGAATGCGGACGAAATTTGGGCGAGTCCTACGACAATTACTGGGTCAATTGGTATTTTTGGAGCAATACCTAATATTGAAGGGACCTTGGCAAAAATTGGTATCACAACCGACGGTGTGGGAACAACATCGTTTGTTTCAGCTGGAATAAATAAACCGGTACCTAAAAAGCTTAAAAATATTATTCAAAGTAACATTGAAAATGGTTATCAAAGATTTTTGAAGTTAGTAGCTGAGGGGCGCGGCATGACAATAGAGCAGGTTAACGAAATTGCCCAAGGTCGAGTTTGGAGTGGAAGAAAAGCGCTAGAAATTGGTCTTATTGATCATTTAGGAAATATTGATCAAGCTATAGAATCAGCAGCTGAGCATGCTAACCTTAAGGAATATAAAGTTGTAACGATAGAAGATGAAATTCCACTTCAAATTCAGCTCCTGTCCAGCCTATTTAATAATCAAAGTGAGGTAGCACAATATATTTTAAATAAAAAAACTAGTCCTGAAAAAATTCTTATGCAGAAAATAAATTGGAAACTTTCGATTTTTAACACATTAAACGATCCTCATCATGCATATGTTTTATGTGTTGATTGTTTGCCTCAATTTAACAAAGAATACTAATTTAGAAAGTTTTATTTTTTATAGAAAATGTGTATAAGATCGTATTATGACCAATAAAAAAATGAAACTTTATATTGCCAACCCGCGGGGGTTTTGTGCTGGTGTGGACCGTGCCATTCAAATTGTGGAAATGGCATTGAAAAAATACGGGGCACCAGTTTACGTTCGCCATGAAATTGTTCACAATAAGTATGTAGTTGAAGGCTTAGAAAAGCGGGGGGCAATATTCATTGAAGAGCTTCACGAGGTTCCTTCTGATAAACCCGTTGTCTTTTCTGCGCACGGTGTTCCAAAATCTGTCCCCGCAGAAGCTGAAAATAGAAAAATGGTATATATCGATGCTACCTGTCCACTGGTTAGCAAAATTCATCGCGAAGCTGAGCGTTATGACAAGGTGGGTTCAGAGATTGTCATGATAGGGCATAAAGGCCATCCAGAAGTTGTTGGAACCATGGGGCAATTGCGTGACGGTGCTATACATCTCGTAGAGGATATAGAGGATGTTAAAAAGCTATCTTTTGAAAATATAGATAATGTTGCTTATATCACTCAAACGACATTATCTCTTGATGACACTTCGGAAATAATTTCTGCTTTGAAAATAAAATTTCCATCAATTAAGGATCCTAAGAAGGAAGATATTTGCTACGCTACTACAAATAGGCAAAATGCCGTGAAGGCTCTTGCAGAAAAGGTTGGTATTGTATTGATTATTGGTGCACCTAACAGCTCTAACTCTTTGAGACTTGTCGAAGTTGCTAGAAAAGCAGGTTGTAAATCTATGCTTATTCAAAGAGCCTCGGACATTTACTGGAAATGGTTCGATGGTGTCGAAGCTGTTGGAATATCCGCGGGTGCTTCTGCACCTGAGGTCCTTGTTGAGGAGGTTTTGGGGTCTTTTAAGAATCGCTATGAAACCAAAATTGAAAATATTATGACCATTGAGGAGAATGTTATATTTAAAGTTCCAGCAATACTTTCTAGGGACGATCGATAATGGCAGTATATACCAATGTCAGCCCTAATGATTTAGGATCCTTTATTGCTGAATATGACGTTGGGGAAGTTGTTTCTTTTGATGGTATCGCTGAAGGCACAGAGAATTCTAATTATTTAGTATTTACATCAAAAGGTAAGTTTATTCTTACTCTCTATGAAAAAAGGGTAGACCCATCGGAACTGCCTTTTTTTCTGAGCCTCATGGACCATTTTGCCCACAAAGGGATAGACTGTGCTACACCGATTAAAGATCGCAAAGGGTTTACTTTAAAAGAACTATGTGGACGTCCTGCAGCACTCATCAGCTTTCTTGATGGTATTTCCATAAAAGATCCAAATATAGAAAACTGTAGAGATTTGGGTAGAGCTCTTGCAGAAATGCATCTTGCTGGTTCTGACTTTAAGATGTCTCGCAAAAATGATTTTTCGCTTTCAGGCTGGAAAAAATTAGCTATCGCTTGTGATGAACGCGCGGATGAATGTGCACCAGGTCTTAGTAAGATTATTCATGACGAAATAGAATTTTTATCAAAAAATTGGCCAACAAAATTACCTAACGGTATTATTCACGGTGACCTATTTCCGGACAATGTATTTTTTCTTGATGACCGTCTTTCGGGTTTGATTGACTATTATTTTGCCTGTACTGATATGCTTGTTTATGACGTATCTATATGTCTCAATGCTTGGTGTTTTGATTTAGATGGATCTTTTGATGCTGTTAAGGCTATCGGTATTATTGAAGAATATAATAAAATTCGTTCCCTTTCTATAGATGAAAAACAGGCTTTACCAATTCTTTGTCGCGGAGCAGCACTCCGTTTTATGCTAACCCGCCTCTATGATTGGCTTAACAGGGTGGAGGGCGCCATTGTGGAAACAAAAAATCCAAACGAATTTCTGCAAATGCTTAAGTTCCACCAAAAAATTTCTTCCTCTGATGAATATATCATGGATATAACTTGATGAAAAATATAGTGATTTATACGGATGGTGCTTGTTCTGGAAATCCTGGTCCGGGTGGTTGGGGTGCACTTCTAATATATGCTGATCATCAAAAGGAAATTATGGAGGGTGCGTTCGAAACTACTAATAATCGAATGGAGCTGACTGCCGCAATTGAAGCACTTAAGGCACTAAGTGAACCCTGTACAGTTACCCTGCATACGGATAGCACATACGTGAAAGACGGCATTACTAAGTGGATTGATAACTGGAAAAATAATGGTTGGCGTACAGCTGCCAAAAAACCAGTTAAGAATGCAGACCTTTGGAAGGACCTTGATTTAGCTGTCAAACAACACACTATTGAATGGAAGTGGGTCAAGGGTCATAACGGTGATGCAGGTAATGAGCGTGCGGATGAGCTTGCTAATATAGGGCTCAATAATTATAGGATAATATAAATTATGCGTGATGATGTATTTAAGGCCATTGATGTGGCTGATATTGACGCTCTGAAGGCACTTCTTAATAAAGACCCAGGTCTGGCATCAAGTAGGAGTGATGACGGCCTTTCCGTTGTATTATTTTCTTTATATATTCAAAAACCGGAACTTACTGAAATACTACTTGAGTTTAAGCCTGAACTAGATGTTTTCGATCTTGCTGCCCTTGGTGGTGTTGGTCAAATTTCACATATACTCGCTACTGATCCTAAAGCCGTTCATGAATATAGCGGTGACGGGTTTAGCGCGCTTCATCTTGCTAGTTATTTTGGTAACGCTGATACCGTCAGGTTACTTTTAGATAATGGAGCTGAGATTGATAAAATTGCAATGAATGGAAGCGGTTTAAGCCCGCTTCAAAGTGCTGTATCAAGCCTCCATTTAGATGTAGTTAAAATTTTACTTGAGTATAAACCCGACGTAAATATTCAAATGGTGGGCGGTTTTTCACCACTTATGTCTGCAGCTGCTCTCGGGTCATTCGAAATAGTAGCATTGTTGATGAAGTATGGTGCAGATGTATTTCAAGAAGCAGATGATGGACGCCTGGCTAATAACTTTGCGGCATCTGCAGGGCATGAAAAACTAGCAACTATTCTTTCCGTTTAAAAACTCCATATCCATAAAAAAAGCCCCCCGTTTCCGTAAAAACGGGGGGCTGATTTAATATTTAAGCTTGTGAGCAACCGGGGTTACTCACACAATTCTAATTATATTAGAATGCTGCTTTAAGACGAGCGTAATATTGACCACCTTGCCAGTCCATACCATCAGAGTAGTATTGACGACCACGTTTTTGTGATGTCTCTACTTGCTCAGGCTGAGCTTTCGGGTAAGTGTTCAACATGTTGTTTGCACCTAGAGTTACTGCAAACTGCTCATTCACGTCGTATGAAACCGCAAGATCGAAGAAGATACGACCTGGTTGCTTATCAATACGATATGATGCAGCAGGTTGACTACTTCCGATGTATACACCAGCAGCATTCAGACCATTGTTTTGCTCACGAGTTGAAATCCAACGTGCACGGGCCATAACATTGATTTTGTCATTGTTAGACCAGTTAGCAGTTAGTGATCCTCTGAAAGGAGCAGTTTCGTTCTCGTTGTTGAACAAGCTACGATCGGAAAGTGAATGCTTAAGCATTTTAACCTTCACGTGAGCAAATGCAGCAACTAACCTAAGTGAACTATTTTCCAAATCGATGTTTTGTGAAGCCACAATTTCGATACCGCGAGTACGTCTTGACCCTTGGTTAGTTGGGAAGTTCACACCAGTAAGTGTAGCAGCACCCTGGAAACCAGATGCAGCAAGAGCTGCGAACTGAACAGGATAGTCACCTACGTCGTAAGTTGGTGTAGTTGCAAGTGCGTCTTGTAGCTTAATTTGGAACAAATCAACTGTAACGTTAGTATTGCTACTAGGTGTCATAATGAAACCCAATGACATGTTCTTAGCTAACTCAGGCTTGATGTTTTTAATACCAAACGTTGTACCAGGTACACTATCAGCAGTGAATGTTCCTGTTTGCGTTTGTGAACCATCTGCACGGAAACCAGTACGAACTTGCGTATTATTGATTTGCGCAACAGTTGGTGCATGGAAGCCTGTTGATACAGCACCACGGATTGCTAGCGTATCAGGAATAACCTGGTAACGAGAAGCAATTTTCCATGATAATGTATCACCAAAGTCAGTGAAGTCTTCGTAGCGCATTGCACCGGCAATGTTGAAGTCTTCGTTAACGTCAGCGTCAACATCTAGATACACAGCGTAGTTCGAACGTGAAGCGTCGAAGAAAGTATCCGGTGAGAAACCACCGAAACCGTCAGAACCAACGTTTGCACCACGACCACCGTCACCTTTGGCAACGTCAAGACCAGCAGCAATACCTGCAGCAGATTTTGCGAAAGTAGCTAGACTTGGACCAGCAGCTGGGCCAGTGAACCATGAGTTTTTCTCACCAACAACGTTGTAATACTGCTCAGTACGATACTGTGCACCCCACGCTACGTTTAGGTTATCTACTGCATCTGTATCAACTGTGTAGTTGAAGTCAGCTGAAATAGAACGCTCTGTGTTAACTTGCGAACCAATATAGAAAGCTGTTTGAACATTTGCATAATCAACAGTTCCATCGGTAAGCTTAGCACCACCAAGTGACGGATTGTGTGTGTCACTGATGTTGTTGTCAACGCGGTTTTGTCCAACAGATCCTGAGATATCCCACTCAAGGCCGTTATCTAATGTACCACGAACACCACCATATACACCAAGGTCTTGAGAATCCATTTCAAACCATGGGTTATAACCATTTGGATGTGTAAAGTGACCAGAGAATGCACCAGTCTTGTTAGCAGTTGTAATGTTTTTCGTGTTAGGCGCACCTGACATACCACCAGTTTCAGTTGAGTTGATTGTTTTTAGAAGGTACGAATACTGGTTAGCTTTTTGCTCACCATAAAGATATTTGTAATCGTTATATGTATAAGTCACCTGTCTAGATGCACCAGAGTTTCCGCCAACACCAGGCATTGAGTATCCAATTGGAAGACCTGCACGGTAGTTGAAAGGCTCTTTGTGATGCTTGCGTCCGAAGTTACCGAAAGTATAGATTTCCATATTTTCGTTAATTTCCATAACAGAGTTCCACGTCACTGTGAAGTGAGTTTCCTCGTTAACACCGAAAGGAGCGATTGTATCAGGGTTTAGCTCTTTTGGATCTTGGAACATGCCGTCAAATGCAGCTGCAGTACCTGAAAGAGTACCTGCTTTTTGGCGAGCATACTGATCAACATTTTCTTTAGCAAGTTTGTGATATGTTGCACGGTCAGTTGCGTCTGTAGCGCCGTATTGAGCAGTTACAGTCAAGAAACCACGGTCAGCAAGAGAAACACCAACTTTAGAAGCTAGGTTATAAGCAAATCCGTCGCCTTTATAGTACTGGCTGAACATTGCTTCACCTGAAATACCTTCAGAATCGTCAAGTGTAAGATCAATCACGCCAGCAACCGCATCGGCACCATACTGAGCAGCAGCACCATCACGTAGGATAGAGATACTTTTTAGTGAGTTCACAGAAAGTGAACCAACGTCAGCAGACTGCCAACCAGCAGTATGGATAACTGCGTTACGATGCATACGCTTACCATTTAGAAGAGTAAGAATTTCACCGTTGTTAAGGCCACGTAGTGATGAAGTACGAATAAGTGAGTTACCATCACCGATAGCGTTACGGTTAACCACATAAGATGGAGAAACAGCAGCGATCGCGTCCTTCATGTTAAGTGATGGAGTGTTTTGTAGTTCAGTAGCTTGGATAACGTCCACAGGAACGTTTGAGTCAAGAGCCGTACGGCCCTTCACACGTGATCCAACCACTGTTACTGTATCGTCTCCTGCCGCTTGTTGTGCAAATGAAAGATCTGCAATAACAAGTGATGGTAGAGAAACAGATAGTAATAGTAATTTTTTCATATCTAATTTTTCCTTCCAAAAAGTTAAATGTTAAAACACTTAACAATTTGTATTTTTAAAATTCAAGAACCTTACATTACTAAAATAAGGCCCCGCGAGTGGCTGGGGTCAAAACCTCTCACCGAGAGATATTTCACCTAACCAATTGGTGTATATAGTAAAAATGAAAACAGAAAATGGCATCTAATTCCTCTTTTTTAAACTTCAAAGCTTAAAAAAGTTTCAGTGAATGCCTAAAGTTTCCCTATTTACATATTCCACTAGCCACTTAATTACAGTAATTTTTGAAGATAATCAATTAATTACAAACAAATATATCACAATTTGATGTAAATTTACAATAGTGTGTCATAAAAGCAACAATAGTTCGCTTCCCTTAATATAGATTTAGAGATTAAGTCTTTTTAATTGCTGTATTCGTGAGTTTTCATTGTATTAACTTTACAGGCATTCATGCATTGCCAAATTGTGATGAGAGCATAGAGAAGTTAATACCAAGCTTTGCATGGGCGCGAGATAGTTTTAATTCTAAGTCTGTTTTAAAAACAAGCTCCGCGTCAGCCTCTATAGTAAGCCAGCTATTTCTTACTATCTCATTCTCAAGCTGGCCGCGACCCCAACCAGAGAAGCCTAGCGCAATAAGATAATATAGGGGGCCTTTTCCACATGCAATGGCACTAAGGATGTCCAATGTAGCTGTTAGAGCAATAGTTTCGGAAATTATTAAAGTAGTTTCTTGCGCATAATCTGCACTATGCAAAATAAATCCGCGACCAGTCTCCACGGGACCCCCTTCATGAAGTGGTATATTTTTTAATTGAGCCTTAGGTGTGATGTTATGACCATAATCAATATTAAGTTGATCTAGTAATTCAGGAAAGTCTATATTTTCGCAGGGTGTATTAATGACTAAACCCATAGCGCCTTCCGTTGAGTGGCTGCATATAAATATTACAGAACTTTCAAAGCGCGGGTCAGTCATACCCGGCATGGGAAGAAGTAATTGTCCGCTTAAATATCCTTGCTGTGCCAAATTACCAATCCAATCAATCTGTCATTTCGTTTAGGTGTTATAAAAGGGAGGACACTATACAATAAATATTGCTGCCGTGCGGGTCAAGTTGTATCGTTTCATAGTATCACGGAAAGAACCATCGCTGGTAATCAGCAAAAAGATTATATAAAGTCGCCCTTGTAAGGAAAATAAAATGAGAAATTATGACTAAAGATACTATAATTATCCTTACGTTAAGCGTTTATATTGTAGTGCTGATAACACTTGGTTATTTTGGTAGTCGTAAAACTTATAATAATACGGATTTCTTTATAGGTGGTAGGAGCCTTGGGCCGTTCGTTGCGTCAATGAGTTACGTAGCGAGTTCAGCTTCTGCCTGGGTCATGCTTGGCTTAAGCGGTATTGGTTATGCTGTTGGTATTTCTGCGCTCTGGGTAGTGCCGGGTCTTGCACTTGGTCATGGTTTCTCCTGGGTATGGGTAGCACCTCGTCTACAAAAGCTTTCACATGAAAAAAAATTAGTGACCGTAACAGATATCCTTATTCTCGAGGGAAGTGATAAAACAAAAAAGAATATTCGAGTATTTACTGCATTAATTATTATTTTTTGTTTTATGTTTTATGTTGCCGCACAACTTCAGGCCGCCGGGGGAACATTTGCGGTTACCTTTGACCTTTCGCTTAGAAATAGCATCCTTCTTGGAGGATTTGTTATCATGATCTATACTATGCTCGGTGGTTTTTGGGCGGTTAGTCTGACGGATACGCTGCAAGGGACATTAATGATGGTGGCATCTTTGTTGCTTCCAACTCTGGCATTGATTGAGGTTGGGGGAATTAGTGATTTTTGGCAAAATTATAAAGCATCCGCTTCGTTAGAGCAGCTATCCCTGGGTGGATCAAACACTGGATTAATGTTGATAGGGTTTGTGCTTGGTAGCATGTCCATTGGCCTCGGTGCATTAGGACAGCCGCACCTGCTCATTCGATTTATGTCAATGAAAAAAAATGTAAAAATGCGTGTGGCTCAAATTATAGCAATAAGCTGTGTTGCGGTCAGCATGATTGGGATGATAATTCTGGGAATGTGTGGAAGCATTATGGTAAACGAAATTTCTAATGCCGAAGATATTTTCTTTATGCTTACAGATAGCTTATTACCGGTTGTTTTAGGTGGGATAATGGTTGCCGCAGTGTTGAGTGCCGTTCTGTCAACTGCAGATAGCCAGCTGCTGGTATCAGCATCATCAATTGCTCACGATCTAATGGGGGAGGAAGCCGAGGGGCATAGCAAACTATTTGTATCAAGGATCGTTATTGCCGTTCTTTGTGTATTTGCGGTGATTACTTCAATATACCTCCCGAGTGATATTTTTTCTCGAGTTCTGTTTGCTTGGAATGCATTGGGTGCAAGTATAGGGCCGGTGATATTCATGAGGCTCGCGGGTGTAAGAGTAAACTCTCGGGCTATTTTGCCATCGATGATTTTTGGTTTTCTTATGACTATTATATTCTTTTTGCGGCCAGATGCGCCCGGAGATTTTCTTGAACGTGCGGGGCCGTTTATCTTATGTCTTTTGATACTCTATTTTACGAGAAGGAGATAATAGGCCTCTATTTTGTACTTTATTGCCCTACTGAGGCAACAGTTGATTAGGGAAAGTAAATTATATCCTGCCCCTCATGCCACGGATCATATTTAGTCATGATATTTTGAAAAAGTTCGCTTTGCAAGTGGTATTGGAGCCATTTTTGTAGGTGCGGATATGGTAATTTATCAAAATAATCTTTATCAACAAAAGCGAATTGACGAATGAATGGGAAAATAGAAAGATCTGTCACGGTCTGCTTATCTGCGCTTAAAAAGTTAGATCCTTTTAATTTTTCATTAATTAATTTCAGATAAAAGTTGCAATTTTCTCTATGGACATCTTTTGTAAGCTCTGGATTTTGGCTCGAATATTTATATTTATCAAGATGAATTTTAAATTGATTATCGTTGATCTTGACGAGTTCCTCCATTTCTTTCAAGTGTGGTTGCCATTGATTTGGGTCATTTTTTTTCACAGCCCAAATTATAATATCGCAGCTTTCGTCAATAATTACGCCATCAACGAGCTCGAGCACTGGAACAGTAGCCTTGGGTGAGATGTTAACCATTTGCTGGGGTTTATTACGGAGTACAACCTCCCGCAATTCGCATTTAATTTGGCAAGAAAGTAAAACTAGTCTTGCGCGCATTGCGTATGGGCAGCGTCTAAAGCTGTAAAGAATGGGAAATTCATTCATTTAAGTGTTAATCGCTTCATTTATTTCAGTAACAGCTATTTTTGGACCATCAGGATGATCCCATACACCGGAACATACGGCAACAAAATCTGCGCCCGCTTTTGCAATTGAGGAGGCATTTGAAGAGTTTATGCCGCCAATGGCAACACAGGGTATTTCAAAAATATCTTGCCACCACTGAAGTATTTCTGGGTAAGCAGTCGTTGCCATAGATTTTGTTTTAGTCGGGAAAAAAGCCCCAAAAGCAACATAGTCGGCCCCTTGCTCGCCGGCTGTCATGGAGATATGCTTGCTATCCTTACAAGTCACGCCGATAACTTTATTAACACCAATAATGCTTCGAACCTCTTCTAAAGTAGGGTCCTCTTGACCAATATGAACTCCGTCAGCACCAACAATTTTTGCAATATCTGCGTTGTCATTAATAATAAATGCGACATCTTTGGCGTGACAAATAGGCATAAGTACTTTTGCTGCTTCAATAATATCTTCATCATTACTTTCTTTCATCCGGAGTTGGACGCTAGCCACATCCCCACCCTCCAGGGCCTCCGTTAGGCTGCCTGCAAATTTATTTAAATTAAAAGTGGATGGGGTGATTAAGTAAAGGCGGGTTTTGGACATCGGCTTATCCTGTCTATGATCATTTCGTTTAGTCTAACATTGATTAATCTGGGATCAAGGCATTATCAGCCAGTACTTGTCCGGCAAGATATAGTGAACCACAAATAATAACGGTGACCTCATGTTTATTACCTATTTTTACTAAAGCTTCTTCAACACTATTTGTAGCCGCTGAATTAACCTTTAAAGACCTTGCAATTTTAATTATGTTGGCGGCTGAATGGCTCGCCTCACCATCAATTTGAAGGCCGTAAAATTTAGAGATTCTTTTCTTAAATGCTTGAATATAACCAGAGGCATCTTTGTTTTCCATCATACCGCATATTAGGATGAGTTTTCTATCTTTAAAGCTGTCTGCGACAACCTGACCAGCGGCTGGATTATGCCCCCCGTCTAGCCAAAGTTCACTTCCATTATTAAGTAATTTACCGAAACGACTATTAGTAATATTCTGCATGCGAGCAGGCCACTTAGCATTAGTGATGCCCTTTGCTAAGTGTTCTTCATTAATTAAAATTTTATCCTGATGCCTAAGCACTGCGATGGCAAGTGCCGCATTTGAAACCTGATGAGTGCCATGTAAGTTTGGAATTGGTAAATCCAGGCTCCCTTGACTATCACTATAAGTAAAACCGTTACTTTTAATTTGGTAGTCCCATTCAGTAATAAGTTTTCCCCCTTTTGAGGTTACAACTTCATGGATTACTTTATTGACGGCCGGCTGTTGTTTTGCCGAGAGCAGGGGGGTATTTGTTTTTGCTATACTTGCCTTTTCGTATGCTATGCTAAGTAAATTATTTCCTAAAAAGTATTCGTGGTCAAGGGAGACGGGGGTGATTACTGTGCTGAGAGGTTGGTCAACAACGTTGGTAGCATCAAAGCGCCCACCCAAGCCAACTTCAAGTATTAGAACATCTGCAGGGTTGTCAGCGAATGCCTTAAAGGCTGCTGCAGTTGTGATTTCAAAATAAGTTATGGGCTCGCCAGCATTTATTTCCTCGCAGGCCTCTAGAACTTCCTCAAGATAATTTTCACTAATAATCTTTCCATTCAAACGAATTCGTTCTGCAAATCGGACAAGATGGGGTGATGTATATACATGTATAGACAGGTTTGCCGATTCTAGAATTGATCGTAAATAGGCTGTGGTAGAACCTTTCCCATTGGTACCAGCAACATGAATAACTGGCGGCAATTTCTTTTCAGGATTACCAAGTTTATTCAAAATATCTTGCATTCGCCCAAGGGAGAGATCGATAGTTTTGGGATGTAATTTAAGGAGGCGTTTAAGTATTTTGTCACTAGTTATGTTATTCATTTTCAGTGACTAAGCTTCCTTATTTACAAGGAGGTTTAGAAGTTGGGTTAATTTTTCTTTCATCTTCGCTCTGTGCACTATCATGTCTATCATACCGTGCTCTAAAAGGTATTCACTGCGCTGAAAGCCTTCAGGCAATTCTTCCCTAATAGTATCTTTTATTACCCGAGGACCTGCAAAGCATATCAATGCATTAGGTTCAGCTATTTGAATATCACCAAGCATAGCGTATGAAGCAGTAACTCCACCCGTAGTTGGATCGGTAAGTACAACAATATAGGGTAGACCCGCGTCACGCAGACGTTGCACAGCAACCGTACAGCGGGGCATCTGCATTAAAGACAAAATACCTTCCTGCATACGAGCACCCCCAGCCGCAGCAAACAAAATAAGAGGAGAATTCTTCTCTATGGCTTGGTTAGATGCAGCAACGATACCATCGCCAACTCCAACACCCATTGATCCACCCATAAATAGGAAGTTCTGTACAGCAATTACAGTACTGACGTCTCCCATTTTCCCGTAAGCAACTGCGATTGCATCTTTATATTCACTTTTTGCTCTAGCAGCTTTGAGACGTTCCGTATATTTTTTTTGATCTTTAAATTTAAGAGGATCGTCAGTCGGTACCGGAAGTTTAACTAGCTTATATTCACCGTTATTAAAAAGGTTTTTAAATCTCTCCGTTGGACCAATACGCTCATGATGGTCACAGCTAGGACAAATATTTAGATTTTTTTCAACATCACTTACATAGAGTAACTGCCCGCAGCCCTTGCATTTGTGCCAGAGGTTATCTGGAGTTTCAGATTTTTGCCCTATAATGCTCTGAATTTTAGGACGTACAAAATTTGTTAACCAGTTCATAGAAAGCCCTCGTGTTTTTTTCTAGCATTTTGGACACCGTTTGCAAGTTTACCTACAAAGGAAAGAACTTTAACTTCTAGATCAGAATTTGCAACATTTTCTTGGTTTATGTTATTTTTTATAATATCTACAATTGCAGAGCCAACAACAACTGCATCAGCAAATTTTCCAAACTGCGCGGCATCTTCTGGGGTTTTAATACCAAAACCTACTGCAATTGGTATTTGTGATATTTTTTTAAAATTATTTAATGCAGTCTTAACTGGTTTAAGGTCAGGCTTGGCGGTCCCCGTCACACCAGCAATTGTAACATAATATAAAAACCCGGATCCATTCTCAAGAATTTTATTTAAACGATTTTGGTCAGTAGTTGGTGTAGCAAGGTGTATCATCGCCATGCCCGCATCATTTGCTGGAATGGCTAATTCTTTATCTTCTTCAGGTGGTAAATCTACTACTATCATACCATCAATACCTGCTGCTAGAGCGTCCTCAATGAAATTTTGTACACCGTAAATATAGATTGGGTTATAATACCCCATAAGGATTATAGGCGTATCTTGGTCATGTTTCCTAAAACTACAAACCATCTCAAGAGTTTTTTTTAGGGTCATATTACCCTTAAGTGCACGAATGCTGGCTTCCTGAATAGCAAGGCCATCTGCCATCGGGTCAGAAAAGGGCATTCCTAGCTCAATGATGTCTGCACCGGCACCCGGAAGTCCTCTTAGGATATTCAGAGCTGTATTATAATCAGGGTCACCTGCTGTGGTAAAAGTGACTAGTCCGGCGCGACCTTCAGAATTTAATTGTTCAAATTTCGCATTTATTCTTGAAATACCCATATTCTAGATATCCTCACCAAGTGCTTCAGCTACTGTAAATATATCTTTATCACCACGGCCGCTTAAGCCCATAATCATTAGATGATCTTTAGGTAGGTCTGGTGCTAGCTTACAAATATAGGCAATAGCGTGAGCACATTCCAGCGCTGGAATAATACCTTCTAGCTTTGAACAAAGTTGAAAGGCCTCGAGAGCCTCCGTATCTCTGATCGGTACGTACTTCACTCTACCAATTTCATGAAGGTGACTATGCTCAGGTCCAATGCCAGGATAATCTAATCCAGCTGAAATAGAATGAGCCTCCTGTATCTGCCCGTCATCATCCATAAGAAGATAAGTTCTGTTGCCGTGAAGTATACCTGGAGTTCCCCCGGAGAGGGAAGCAGCATGTTTATCAGTTTCAACGCCATGTCCAGCTGCTTCAATCGCATACATTTCAACATCATCATCAAGAAATGGATGAAAAAGACCAATGGCGTTTGAGCCACCGCCGACGCACGCGACAAGACTATCAGGAAGACGTCCTTCTTTTTCAAGAATTTGCTCACGTGTTTCATTTCCAATAACGCACTGAAAGTCCCGGACTAGTTCAGGGTAGGGATGAGGTCCAGCTACAGTACCAATAATGTAAAAAGTATCTTCCACGTTGCCGACCCAATCTCTCATAGCCTCGTTCATGCTATCTTTGAGACTTTCAGACCCAGATGTAACTGCAATAACCTCGGCTCCAAGGAGTTTCATACGAAAGACATTTGGTTTTTGACGTTCAATATCTTTAGCCCCCATATAGATCACGCAAGGCATGCCAAAAAGTGCACAAACTGTTGCAGTTGCAACGCCGTGCTGCCCTGCACCAGTTTCTGCAATTATACGTGTTTTACCCATACGACGAGCTAGTAATATTTGCCCAACACAATTATTTATTTTATGGGCCCCGGTATGATTAAGCTCCTCGCGTTTAAAATATATTTTTGCACCACCAAGGTGTTCCGTTAGGCGTTTTGCATAATAAAGTGGGTTAGGTCTACCTACATACTCCTTAAGAAGTTCATTAAACTCTGCCTTAAAAGTTGGATCATCCTTTGCAGCCCTGTAAGTTTTTTCCACTTCTAGTATAAGGGGCATCAATGTTTCAGCTACATATCGCCCGCCGAATATTCCAAAATGACCATCTTCATCAGGACTGTTCCGGTAGCTATTCATATTTTTATCACTCATTCTTTAGTTTCCTGAATTACTTTCATAAACGTTTCTATCATACTTATATCTTTATTTCCTGGTTCGGATTCAAGGCCGCTCGAAATATCAACAATTTTTGCACCACTTATTTTGATTGCTTCTTGTACATTTTTTGCATGGAGACCTCCCGATAACATCCAAGGAACATTCCATTGATAATCAGCAATTAGCTTCCAATCAAATACTAATCCGTTTCCACCTGGAAGCGCGTTATGCATTTCAATGGGTGCCTTAGCATCAAAGAGTAACATATCACATACACTCTCATATTCTTTGGCCTTATTGAGGTCACTGACATCAGAAACAGAAATTGCCTTCATTACACTTTTAGCAAATCGGGTGCTAATATATTTAACTCGCTCTGGATCCTCGTTGCCATGAAGCTGAATAACATCAAGATTAACAACTTTTAGGACGTTAGTGAGCAGGGCATCGCTGGGATTAACAAAAACGCCGACTGTGAGTATATCTTGGTAGGGGGTTGCTAAAATTTCAGCCGCCTGATTAATGGTAACATTTCTCGGGGATGGTGGATAAAATACAAGTCCAATATACTTTGCTCCAGCTTTAACGGCGGTTAAAACTGTTTCTTTAGTTGATAGGCCGCAAATTTTTACTTTAGCCATCACGATCAACTATTTATTTCTTCAACGATTGCCCGCACGGCAGCAACAGGGTCATCCGCCTGAGTAATAGGTCTTCCAATTACTAAGAAATCTGCACCCAGATTAATGGCTTCTTTCGGTGTCATAACACGCTTTTGGTCGCCTTTTCTGCTGCCGGCTGGGCGGATGCCAGGAACAACCAATTTAAAATCAGGGCCGCATGTATCTCTAATTAATTCAATTTCGTGTGGTGAACACACAACACCGTCCAGGCCACTCTTCTTTGCTAACTTGGCCATTTTCAAAACTTGGTTTGGCAAACTATCTTGGTAGCCAATAGCAGTTAAGTCTGCCTCGTCTAAACTAGTAAGGATTGTAACGCCAACAATCAAAGGACGAGGGCAACATTCTTGAGCCGCAGCTTCTGTGGCAGCATTTGCGGCGGCCACCATCATCGCGTATCCGCCAGCCGTGTGAATTGTCATAATTTTGGGGTGCAATCGCATTAAAGAGTGAATCGTCTTAGCTACTGTATTTGGAATATCATGAAGTTTTAAATCAAGAAAAATATTTTGGTTAGCTTTTATTATTTCTTTATAACCTTGCGGACCATTAGCCCCAAAAAACTCTAAACCTAACTTTATACCACCCACATCTGAGCTAAGTGTTGCTGCGAGTGTGCTGGCTTGCGCCACATTAGTTGTATCAAGTGCGCATAAGATGCGTTCGGAGGGTTTTAGGTTTGCCATCGTCGGTTCCGTTTAAGTTATTCTGATGGGGTTTTGCCATGCTTTTAGTCTTTTTACAAATCAATATTAGGTGGTGAAGAAGATTTTATTTTTTTTTCGAGTTCTTTAATTTTCTTATCGGTCAATCTCCGACGTTTTGCTTGCGATATACTGGAATATATAGAAACAATCCAACCACCTAAAAGTCCAATAAAAATTCCTACAAAAACTAACCAGAATTTTGGAATAACAATATTTACAGGTAAAGGCTCTAAACTGAAGTTTACTAGTGAGTTATTAGACACCGCAATAATAATACAGAGAAGAGTAAAGGTGATGAAAGCAAAATAAAAGATAAAGCGCATGATTTAAGCCCTTCTTATTTGCGGTTACATGCTGCTAGTTCAATAACAACTTATTTGTTATTTAACTTTTCCCGCAGATCTTTACCTGTTTTAAAATAAGGCACACTCTTGGCCGGTACATCTACAGCTTGCCCAGTCCGGGGATTACGACCAGCGCGAGCAGGGCGATCCTTGACTGAAAATGCACCAAATCCACGAAGTTCAACGCGATTACCTTCAGCAAGGGCGTTTGTAATTTCTTCAAATATAGTATTGACGATACGTTCTATGTCACGTTGATAAAGGTGAGGATTGGCATCCACTAATTTTGCTATCATCTCCGACTTTATCATATTCAAGTCCCTGCATATTAATATAGTTACAATATTGTACTTAAATTCTAAATTGCCAGAGAGTTGTAAGTTCGTCAAGGCTAAGTCCTTATAAATCTTGTTTTTTATATAAAATGGAGTTAATTTATATAAAAAAGTAAGACTTTATGCTTTTTTGATCTGATCAATATTGATCAGAGAGAATCAATATATGAAGTTATGCAAAAAACCCGCCCGAAAAATCCGGGCGGGTTAAATAATTCAACTAAAAGACAAGTTTTTTTATTTTGCGACTTTTTTGGCAGTAGTCTTTTTAGGAGCTGCTTTTTTCTTAGCCGGCTCCGCGTCTTTTTTTACTGCAGTCTTTTTAGGAGCTGCTTTTTTCTTAGCCGGCTCGGCATCTTTTTTTGCTGCAGTCTTTTTAGGAGCTGCTTTTTTCTTAGCCGGCTCGGCATCTTTTTTTACAGCAGCCTTTTTAGGAGCTGCTTTTTTCTTAGCCGGCTTTGCATCAGCAATAGCTGCTCCAAGAATATCTCCAAGACTAGCCCCACTATCAGATGATCCGTATTGAGCCACAGCTTCTTTTTCATCAGAAATTTCGAGCTGTTTGATAGAAAGGCTAACTTTTCTAGCTTTCTTATCAAGGGTCGTCACTTTAGCATCAAGCTTATCACCAACAGAAAAGCGCTCTGGGCGTTGCTCAGCACGATCACGGCTAAGGTCTGAACGACGAATAAAGGCTTTCATCCCTTCTTCTTCACCAACGCTTACTTCGAGACCGTTTTCAGTTACTTCTGTAACAGTACATGTTACAGTTCCACCTTTCTTTAGACCAGAAATTGCATTAACAGGATCACCCTTTAGTTGTTTGATACCGAGAGAAATACGTTCTTTGTCAGTATCAACATCAAGGATGATGGCTTTAACCATATCACCTTTCTTATATTCAGCAATGGCCTCTTCACCAGACTTATTCCAGTCTAAATCAGATAAATGAGCCATGCCGTCCATTTCGCCTTCAAGGCCGATAAACAGACCAAATTCAGTGATATTCTTAACTTCACCTTCAATTTCTGTGCCTGTTGGGAATTTGTCAGCAAATGAGAGCCATGGATTATCTTTACACTGCTTCAGACCAAGGCTGATACGTCGTTTCTCGCCATCGATTTCAAGAACCATAACTTCAACTTCTTGGCTACTTGATACAATCTTGCCAGGATGCACGTTTTTTTTAACCCAGCTCATTTCTGAAACGTGAACAAGACCTTCAACGCCATCATCAAGCTCAACAAAGGCACCATAATCGGTGATGTTCGTGATTCGGCCAGTTAGTTTTGTTCCAATTGGATACTTGCTTGTGATTGTTGACCATGGGTCTTCTGTAAGTTGTTTCATACCCAGGGAAATACGTTGCGTATCTGGATTTAGACGAATAATTTGAACGTCAATTGTATCGCCGATAGTCAGGATATCTGATGGATGGTTAATTCGTTTCCACGAAATATCAGTAACGTGAAGAAGACCATCAATACCACCAAGGTCAACGAAGGCACCGTAGTCAGTAATATTCTTAACAATACCTTCAACAGTTTTACCTTCAGCTAGGTTTTCTATAATTCCTGTGCGTTGTTCAGCGCGTGTTTCCTCAAGAATAGCACGTCTTGATACAACAATATTACCACGCTTGCGATCCATTTTAAGTATCTGAAATGGTTGCTCAATATTCATAAGTGGTGTGACATCGCGTATTGGACGGACATCAACTTGACTACCTGGTAGAAAAGCAACAGCGCCTGAAAGGTCAACTGTAAAGCCGCCCTTGACACGACCAAAGATAACGCCATTAACCCGCTCCTCTGCTTCATAAGACTTTTCTAGGACAGTCCATGATTCTTCACGACGTGCCTTTTCACGCGATAGCATTGCTTCGCCCTTAGCGTTTTCTATACGCTCAACGAAAACCTCAACAGTGTCACCAACTTTGAGTTCAGCTGATTGTCCGTGATCAGCGAATTCTTTAAGTGGAACCCGACCTTCGGCTTTGAGACCAATATCTATTGTTGCAGATTCTTTATCTACTGCAATGATGATCCCTGTGACGACTTTGCCGTCAAACTTGCCTTCAGGACCAAGAGAATCTTCGAGCATTGCTGCGAAGTCTTCGGTAGTTGGAACATTAAGTTCAGTCATTATTATTACCTATTCATGCGGGCGATCTATCCCATTAGCGGGACACCCTGCTTTTATTTCGGGCCGTCGACTATTTTCGATAACCTTAATAAAATGGTTAGTGTTAATGTTAATAAAATAAAAAATCTGCCTCATAAAAAAAATCTGACTCATAAAAGAGTTAGATCAGTAGATGTCATTAGCAGGTGTTATTACTTTACATTTTACTTGAAACAAACTTGATAGCTGCATCAAACACGGCTTCTATATCTGAATAACTTGTATCTATCAAGTGGGCATTTTTAGCTTGTTTAAGTGGGGAGGATGCTCTGCTTGTATCCCGTTTATCACGATCCCTGAGTTTATTTAGGATTTTTTTATATTCCTTAGCATTTTCATCATTTCCAAACTCTTCCAAAAACCTCCGTTTTGCACGTATTTCAACGTCTGCTGTGATGAAAATTTTGAATGGGGTGTCAGGGCAGATAACAGTACCTATGTCGCGTCCATCAAGGATGGTGCCATTTTTATTTGGTGGTGGATTATTGGCAAAAGTCCGTTGAAAATCAACCAAAGCATGCCTTATTGTAGGAAGTGCCGCAACTTGAGATGCGGCTGTGCCGATTGATTCGCTTCTCAATTCTTTATTTGACAAATCTATATTGGATAAATCTTTCAAAGCCTCCAAGGCATCGATTACATTACTTGGATTTCCTCCTTTTTGTATTACATTCCACCCAACTGCTCGGTAGAGAGCCCCGGTATCGAGAAGTGCAAGGTTGTAGTGAGCCGCTAAGCGGCGACCGAGGGTTCCTTTACCTGATGCAGCTGGACCATCCAGGGCAATGATAAGTTTTTTACTTAAGAGCATATTTGAGCTCCAAGTGAATTCATGAGATCCTTAAATCCTGGAAAACTCGTCTCAATGACCCTTCCGTCGTCAATAGAGATTGATTCTTTTGAATTCAACCCAAGTATAAGAAATGACATGGCAATGCGGTGATCAAGATGAGTTTCAACTAATGTTCCACCAATAACCTCGGACTTAGAGACAGTCATACCATCATCGTGCTCAATAACATTAACGCCACTAGCCTTAAGGCCTTTCACCATTACAGCAATACGGTCACTTTCTTTGACACGTAGTTCATTTATACCTCGCATGATCGTGTTACCTTCGGCATTTGCAGCTGCTGCACAGAGTACGGGATACTCATCAATCATGGAAGGTGCTCTTTCATGCGGGACCTTTATACCCTTAAGTTTTGAATATTTTACGTGAATATCTGAAATATCTTCGCCGCAAGATTGACGTTTATTTTCAAAATAAATTTGACCGCCCATATCTAAAAGAGTTTCAAATAATCCAATACGAGCGGGGTTCATTCCGACGTTTTTAATTGTTAAGTCAGATCCTTCCGTTATGAGTGCTGCTACAACTAAAAAGGAAGCTGATGATGGATCTGCAGGAACAGTCATGTCTCTTGCCGTTAATTCAGCGTGCCCACTTACATGAATATTATCCTCATCAATTACAATTGGCACGCCAAAATACTTAAAAATACGCTCTGAATGATCGCGCGTGGCAAATTTTTCTACTACAGTTGTCCGGCCTGGGGTGTTAAGGCCGGCAAGCATTATAGCAGATTTAACCTGTGCAGATGCCATGGGCATTTCGTACAAAATGGGTATGGGGGATTTGGCACCAATGACTTTTATAGGAAGTGTTCCTTCACTATTACCAGAAAACTTTGCTCCAAATATTTCTAGAGGATTTGTGATGCGTTTCATTGGTCTTGAAGATAATGAACTGTCTCCAGTAAATGTTACTTGTATAGGGTGAGTGGCGACAAGCCCCATAAGTAGGCGTACTCCTGTTCCACTATTGCCCATATTGAGCGATATTTCTGGCTCTCTTAAGCCACCAATACCAACACCGTGAACGTGCCACACTGTATTATCATCTTTATAAATATCTGCCCCAAGCGCGCGCAGTGCGCTTGCAGTGCCAAGAACGTCTTCTCCTTCGAGGAGACCTGAGATTTTACTCTCACCAACTGCAAGCGCTCCCATTATAAGTGCGCGGTGCGATATAGATTTGTCACCCGGCACGGTTATAGATCCTAATAAGGGCCCAGTTTTTGATGAGCTGAGTTTATGCATATTTTTTTTATCCGCTTAGATTGATTAATTAAAGAGTGAATTAACATATATTTGGCTATTAGTATCACTTTTTTATCAAGTTTTATCGATATTTTTTTCATTTTTTTTTCTATTCTTCACACTTTTGTCATATTAGGCTTTGACAGTGGCCTAATAAAATGGCAAATCATTGTTTTTTATGTATTTATGAACAAAATGTTCTTAGGAGAAATACTTTGGTAAAAGCTGAATGGGGCGAAAAACGTCAATGCCCAAAATGTGGAACAAGATTTTACGATCTTGGCGAGTTTGAACCAATTGTTTGTATTGATTGTGAACATAAATTCAAGCCTGAGATTATTCTTAAGAGTAAAACACATTCTATTGAACTTATTTCAGAAAAGCGGAAAGCTGAAGTTGCAGAAGAGGCAGCAGAAAGCCTCCTAGATGACGATGCACTCTTGAGTGAGGACGACGATGATATTGAAATTTCACCTGACGACAATACCGTAGTTCTCAGCGATGATGATGATACAAATGTTGCTGCTGTTGTTGACGCACCGTACTCGAAACCAACCGTAGAAGAATAATTAGTCTCTATATCCTTTATTATTAATAAATGGACAAGATGCTAATTGATTGTGCCCAATAAATTATATCCACTTCATTTGAAATCAGAAATAAATGAAATTTGGGGCTATAGCTCAGCTGGGAGAGCGCTACACTGGCAGTGTAGAGGTCAGCGGTTCGAGCCCGCTTAGCTCCACCAATAATAACAGGGACTTAGCTAGAAATGGCTAGGTCCTTTTTATTGGCTAGCGAACACTTGATCTATATAAATACCTATTGTTAAAAGCCTTTTTTAAAAATAAAAAAGATCGGTTTAAGATCGTGATTTTTAATCAGAAAAGTGCTTGATATTATAAAAAAAGTGCTTGATATTATAAAAAAGTATATGGAGAGAACATCATGAAAGTAACGCGTAGAAAATTTGTGGCCGGTGCGGGTAGTTTGGCATTTGCCGGGCTTACTAATTATTTGTCAGGTTGTTCTTATGAAGCAAAGTCAAAAAGTATACCAGCCTATGGGCCGCTGGTGGAAGCCCGTGACGCTATATTGGATTTGCCAGAGGGTTTTAGCTACAAAACTATATCTAGGCAGGGAGATCAAATGGATGACGGCTATGTGGTGCCAAAAAATGCTGACGGTATGGGATGCTTTGCACTTGAGGGATCAAAAGTAGCGCTTGTGAGAAACCATGAAATTGGCCACAAAAATCCTGATCCAGAAGAACTTAAAAAACTAAAACCTTTACTTAGTCACGCCTATGATCATACGGATGTCGGTGAACCACTCCTAGGGGGAACAACAACGATTATTTATGATGTGGCTGAAGAAAAGCGGGTAAGTGAATATTACAGTCTGGTTGGGACCTCAACCAATTGTGCTGGTGGCATTACGCCTTGGGGAAGCTGGCTAACATGCGAAGAAACCACACGCAAATCTGGTGAGGGTTGCCAACATGATCATGGATGGGTATTTGAGGTGATGGCGAACGCAAATGGGCCAGTCAAGCCTATACCTCTCAAAGCTATGGGGCGTTTTAACCATGAAGCGGCAGCGGTTGATCCGAGGACGGGTATTGTTTATCTTACAGAGGACCGCGAAAACAGTTTATTCTACCGATTTATCCCTAATGTTTATGGAGACCTCCTTAAAGGTGGAAAATTACAGGCATTAGGTGTTCAGGATGTTGCGAGCGGATTTGACAGTCGAAACTGGGACGGCAGATCGTTTGAGCCGGAAAGCTGGCGCAATGTAAGGTGGATTGATCTAGAAAATATAGAGAGCCCTGAAGATGATCTTAGGATGCGCGGGTTTAAAAATGGTGCGGCAGTATTTGCCCGTGGTGAAGGGATCTTCTGGGGTGATAATGAGCTTTATTTCTGCTGCTCAACTGGGGGTGTTAAAAACCTTGGGCAGGTGATGAGATACAAACCGTCACTCAATGAAGGTAAGCCTGATGAGGCTGATGATCCAGGTCGACTACAACTCTTTTTCGAATCCGTACAAAAAGAGACATTTGGTCTAGGCGATAATATCACTGTTGCACCAAACGGTCATCTTATCATTTGTGAAGATCATTATGACGGTACAATAAATCATATAAGGGGAATTACACCATCAGGTGAACTTTACACCCTAGCCAAGGTTAATGTTAAATCTGAAACTGCGGGTGTCTGTTTTTCACCTGATGGTACAACCATGTTTGTAAATGTTCAATACCCAACCCAAACTCTTGCTATAAAGGGGCCATGGACACAATTTTTATTATAACTTTAAGCAAAATTTAAAACCTATTGTTAGAGATATGGTGGTTTTTTATCATCTGAAACTGGTGATCTTCCAATTTTACCAAGTATGGTTGCAGAAGTTGATATATTAAATGGAAAAAAACTATCATCCGTTACCTGATCAACCCGTTACTAAAACTTAAGGATAAAGCTTTTCGTGAGGGTAGTTATATTTTTATAGTCTAAAGATAAATAATTGATGTTCTGATTTGCATTTTAAACTTTATGGTTTATTTAAGTAACAATAAATAGATGATAGTAGTTATTTTGTTGTTAAAAAATTATAGTAAATTGGAAAAAATATGTCAGAAAAATATAAATTACCAACCCTAGCCTTGCATGCTGGCCAACAACCCGACCCAACAACAGGGGCATGTGCCGTACCTATTTATCAGACATCCGCTTATAAATTCAACAATACAGAGCATGCTGCTAACCTTTTTAGTTTAAATGAATTTGGTAATATTTATACACGGTTGATGAACCCAACGACGGACGTATTGGAAAAGCGGGTTGCTGCACTTGAAGGAGGGGTTGCTGGGTTAGCAGTATCAAGCGGACATGCCGCCCAGTTTACTGTATTTCACACGCTTTTAGAAACAGGGGATGAAATATTAGCTTCGAAAAAGCTTTATGGCGGATCAATTACCCAAATGGGAACTAGTTTTAAAAAATTTGGTTGGAATACAACATTTGTTGAACCTACTGCTGAGAAATTTAAGGAAGCATTGAATGATAATGTAAAGGCTATATTTATTGAAAGTTTAGCAAACCCAGGCGGCATTATTACTGATATTTCTGCTATAGCAAAGGTTGCTCACGACGCTGGTATCGTTCTGGTTGTTGATAACACGCTTGCCACACCCTATCTTTGTCGGCCTATCGAACATGGGGCAGATATTGTTGTCAATTCACTCACCAAATTCCTTGGTGGCCATGGTAATAGCATTGGTGGATTAATTGTTGATAGTGGTAAGGTTGATTGGCTTAAAAATGACAAGTATCCAACCCTCTCAGCACCCTGTGATAGCTATAATGATATGGTTCTTGCAGATGTTTTTGGTGCGGCGATGGGTAATATAGGTTTCATTATCGCTTGCCGGGTTCTTTCCTTGCGCGATATTGGACAGTGTTTGTCTCCCCAGAATGCATTTTATATATTAAATGGAATTGAGACGCTTGCCTTAAGAATGGAGCGGCACTGTGAAAATTCGCTTAAGGCAGCTACTTATCTAAAGAACCACGATAAGGTTAAATGGGTTTCCTATGCAGGGCTTAAAGATGATCCGTATTACTCTTTACACCAAAAATATATGCCAAAAGGAGCAGGTGCGGTCATGACTATTGGTTTAACTGGTGGATATGAAGCGGGCAAAAAAATGGTTGAACATGTGAAATTATTTACACATCTTGCTAATATTGGTGATGCCAGGAGTTTAATAATACATCCATCTTCGACAACGCATAGTCAATTAAATGAAGAAGAACAAATTGCTGCCGCGGCAGGACCTGACGTTATTCGGCTTTCAGTTGGTATTGAAGACATTGATGATATAATTGCTGACTTAGATCAAGCATTGAACGCTTAGTTAGGAAAGGTGAATTAATTGACGCAATAATTCGAAGGCCTCAGTACTTGTATGGGCCTACAACTGGACTGATTAATTTTAATTATGTACACTAATGAATAGTTAGGGGTAGATAATGGCTAAAACACAAACTTCCAATTTGAGTAGAGTACCAAATTATAATCTTTGGCGAATAATTTCCTTCATAATAACGGCGGTTCTTGTTGCAGTAATTAATCATACTGCCGGCCTGGCTCATGCCTTGCTATCGTTAGTAGGTGTTATGATTGGACTTACCCTTGTCTTTGGTAATTTTGGCTTTACGGGTGGTTGGTCATCTTGGATCACTCAACGTGATGGACGCGGGCTTCGCGCGCAAATGCTTATTCTGGCCCTTGCATCAGCAGTCTTTTATCCTATTCTCGCACACGGAAGTTTATTTGGTTCTGACGTGATTGGCTTTGTTGTTCCTTTTGGTATAGCCACAATTTTTGGAAGTTTTCTCTTTGGAGTTGGGATGCAACTTGGTGGATGCTGTGCTTCAGGAGTTCTTTCGTGGGCAGGAGCCGGAAGTGCGCGTATATTTATCACGCTTTTAGGGTTTATTATTGGGGGGGTTTGGGGTGCTTATGATATTGCTTTCTGGCGGAGTTTACCAAACGTAAGTGTCGACTTAACTTCTCAGTTCGGGGTTGTAGGTGGACTTGGCCTAACCCTATCGATTTGTGCTTTTGTAGTCTTGATAACGCTTGTATTTGAAAAGCGCCGTCACGGTAAAGTCTTAGCTTATAATGAGGAGAAGGACGATGGGGTGCGGGGATGGAAACGACTTGTAAAGGGTCACTGGCCGATCCTATCTGTTATACTTTTACTTGTTTTAGCTAACTTCTTAACACTCCTTTTAGCGGGTCGCCCTTGGGGTGTGACAAGTGCATTTGTTTTGTGGGGCTCGAAAGCATTAAGTCTAACTGGTGTTGATGTGACGAGTTGGGTTTATTGGAAAAACTCTGCTGCATTAGATCAATCAATTTTCTTTGATATTACCTCTGTTATGAACTTAGGGATATTTTTAGGTTCTTTCATAGCAGCTCACTTGATGGGTACTTATAAGTTAAGGTGGAATATCAGTTTTAAACTTATAGTTGTTTCATTGGTGGGCGGCCTGATGCTGGGCTATGGCTCTCGTATTGCCTACGGTTGTAATATTGGAGCGTTCTTTAGTGGTGTTAGTAGTGCAAGTTTAAGTGGATGGGTTTGGTTTATCTCTGCTTTCATAGGTAATATTGTTGGAACCCGTATAAAAAAACGAATGTTGTATTAGGTTTTTTATCTCTTATTGGCGATTATATTTCCACTTCTGATACCTTTATCTTGGCTCTTTTCTCTTCAGTAAAACTAGTCCAATTTATGATTTTATAGGAAAAATAAAAATGTACATAAAGCTAATAATCAACTTTACAATGCTTCTAATTTTCACTTTAAGTGGAAGCGCGATGGCCCAAGAAAAAGAACCTAATTTTACTCGGATACAACCAGATACGTTTGGTGGAAATATGGCATTATCAAATGCTTGGGGGGATTATGATAATGATGGCGATCTTGATTTGGTTATATCGTTCAAAACTGGCGATGTAAGGCTTTATAATAATGAGTTTGGTGGATTTACAAATTTAGGCCCAGTTCTAGGACTACCTACAGGTGGAAAAGAAAGAAGGTCTATTGCTTGGGGCGATTATAACGCTGATGGCTACCTTGACCTTTATGTTGGTAGTAACCGCCAGGGCAATGAACTTTATCGTAACGAAAAATCACAAAGTTTCACTGATGTTTCAAGGCAGATGCGTGTCGATATACCGCAAGTTAGCGCACGTCAAATTAATTGGATTGACTATGATAACAATGGTACTTTGGACCTCTTCGTCGCTGATAGAGTTGGGCCTAACTTTCTGTTTAGCAACGACGGCCAGAAATTCGTTGATGTGAGTGTTGAAACAGGCTTGGCGGATCCACGCGCCACGGTTGGCGCGTGTTGGTTTGATTACAATAGTGACGGTTTTTTGGATCTATTTTTGGCAAATCAAGGCGAAGGTAAAGACGCTCTTTACAAAAATGAAGGCGGTCATTTTACTGACATAGCCGCTACACTTGGCTTGGAAGGCGGCCTCAGAACTCGCAGCGAGGGAGGTGTTGATTGTGCAGTGGGAGATTATAATAATGATGGTCACCTTGATTTGTTCGTCGCAACATATGGTATTAATAAACTTTACAAAAATAAAGGTGATGGAACTTTCGATGAAGTAAGCAGCGAAATGGGCATTGAGGGACATGATCATATGGTGGGTGCAAGTTGGGGTGATTATGATAATGACGGCTTATTGGACCTATACGCTGCTGGATATCATCAAAATGAAGAGGGTGTAAGGTCACCTCATGACCGACTGTTCCATAACGATGCTAATCGCTTTACTGAAGTTGATACTCACAGAACATCTCTTAGTGGCGCTGATCATGGTATTCAGTGGGCAGATTATGACAATGATGGTGATTTAGATATTTCTCTTACCGAGGGATATAATATTGCTGGGCGTCATCCAGTTTTGAGAAATAATATTTCTAATGAAGCACGAAAAAAATCATTACAGATTACGGTTGCCGATAAGAATGGCGTGTTAAATCGTGCCGGCTCAGAAGTGCGAATATATAACTTGAAGGGGTTACTTCTTGGTTTGCGGATGGTTGCTACAGGTGACGGTTATAACAGTCAAAGTAATCAACCAGTTCACTTCGCATTGCCTAATCAAAGTGAGGTCATCGTTGAGGTTACATTTTTAACCAAGCAGGGCAGAAAAACTCAAATTATAAAAAATGTAAATCCAACTGACTTTGTTGGTAAGTCATTTGTTATTAGACAAAAATAGACGATTGAAATAAACACTTAAAAAAGGGAATAAGAGCTATGCTCAGAAAACTTATAATATTATTAGTTGCATCAAATTTTACTGTAACGAATATTGCAATTTCTTTTGCACAAGAACAATCATCTGAACCATTATTTGAATATAGTGAGATTAATCATCCGGTGATTGGCAGTAAAGGTATGGTAGCCAGTCATAATGCGCTTTCGAGCGAGATAACTGCTGAAATTATGCGCAACGGGGGAAATGCGATTGATGCTGGTGCGGCTCTTGGTTTTGCTCTAGCAGTCACCCTCCCACGCGCGGGTAATGTCGGCGGTGGTGGTTTTATGCTTATTCATGTTGCTAAATTAAACAAAACAATCGCCGTTGATTTTAGAGAGTTTGCCCCAGAAGCAGCTAATAAAAATATGTTTTTTGATAAAAACGGTGAAGTCGCCGTTATGGACCCTTCCTATCGGTTTTCACATAAATCTTCGGCTGTCCCAGGTTCTGTTGCAGGTCTTGCACATATCGTAGAAAATTATGGTACAATGACTCTCGCAGAAGTATTGGAGCCTGCCATTCGTCTTGCCCGTGATGGGATAGTCGTGACCTATGATTTAGCGGCAGACCTTTCCAGAAGCGTGCGTCTCAAAAACAACGCTGCAGCGCTAAAGAAATTCTATAAACCCGATGGCTCAAATTACGAAGTTGGCGAACTATTTAAGCAACCTGACCTTGCGTGGACATTGTCTGAAATAGCGCAAAACGGCGTTGATGCCTTTTATAAAGGAAGTATTGCGGAGAAAATCGTTGCCGATATGGAAGCACATAACGGCATAATTACCATGAAAGACCTCGCAGCTTATAAAGTGATTGAACGTGAGCCTGTTCGTGGTACATTCCGTGATTATGACATAGTTGCTGTTCCAGCACCTAGTTCGGGTGGTACTCATGTGATCCAAATGTTGAATATTCTGGAAAATTTTCCCCTCAAGGAAATGGGTCCGGGTAGTGCGGAGGCTATTCATGTTACGGCAGAGGCTATGAAATTAGCATTTGCTGATCGTAGTAAATATCTTGGTGACCCGGACTTCGTTGATATTCCAACCGAAGCTCTTATCAATAAAGAATACGCAAAATCACTGGCAGCAAAAATATCTTTGGACAGAGCGACTCCATCAGAAGAAATAGCACCGGGCAACCTAAGTATTTATGAAAGCGACGAAACAACTCACTATTCGGTGGTGGATAGTGAAGGAAACATGGTGGGTAATACATATACACTAATGTTCTCATTTGGGTCTGGTGTAGTTATTGAAGGTACAGGTATTTTAATGAATAACAATCTAGGAAACTTTACATTAAGGCCGGATATTCCCGATGCCTTTGGTTTGATGGGTAGTGAAAATAATATGATCAGTCCTTTTCGTCGCCCGGTTAGTTCCATGTCACCCGTACTGGTTTCCAAAAATGGTATACCATTTCTCATGACAGGAACACCCGGCGGTTCGAAAATTATCAGTGCAAATATGCAAATGATTCTGAATGTACTCGAATACGGAATGAATATTGGTGATGCCTCGGTCGCACCAAGAATTCATCACCAATGGTACCCTGAAGAATTATTACTCGAGGGCGGAATAAGCCCTGATACGATATCTTTATTGCGTCAAAAAGGTCATAAAATAAACTTCAATAAAAATAGTGCCGGCATGGGTAGCCTTCAAAGCGTTATGTCTAAAGATGGACTATTTTATGGTTATTCTGACCCAAGACGTCCTGGTGCAAAAGCAGTTGGCGTTGAATAGTAATATATTTAAATAAACATTTCACAACATAGCCTTAAGAAGGTTTATCTCGGCCTTTTTCCGCTTAAATACTTGGCTTAAGAAAAAAAATATAAAGTAATTATTATTTTTTTATTCCAAATTCGAATATTGTTGTAGTCTTGTATTGTTCTCCCGGTCGTAATTCTGTAGTGGGAAAGTTATGTTGATTAGGGCTGTTTGGAAAATGTTGTGTTTCTAAGCAAAATGCATTTCTGTGGTTATAAAATGTCCCATTTTTTCCTTTAATACTGCCATCTAAGAAATTACCTGTATAAAACTGAATGCCAGGCTGATCAGTATAAACGTTTATAAATTTACCAGTTTTGGGTGAGTACACAGTTGCTGCTAAATTAATTGTATTCTCATCTGATTTATTTAAGACCCAGTTATGATCAAACCCTAGTCCAAAACTTAGTTGCGGATCATCTATACTAATATCACGACCAATTGGTTTTGAGGTTTGAAAATCCATTGGCGTTCCCTTCACGGCGGCTATCTCACCAGTAGGAATTAGAGTGTTATCCACTGGAGTATAATGAGAGGCATTTATCATCACTTCGTGATCAAGAATAGACCCTGAATTATGACCATCTAAATTAAAATAAGTGTGGTTTGTCAAATTAATAACCGTGGTTTTGTCAGTTGTAGCCAAATAAGTAATAGTTAATTTGTTTTGATCATCAAAACGATATGTGACAATTGTTGATATTGTGCCTGGGTATCCTTGATCTCCATCTTTGCTGATTAGAGATAATTCTAACTGTGCTTCATTATCCACTGTGGAAGCTGAACTTTCCCAAATTCGTTTGTCGAAGCCTATTATGCCACCGTGGAGGGTATTTTCAAAATTATTAACAGGGAGTGAATATTCGACCTCATCAATTGTAAACTTTCCTTTGGCAATGCGATTAGCATAACGTCCAATCAACGCCCCCATATAAGGACTGTCAGTTAAATATTGCTGGGGGTTATTAAATCCTAGAGCAATGTCAGAAAATTCACCATTGTGGTCAGCTACATTGATTGACTTTATAATTCCACCTAAGTCCAGAATTTCGATGCTATTACCGATTTTATTCTTAAGCGTATAAACTTTCACGGTGCGGCCATCATCTAAAAGGCCAAACCTTTTTACCTCCATCCGTTCTATTTCTTCGTTATTCATGGCTAATATTTGCTGCAATGAAAAACCTGCTGTTAAAATTATTAATAGAAATTTTATCATTTTTTTCTCTCACAATTACCTCAACTAAATATACCTTGGACTGTCTCAACACCACGGGTTGGTTGGTTCAGGTATATACAAGCTTTTAGTCCTGTTTGATATGGGTACTGACTTTGAATCTGTTGACGAACGCCCTCCACTGAACTAGCGGGTAAAAGGGCAACGACACAGCCACCAAAACCTCCACCAGTCATACGTACGCCACCTGAAACGTTGATAAATTTGCTTATAATATTTACAAGAATATCGATTTCTGGAGTTGAAATTTCAAATAAATTCTTCATTGAGGTGTGGCTATCAGCCATGATACTGGATATTTCTTCTATATTAGTTTTACGCAATGCAGTTGCCATTTTTATGACCCGAGCATTTTCTGTTATAATGTGCTCAGCGCGTCGAGCTAACAGTTCAGGCATGCAGTTTTTTTGTGATAGAAATGTTTTCTCTGTGATATCACGAAGAGATTTGGCTCCCATGAACTCTGCGGCTTGTTGGCATTCTCGCCTCCTATCATTGTAAGCGCTAGTAGTCAGCTGTCTTTTTATGTTGGAATTTACAATCATTAAAGATAACGAGGTGGGAATTGTAATATTTGTTATTTTAAAATTTCGGCAATCTATCTGCAGTGCCTGTCCCTCTATGCCACAAGCAGAACTAAGTTGATCCATAATTCCACAGGAGAGACCTACAAATTCATTTTCGATTTTTTGACCAATTTGTGCCATCTTTAAATTATCTAAACTAAGACCAAATAATTCACTCAATGTATTTAGAACTGCAATTTCGAGAGAGGCTGAGGAACTGAGGCCTGTCCCTTTAGGGATTGTTCCGCTAATGGTTAGTGCGCAGCCACCAAGTGAATAACCTTCCATTTTAAGAAAGTAGAACGCCCCACGGATATAATTTTTCCAAATATCATCATCGTGCGGTAATATGTCATCTTGAAGGTCGAAATGATCTACCTCATTATCGAAATCAAGGGCGGTTATTGAAACATTTGAACCCTCCTTTAATGATCCACAGACGCAAGTAAAAAAATCGATTGCAGTAGGGAGCACGAACCCATCATTATAATCAGTGTGCTCTCCCATTAGATTAACACGGCCAGGTGCAACACTTATTTTTGTTCCTAAACCTCTATGCAATTGATGGTGATAAGATGAGGTTCTATTTATAAGTTTCTCTCTGTTCATTTCGGGTTCTTTTTATAATGAACATCCGAAGCTTGACGAAGCATATTAGAAGCCTGTTCAGCAGAAATATCCCGTTGTGTTTCTCCGAGTAATTCATACCCGACCATAAATTTTTGTACAGTTGCTGAACGTAATAGCGGCGGGTAAAAGTGACCATGCATGATCCAATGCTTTGAGCGTTCCCCCGCTGGCCGACAATGCCAACCCATACTATATGGAAATGAAGTATTAAAAAGATTATCGTATCGCGTTGTCAGACTTTTTATTATCTTTGCCAACGATTTTATCTCGCTTTTCTTTAAATCGTTCATGTGCGAAATTGGAGTGCGCGGCAGCAAAAGTGTTTCAAAGGGCCATGCCGCCCAATAGGGTACGAGTACCACCCAATCATCATTTAAACAGACGATACGTTCATTTTTTTCAATTTCATCTTCAAGGTAATCTAGTAATAATGGACGGTTATTTTTTTCGTAATATGCTTGCTGGTTCTTATTTTCACGTTCTACTTCATCTGGCAAATGACTACTTGCCCATACTTGACCATGGGGGTGTGGATTAGAGCAACCATTGATTTCACCTTTATTTTCAAAAATCTGCACCCACTTATATTTTTCTTCTAAATCAGTATAAATTGTGCGCCAGGCATTTATGATTCCGATGAGGTTATTAAGTTCTAATTCTGGTAAAGTTTTAGAATGGTCAGGCGAGTAGCAGATCACTTTGCATGCTCCGTTGACAGTCTGTGATTTAAATAGTGGTTCAGAGGAACTTATTCTCTCATCATTTGCCTGAATAGCTGCGTAATCATTATCAAAGATATAACAACCATTATATTGATTGTTTGTTAACCCTGATGCCCTTATATTACCTGGACAAAGATAACATTCTTTATCATATGAAGTACCTAAAGGTTCAGTCAGTGTTTCAGTTTTTCCGTTCCAGGGACGGTTGTTTCTTTGTGGGGAAACTAAAATCCATTTATCATTAAGGGGGTTATATCTACGGTGCGGACTTTGATGGATTTTATCGTTAGTTACGGGCATTTTTATCTTTCTCATAGAGATGATACTGTTAATCATAATATACGATATTGTCAAAGCCGACTGTATATGGAATAGTCGCATTAACGGAAATAATGGTCAATAAAAATTAAGAAATTAGGTAGAAAATTTGTTACTAGGAATTATAGATATATCAATTGTGGTGGCTTACACCATTTTTATCATTGTAATTGCACAGTATGTGAGCAGAGAGAAAGTTGGTCACTCCAAAAATGCTCAAGATTATTTTCTTGCGGGCAAGGCACTGCCATGGTGGGCTATTGGTGCATCGTTAATCGCAGCCAATATTTCTGCAGAACAAATCATTGGTATGTCAGGTTCAGGTTTTGTTATTGGTTTGGGTATAGCCTCATATGAATGGATGGGGGCTATCACTTTGTTAATAGTTGGCCGCTACTTTCTTCCCATTTTTCTGCAAAATGAAATTTATTCCATGCCGCAGTTTCTTGAAAAACGCTACGATGGCCGCGTAAGACTTGTTATGGCTATTTTCTGGCTTGGTCTTTATATTTTTGTAAATTTGACCTCTATATTATGGCTCGGTGCACTTGCAGTTAATGCAATTACTGGCATTGAACTTACGTATGGTCTTATTATGTTGGGCGGTTGTGCAGTAGCCTATTCTTTGTATGGAGGTTTAAAGGCGGTGGCCCTTACTGACATTATTCAGGTAGCACTATTGGTGTTCGGTGGATTGATGGTTTCTGCAATTTCTCTTAATCAAATTGGTGGGGAGCAAGGCGTTTGGGGAGGCTTTATAGAGCTGACTGAGCAACTTCCCGAAAAATTTGACATGATTATCTCACCCGAAAGTGAGCATTATAAAGACTTGCCTGGTCTCTCGGTGCTCATTGGGGGTATGTGGATGATGAACCTCTCTTATTGGGGTTTTAACCAATATGTTATTCAGCGAGCTCTTGCCGCTAAGAACCTTGCTGAAGCGCGAAAAGGAATTCTTTTTGCTTGTTTTTTGAAAATTTTGATGCCTGTTATTGTTGTACTACCCGGTATAGCGGCTGCATTAATTATACCTGATCTTGATGCCCCTGATCAAGCGTATCCTGAAATGATGAAGCTGTTACCAGTTGGTATCAAGGGACTTGTATTTGCTGCCCTGATTGCTGCCATATTATCCTCTTTAGGATCAATGATGAATTCGATTTCAACTATTTTTACTATGGATATTTATAGGCAAATAAAAACTAATGTTGATGATAATAAACTGGTTACTATTGGACGTGTGGCCGGACTTACTTCAATGGTCATTGCTATTATTATAGCAAAACCTCTGCTAGGAAATTTTTCACAAGCATTTCAGTTTATTCAAGAATTTACAGGGTTTTTTACACCTGGAATTGTTGTTATTTTTCTATTAGGATTATTTTGGAAAAAAGCTACAGCCAACAGTGCATTAGTCGCGGGTATAGGTTCCTTTGTCTTTTCAATTATTTTGCGAGAATATTGGCCTGACTTTCCCTTTATCGATCGGGTTGGTATTGTATTTATTCTTTGTGGTGTATTGGCTATTGCGATTTCATACATCGCACCAGAGCCTGAAATTAATAATACTATTATTAAATCAGAAAGTGATAGGGATACAGTCGACAGCGCCTTCATAATAGGTAGTATCGCAATCACCATAATTATATCCTCGCTTTACATAACTTGGTGGTAGCGGTATTTCATCTTTAAACTAGAAATACTATTTTAAAAAAAAGGTCTAGAAAAAAATAGTTTTAGTATGATTGAGCCGATCAAAAATAAAATAGATCTGGAGAGTTTGTTAAATCTTGGTACGCTGTAGTTTTAAAATATTATTACATTAACTTTTAAACTCAATTCATTTCAAGAGCCTTGATTGTTTAAACGATCTTAGAAAACTTTTCATTTATTATTATTCATTGTGGACTGAACTGTTCTTCAAAATATACCTTAAGTTATTAGTTGTGAAAGTCACCAGGTGGTTGATATAGTCATTTTTACGTAATCAAAAAACGAGGATTTAAAATGCCCAATACAATTAAGATTAGTCAGGAAGGTAGGGTGGTCCTTGTAACAATCAATCGTCCGGAAGCTCTCAATGCACTTAACGTTGAGGTGATGCAGGAGATGATTAAGGTCTTGACACCGCTTGATAAAAGTCAACATGTTGGTTGTTTTGTTATTACAGGTTCAGATAAAGCTTTCGCTGCAGGTGCTGATATTAAAGATATGATTGAAAAAGATAACATTGAGATGATTGTTGAAGATTATTTTTATCAGTGGGATGTATTTGCGAAGTTTAGAACACCAAAAATTGCTGCTGTAAGTGGCTACGCCCTCGGTGGCGGATGCGAACTTGCCATGATGTGTGACATGATTTTTGCTGCAAAATCTGCAAAATTTGGTCAACCGGAAATTAAACTTGGAGTTATTCCAGGAATGGGCGGGTCGCAACGGCTTACAAAGTTAGTTGGAAAATCTAAAGCTATGGACCTAATACTCACGGGAAGAATGATGGATGCCACAGAAGCTGAAAGAGCAGGTCTTGCTGCTCGAGTAATAGAAGATGAAAATCTCCTTTCTGAAGCTATGGAAGCTGCGCATATCATTGCATCTTATGGTACGGCTTCGACCATGATGGCTCGTGAAGTAGTTGACCGCGCATTAGAAACGTCACTTCAGGAAGGATTGTTATTTGAGCGTCGGATCTTTCATTCCCTTTTTGCCAGTAAAGATCAAAAAGAAGGAATGGGGGCTTTTATCGAAAAACGAAAAGCTAAATTTCACGATTAATAAAGTTTACGTGGTAATAGGAATCCTAAATAATTATTAAATTTACATTTATTTTTGCAATTAACTTAGAATATTAAATCAACATGATTAGGGGGAATTACATTGTTAAAAGATATTAAAAATTTTTCAATTTTATGCATGTTATTGTTTGCTAATAATTCGAATGCAGGTGAACGATTTTTAAATGAAGTTCTCCAAGATAAAATCGTACTAAAAGGCCTCGAAGATATAACTAAAATGCGTCATTATGCAGCAGATATGCTAATAAATTTTGGAGGTATTATTTCACCTTCTGGTAAGGAGCACGAACGCGCAAAAGCTGTTGCTGAGGAAATGCGTAAAATTGGTTTGGTAGAAGTCCGTGTAAACGCAGCCCCAAATGTAATTGGCGTGATTAAGGGCCGCTCTGGAAAAGCGCTTATTTTTGTATCTACCTTGGATGACCTTAAAACAGTTGCCGAGAATCAGAGGGCAGCTGGTATGCCTCCTTATGTTGATGGAAACTTTGTGAGGGGACCAGGAACTAATACTTCCCTGACTACTGTTTCGTTGATTACTGCAGCGAAGGCGTTGATTGATAGTGGCTTAGTTCCTGAACATGATATTGTTTTTGCTGGTGTTTCAGAGGAAGAAACCGGCCTTCAGGGTATGAAACATTTGTATGCGGAATATAAAGAAGATGCGATTGCTTTTGTTGATGTTCTCGGCGAAGGTAACAGTATCAGTTACGGTGCGCTTGGCATTCATTGGTGGAAAATAAATGCATTTGGCCCAGCTGGACACACCCTGCGAGGTGGGCTTCCTAATATTAATCAGGCTATCGGCCGTGCTATTGATCGGATACTCCAAATTCCCGAACCTCAAATTTATGATGATCGCCGGACCCGTTTAAATGTTGCGGTAGTATCTAGCGGGGCCGTGTTTAATCATAAGCCTGAAACTGGATGGTTTTCGTTGGATGTTCGCTCCCTTGACCAAGTTCATATAGATACAATGGAAGCTAAAGTAAGAAATATACTTAGCGAAGTAACAGACGAACTCGGCCTTAAATTTGAAATGGAAGTAGTTTCAATTACTCCGCCCGGACAAATTGAGGGCGCACTTAAAAGTTCCTTGGTTCAAACATCAAGGAAAATTTCAAATTATTTGGGTGGAAACCCTAGACTTTCGAATGCAGGTTCAGCTAATTTAAATGTTTCCATTGCTGGAGGTACGTTATCTATTGGTATTAGTAGCGAACGAGGGGGTAGGCGAGGTTTTCCAGACGAGTGGGCTAATATTTTAACAATGATGCGTACTGCAAAGAATGTTTTTCTTACCGCTATAACTATAGGCAATATGGAAGAACTATAAATGAAGATTAAAACTAGTTTACGGATGTACAATATTTTATTGTATAATTTCTATTTTTAATGAGATGTATTATTTATGGATAATTTAAATAAAAACATTAATAAATTTTGTGACCAAAACCTTACGCTTGAAGGTAAGGATCGTGCACATGTTCTTTTAAAGTCTCTGGAAACACTTTGGTTCAATACTGGAACACTTTGTAACCTTGAGTGTATTAATTGCTATATTGAATCTTCACCAAAAAATGATGCGCTCGTTTACATAAGTCATGAGGAGGTTTTATCATACCTTAACGAGATAAATGAGAATGACATTATTGTTCGTGAGATTGGCCTTACTGGCGGCGAACCGTTTATGAACCCTGATATTTTAAAAATAATTGAAAGCGTACTTAAACGCGATTTCAAGCTTCTTATACTTACAAATGCTATGAAGCCTATGATGCGTCATAAAAAAAAATTAATTGAATTCAATAAAAATTACCCAAATCTACTTTCTCTAAGAGTTTCTACAGATCACTATACGAAGAAAATTCATCAGAAAGAACGGGGAGACGGAAGTTGGGATCCTATGGTATTAGGTCTTTCGTGGTTATCAGATAATAATTTTAACATTCATGTGGCCGGACGCACATTTATGCTTGAGGATGAGCGTATGCTCCGTGAGGGGTATGCAGATTTGTTTGGTATTTTAAATATTAAAGTTGATGCAAAGGATCCCTGTTCTCTATTATTATTTCCTGAAATGGATGTGAAAGAAGACGTTGCTGAAATTACTACTGAGTGCTGGGGAATACTAAATGTAAATCCCGATGATATGATGTGTGCCACCTCACGGATGATTGTAAAACATAAGGATGCAAAGCACCCAGTGATCATGGCATGTACGCTATTAGCCTTCGACCAACAGTTTAATATGGGGACAAACCTAAGTACATCTAAGCGTAAAGTTTATTTAAATCACCCGTTTTGTTCAACTTTTTGTGTACTTGGTGGGGCATCCTGTAGTAATTAGCTTTCTTTGGTAGAAAAAAAATTGTTTTTGTATCATACTTGGAAATCTAAATAGTACAGAAGAGTAGTCAATGAAACGAGATACTGGACAGAATAGAAATATTACGGATAAATGGAAACTGGAGACTAAGCTTGTTCGCGGGGGAACTTATAGAAGTGAACTCGGGGAAACAAGCGAGAGCATATTTATGACATCTGGTTATGCTTATGAATGCGCCGAAGATGCAGCAGCACGTTTTGAGGGTGACCAAGAAGGCTATACCTATTCCCGACTGCGAAACCCAACCTGTGCTATGTTCGAAGATAGAATGGCACTTGTTGAGGGCGCAGAGGCCGCGCGTTCAACTTCCACCGGTATGTCTGCTATGACTTCTGCTATGCTTGCAATTGTTAAAGCGGATGATCATGTTGTCTCTAGCAAAACTTTATTTGGTTCATGTAGGGTCTTTATCGAGGATATCCTTCCTAAATTTGGTGTTACTTCAACTTTGGTAAATGGATATGATAATGAAGCCTGGAAGGAAGCGATGCAGCCGAATACGTCCGTTGTATTTCTCGAATCTCCAGCTAATCCCACCCTGGATATAGTTGACATTAAATATGTTTGTGATGTTGCTCACGAGAATGGAGCTTTGGTGGTGGTTGATAATGTATTTGCTACTCCGCTACTGCAAAAACCGATTGAATATGGCGCTGATGTAGTTATGTATTCGTCTACAAAACATATTGATGGGCAAGGGCGCTGTCTAGGAGGTTGTATCCTCACTTCTAATAAAATTATGGATGAGATTATTTCTCCTTATATTAGACACACGGGCCCTAACCTTAGTCCATTTAATGCTTGGGTTATGCTAAAAAGTATGGAAACGATGGATCTTCGTATTGACAGGATGTGCTTGAATGCCGCTAAAGTTGCTGACGGTCTTTATGATTTGGGAGTTTTTGAATCCGTTAATTATCCGTTTAGAGCTGATTTTAGACAACATGAACTTGCTGTGAAGCAGATGACTGCTGGTGGCTCCGTGATAACAGTTTTTGTGCCTGAAGGCAGGGAGCAGGCATTCAAATTTTTAAATGCATTGGAAATTACCGATATTTCAAATAATATAGGCGATGCTAAAAGTCTTATGACGCACCCAGCCAGCACGACCCATAAGGCAGTTAAGGAAAGTGCAAGGCTTGAAATGGGTATTACTGAAGGCATGTTGAGATTATCTGTTGGACTTGAGAATACAGATGATTTGATGGATGACTTTGCAAGGGCTGCTAAAATAGCAGGTATTTAAGTGAGTAAAATTATGAGTGATAATAAAATATATAAAACAACTACTAAAGATATAGGTGTCTCGGTTGAACCATTTTATCTTGATAAGGAAAGTGTGCCTGATGAAAATCATTATGTCTGGGGCTATCAGGTACAAATAGAAAACTATGGAAATAAAACAGTCCAACTTCAACGCCGTCATTGGATAATCACTGATGGTAACGGTCAAAAACATGAGGTTGAAGGTGAGGGTGTTGTGGGGGAACAGCCAATCCTCGAACCTGGTGAGGCTTATGAGTACACAAGTGGTGCCCCACTTTGTACATCTTCTGGTTTTATGGTTGGAAGTTATAAAATGCAAGTGACAGATGGTATTCAATTTGATGTTGAGATACCCGCATTTTCATTAGATGTTCCTACAGCTAACAGGCAGGTACATTGATGGTTAAAATAAAACCAAGTCGTAATGATGCCGAAAATGCTATCAGAACACTACTGGAATACGCAGGCGAAGATCCAACACGAGAGGGACTTCTTGAAACCCCAAAGAGGGTCGTAAAGTCTTACGAAGAGTTTTATAAAGGGTACTCCCAGGACCCACGAAAATATTTATCGCGCACTTTTGAAGAGGTGAATGGCTATGATGAAATGGTTGTACTTAGAGATATTCCCTTTGAAAGCCATTGCGAACATCATATGGCTCCAATTATAGGAAAAGTACATATTGGTTATTTACCACGAAACAAAGTGGTTGGTATTAGTAAGTTAGCTAGGGTTGTGGAGACCTATGCAAAAAGGCTTCAAGTTCAGGAGAAAATGACTGCGCAAATCGCGGACTGCATTCAAGATATCCTGGAACCTTATGGGGTCGGGGTGGTGGTTCAGGCTACTCATGAATGCATGAGCACCCGTGGTGTTCATAAACATGGTGTTTCAATGGTCACAAGCCGAATGGCTGGCGTATTTCGAGAAGATGAAAAAACTCGCCGGGAATTTCTTGCTGTGGTGGGACCTATTAATTCTTTAGGAATATAAATATGAAGAAGGGGCGAAGAACTTGATAGATTTTCGTCCGATCTGGATGATTTCGGGTATATTTCTACTCGTAATTGGTTTTGGTATGTTGCTGCCAATGGCTGTCGATCTTGCTGTTGGTAATTCGGATTGGCAAGTTTTTGCTCTTATCTCGGGTATTGTTGTGTTTTTTGGAAGTATTCTGTTTCTTAGTAACCGGGGCGAATATAATGAAATGACTATTCAGCAGGCTTTTTTACTCACTTTTATTTCCTGGCTTTTGATGCCAGCGTTTGGAGCGCTCCCTTTCGTTTTTTCTGAATTATCTTTAAGCTATACAGATGCCTATTTTGAGGCAATGTCCGGTATATCAACTACAGGATCAACGGTAATTACCGGCTTGGATAAAGCACCTCCAGGTATTCTTCTCTGGAGAAGTTTGTTGCAGTGGTTTGGTGGTGTTGGCATTATTGTAATGGCGGTGGCTATCCTTCCTATCCTGAAAATTGGAGGAATGCAGTTATTTAAAGTAGAAAGCTTTAATGTTTCCGACAAAATGCTTCCTCGGGCGACACAGCTTGCGACAGCACTTTCACTCATATATGTTGGTTTAACAATTATTTGTGCTGTAACTTTCTGGCTTGCTGGCATGACAGCATTTGAAGCAGTTTGTCATTCATTCACTACCATAGCTACTGGTGGATTTTCCACTTCTGATGGTTCTGTTGGTTATTTTGATAGCGCCCTAATTGACTATACGGTGGCCTTTTTTATGATTGTTGGAAGTCTACCATTTCTTCTTTACTTGCGAGCTCTTCGTGGAAAAAATAATGTATTTTACCATGATAGCCAGGTTCGATGGTTTTTAACTCTAATTATTATACTTATAAGTCTCATGACCATTTGGGTTTGGACTAATAATATCTATAATTTTGAAGAATCTCTTCGGTATACTACTTTTAATATAGTTTCTATTCTAACTGGAACGGGTTATGCGACGGCTGACTATACGAGTTGGGGAACAATGCCAATTATGCTATTCTTTTTTATTATGTTTATAGGTGGCTGTGCAGGATCTACATCATGTGGCATCAAAATATTTCGTTTTCAAGTTTTAGTTTCTATGTGTGCTGCCCACTTTAAAAAACTTCTTCGTCCCAATAGTATATTTATACCCCGATATAATGGTGGACCAATTGATGAAAGCATCACAAGTTCGGTACTGTCGTATTTATTTCTTTTTGTGGTTTGCTACGTAATTTTGGCATTTTGTCTAGTTCTTACGGGGCTTGACTTTGTAACGGCTTTTTCAGGCGCAGGAAGCGCTATGGCAAATGTTGGGCCGGCGCTCGGACCTATTATTGGTCCTTCGGGGACTTTTCAGGAACTTCCCGATGTTGCCAAATGGCTTCTTACTTTTGGTATGCTTCTTGGTCGTCTTGAACTATTTGCCGTTTTAGTTCTTCTCTCTCCAAAATTTTGGACAAATTAATTAGCCTGATCAAATATATTATATATTTATTTAAATTAGTATCTGGTCATATCCAAGTTTTTTCTAATGGAATTAATAATGTTACTTGATTTGAAATTGTATATTAGTTAACACTTTTGATAGAAAATTTAGGGTTATTAAAATGAATAAAATGTCGTCGCAAGAAATTCTCTATAAATTGATTGCATTTGATACTGTCAGCTCAAATTCAAATATGGAAATGATTCAATTTATTCTGGATTACCTAGAAAAATTTGGTGTTTCAGCAAGACTAGTAAGAGACTTACATGAAGATAAGGCTAACCTTTTTGCCGTTATAGGTCCTAAAAATATTCCCGGCATTATGTTGTCTGGCCATACTGATGTGGTGCCTGTTGAAGGACAAAAATGGTCATCAGGACCTTTTGAAATGACTGAAAGAAATGGTCGTCTTTATGGTCGTGGAAGTTGTGATATGAAGGGGTTCATTGCCTGTGTACTTGCTAAAGTTCCTGAATTTGTAGCTGTGGATTTAAAGGAGCCAATCTATCTTGCTTTTTCTTATGATGAAGAAACTGGCTGCACAGGTGTTGATAGTTTAGTTGATGTAGTTAATGAACTTAGCGTAAAGCCCCGCGCTTGTATTGTAGGTGAACCTACATCAATGAAGGTGGTTAATAGCCACAAAGGTATCCGACACTTGCTAACTAAAGTATATGGTCATGAAAATCACTCTAGTACTGATCGCGGACTTAATGCGATAAGCTATGCTGCTGAAATTGTTACCTTTATAGATGATATTCAAGATGAAATGAGATTGCGTCCTTCAGATGTGGATGGATTTGACCCGCCTTATTGCACAGTTCATGCAGGCAGAATAAATGGTGGTGTTGCAGCGAATGTGACACCAAATTACTGTGAGATAGAATGGGATTATCGGCCAATACCAGGGACGGATGAAGATGAAGTTTATAACCGCTATTGTGAGTTTATTAAAAACACTATCCTGCCAAAAATGCGTAAAAAATCTTCTGAATATGGCGAAATAAAAACGGAAATTCTTTCTAAAGTACCATGTTTATTTCCTGAAACGGGGTCTGATGCTGAAACTCTTGTTAAGCATCTTGCCGAACAAAATTCAACTCATGTAGTATCTTACGGTACAGAAGCTGGTATTTTTTATCAAAAAGGTGGAGTTCCCTCAATTGTTTGTGGCCCTGGAAGTATTTTGCAAGCACATATGGCTGATGAATATATAGATATATCAGAGCTTAAAGCCTGCGATCGTTTTTTAGACCGTCTTCTGGATATCGTAAAAAACAGTGATTAAATAATTTTTTTATTCACAAATTAGTTTTTTATAGCTAAAAGAAGATAATGTTCAAATTAATGGCAAACAATAATTATGTCTAATTATGGTAAAAATAATTTTCTAAAAATCGTTTTGGATAAAAAATCCGATGCGCTTACTTTGCCTTTCCTATTCTTCATTCTGTATCTGGGGCGACTTAGTCGCCCCTGAACGCTTTTCCATATAAAGCTGACTATCAGCGAGCGTTTAGGGGAGAAAACCCTACAGCGCATATTTTTTTTAAATGAAAAATATATTTTTATTTTGAGAAATATGATAAAATATTTTTAAAGAATATAAAGGACTTAAGCTGATGAATAGAGATAAAAATAGAGTAATTATCTTTGATACCACATTAAGAGACGGAGAGCAGTCACCGGGTTGCTCTATGACGTTAAACGAAAAATTGAGGATCGCAGAAGCACTTGAAAAATTGGGTGTAGATGTAATTGAAGCAGGTTTTGCTATCGCCTCAAACGGTGATTTTAACGCAGTTCAGCAAATTTCCACTCTAATGAAGGAAACGATAGTTTGCTCTCTTGCGCGAGCTTCTATTAAGGATATTGATAGGGCGTGGGAAGCACTTAAAGGAGCCCGCCGGCCGCGAATTCATACATTTATTTCAACAAGCGCACTGCATATGAAACATAAACTTCAAATGTCACCAGAAATGGTTCTCGGGAAGATAGAGGAAAGTGTTTCTTACGCACGCAACCTTTGTGACGATGTGGAGTGGTCATGTGAGGATGGTACACGAACTGATGAAGATTATTTATATCGTTCTATCGAAATAGCAATTAAATCAGGAGCAACTACCATTAATGTACCGGACACAGTTGGTTATACGACACCGGAAGAATACACGCGAATGATGCGTAAAATTATTGAACATGTTCCGAATTCAGATAAGGCAATTTTTTCTACTCACTGTCATAACGATTTAGGGCTTGCTGTTGCTAATTCTATCGCTGCAGTGGCAGGAGGGGCGCGCCAAATAGAGTGTACAATTAACGGAATTGGGGAGCGTGCAGGTAATGCTGCTCTTGAGGAAGTGGTTATGGCCTTTAGAACTCGTCAGGATGTTCTTCCTTACACCACAGGTATTATTACTGAAAATATTACTAAGACATCCCACTTGGTATCATCTGTTACTGGTCTTAATGTTCAACATAATAAGGCAATTGTGGGTGCTAACGCTTTTGCCCATGAAAGTGGTATTCATCAAGACGGCATGCTTAAGAATGCTGAGACTTATGAAATTATGACACCTGCATCAGTTGGTCTTGGTAAATCTACTCTTGTTATGGGCAAACATTCTGGTCGCCACGCGTTTAGTGAAAAACTAAAAGAACTTGGCTATGTTTTAGGAAATAATGAATTTCTAAGTGCATTTGAGCAATTTAAAGATTTAGCTGATGCCAAAAAAGTGATTTATGATGAAGACATTATTTCTATTGTTGATGATGGTATGCGTGACAATGAAGGAATGCAGATTATATCTTGGAAGTTTGTTTGCGACAAAGGTATTCCAAACAGCGCTACTTTTGAAATTGTTGACGGTGGGGATGTTAAGGAAGTGCATAGTGAAGGGAATGGTCCAGTTGATGCAGCTTTTTTAGCTCTTGCTTCACTAATCGACGGTGAGCATGACCTTGAACTTTATCAGGTACATGCAGTTACAAAAGGTACTGATGCTCAAGCTGAAGTAACGGTGCGTCTTTCGGAGAATGGCAAGACTGTGAATGGTCATGCTGCACATACTGACACCTTGGTGGCATCGGCAAAAGCTTACCTTAGCGCTATTAATAAAATCTTCGTTAAAAGAGAGAAAAAAAAGCCCCAAGAAATGTAGGGTTTATGTTCTGTTTTTCCTAGGAAGCTAGCTATTATTGGCTAAGTGTTCTATTATTATTAATTCTTAAGTTAATAAATTTTATATATTGTTTTTATTTATTAAAATTAGATTAATTAATTGCATTCATAATAGTTTATTAATACAAATAAAGTATAAGCTTTAGAAATAATTAAATAACTTTAATCCCTTATAATTGGGCAAAGGCGAAGTTTGAATGTTTGAAAAAATTCTGGGCATGTTTTCATCAGATATGGCAATTGATCTGGGGACGGCCAATACGCTTGTGTATGTTAAAGGTCGTGGTATTGTTCTTAATGAACCGTCAGTAGTTGCGCTAAAAACAACGGGCGGAATAAAAGAAGTTCTTGCGGTTGGCGAAGCGGCAAAAATGATGCTGGGAAGGACACCAGGTAATATCGAAGCAATCCGTCCACTTCGTGATGGTGTAATAGCGGACTTTGAAGTTGCAGAAGCTATGATCAAAGACTTTATACGAAGAGTTCATAATCGTAGCACTTTTGTTAGCCCTCAAATTGTTATTTGTGTGCCATCGGGAAGTACTCCTGTGGAGCGTAAAGCTATCCGTGACAGCGCTCTTGAAGCAGGTGCGAGAAGGGTGTTTCTTATTGAAGAGCCAATGGCCGCTGCCATTGGTGCTGGATTGCCAGTTACTGAACCTACAGGGTCGATGATCGTTGATATTGGAGGCGGTACTAGTGAGGTTGCAGTTCTCTCTCTTGGGGGAATTGTCTACTCGTCTTCAGTTCGAGTTGGCGGTGATAAAATGGATGAGGCAATCATTGCATACATTCGGCGCAACCATAACCTTCTTATTGGTGAAGCTAGTGCAGAACGAATTAAGAAAGAAATTGGTACCGCAGCTTCACCTGGGGATGGTGTTGGTAAAACCATGAAAATCAAAGGTCGTGATCTAATGAACGGAATACCAAATGAAATTGTTATTGATCAATTGCAGGTATCTGAAGCACTTGCGGAGCCAATAAGTGCAATTATTGAAGGCGTAAAAATTGGACTTGAGCAAACGCCACCGGAGCTGGCTGCAGATATTGTAGATAAAGGTATAGTTCTTACAGGAGGTGGTGCGCTACTTCGTGATTTTGATAAAGTATTAAAAAAAGCTACGGGTTTGGGCGTTATTGTTGCTGAGGAGCCACTTACTTGTGTAGCACTTGGCACAGGGCTCTCACTAGAAAGTGAAATTCTTAAACATGTTCTAAGTGATACTTACTAAATTATTACGAAAATTGATGTTTTAAGGAGAGGCTGTTATGAATGGGTTTAGAAAGCGTTTGACAATCTCTTTCTTTATTTTAGCCTCAATCTCTTTTCTCATTTTTGGCCGTAGCCAAAATACTCTAATTGAACAAATACGAGCATATGTCTTCGATCTCTTTATTCCAATAATTACTCTTGTTGATATTCCTCGCGATGCAACCTCGAACCTTTCAGACCGGGTTCGAAATATTGCAATGGTTTTTTCTGATAACCGCTTTCTGCGTGAAGAAAACATAGAACTAAAGAGAAAATTAATAGAATCGACAGAACTAGAAATTGATAATTTTCGTCTTAAGAGCCTCCTTAATATAAAGAATGGTACCCTTAACACAGTAACGGCTTCACGAATTGTATCCGATAGTAACAGTCCATTTTTTAGAAGTATGTTAATTAATAGTGGCACACAGGCTAATGTTAAAAAAGGTCATGCCGTGGTCAATGAAGAAGGTGTTATTGGGAGAATAATTAACGTTGCTGTTAACTCCTCTCGTGTTTTGCTTCTTAATGACATTAATAGCCGCATACCAGTTAAGTTTGTTAAAAATGGTATAAATGTTATTTTAGCAGGAAATAACTCAAGGTTCCTTGGTATTAACTTTATGCCTGAAGATGTGAAGGCTGTTAATGGTGATTTGATACTTACATCAGGTATGGGGGGCGTTTTCCCTCCTGATCTGCCAGTTGGTGTTGTAGTTAATGTTTTAGCTACTGGCGAAATAAAAATTGAACCTGCCGTCAACTTTGATAGGTTAAATTATGTCAGTGTTATTGATTATGAAATTGCCAACTTTTCAGAACTTAGCGAGGGGCAGATGGAAAATAATAAACCATCACGGCTTGAAAGATCAAAGCAATGAATATTTTGCATAAAGGAAAAAGTTCATTTGGGATAAAAAAAATACTACCATTTATTACAGTTTTATTTCTTATTATTATTATGGTTTTGCCTTATCAATATAAAATAATAGCTAATACAATGCCTTTTCTAACATTGATTGGTATTTATTATTGGAGTTTTTTTAAACCAAATTTATTACCTATCGGCGCAGTTTTTGTCCTTGGGTTGTTACAAGACACGCTGCTTGGTAGTCCGTTTGGTTTAATGTCTTTACTTCTTATTGTTGCACAGCAATTTATATTTTTTCAGAGCCGACATTTTTTAGAAAAAAATTTTATTTTTAATTTCTTTATTTATATTATGTTAGTGATTGGCTTTGGCTTTCTATCGTGGGGTATAACTTCTTTATATTTTGGGGTATTCCTTGACTATTGGAAAGTTATTATACAAATATTGTTAACCATCGCTCTTTATCCTATTATTAAATTAACTTTGAGTTTAAACAATAAAAGCTAGGCTAGATGCAACCTTCGGATAAAAATAAGCTTAAGATTTATACGCGCAGAGCGACCTTGCTTTCCGGCGGTATGATGCTATTGTCCGCCGCGCTAATTGGTCGTATGTATTATCTTCAGGTAACTAACCGCAGTCAGTATGAACTTCTCGCAGAACAAAACCGGATTAGTATGCGTCTTCTTACACCCAAAAGGGGCGAAATAATAGATCGTTACGGCCGTCCTTTGGCAACTAGCATTACTGACTATAGAGTAAATGTGATACCGGAAGAAACTGAATCTCTCCAGAAAACATTAAAGGCCCTTAGTCAGTATATCCACATCTCTGCCCGTGAGAATGACCGTATTGTCAAAGCGGCTAAAAGACAGCGATCCTTTCTTCCTATAAGTGTGGCTAATAACTTAGATTGGAAAACATTTTCCAAGATAAATGTCAATATGCCCGAGCTTGCCGGTATCCAACCGGATATGGGTACAACTCGCTATTATCCCCAGAAAGAACTAGCCGCACACCTTGTTGGGTATGTTGGGTCTGTGAATAAAGAAGAACTTAATGGTGATCCTCTCTTAGAATCACCAGAATTTAAAATTGGGAAAAATGGTATAGAAAAAGTTTTTGATGAAAAACTTCGAGGTAAGGCTGGAAACAGTAAAGTTGAGGTAAATGTTCTTGGCCGGGTGATAAGGGAATTATCGCGCCAAGATAGCATACCTGGCGATACATCACGCCTGACCATAGACATTGATTTGCAAAAATTTGTTGCAAATCGTGTTCGAGATGAAAGTGCTGGTATTGTTGTTATGAATGTACACACGGGTGAAATTCTTTCTATTGCCTCCACGCCTTCATTTGATCCTAATGATTTTAACAATGGTATTAGTCAAAAAAAATGGGATAGTTTACGCGGAGATATAAGAAAACCACTTTTAAATAAAGCAGTCTCTGGACAATACTCACCTGGATCAACTTTTAAAATGATCGTTGCGCTTGCTGCACTCGAAGCAGGAATTATAGAAGCCGATGAAGAAAAAAATTGTAGTTCTGAATTTAAAATTGGCAATCGAGTTGCTCACTGCTGGAATAAAAACGGTCATGGTAATATTAATGTTGTCCAGGCTCTAGCGCAGTCTTGTGACGTTTTTTTCTACGATTTAGCCCTTGAAGTAGGTATTGATAAAATTCATTCTATGGCTGCTAGGTTTGGTATTGGCAATCGCTTTAACATAGGTATTATGAGCGAAGCTCGCGGCATAAATCCAAATAATGACTGGAAAATAGGCTCCCAAGGTTCTCGGTGGCAGGGCGGGGATACAATTAATGTCGGAATTGGGCAGGGCTTTGTTTCTACTACGGCATTGCAGTTAGCTGTTATGTGCTCGCGCCTTGTTAATGGCGGTAAGGCAGTGAAGCCAAAAATATTCTTAGAAAAAGATGCAGTTATTAATACACCTGAAGACATTGGCATACTTCCTGAGAATTTACGGATTGTTCTTCAAGGTATGGATGATGTTTATAATAATCCCCGCGGTACGGCGTTTCCCTTTAGATCGAGATCTAAAGACTATAAAATTGGAGGAAAAACTGGAACTACTCAGGTGACTGGTATCAGCATTGCCGAGCGTAAAGCTGGTGTTATTAAAAACGATAAAAAAGAATGGATTGAACGTGACCACGCTATTTTTGTGGGATTTGGGCCTTTAGTCGCTCCTAAATATGCAATATCCGTTTTGGTGGAACATGGTGGCGGTGGATCAACGACAGCATCGCCAATTGCCCGAGATATTTTGGAGTATATTCTTGATCAAAAATCAAATGATAAAATTAAGGTTGATCAGGAGTATTTGGTCTAATGCCGATAGATTCCCGCATAGGGGAACATAAACAAAAATCGATTCGAAAAAAACTTTATGACCTTAATTGGTTCATAGTTTTTATTATTGTTTGTGTAGCCTGTATAGGTTTTTCAATGCTTTATTCTGTTGCAGGTGGCAATATTGATCCGTGGGCAAAAAGCCAATTTATTAGGTTTTTTATTGGTTTAACCGCCATGGTAATAATTGCGATTATTGATGTGCGTGTCTGGATGTTCCTTGCTTACCCTTTTTATATTTTTGCACTAAGTATGTTGGTGGTCGTAGATGTTATAGGTGTTAAGGGGAATGGTTCTCAACGGTGGCTTGATCTTGGATTTATTAATTTACAGCCATCAGAATTGATGAAAATAGCACTTGTGATGGCCTTGGCGCGTTGTTTCCATTGCTTGTCTGATGATGATACCCTTAAATTAAAAAACTTAATTAAGCCGATTATTTTAATTATTCTGCCAGTAGTGTTGGTTTATCGTCAACCAGACCTGGGAACGACAATACTGATTGCCATCGGTGGGATCACACTTCTTTTCGCTGCTGGTGTTCGTTTATGGATCTTTGTCGCGAGTGCCGTAGCTTTAATTCCAGCGACGATTGGGTTCTGGCAATTTTTAAAGCCATATCAGAAGCAGCGCATACTCACCTTTCTTGATCCGGAAAAAGATCCACTTGGTGCTGGTTATCATATTATTCAATCAAAAATTGCTCTTGGTTCTGGAGGTATTTATGGTAAGGGATTTATTCAAGGTACGCAGAGCCAACTCAACTTTCTACCTGAAAAACATACAGATTTTATATTTACAGTTATTGCTGAAGAGCTTGGTCTGATCGGCGGACTTGTTCTTCTTTTACTATACTTAATTCTTTTGGGTTATGCGATGCTCATAAGTATCTCAGTTAAAAGTCAGTTTGGAAGGCTCTTGGTTTTAGGTATGGCAACAACCTTCTTTCTTTATATGTTCATTAATATTGCCATGGTCATGGGCCTTTTACCCGTGGTGGGTGTCCCATTACCACTTGTTTCTTATGGTGGTTCCGCCATGCTCACGCTATTAGTGGGCTTTGGATTTATTTTTAGTGCCTCTATTCATAAGGAAACCTATATCCCGCGTGGTGGATCTTTTGCTTAAATAAATAATAGGGTTTTTAAAATATTAAAAACCTACTTTTTATATTTGTGACAACTTACAAGATGGTTGTTAATGATACCGACAGCTTCCATGAAGGCGTAACATATTGTCGGGCCACAAAAGCCAAAACCATACTTCTTTAATGCTTTACTCATAGCTTCTGATTCTTGGGACTGGGTTGGTACTTCTTCTATTGAATAAAATTTATTTTTTTGAATTTTTCCATCTGTAAAACTCCAAATAAATTCACTAAAATTACCAGGTTTTTTTACTTCTATTTCTAAATATAGTTTTGCATTTTTAATTGTAGAAAGGATTTTTATACGATTGCGAATAATACCCTTATCACTCAAAAGACGTTTAATTTCTTTGTCGCCATAACAAGCAACAATAGCAGGGTTGAACTCATTAAAAGCCTTAATAAAACCTTCTCGCCTTTTAAGTATAGTGATCCATGACAAGCCAGCTTGAAAACCATCGAGTATTAGTTTTTCCCATAGGGCTCTGCTGTCATAAATTGGCTTGCCCCATTCATTATCATGGTAATCCATATAAATAGGATCAGTCCCGCACCAGTCACATCTTATTTTATTAGTCATTTGTATTTTCTGCATAAAAATCGGGCACATAAGGTTTTAGCTTTATATTACAACAATCATACGATTGACCAAATTCCATTTTTTCTAGTCGAAATATTGCAAGAGCACTACTTTTATGATGTGACCTTAAATTACCAATTTTTTGACCTAATTCATTAGTTATAATTGAATCGAATGGGGGCGCTGATCCAGATAGTGTTACGGGAAATATTAATTTCTTTATTGTGCCACGATATTTCATTCTTGCCGTTACTTCCTGACCCACATAGCATCCTTTTTCAAAATCTACACCATTAATTTGTTCAAAATGGCCTTCAAGAATTGTACTTTTTTCCACAATAAAATCATGACTACCTTCTGGGATGCCAAGAGCAATTCTTCGGGTATGATAAGTATCCTCTTTGGCACCTTTAGTATCTATTTCTACTATAGCTCGGCAACCCATTTCCGAATGTCGAGGATCAGTAAAATTAAGATCGTAACCATTAATTTTTTTACTAGAAGTAATTACTGAAAAGTTTCTGCTACAATCGGTGATCTCAACTTTTGACCTTAGGCGATACATGAGTAGTCGGCGAAAAAGATCAGCTATTCGATCACGTTCACAGTCGAGGTAAATTATTTCATTATCCTCATAGAGAAAAAAATCATGTAAGAATTTCCCTTGGGGTGTAAGCAATGCAGCATAAAGACCTCGATCATTACCAAGGTGATTGATATTTGCAGTAATGATGCTCTGAAGAAGGTTTTTTCGTTCTGGCCCAGCTAGCGTAATGATGGCCCTATTTTTATGTATTTCGATCATCAAATAATACTCTATTTATTATTGCTATACGCTAGCATTTATTTAATGTAGTGAATAGAAAATAGTATAAAGAGAAGAGGAATATTCGTGTCGGTGAATTTAATAATACGTGGGGGTATTTGCGTAACTCATCGAGGTAAAATTTTGGAAGATATTGCAATTCGCGATGGTATAATTGTTGCTATTGGTGATCTTTCATCTGTGGATGCCGAAAATTCGATTGATGCAAGTGGTCTTCATATTTTACCTGGTATTATTGATAGCGAATTTCATATGCGTTCAGAAATTAAAAATGATACTGCAGCAGCTGTCATAGGCGGTATTACCAGTATTTTATGTGTTTCCAACTTACCTATAGAAGGTGAAGGATTTTATTGTGATTATGCTTATTTTAAAAATGCATCACTTGAAAATATTAAATATCTCTCTGAACTAGAAGTGGAGAAGGGCTGTGCGGGAATTAATTTGACCATGGCAAAAACAAATGGTTTTAGTTCAATAGAGGATGATAGGACATTACTTGAAGCACTTAAGAGTGGCCGTCGACGGGTTATTATACATGCAGAAGACCAAAGTAGATTGGATATGCGAAAGTTCTATATCAAGCTAAATGATGTTAAATCACACACGGACTGGCGTGATCAAAAATCTTCTATTAATGCGACTAGGCGGATACTAGCGGTTGCACGGGTCGCGGGGCGTCGAGTTCATTTGCAACATATCAGCACAGACCGGGAAATGGCGATAATAGCCGCTAACAAAGATATTGCGACTGCAGCAGTTTCACCAAATTATCTTTTTTTAAGTGGGCCAGATTGTTATGATCACTTTTATAATTACGCAAAGCTTGATCCTCCTATTCGAGATGAAGAAAACCGAATTGGACTTTGGAAGGCTCTAACGAACGGAATTGTTGATGTATTAGCTTCCGCGCATAATCCTATACAGTTAAACGAAAAAGAGAAAAAATATCCAAATTGTCCATCTGGTGCTCCAAGTGCACAAACTATGGTACCTCTGATGCTTAATCAGGTAAATAAAGGGGTTATTTCTATTGAAACCCTTGTTGACCTTACTAGTACTAGTCCGGCACGGATATTCAATATTGCAAATAAAGGGCGGATCGCGGTTGGCTATGATGCAGATTTTGCTGTTGTTGATCTAAATAAAAAATGGGAACTAGATGATGATAATGTAGAAAGCAGTTGTGGATGGGATCTGCATGCAGGCAGTAGTTTTACAGGACAAGTGGTTGGTACCATTATTCGTGGTAAAAAAGTAGTTTGGGCTAGTAAGTTCTTAGGGCTACCATTTGGAGAAGTTATTAAATTTCAGGATACATATAAACGGTATGTCTCAAAATAAGTATCTCACTGAGATGGAAATATTTCTGGTTTCTTTTGCTCAGAATTTGGTGAAAAATTTTCTATATAAATTGACTGGCTAGGATATGCAAATGCACTACCATTTTTTGCAACAATATCTTTAATAACTAGTGCTAACTCTTCCTTTATTTCAAGCCACTCTCCCCAAATTGTTGTTTTAGTAAAGCAATAAAGCATGAGATCAATTGAACTATCATTGAAACTATCTATACGTACGAAAGTAGAAACCTCTGGTGGTTTTGCAAAATCATCATTCTTTAAGATATATTGTTCGATTTCGGAACGTATTACTTTTAATTGATCAATGGAGGTATCGTATACAAGGCCAATTTTCCAATAAATACGTCTATGGCTCATTCTAGAGAAATTTACTGCGGCGTTATCGGAAAGTTTTGAATTTGGTACGTAAACAGGTGCTTTATCAAACTGAATGACAGTCGTTGTCCTAAAACCAATTTCCTCAACTGTGCCCTCAACAACACCGTTAATTTTGATCCAGTCACCTGGATTGAATCGACGTTCTGCAATGATAAAAAGACCAGAGATGAGATTTTTAAAAAGGTCTTGGGCACCTAGTGCGACGGCAACTCCAAAAAGACCAAGCCCGGCAATTAGTGGGGCTACTTGTATACCCCATATTTCAAGAACTGAAGCAATACCCAGGAATATAATAAGGCCGTGCATAGCTTTGATCAGCCATTTAATCATACTTGGGGAAAATATATCTTCAAGTTTTCCAAAGGTTAAACTTACCGGACCAATAGTTTTATAGAAAGCCCAGAAGATATTGAAGGTAATTAACGAACGGTTCAGATTATCAGAACCAATAGCAATGTTTCCGCTTGGATTAAGAAGTTCTGTGGCAATAAAAATACCAAGCACAATAGGTAAGAAGCTCAAGGGGCCCTCAATGGCATCAATTATCTGATCATCAACAGTGTTTGTAGTTTTATCGACGAATGCCTTGAGACGACCTATAACAAAACGGCTGAAAACGTGTCGTAGTAACAAGAAGGAAAGCAGTAGTAAAATTGCTATAAAAATTTGACCAACGGCAACGCCATAAAGCCCATTTTGCCAGACATTGACAACGAGCTGCCAAAATTCTTGGAACGAGTTCATGTTCATAATTCATCCACGTTTAATTAAAATTAATTTACTTTTCCTCCACTATATAAATAAATCAATATAATCCAACTTAATTTGTGCTAAAGTTAAAGAATACCAATAAAATTACATAAAATTTACTTTAATAAATAAAATGTGGGGACTTTTTTTGAATGCAGAGCCAGTCAAAACTAATATGAGAATTATTAGTGTAGGATCAGTTTATCAACTTTCAAATAAATAATAAGGTAATATTTTTTAAGGTTTCAAAAATAATTTATTTTGGGGAAAATTTATGACAGATATCGAAGGCCAACCATTATGGGTGGCAATTGTAGGTTCAGGTCCAGCAGGATATTATACAGCAGAGGCTTTAACAAAGAATGCAGAGAATATTAGAATAGATATTCTGGATCGCCTACCTACCCCTTTCGGCCTCATTAGAGGTGGTGTTGCCCCAGACCATCAGTCGATTAAAGCTGTAGCTAGGAGGTATGAAAAAACAGCAGCCCAAAAAAATGTCCGATTTGTTGGTAATCTAAATATAGGGTCCGACATCACAATTGATAACCTGCGATTGCTTTATGATGCTGTCGTATTAGCAAATGGTGCACCTCAGGACCTTAAATTAGGTCTCTCTGGTGAGGATAAAATAGGTGTTATTGGTTCTGCAGAATTTGTTGGTTGGTATAATAGCCACCCAGATTTTGCGAGCCTTAACCCAAACTTAAATATTAAGGATGTTGTTGTAATTGGTAATGGTAATGTAGCGGTGGATTGTGCCCGTATTTTAGCAAAAACTGCCAAGGAAATGGCCAGTACGGACCTTGCACAGCATGCCGCAAAGCTTATCCACACAGCACCTATTGAAAATATTTATTTAGCAGGACGACGAGGACCTCTTGAAGGAAAATTTACCCCAAAGGAATTAGGAGAACTTGGACAATTAGAAAATTGTGTGGCACTTGTTGACCCTAAACAAATTCCAAATGACCTAATGGGTGTTGATCCAAAAGAATTAACCTTAAAAGGTAAAAACTTAAATCATTTAAAAAAGTTTATTGAAAACACTTCTTCCGAAAAACCTATTAATCTCCACATCATGTTTTATGCATCTCCTATTGAAATACTTGGAGGAGACCTGGTTACCGGCATAAAATTCGAAAAAACAAAAGTAGAAGCTGGGAAGTGTGTTGGCCTTGGTGAATATTTTATAATTCCATGTAAAATGGTCTTATCGGCAATTGGTTATCAATCCACTCCCATTTCTGGCGCACCATTTGATCCAAAGCGTGGCTGTTTTAAAAATGACAATGGTTTTATAGAAAATGGCCTTTATACGGTAGGTTGGGCAAAGCGAGGGCCATCTGGCACAATTGGAACGAACAAACCAGATGGTATTGCTGTTGCTAAACTCATTTTGGAACAATCATCACCTTCAGAAAAAAAAGGGCGCACCGGTCTCGATGAGCTCGTGAGTAAATGTGGGCTGAAAATAGTTACCTTTGAGGGCTGGAAGAAAATCGAAGAAGCTGAAGAAAACGCCGCCGAGGGACTAGCACCACGAGCCAAGTTTAGTAATATAGAAGATATGTTAAGGATCATAGATTAAGTAATAAAGTAAAACTCTTTTATCTTTTATTTGGTTAAACCAATAAGTAAGAGAATTATAGAAGCTGGCTGACATTAACTGGCAGATGACAACAAGTCAGAATGAGATTATTGAAACGCCTATAGTTTTCCCGATTTACTCATAATAAAAAAATCAGAATTTTAAAAAAAGTAAACCGGGACTATATATTCTTTTATGAATTTGTATTTAATTCACACGAATAAGTTCAACTGTAAAAATCAAATCTTCATTCTGGCCTATGGGACCTCCAGGTGTCCCACTTTCACCGTATGCAAGATCAGAAGGAATAAAAAACTTGTATTTGGCACCTTCCTTCATCAGTTGAACGCCCTCTGTCCATCCAGTTATTACACGGTTCAGTGGGAATTCAGCAGGTTGGCCCCGGGAAATACTACTGTCGAAGACTGTACCGTTTGTTAGTGTGCCTTCATAGTGCACAGTGACCATATCTGTAGATAATGGTTGCTTGCCTGAACCTTCAAGAAGAACTTTATATTGTAAGCCGCTTGCAGTAACAATTACGCCATCTTTATTTTTATTTTCTTCTAAAAAATTTATTTCACTATTCATTTGTTGTTCCATTGTATCTTCATTTTTATTAGTTTCCTGCTCAGCTGCTTGCTCGGAACAAGATATGATTGAAATCGTAGCGATTAAAACAGCTGCGATTTTAGCTAATTTATTAAGAGTGAATGACATTAAATAACTCCTCAACTTTATTTCATTCGATTTAAGAGACATGTCTGATATAAAGCAAAATTGTTGTAGTTCCAAGTTTGAATTTTGATAATGAAGATATTAGTGGTCTCATGTTACTGTTAAATGCTTGTCATAAATATGTTATATGATGTATAAGCTCTCAGGAAAATGGACTTTTACGTTAAATTCCTATTAATTATATAATAAATTCAAGGGTAAAATAAATGTCGAAAATTAAAATTGCCATTGCAGGTATCGGAAACTGTGCAAGTTCTCTAATTCAAGGTATTTATCACTATACTCCTGAGCGTGTCGGAGATAAAAAAATTGTGCCAGGTCTCATGCATTGGGAAGTTGCTGGTTACCGTCCTTGCGACATAGATGTCGTGGCTGCTTTTGATGTAGATGCTCGAAAAGTTGGTAAAGACCTTAATGATGCAATTTTTGAAAAACCGAATTGTACAACTGTATTTCATGATAAAATGCCAAAAAGTGGTACAATCGTTAAAATGGGTAATGTTCTAGATGGTGTTTCTGAACATATGGCTGAATTTGATGATAGTCGCACATTTATTGTTTCTGACCAACTTTCCGCAACTAAAGATGATATTGTTCGTGAATTAAAAGAGAGTGGTGCAGAAATTCTTACTAACTATATGCCTGTCGGTTCTGAAGAAGCCGCAAAATTTTATGCAGAATGTGCACTTGAAGCCGGTATCGCCTTTATTAATAATATGCCTGTCTTTATTGCTTCTAACCCAGAATGGGCCAAAAAATTTGAAGATGCAAACCTTCCTATCATTGGTGATGATATAAAGGCTCAACTTGGTGCAACAATCACTCACAGAACGCTAACAGATTTATTTGCGAAGCGTGGAGTTGTTCTTGAACGTACTTATCAACTTAATACCGGTGGTAATACCGACTTCTTGAATATGAAAAACCAGGACCGACTTAAATCCAAGAAAATTTCAAAAACTGAAGCGGTTCAGTCTGTTGCCGGTACGCGCCTAGATGATGATAATATTCACGTTGGACCAAGCGATTATATTCCATGGCAAAATGATAACAAAGTATGCTTCTTGCGGATGGAAGGTGATCTTTTTGGCGGTGTTCCAATGAACCTTGAGATGCGTCTTTCTGTTGAAGATAGCCCAAACTCAGCCGGCGTAGCAATTGATATGATACGCTGTTGTAAGCTTGCACTTATGAATAACGAAGGCGGCATTCTCTCTGCTGCGTCAGCTTATTTTTGTAAACATCCACCCGTACAGTTTACAGACGATCAAGCCTACGACATGACTGAAGAATTTATCAAGTCACGTGTTGCATCCGCGAATACTCTAAAATGAAGTGTTTGATCGTCGCTGCTGGACAAGGTAGCAGGATGAGAGATCAGGGGGATAGTAAGCCCCTTATAGAGATTGATGGAATTCCTATTCTAGAACGGGTTATCCTTAACTTACGTGATGGTGGCATTGATGATTTCTATATTGTTACTGGTTACCGTGGTACCAAAGTTAGAGCCTTTCTTGATGAACTTTCTGATCGAGAAAGCATTAAAATTAATCATGTAGTCAACGAAGAATGGCAACGGCCAAACGGCCTTTCAGTTTATGCTGCGAGAGATCACATTGATGGACCGTTTATTCTAACTATGTGTGATCATCTTTTTGACCCTGAAATTATTAGGGATGTTCTTTTAGCTGAACATGATGAGGGTACAGTAACCCTTTGTGTTGATTATAATATAGAAAATCCCGTTATTGACATAGATGATGTGACACGAGTAAATTGCACTGGGAACGAAATTAGGAATATTGGTAAAGTCATTCGCGACTATAATGCCTTCGATACCGGTATATTCTATTGTACCAGTGCTATGTTCGATGCTCTAGATAAAAGTTTTAAAGAAGGCGATGAAAGTATCACGGGCGCCATGAACGTACTTGGATCCCATGGAAAAGCACGGACTTTTGACGTCAAGGGTCGTTTATGGCTTGATGTTGATGATCCAATGGCTTTTGGTAAGGCTATTGTCTACGTCGCTGAAGGTAAGCTTTAGAAGGTTTTATTATTCACTATCCAGAAAGCCTTTGTGGTGGTGAATAACTTCCTCAATTATAAAATCTAGAAATTTTTCGGAAAAATTAGGATCAAGTTGAGCGTCCTCTGATAATTTTCGTAAACGAGATATTTGTTCGCTTTCGCGTTTTTTATCTGCAGGTTCCAGTTTGTGTTTAGCTTTGTGGGCACCAACTTTTTGAGTGATTTTAAAACGTTCGGCAAGCATGTTAATGACAGCGGCATCAATATTATCGATACTCTTTCTATATTCGTCTAGCTTACTTTGTGCTTCTTCGCCGATTGGTTTGTTTGTATGGCTCAATTTAAATAACCTCTAATTTTGTAGTTTTATTGAACTTAACAAATGTTTAGGTCAATTAGAAATATTTTTTTTAAATAGCTTATTTTTTATTTTAGTTTGGTCGCTTTTTTCCATTGTAAAGATGTAAACAGAGGTAAGGTATATAAAAGTTATAGTTGGAATACCTAATGCAATTCCTAAATTACTGTCGATATCATTTAGTACGTAATTTATTATAACTTTAAATGCTGCTGCTGCGATCAAAGCTGCAAATATTACTTTGAATATGCGCAAAGAAAACATGTTGATGCCAAATAATTTATTAATGATAATAACCCGAATGAAGTTCATTATAAAATAGGTAAGACAAAGTCCTATAGCGATTCCAACCGGACCAAACAACGTGTGTTGAGTGAAAAAATAAGCAAAAATTATATAAATTGGGATCATAATTAAGGAAACTATAGGGTTAAAAAATGGTGCACGGTAAATGATTGGTAGGTCGGCCATCCCAAAACCACCATTTATAGTTTCACCAAGCATTAAAAAGAATAATATAGATGCTCCAAGAAGTGGCATTGCTACATCGGCACCAGCTGGTAAAAGTGATCCAAAAATTGTGACGCCGTAAAAAAAGCATAATATGACTAAAAACGACTGTATCATTAGTATCCAGCGAGCTACCATAATCATCTGATTTTCGACAGTTTTAAAATCTTTCTCTACTAGATTTTTTGCCATAACTGGTGCTAAGATGGGATAAAAACTTTGGTATATTTTCTCAACCGAGGTGGCAAATTGCTGAGCTATCGTATAAATACCTAAAATTGCTTCAGAAAAGAAAAATTTAACAGCAAAAATATCCATCCTCATAAATATCAGCAAAGCTAGGTCGTGAAAAGCTGTTGGAACAGAAAAACTCATTAAGTTTTTCATAAGGTTGAGATCAGGCCTAGCTCGAATAGTATTTTTAATTGAATAAAGCTCAAAAAATCCCCAGATAGCATATATAAGGGCAGCTATTAACGCTATCGCATATGCCATAAGAAGGCCATAGGTATCAAACCCCGTATAATATAACAGCAACATAGCGAAAAGTAGAATGTATGGTTCAATAATGCTGCGGGACACGACCTCATAGCGCATTTTACGGGTTGCGCGCGTACCTGCTAAAATTACATCTAGGGCAGTTATAACCATGATCATAGGGGCAAGTGTTGTTAATCCCGTTACCATCTCGGGATAGTTAAATAACGAGGCGAGTAATCCCGCACACATCATAATAATCCCTGTAAATATGGCACCAATAATTAATGAACAAAGGATAGCAGACATCATCACTTGTTCTATTGTATACTTTTCAATATATTTTTTATCATGAATAAATTTAAATAGGGATCTTTTGAAGCCAAATGTAGCAAATGCTGCACAAATTTCGACTGTCGTTATAGTATAATTATATCTGCCGTAAAGCTCTGATCCGAATAGTGCTACTGCAATAATTAGAAACGGGAGACGCGAACCAAGCCTAATGATAAACCCAAGGAAGTTTAGGCTAGCACCCTGGGTAATATCCTTGTTATCTTGATCCGTTCGAGCGGCTTTTAGTTCTGCATTTTCGTCAGATAATGACATGCGTTTTTTTTCTAAATTTTTTATCTTCTATTTCTACGACGTTTTTTTTGTGAAGTTATAGTAGAGGAAGTAATATCAGTATATTCACTTAACGCCTTACTAGCAAAAGTTTTTTCCCCCTCGGCTGTTTTATATACCAAACTATAGTCAACAAGGTAGCGAAAACTGTTCACCAATGGATTTGTTTTAGAAATTGATTTTTCAAAGAAATTAAGGTGTTCATTAAGATTAAAGTGGGCGATTTTTTTTGTATATTTAAAAGTACCATTTAGATTCCCATTATTATTTTTTGCGGAAATATTAATTGTCGTGGGGTAACTGACCCCTTTTTCAATAATAATATTATCAAAAGTAATATCCACATCCTTAAAGCTATCAAATTCTTCGTTAGCATTAAACAATTTTAAAATGATTTCTTCATCACCATTTGGACGGGTAATGGAAGATAAAAATGGTTTTATATCAGCATTCCCTATACCTAATATGCGAACCCAATGTTTGATAAGTTGATCTGCAGTGTCGGTCATAATCACGTGAACCCCAAATCCTGAAGCCTGATCAATAGTTTGAACTGGTCCCATTGATTCAAATCCTGCTTCTGGCCCCAACTGCCATTTCCCGTTTCCTATTAATGATGGAGCGTAAAAACTTGTCTCCATAAAACCGTTACTGCTTGAGAATTTTTTGTGACTTAAAGGTAATTGATTTGATTTCAGCTGGAGGTCAATACTCGCCATTGAGTTTTCTAGGTGGATTGAGTAACCGTTATCTATAGTTTTGAGGCGGTGAGTATGAATAAAAAAATCGAGTTCTTTTTCGTTGTAACCCCAATTTTCACGGTTGCGACCATTTTTAATTACATAGAGCTTACCTTCAGGGGTTACTAAAGTTCCAAGCATAACGCCATGTTCATTTCCAACCGGCCATGGAAAATTAGCTACAAGAAACTGACTAGTAATCAATGAACCATCACTAAGGTAGAAAAATTGCTCCCAGTATTCAGTATAATTTTTACTTTTTAGCATCAGCGGTTTATGGGAACCGAGTTCATCTGCAAGTCCGCTTGAAACTAAAAAAATAAATATGGTAAATAAACTGAAAAGTTTTGATTTAATGCGCATTCGAAAATTTCCTACTTTTCACTTGTATTAGATAATTTCTTTAAGTTTCAACGTGAATATATTGTTGATTAATTTTTGTTTCTGAACCAAAAAAATTAGAGTTAAGTTTAATATCACTACTTCAAACCAAAAATAATATTGCGGTTCGCCAATAATAGACGCTGTAAATATGGCCAAAGTACGGTAGTTAGCACAAAGAAGCGACCAGCTATTTACAGCAGGTGTATACAATTCTCGATACAAAGTTCTGACTTCATTTTCTTTTTCAGGGGCGAGGGATAACACTTCCTTGAGAGAATTACGAAAAGTGTGGTCAACGCCACTGAATGTATATTGCATTCTAATATAACCAATATGAATTTGGTTAGAAATTTTACCTATGGATGATTTATATTCTCCAGCTTTTATCATTTCATTAATGTTTGGCAAAGCCGCACTTTTTTTACCTTTTCCCCAAAAGTCGAATTCACTACGTTGCAACTCATAAGCACCTGATTGTATAGCATGACAGAGACCAGCAAATGCTGATAAATACCAGATTTCATTACCTATACTTTGGCTTAATGCAAGGGATATTCCTATATAAACACTTATGAAAGTTACATAATCGCAAATACCATCAATCACTCTACCAATTTCGGAAAAATTTTTGGTTGCTCTGGCCAATTGCCCATCAGCACCATCAAAGACATGCCACATAAACATGAGTATAAAACCAACAAAGGCAAATAATGGAAATTGATAATTGTAGTAACAAATACCCGCCATAATACCGCAAACCATGCCAAATAAGGAAACCATATTGGGAGTGATATTGTGCTTAATAAATTGAGGCACCAACCAGCTACTTATAGGATGAATAATATACGTGTTAGTAAATTCTTCAATTTCGCAGGTACGTTTTATTTCATCAGTTGCATGTTCCATATTTTAACTTCTTTGTATGGTTTATTTATAAAGCTAGTAAGATTTTTAATGCTAATTTAACAGATTAGAAGTTTTAAATAAATTGTGGTCGATAAAACTATAATACTTAATCGAATCTATTTCTATTATTGTTAAGTAAGTTTTTGACTATTTAACTATTGTTATAATGAAACATTTCAAAAACACTTATATTTTTTCTATAGTAATAATATCTCCATATATCAGGTTTTTGTAAATTTTTTAAGCTTATTTCTAGACGCTAAAATATAATTCGGTCTATAATAGAATTATGAAAAATAATTTTAAATCAAAGATCATAGTAATTAGCTTTTTTGCATTTGTAGTAAGTATTTATTCAGCGAGCTATTTTTATACTAAAAACAATAATGAACGATTACTAGCTTCACCGCGAATTGTGATGCTAGTGGGTGCTGAAGCAGAAAAAAATGATCAGTTACTTGAACTCACAGATGATCAACGTCGCGATGACATCAGATTACTTAATGCGGAAAAAAAATTATTTGTATTATCGCAAACTCAATTTAACGACGGGATAACAGATATAATTGAATACTATGCAGGTCAATATATAGGAGAAAAATTGACTGTTGCAGACTGTATGGATTATAGTGAAAAATTAGAGCGGGCTATGATCAAGACTGAAAACAAGGCACTTAAATCAAGCTGGATATTCTCAGCATGTGGGCTTATTCCATAAGGCCAGCTTTTTTGAGACCTTTCAGATAAACGATTATATCTTCGTCCCGCTGAAACCATTTTTCACATTCAGACTTAGCGTGTTTGCTAAAATCAGGGTAAAGTCTCCTCAGATTATCGCATGCTAATGCAGCAGATTTTTCATTTCCTATTTGTGTGTAAATAATTGCTTGTAGTGCGTGAGGCCAAAACCAGTCTGGTGTTTTAATAGTGCTAATGTAGCTTTCCGACTTTTCATATTCCCCTTTAAGGAAATGACTATGAAACAAAGCAAAATTACACCAACTTGGATGCAAAGGGTTTAAAGTCATGGCTTTTTTAACCAGTGATATTCCTTGATCAATTTTTCCCATTAAGCATAGATATACACCGCTGTCTGCAAGGACTGCAGGACTATTTTGCGCTATACTAAGGCCCATTTTAATATTATTTTTGAATTTTTTTAATTCTCCTTTGTGATAATGAATAATTGTCATTGCGTACCAAGCAATCGAAAATTGAGAACTTAAAGAAATAGATTTCTCAGCTAGCTTTTGCGCTCGGTCAAGGGCCTTTTGGGGATCATTTTTTTTATTGAAATTAAAACGATATTCATCAAGTGCGAGAAAGGCAAGCCCTGCCCAAGCATCGGAATAGTGTGGATCCAGATTAATGGCCTGTTCCAAGCTATTCCGCGCCTTTAGGTGTGATTTTTGAGAAAGTTCATATAGATAATTATGAAAGAGAAGCATACTTTTATAAGCTTCCATATATTCGGTGCTACTGCGTTTCATGTTAATGGCACTATTACGCATGATGGTGCCATATGCATCACCAATAGTAGCACTTACCTGACGACCAATTTCGTCCTGTACGGTAATTATATTATCTGGGCTTAAAATACGGTCATATTTTTCCGTCCAGATAATTGCACCATTAATGCCGCTAATTAAAGTGGCACTTACTCTGACATTGTTGCCAGCCTGACGAATACTACCCTCTAATACGTAATGGGTCTCAAGTTCTCGGGACAACTCACGTATATCTAGAGCTTTATCTTTAAAAAGAGATGTAATTTTACGGCTAATTACAAAAAGGCTAGGGCTCATGCTGAGCTGATTAATAATTTCTTCAGTTATCCCATCTGAAAAAATTCTCAGGTTTTCCTCACTACCTATAAATTCAAATGGCATGACCGCAATGGCCGGACCGGTAGGTGGGGATGCAGCAGCATTAAATATTGCATCATTGGAGATATTTGATGGATTTTCATTATCATTAAAAGTGGGCTCATACTTTCCTTTTGGCAAGTTTATTATAATTGGATCATCTTTGCCTTCACTCATATAATAATGTTCTAGAAGACGTCGAAGTCTTCCAGCCTCTACACGGACGATTGCGTCTGTTGCTGGGTCGAAGGTTTCATCCTTGTCAAAGACTTCAAGGCCGAGGGTATAGCCTTTAATAAGTAACGCGTTTCCTTTTAGAGTTTCTTCTACTACATAAGATAAAAAACGCTTTAGGCGTAATTTATTTTTAAAAGTGGCACTTACCAGAATTCTATCCAACTGTGCATATATATTTTGTTCTGACTTAGTTATAATAAAAATGACCATATGTTATTTTTGATTACATTTAGCACACATTATAAGATTTTAATCTTTAATTTTAAAAGTTACTTTTAATAATATTATATTAGTTCAATTGCTATGGCCGTTGCCTCCCCACCACCTATACAAAGACTAGCTATGCCACGTTTCTTTCCATAAGTTTCAAGTGCGGCAATAAGTGTAATAATAATCCGTGACCCTGATGACCCAATGGGGTGGCCAAGAGCACAGGCACCACCATGCACATTCACTTTATTATGGGAAATATCAAGGTCTGCCATTGCTGCCATAGTAACAACAGCGAACGCTTCGTTTATTTCATAAAGATCTACATCCTTATCTGACCAATTTATTTTTTTATACAGCTTTTTTATTGCTCCTACAGGCGCCGTAGTGAACCAGTTCGGTTCGTGTGAGTAAAGGCTATGGCCAACAATTTTAGCGATGGGTTTTAAACTTCTTTTTTCTGCTTCAGAAGCCTTCATCATAACTACCGCGGAAGCGCCATCCGAAATTGAGCTAGAGTTTGCTGCTGTTACGGTACCTTTTTTTGCAAAGGCAGGCCTTAACGTCGGGATCTTTTCTAATTTAACTTTTCCCGGCTGTTCATCAGTATCAATTACGGCACTACTTTTTCGATTTTTCACCGTAACTGAACTTATTTCTCGTTTGAAATGACCTTGATTGATAGCGTTATTTGCTCGAGAGAGAGAGATAATGGAAAATTCATCTTGGGCTTCGCGGCTGAAGGAGTATTTTTCAGCTGTTTTTTCCGCAAATACTCCCATCAATTTACCTTGTTCGTAGGCATCCTCAAGCCCGTCATAGAACATATGATCTTTTACTTCTGTGTGGCCTATACGTGCACCAGAACGCATTTTAGGAAGAATATAAGGAGCATTAGTCATACTTTCCATGCCACCAGCAATAATAATACTAGATGCACCCGCCATGAGATTGTTATAAGCAAGAATTATAGCTTGCATGCCGCTACCACACATTTTATTTACGGTTGTGCACGATGTAGAAAAAGGGATGCCTGCACCGATTGAAGCCTGCCTAGCTGGAGCCTGTCCAATACCAGCAGTAAGAACACAACCCATAAATATTTCTTCAATATTTTTTGGATTTATTTTTGCTTCATCAATTGCTCCTTTGATGGCAACCGCACCAAGTTCTGGTGCTTGAATTGCTGCAAAATCACCTTGAAAGGCACCCATTGGCGTTCGGGACATTCCAACGATGACAATAGGGTCTGTAGTCATAAAACTTTCTCCAAAATTTTAAGTATAGTATAAAATATAATTATGTTACTATATGGTAACAACATATTCATGATTTGTGTTAGTAGCAACATGTATAAACATACTTTACCAGTTGGACGAACTTAAATGCAACGAAACCTAACAAAAGATGAAAAACGTGAACAAAAACTTCACGTTATTCTTAGCAATGCTGCCAAAGAATTTATAGAGCGAGGATATTACAAGACATCTCTTGATGATATTGCGCGAATGCAAAATGTAACCAAACCTACGCTTTATTATTACATAAAAAATAAGGAAGATATTCTTGTAAAATGTGAACAAATTACTTGCGGAAAAATTAATTCATTGCTTGATATTGTCATGGCTAGAGATATATCAAGTTTGGACATGATCCAGGAATTTATCAATGAGTATATTAAAATTATTACTGATGATGTTGCAAGGTGCCATGTTCGCCACAGAGGGCAGATGGAAAATAAAGAACTGGCGGCGAAGAGTATCAAAAATCATAAAAATATTGAGTTTAGGGTTAGGGAAATAATTCGCCGCGGCATAAATGATGGTTCCATACGTGACTGTAATTCTACTATTCTTGCAATACTTTTGTTTGATAGCCTTAATGGGCTCACTTCATGGTATCATTCTGACGGTCAAGTAACCCTTGATGAACTTGCAGAGGAAATTATTGCTTTAGTGACTAAAGGAGTAAGTGGCAGATAGCATGAGCGAAATTAGTAATAAAATTAGAGCTGGAAACCGCCGCGCCATTGGAAAGGCAATAACTTTAATCGAATCGTCACGCCCCGATCATCAAAAGGAAGCGCAGGATCTTCTCTCTGAACTCCTGCCCTATACTGGATGCGCTATGCGAATAGGTATAACTGGCGTTCCTGGTGTAGGTAAGTCCACTTTCATAGAAAGCTTTGGTAAGATGCTCACAAAGCTGGATATTAAGGTAGCCGTTTTGGCTGTGGATCCATCGTCGAAAATTTCTGGAGGATCAATCCTTGGTGATAAAACGAGAATGGAAGAGCTGGCCCGTGATGATATGGCTTTTATTCGCCCTACACCTTCTAAAACAACTCTCGGAGGCATTGCTCGTTATACTCGTGAAGCTATGTTGGTATTGGAAGCTGCAGGATACGAAGTAGTTATTATTGAGACTATAGGTGTTGGTCAATCTGAAGTGGCAGTAGCTGATCTTGTTGATATGTTCCTTTTACTGCACTCTCCTGGTACGGGTGATGAGTTACAGGGAATAAAGCGCGGAATTATGGAACTTGCTGATCTAGTTGTAGTCAACAAGGCTGACGGAGATTTTTTGAATGCTACTAAAATAGCGGTGAGTGAACTCAGGAATGCATTACATTTTATGAAACCCAAAAATTCAAAATGGTCTGTAAAAGTTCTTGAAGCAAGTGCGTTAAAAAGAACCGGCCTTAAGGAAGTTTGGGAAAATATCAAGGTTTTTAAAGAATTTATGACTAAAGAGGGTGAGATAGATCGCCGTAGAGCTACTCAAAATGTCTTGGCTATTTGGTCTGAATTAGGTGAGTTGGTTAATGATCAGATTAGGATTCATAAACCTAAAAATATTAATGAACTCGAGACGGCTGTCAGGAACGCAAAAATAACACCTCAAGCCGCGGCTAAAGAGCTTCTGAAATACCTTCTTAAGGATATATAAGACTAGCGTTTATAACCTATAACTTTATATCAACTAATTATGGTACTAAGTACTAACAATGCTAAAATACAAGGGTAGGGAGGGACCGCCGTTGTAATAGATTAAATTTGTTTAGAATAACCCGTCAACGCGGAAAAATTATATTTTGATATAGATTATTTAATTGAATATTTTTTATTAAAATGTGGTTATATTTGTTGACGTATATAGCCCTATCCCCTATATACCGATTTCAAGTTTTTTAGGGCACTAAGACGATTCTTAATTAAGTGTTCTTTTGATATAAGAATTTAAGCTAAGGAAAAAACGATGTCACGTGTATGTGAACTAACAGGAAAAGCTGTAATGAGCGGTAATAATGTGAGCCATGCGCTTAACAGGACCCGTCGTAAATTCCGCCCTAATCTAACTAAAGTCACTCTAATGTCCGATGTTCTTGGCCAATCTGTAAAGATGAGAATTTCTGCCCACGCACTTCGTAGTGTAGAACATAATGGTGGACTTGATAACTTTTTAGTGAAAGCAAGTGATCTCAAACTTTCACTAAAAGCCAGAAGATTGAAAAAAAATATTAAGACAAAATTAGCAGTTGCTTAATTCTCTCTTAAATAATTATATTTAAAAGCTGCTGAATTTTCAGGGGCTTTTTTTTATTTTAGGTAAAAAGAGAAAAATATTTTTAATTAAATAAAAATAAACCTTATTTCCATAATTTATTATCATCCTTGATGCCCATTTTTTATTGGGGATACTTGTATGGTTTATTGAGAATGATATAATTTGTTTAATAGAACCCATGATTAATAATTATGTATCTAAAACTCTATTAATTAAATTTTTACTCAGATAATATTTCGATAGGTATGAATATTTAATTGGCCTTGACCTCAATACAATGATAGGTCACCCTACAAAAAAATAATCTATTGAGAAATTTATTGTCGCCGATCAAACTTAGGAATAAAAATTTATCAAGTTCCCTTAAGGTCTATTTAAAACCACGGGTTCTTGCCATTCTCTTTCTTGGTTTCTCATCAGGTGTGCCCTACGGTGTTCTTACAGGAGCGCTAAGTTACTGGGTTTCTAAAATTGATCTTACTCCTAGTGAAATAAGTCTTCTTATTGCTGCAGGGTTTCCTTATACAATCAAGTTTCTTTGGTCACCTATTATTGATCAGGTAAAGCTTCCTATTCTTCATAATTTCTTTGGTCAGAGACGGAGTTGGTTACTTTTATCACAGTTACTTTTAGCGGCGAGTATCATTTGGTTAGGGTTCACCTCCCCAACTCAGGATTATTCTGAAACATATTTTGTTGCGTTTTTGATAGCATTATTCGGTGCTACTCAGGATATTGTTATTGATGGGTTTAGGATTGAAGTTCTTGAGGACGATGAACAGGCAGCTGGAGCAGCAATCTATATATATGGCTATAGGATAGCAGGTATAATTTTTTCTATTGGTGTGATTTATATTTATAACCTCATGGATATTGATTGGTCGCTACTTTTTATAATAGGAAGTTCTACTATGTTAGTAGGCATATTAGCAGCATTATTAATTAAAGAGCCAAAACCTAGGGTCACTGAAGAAAAAATAAAAATTAGAAAAGAACTGGACAAAATTTTACAAAAAAAAGATTTAAAAGAAGGTAGATTTAAAGAGTACTTTGCTTGGATTTATATGAGCGTAATTGCACCGTTTCGGGAATTTTTAACAAGACGAGGTTGGTTTGTTTTCCTTCTTTTTGCTATATTTTATAAGCTTGGAGATAGCATGGCCATATCACTTCAAACTAAATATTTTTTATCTCTTGGTTTTGATGATCTTGTGATTGCTAACTCAGGAAAGGCAGTCGGGTTTTGGGCGTTGTTAGCTGGATTGGCTGTCGGTGGGGCAATGATGAATAAAGTGGGTCTTTGGAAAGCACTCCTTATTTGTGCTATACTGCAGCTAGTTTCAAATTTATCGTTTTCGGCACTTTATGTGATTGGTGCTAATGCGTATTTCTTAGCATTTACAATGGGCTTTGAAAATTTTGCGACTGGCATGGGTGCAACCGTTTTAGTTGCTTATCTCTCATTGCTCTGTAATCGCTCCTTTACGGTTACTCAATTTGCTCTTCTAAGCGCACTTACCCAATTTACAACAAAAATTTTATCTTCACCAAGTGGATATATTGTAGAACTTATTGATTGGTTTTGGTTTTTTATTGTTACCGCAATCTTGGCGGTTCCAGGAGTATTACTTCTTTTTTGGATTAGAAGGATCCAGAATTTTGATACAGCGTATTCAGATTTTACGAACGGTAAGGTTTAATGTGTTTGAAAACCGAGACCTTCTGTTAATGAATTGAAAGCCGTTCTGCTCAAGAAGAAACATGATATTTTTTGATTTAAAAAAATTAATTTGACCGGGTATGGGTTGAGGGGACCTATAAAATCTCGAAACGCTTACTACTAACTCAAAAGTGTCTCCTTTCTCAAGGTTATTATGTTTATCTCTAAAATATTTATTTATGTCACTTACAAATATTAGCTCTTTATTATTTTTTAAACCTATCTGCCCGAGTTGCTTCTCAAAGCCACAAAATGAGCATTTAAACCTTTGCTTAATTTGGTTAGAGTTACCTCCACAAACGTCACATTTTAATGCAAGCGTATTTTCAAAATTGTCCATAGAATTACTTGTAATCCACTTATCTTGTCTCAGTAAACAAAAAGAACTAAAAAAATGTTTGGTACCTGCTTCAATTAGCGATATCATTTCTTCTTTTCATTGAGAAGGTAAGGCCATATGGCATATAATGAGTAATCAGAAAAAAGATCAAAATAATAAACAAAATAATAAAAAGGGGATGGTAAAAACAACCCCGATGATGGAACAGTTTCTGAAACTTAAGGAAGCACATTTTAAGTATTTACTTTTTTATCGAATGGGGGATTTTTATGAGCTTTTTTTTGATGATGCGGTAAAAGCTTCTGCAGCTCTTGATATTACTTTGACGAAACGCGGAAAACATATGGGTGAAGATATTCCCATGTGCGGCGTTCCAGTGCATGCGGCAGAAAATTATCTATCTCGCCTTATAAGTAAGGGCTTTAAAGTTGCGGTCTGTGAACAAATGGAAAACCCTGCTGAAGCAAAAAAACGTGGTAATAAATCAGTGGTAAAGCGGGATGTTATTAGGCTTGTTACCCCAGGGACTATAACTGAAGAAAATCTTCTTGATGCGCGCTCGCATAATTACTTAGCCTCCCTTTCTTTCGCTAGTGGTAATTATGCACTTTCCTGGCTCGAAATAACCACTGGAGAATTTTTTGTTAGTTCTGTATCTGTTACTAATCTGGACGCGGAGTTGGGCCGCCTTAATGTTGGGGAAATGATAGTACCTTTCAGTTTGATAGATAATGAGCAGATTTCTGATGTGCTTACTGACTGGCAACATATTATAAGTCCTATTGAAAGTTCATTTTTCGATAGTGCAGGAGCAGAAAAAAAATTAATGGATTTATTCGAGGTTAGTGTCCTCGATGGTATCGGCTCGTTTGGTAAAGCGGAGCTTGCTGCGTGCGGAGCGCTAATTAATTATTTAGACGAAACTCAAAAAGGAAAATTACCAAAACTACGATATCCAAAATTAGTCTTTGAAAAAAGTTCGATGGTGATGGACAGCGCAACAAGGCGGAGCCTAGAGTTAAACATTACACTTTCAGGAGAAAGAAAAGGAAGTTTACTTTCTACTATTGATGAAACCATAACAGGTGCTGGAGCCAGATTGCTCAGAACTTATTTGAATGCACCGTTAACAGACCCTAAGCAGATAAATAAACGCCTTGACCTTGTTGCATATTTTTTAAATGGAGAAGGCCTTCGTATTGAGATTCGTAATTTGTTCAAGAGATGTCCTGATTTAGAGCGTTCCATGTCACGCCTTGCGGTTGGGCGGGGTGGCCCCCGAGATCTTGCGGCGGTTAGAGATGCACTTTACCAAGCAATTAAAATAAAACAAAAAATTAAAAAATCTCTTTTAACTTCTAGAGATAACCTAGGTGGATACCATAATGAATTAGAAGCCGTTCTAATAAAATTTAGTGATCATACTCATATTATTGATGAACTACATCGCGCGTTGTTGCCTGATCTTCCTATCCTTATTAGAGAGGGTAATTTTATAGCTAAAGGTTACGACCTTCACCTTGATGAGTTTCAAATTTTAAAAAGTGAAAGTAAAAAACTGATAGCGGCACTTGAAAGTAACTATAAGAAACAAACGGCTATAAATGGCTTAAAAGTTAAATATAACAACGTCCTTGGTTATTTTGTAGAAGTAACAGCTCTTCATTCTGAAAAATTAATGACTTCACCTCTAAATGAGGAATTTATTCATAGGCAAACTCTCGCCAATGTGGTTCGGTTCAATACAACAAAACTTGCGGAACTAGCCGGAAAAATTGGTCATGCAGCTGATCATGCCTTAAATCTTGAACATGAAATTTTTGATAAACTTGTGATTAAAGTAATTGATAACTGGCAAAACATTATTCAAGTAGCATCCGCGCTAGCAAAACTTGATGTGGGGTCGTCACTTGCCCAGCTTGCTGCTGAAAACAACTATAAACGACCTCAAGTTGATGATAGCCTTTCATTTGATATTAAAGGAGGACGTCACCCCGTAGTCGAGGGGGCAATAAAAAAAAGCTTGGAAGGAAAGTTTGTTGCGAATGATTGTGATTTGGGTGAGAAAAATAGATTGTGGCTTATAACGGGTCCTAATATGGCAGGTAAGAGTACATTTTTACGCCAGAATGCTTTGATTGCGGTACTTGCCCAAATGGGGAGTTTTGTCCCCGCACTAAAGGCTCACATTGGTGTTGTTGACCGGTTGTTTAGCCGAGTAGGGGCATCGGACGATTTAGCTAGAGGTCGATCAACCTTCATGGTTGAAATGATTGAAACTGCTGCTATTCTTAATCAATCTTCAAAAAAATCACTTGTAATCTTAGATGAAATAGGAAGGGGTACCTCTACTTATGACGGCCTATCGATTGCCTGGGCGGCAGCAGAGCATCTCCATGAAGTAAACAAAACACGTGGCTTATTTGCGACACATTATCATGAAATGACAGCCTTAGCATCAAAACTTGAGAATTTAGCTCTTCACTTTATGAAAGTTAAGGAATGGAAAGGTAAGGTTATTTTTCTTCACGAGGTGGCAGAGGGAACAGCAGATCGGTCATATGGTATTCAGGTAGCAAAATTAGCTGGACTTCCAAACTTAGTGGTTGAGCGTGCTACTCAGGTTCTTAATATTTTAGAACAGGTTGGGGCAAATGGCCAGGGTGTTGCGCAAGGACAAAAAATGTATACTTTGAATGCTGATTTGCCGTTATTTTCAGCTGTGCAAGAAAAAATGATGTGTATAAAACCTGATTTTTCTGAGCTTGAAAAGGCTATAAAAGAGATAAGGCCGGATGAGCTGAGCCCGAAAGAGGCATTGGATATGCTATATAAACTTAAAGAATTGCAAATATAACTTTATGATTAAAATAAAAAAGCATCGTGAAATTTTTAATAGAAAAATACAAGCTGAAAAACTTGAAGTTTTGAAAGCTGATTTTTCTCCTGATCAAATCAGAGGACCTCTTCTTTTATTAATAAAGGAGGCCTATGATAATGGGTTCTTGAATATTAAAAACCGTGCTGATGAGGGTGAAACAGGTGTTAATCTGGCTAATGCCCAAAGTTTTCTGACCGATGAGGTAATTCATTTGCTTTACGATGTAGTCACGGAATATATTTATCATGTGCCTAACCCGACTAAGAGTGAACAACTATGCCTTGCCGCTTTTGGCGGGTATGGACGTCAGGAAATGGCGCCTTACTCTGATATAGATCTTCTTTTTATACTTCCTTATAAGAAAACTGCCTGGAGCGAGCAGGTTGTTGAATATATACTTTACATACTTTGGGATATGGGTCTCGATGTAGGTCATGCAGTGCGCAATGTAGACGAATGCATCCGTCTTTGTGGTACAGATCTCATCGTTAAAACATCTCTTTTAGAGATGCGTTATATTTGGGGAAAAAAGCAGCTTTTTGATGAACTTATATCTCTTTATGACAATAAAATTGTTAAGGGTAATGCCCCTGAATTCACGGAACTTAAGCTTGATGAAAGGGATAACCGACATAAAAGGCTAGGGGATACGCGCTATGTGGTTGAGCCAAACCTTAAAGAGGGTAAGGGTGGGCTTCGTGATCTTCACACCCTTTTCTGGATCGCAAAATTTATTTATAAAGTTCATAAAGTTAGTGAGGTTGTTAAAAAAGGTGTTTTTACAGCAGAAGAATATCGAGAGTTCCGTGTAGCGGAAGAATTTCTATGGGCAGTGCGGTTTCATTTACATTATTTTGCGGTTCGGGCTGAGGAACGTATTACGTTTGATGTACAAAAAGCTCTTTCAGAAAAATTAGGGTATGCCGACCGTCCAAATATGTCTGGTGTTGAACGTTTTATGAAGCATTATTTTTTAACCGCAAAAAATGTAGGTGACCTAACACGAATTTTTTGTGCCTACCTTGAAGAGAAGCATAAGCGAAAACCGCCACTTCGGCTTTCTAGTTTTTCATTTCGATCAAAATTTGTTGATGGTTTTCCTCTAACCGGCGGTCGTATTAGCATCAAGAATAAAAAAGATCTTAAAGATGATCCTGTGAAAATGATTAAAATCTTTAATGTGGCCCAGAAATTTGGACTTGATATTCATCCAAATGCACTCAGAATTATAAGGCAAAACCTAAAACTTATTAAAGGGCGAACAAGAAACAACGAAAAGGCCAATGCCCTTTTTCTAGATATTCTTACTTTTAAAGATGGCCCGGGCTTTGCATTAAGACTAATGAATGAAGTTGGTGTTCTAGGTCGGTTCATTCCAGACTTTGGGCGTGTCGTAGCACAAATGCAATATGATATGTATCATGTTTATACCGTTGATGAACATACTATACGGGCTATTGAATTAACCTCTGAGGTCGAGCGAGGTACTTTGGCTGAGGAGCATCCGCTAGCTAATAAAATAATCCATAAAGTGCTATCGCGAAAAGTCCTTTATCTCTCGGTTTTCCTCCACGATATAGCAAAAGGTCGCAAAGGTGACCACTCTAAACTTGGCGAAGAAGTTGCACATAAATTATGCCCTCGCTTTGGCCTGTCAGCGGCAGAAACGGAAACTGTTGCTTGGTTAGTACGGTGGCATCTTTTAATGACATTATCAGCATTTAAAAGAGATTTAAGTGACCCTAAAACAATCTCTGACTTTGCAGTCCAGGTTCAAAGTCCCGAGCGACTAAGACAGCTTTTAGTTCTTACGGTAGTTGATATTCGTGCGGTTGGTCCAAAGGTATGGAACGGCTGGAAGGGACAACTGCTTCGTGACCTTTATACTAGAACCGAGGAATATTTACTTGGTGGTCAGGTGCAATATGAAAATAAACACCATGCTGATGGCATTAAGGCTGAACTTAGGACGATACTCAAGGAATGGTCCGATGAAAAATTTGAGAATTACACAGCACGCTTTCATAACACTCATTGGCAAGCGGTATCTCTTGAGGATCATAAAAGAAATGCTGTTATGATTGATACGGCAGATAAAGATAATAATGAATTTATAGTAAATATTCATACTGATGAATTTAAAGGTATATCCGAGGTAAGTATTTATACTAAAGACCGTTCGGGGCTCTTTTCTTATCTTACTGGTGCTATTGCTCTGAGCGGTGCATCTATTCAAGATGCACGGATTTTTACTACTAAAGATGGAATGGTCCTGGATACTTTTATAATTCAAAATGCAGAGGGCGAAGTCCTTAATGATAAAGAAAAGCTTGTAAAGCTAAAACAGAATATTAAAAACTCCCTAACAGGCAAGCTTAAACCGAGAGAAATTTTTGATAGGCGTCGTGTTAAGAAAAAACGTACTGATATATTTAAGGTGGAGCCGCGCGTACTGATTGACAACAAAGCAAGTAACAGTAGAACAGTTATTGAAATAAACGGTCGGGACCGGATTGGTTATCTTTTTGATCTTAGCGTGGTTCTTATTGATTTAAAAATGTCTATTAATTCTGCTCATATAGCGACATATGGTGAACGTGCGATTACGGTATTTTTTGTTCGCGATTCGTTTGGACATAAAGTAATAAATGATAAAAAAATTGCACAGATTGAAAAAAAATTAATGAACGTTTTGGTTTTGGAAAATTAAATGTCAATACTAAAATCAGTAGCAATATTCGGTGGGTTCACGATGATAAGCCGCATACTTGGTTTTGCTCGTGATATTCTTATGGCTGCAGTTCTTGGTGCGGGCGCTTTGACTGATTGCTTTGTTGTTGCCTTTAAGTTGCCTAACTTTTTTAGGAGGTTGTTTGCAGAGGGGGCATTCAGTGCATCGTTCGTTCCTATGTTTTCTATTACTCTTGAACAAGGGGGGCGACAAAAGGCACTGCAGTTTGCTGAAGAAGCGTTTGTTTTCCTTGCAGTGGGTCTTTTTTTATTGGTTGGACTGGTGGAGTTTTTTACCCCAGCGCTTGTTTACATTATGGCTAATGGGTTTACTGATGATCAAGAAAAATTTAACCTTGCTGTTACCCTGACCCGGTTCACTTTTCCATTTATATTTTTTGTCTCTTTAGTTTCGCTTCTTGCAGGTGTTTTAAATTCATTAGGAAGATTTGCTGAAACAGCAGCGATGCCAATAATATTAAATATGTGCTTGATAATTTCTTTGATGTTTGGCGAACACATAATGGAAACACCGGCACATATACTGTCTGTAGCAATAAGTGTAGCGGGTTTTATCCAATTGGTTCTTCTTTACTGGGTCTGCCAGAAGGCAGGATATAGAATTAAAATAAGAAGGCCAAAACTGACGCCTAGGATTAAAAAACTATTAATTATTATGGGTCCCGCGGCTCTTGGTGCGGGGGTTATTCAACTTAATTTACTTCTTGATATGATTATAGCCTCGCATCTTCCAGATGCTTCCATGTCTTATCTTTACTATGCTGATCGTCTTAATCAGCTCCCAATAGGAGTTATAGGTGTTGCCTTGGGCACGGTACTCCTTCCATTTCTTTCTCGTAGCATAGCAAATGGTGATGAAGCACAAGTGATGAAGAGCCAAAACCAGGCGATTGAATTGTGCTTGTTTTTTACAATCCCAGCGGCTGTGGCATTTCTAGTTATTCCTTTTGATCTTGTAGGGGTCCTATTTGAGCGTAGTAATTTTTCACCAGAAGCAACTATTCAAACCTCCCTTACTCTTGCGGCATACGCGACAGGTTTGCCAGCTTATGTCTTGGCAAAGGTATTTGTAACAGGTTACTTTGCGCGCGGAGATACTAAGTCTCCTCTTAAGTTTGCAGTTGTTTGTTTAATTATAAATGTGGCTCTTAATATTATATTAATGCAATATTTTGTTCATGTTGGCCTAGCAATAGCAACATCTATCTCAGCTTGGGTCAATGTATTGATGCTTTGTGGCGGCCTAATTCTGCGAGGACATTATGGGATAGAAAAAAAATTGATAAACAGGCTTTTAAAATTTACAATATGTTCCCTCTTTATGGGTGTTGTTCTATGGTTTGTGCAAAAACAGGTTCATTTCTTTATAAAAGGTGAAACCTATCAGCAAATCTTTGGATTGATAATTTTGATTTTTAGCGGTATTGCGGCATATATAATTGCAACATTCACTACTCAAGCCGTAAAAAAAGATGAATTACGTGACTTGTTTTCAAAGGGGTAGTTGACCAATTGTTTGTTTGTGGTCATATAGGTTACTTATTTGAAACTAATGAGGATATGTCCAATGTATCCATAAGGAATGATGATGAAAGATTTCAAACAGCGCGTATTTTCAGGTGTTCAACCCTCCGGCGACCTGACACTTGGTAATTATTTAGGTGCCATAAAAAACTGGATTGGTCTTCAGGATACATATGAAACTATATTTTGTGTAGTTGACTTGCATGCCATAACAACTTGGCAAGAACCAGATATTCTTCGTAATGCGACCCGTGAAGTTGCTGCCGGAATGATAGCTAGTGGGATTGATCCTAAGAAAAGTATCATATTCAATCAAAGCCAAGTGTCTGCTCATGCTGAACTTGCGTGGATATTTAATTGTGTTGCTCGAATGGGGTGGCTTAACCGAATGACACAGTTTAAGGAAAAAGCAGGGAAAAATAAAGAGCGTGCCAGTGTTGGTCTCTATGTATACCCTGATTTAATGGCGGCTGATATTTTAACATATCGTGCAACCCACGTTCCAGTGGGTGCGGATCAAAAGCAACATCTTGAACTTACTCGAGATATTGCACAGAAATTTAACAGCGACTATGGTGTGGATTTTTTTCCAGAAGTGGAGCCGCTTATTTTTGGTGCAGCAACTAGGGTAATGTCACTTCGTGACGGTAATATAAAAATGTCAAAATCAGACCCATCTGAAAATAGCAGAATTAATCTGACTGATAATCGTGATTTAATTTCAAAAAAAATCCAAAAAGCACGCACAGACAGTGAACCACTTCCAGCTACATTGTCTGAACTTGGTGATCGTGCGGAGGCAAAAAATTTAATTAATATTTTTGCAGCTCTAAGTGAAAGAGATGCTGAGGCCGTTTGTTTGGATTATGAAGGTAGAGGTTTTGCCGAATTTAAGCGAGACCTTGCGGATTTAAGCGTTTCAGTTCTTGGGCCTATAACTGAAGAAATGGCACGTTTAATGAATGATAAAACGTATCTTGATGGCATATTAAGTGAAGGAGCTAATAATGCGAATAAACTCGCCTCGCCTATTTTAAAGCAAGTTCAAGAAATTGTTGGCTTTCTTCGGCCCTGATCATGCCATAATGTTCAATTAATATTTGAAAATGAGTGGTTAAGGATATAAGGTGAAGGTATGGATAAATTTCTTAAAATTGTTGCGTTATTTCTAATAATTAGTTTTGTTGCATCCTGCAAACAATCTATCCGCAGTAATGTGATGCGGTTCCATCAACTTCCTATGCCCTCGGGTGAAAAAATTATGATTGTGCCATTGAATTCGGCTAATAATGGGAGCATTGAATTTGCTAATTATGCGACCCTTGTCGGGAATGCACTTGGTAATTTAGGTTACCTGCCTGCAAATGGTGAAGCACCAGACTTAATTGTGGAGTTAGACTATGGGGTAGATGATGGACAAAAAATAGTTCGTTCCTCACCATCATCTTTCGGATACTTGGGGTATGCGGGCCACTACAATGCCTACTATAATCCCTGGTTTTCCTATGGAAATCGTTACTCCTACCGCGGGGGTTACTCGCCCTTATTTTATGGTGGTTACTATGGTAGTCATTATGGTCCTCTCGGGATGGGTAGTCATTATGGTCCCCTTGGAATAGTTGCTAGAGAGAGAGTTTATACTCGCTACACTAGACATTTAAAATTGATTATTAAACCAAACCAAGAAGGCGCACAAAACCTTTATGAGGGTGAGGCAAAAAGTATTGGTCGTAATAACCGCCTACATGATGTTATGCCTTACATGGTTGAGGCAATATTTACTAATTTTCCTGGGGAAAGTGGATTTTCTGAACAAATAATAGTAGATGTTCCAGAAAACTCCTGAACTCAATGTGGCTAACAGTATTCTATTGACATAATTATGCTCTTGCTAAATGGTCAAATAGGATGGCACTATAGTATTCTAAAATAAAAATGTTTAAAGGTAAGGAATTTATTATGTCCGAGCAGGACAGTAAGTGGAAATTTCTGATTATCGCTGATGATACGCCAGAATTTTCTAAGGTGCTACGCCTTGCTAGTAAACGAGCCGAAAAAGTAGGGGGCAGCATACTATTATTGCATATAATTCCCCCAGCTGATTTTCAACATTGGACATCAGTTAAAGATATTATGGAAGAAGAATCCATGAAAGAAGCTCGTGAACAAGTAAATAAACATGTTCAAGAAATTATGAAAATTTCAGGATTAGATGCTGAAACCGAAATTCGTAAAGGAAAGCCGGAAGATGTGATATCAGAAATTGTTGCAGAAGATCATGATATTCATTTGCTTGTACTTGGTGCTGAAGTAGAAGGTGATCCAGGTCCATTGATGGGAAGTTTTCGTGAAGTGCTTCTAAATGTTCTTCATATGCCAGTGCTGGTTGTTCCTTCAAATATGACTGATGAAGAAATAGATAAATTCGCTTAATTAATTTAATGCAATAATCTTGATTATTCATTAATTCATCATTATCTAAAGTAGTAATCAAATAATAAGGAAAGAATTTATGTTTATCCAAACGGAACAAACACCTAATCCAGCTACTCTTAAATTTATACCTGGTGAAGTTGTGCTAGATAGCGGTACAATGTTTTTTGAAAGTAAAGATGCAGCAAGTATTTCACCACTTGCAGAGGTTCTTTTTGATGTTGAGGGTGTTTCTGCAGTATTTTTAGGGTCTGATTTTATTACTGTTGAAAATAATGGTGCTGATTGGAATGTTTTAAAACCATCTATACTTGGCATTATTATGGAACACTACACTGCGGGACTTCCTATAGTGACCGGAGAGGCTAAAGTAGAAGTAGCTGATGATGATGCCGATCCGGAGATTGTTGCGCAAATCATGGAACTTCTAGATACTCGTGTTCGGCCTGCAGTTGCTCGCGATGGTGGTGATATTACTTATCATGGTTTCAAGGATGGTGTTGTATATTTACGTATGCAGGGTGCTTGTTCTGGATGTCCAAGTTCAACGGCTACCTTAAAACACGGCATTCAAAACCTACTTAAGCATTATATCCCTGAAGTAGAGAGTGTCGAGCCCATTGAGTGAATTCTTTAATTACTACCTAAATTAAAAAATGGTATTCCGTACCAGTACCAGCGTCCATCGAAAGCAGGCATGGTGCAGTTTACCCTGTGGCGCCCTGATGGAAAAGGCTTATCAAACCTAACCTCAATTTTGTTTTTCTCAATACGATTAATACCAGCAGGTATATTCATATGGGAAGGAAAGCAATTGAGAGCCTCGAGATTATCAATATTACTATCAACCGTAAACCCAATAGCTGGGGGATTAATTTCAAGTATTGGTGACCGTGGTTTAACATCCTTAACGGATAAAGCTCTTGAATTTACAATCAATTTAAAGCGCTCAATATTAGAATATTTTTCGTTTAGGGAAAATCTTGGCAGGGCCATTAAATTACTATTGCTGTTTGCTACACTTGAATATTGTGCAAGAGCTGCATGATAATTCTTAACTTTTATTGTCTTAAGTAAGTTTTCTGAATATTCTCCGTAAGGAAAGGCAAAAATATTTGGAATATAACCAAGCTCACGTTCAAATATTTCATCTGCGGCAGCGATGTCAGTTAAAGCTTCTGAGGGTGTGATGTTAGTCATATGAGCGTGTGCGTGACCGTGGTGACCTATATCGACAAGGGGTTCCGCATCAAGCTCGCGAATATTTTCCCAGGTTAGGTATCTTTTATTTTGTTCATCTATTGATCCTGTTGAAATAAAAATTGTAAAGGGAATTCCAGCCTTTTTTAGTCTTGGCCAGGCTTCTGTATAACTAGAGATATACCCATCGTCGATGGTAATTGCGATTGTGCGTGGCGGCAGTTTCAGGCTATTTTTAAAAGCTTCTATAATTGTTTTAAATGAAACAATATTGTATTTTTCTTTATTAAGTTCCTCGATATGTTGCTCAAATTTTTCAAGTTTCACATTTGTGCTAGGAAAGTCATTTTCACCGAAGCGATGATACATAATAATAACAGCGCTATCTTCACTTACTTGATCTTGTGCCTCCGCTAAAGGGGTGTATATTGTATGAATTGAAACTATAAAACAAAGGTGAATTATTAAATTTTTCAATATTATTCCTTAAAGTTTTTGTTTTATAATTACATAATAAATAACAAAAAGACTATAACAGAAAGAATATTAAGATATTAGGAAATAAATTTATTGCATGACTTACACTTTAGCTATTGATACAACCCTAGGGGCATGCTCGGCTGCTCTGACAAAAGGTACCAAATTGCTCTCATTTCAGCGTGAATTGCGCGCGCGAGGCCATGTGGAGAGGTTATTACCTATGATTGATGAGGTATGTTTGGTGTCAAATATAAATGTTTCTGATTTAGATCAAATCGCAGTGACTGTTGGTCCTGGTACATTTGCAGGTGTTCGCATAGGTCTTGCGGCGGCGAAAGGGATGGGTCTTGCCCTCGATATTCCACTTATTGCGATTACAACTCTTGAAGTTATAGCTTATCAATATGCCTGTGATCATAAAGATTTTTCCGGTAAAATGGCAGTTGCAATTGATGCTAGACGCGGAGAAATTTACCTGCAATGTTTTAAAGTTAATAATGGAGCTTGCATAGCTATTGGGGAACCCTCAGCCGTTCCTATTGCCTTGTTATCTAGTGTGTTTAAGGATGATGTTATTTTAATAATTGGCAGTGCTTGTGAGGTTTTAAAAGATTTGAATATAAATTTTATGCATGGATATGAGTGCCCTGACGCAGTCTACGTAGCAAAAATGTCGATCGGACTTTTGGAACGAGCAGCAATTGGGGATGATATTTCACCGCTATACCTCAGAGCACCCGATGCAGTAAAGCCGGCTCCACTTAATATGATAGTTCGCGGTGATTAAAACGCCCAAAATTATCGTTGATGTAATGGGAGTGGAGAGCACAAGGATCCTTGCTGAAATTTATTCAGAGGCATTTAAAAATATGCCAGAACAAAAATGGGGGTTTTCAGAATTATTTGAGTTATTTTCAATAAGAGAAATAATAAGCTTTGTTATATGTCTTGACGCAAAACCAATTGGTTTTGCGCTCCTTCGCATTTTAGCTGATGAAGGAGAAATAATTACATTTTGTATATTGCCTAAATGGTGCAATAATGGGTATGGTAAAATTCTTTTAGAGCGAATTGTAGATATATTAAAAAAACGTTCTATAAAAAAATTATTTTTAGAAGTACGTGAAAATAATAAAGTGGCTATTAAGCTCTATAATAATTGTTCATTTAAAGTTATCGGCCGACGAAAAAAATATTATAAAAATAATCAGGTTGAAAAAATTGATGCGTTGGTTATGCAGTATCAGTTTATTAAATAATTAAATTAACAATATAATTTATTTAATAATTATAGGTAATTATAAAGAACGGAGACTAATGATGACATCGGCAATAGAAAAACTATGTATAGAAAAAAATATGCGCATGACTGACCAGCGTCGTGTCATTGCTCGTGTTCTCTCTGATGCCGAAGATCATCCTGATGTTGAAGAAGTTTACAAGAGATCCACTGATATTGATGATCAGATCAGTATCGCTACAGTTTATCGAACGGTACGTTTATTTGAAGAAGCGGATATTCTTGAACGTCATGATTTTCGTGACGGTCGTTCGCGATACGAGTTAGTTACTGAATCTCATCATGATCATATGATAGACATAGAAAGCGGAGAAGTGATTGAGTTTTTTGATGACGAAATTGAACAACTTCAAAAGGTCATAGCCAAGAAACTTGGTTATAAACTTGTAGATCATCGTATGGAATTATATGGCGTAAAAGAGAAGACCTAATATGTGGTTTGTGGGCAATAGTATTGATAGCTATTTATATATTTGAATGGTATAGACTGCCTCTCTGTTTAGGTCATTCTTAACAGTTTTTTTTGTTTAAGGTTACGAATGGTGAAAATTTAATTGCGGAAGTATTTTAAATTATTAAAGCTAGTAATTTATCTTGGCGTTCTTCTTCCGCCGACTATATTGCTCAAAAAGCTTAAGTGTCCAGGCTATAAAGCTTGGCCACATTGGGTGCATAAATCTATCTGTCTTGCGCTTGATATTCGTGTAAAAAAATACGGTAACGCTCTTGAGTGCTCCCCAACGCTGTTTGTCAGTAATCATGTATCCTACTTAGATATTATAATTCTAGGGCATGCGATCAAAGGCTGTTTTGTGGCTAAGCGAGATATGATTGATTGGCCTATTTTGGGTTACTTATCTACGCTGCAAAGAACTATTTTTATAGAACGTGAAAAGCGAACGGAAGTAAATAATCAAAGGCAGGAAATGCAGGATAGGATTAGAGGGGGCGACAGTCTTATTCTGTTTCCAGAGGGAACAACAGGGACGGGTGGTAGGGTTCTCCCATTTCAAAGTTCTCTTTTTGGTGTGACAGAAAATTATATTCATCCTATGACGGATGATGAAGGGAGACCTCTTGACTTGATGGTGCAGCCGGTAAGCATAATCTACAAAAGAATTAATTGTATGCCTACTAACCGTTCTAACCGGTCGTGTGTAGCCTGGTATGGTGATATGAACATTGGTGAACACTTTAGGAAATTTTTAAATCTTCAAAATGTAGAAGTAGAAGTTCATTTCCATGAGCCAGTATCAAGAAATTTGTTTAAAACTAGAAAAGAACTCTCTGCTTATTGCCACCGTACCATTGAAAAGAAAGTTGAACAACGTCTTAGACGTTGTGACGATTAGGAAAAAAAGAAGTGAAAAAGAAGTTATATATTAAGACTTATGGTTGTCAGATGAATGTGTATGACACAGAAAGAATGGTCGATGTTATGGCCCCAGAAGGTTATGATCAGGTTGATACGCCTGACGGTGCCGACCTTGTAGTTCTTAATACCTGTCACATTCGAGAAAAGGCAGCGGAAAAGGTTTATTCTGATATTGGCCGTATTCGAAAAATGAAAGATAAAAAAAAGAATAATGGTGAAGAAATGGTCCTTGCCGTTGGGGGATGTGTTGCTCAGGCTGAAGGGGCGCAAATAATGAGGCGAGCCCCCATCGTTGATATGGTGTTCGGTCCGCAAACGTATCATAATCTACCCAAAATGGTTGAAAAATCTATATCTTTGAAGGAACGTGGTAAGAAATCAAGAATTCTAGATACTGACCTTTCTGTAGATGAAAAATTTGAGCATTTATCTAAAAAGGACGTAAAAAAGAAGTCAACAGCGTTTCTAACCATTCAGGAGGGGTGTGATAAGTTCTGCACTTACTGTGTAGTTCCGTATACTCGGGGTGCTGAATTTTCGCGGGATATTGAAGACGTCATGCAGGATGCAAAAAAATTGGCAGCCGCTGGCGTAGTAGAAGTTACTTTGCTTGGCCAAAATGTAAACGCTTACCATGGGCGATCCAAAAATTTAGATGAATGGGGACTTCCTGAGTTGATAAGGCAACTTGCTAAAGTTGATGGTTTTGAGCGGATTAGGTACACCACTTCTCATCCACATGATATGACTGATGAGCTTATCAGGGTCCATGCTGATGTAAAAGAATGTATGCCATATTTGCACCTCCCTGTTCAGGCAGGTTCAGATAAAATACTGAAAGCTATGAACCGATCACATGATAGTGCCTCATATAAAAAGATTATTAATCAACTTCGTGAGATCAAGCCAGATATTGCTATTTCTGGTGATTTTATTGTTGGTTTCCCTGGTGAGACGGATGAAGATTTTGAAGAAACAATGGAACTAGTGCGATCAGTCACATATGCACAAGCTTATAGTTTTAAGTTTAGTCCCCGTCCCGGAACACCAGCAGCGATAATGGAAAATCAGGTGCCTGAAGAGGTAAAATCATTTCGCCTGACAAGGCTTCAGGCCCTTCTAAAGGAACAACAAATAGCATTTAATAATTCGGTGGTTGGTAAAACCTTGCCAGTGCTTATTGAAAATACAGGTAAAACAGCAGGATCTGCTTTCGGACGCAGTCCATATATGCAAGCGGTTCAGGTTCATATTGGTGATACTTCCTTTGATGATCTAAATGGTAAGATCTTTAATGTTAATATTAAAGAAGCTGGGCCATTTAATATTCAAGGCGTACTTGCATGATATTTTTGGATTAATTTTAAAAATGAGTCAGGAAAAAGATAACAACATTAAATCGAGTATTCTTGAGTTTGAGGATAATCTATTGCTGCTAGCTCTATTTGGGGAGCACAATATTAATCTAATGCGAATTGAGAATGAGCTTGGTTGTACTCTTTCTGGTAAAGGAAACTTGCTATCAATAGAAGGATCAGAAGAAGCGTGTAATTTATCACGAGATGTTCTACTTAGCCTCTACAGTAAATTAGAACAAGGGAATGAGATAACTATTTCTGATGTAGACGGTGCCCTACGTTTAGCAGCTATGCTCGATAGTCCTCAAGCGCAACCTACTAGTTCAAGAGGGGGTATTATAAATAATCAAAATGTTATTCGCACTCGAAAGGTAACAATTTCACCACGCTCTGTAAACCAAGCAAAATATATTGAAGCACTTAAAAATAAAAATATGACGTTTGGCCTTGGCCCTGCAGGTACGGGAAAAACATTTTTAGCAGTTGCAATGGCTGTATCTCACTTGCTCGAAGGAAAAGTAGAGAGAATTATTTTATCCCGACCAGCTGTTGAGGCGGGTGAAAAACTTGGATTTCTTCCGGGTGACCTTAAAGAAAAAGTTGATCCTTATCTACGCCCTCTATACGATGCATTGGGTCAGATGATATCTACGGAACAGACTGAAAAAAGACTTGAACGTGGTGAAATTGAAGTTGCACCCTTAGCTTTTATGCGTGGTCGCACCCTTTCTGATGCATTTGTTATTTTAGATGAAGCACAAAATACTACACCCATGCAGATGAAGATGTTTCTCACTCGTTTTGGTCAAAACTGTCATATGGTAGTTTGTGGTGATCCGTCGCAGGTTGATTTGCCAAGCGGATCTTTATCTGGCCTTAAGGATGCAATAAACACACTTAAAAACATCGACGATATTGCTTTTATCGAATTTGATGCTTCCGATGTGGTCCGACATGAATTAGTCGGTAAAATCGTTCAGGCTTATGATGTGAAAGAAAGAAAACTGTTAAAGTGAAAATTCCCATAGGTTTGAACATAGACATTTCTATTAGTTCGTGCCACTGGCAGGAGCACAATAAAGATTATAAGGATATAATCACATCATGTTGCGCGTTGATTTGTCAAAATGTTACCGAAGGAAAAGCACTTAATAAGTTTACACAAATTGAGTTAGGCGTTGTATTATGTGATGACGATATTATTCATAAGCTAAATAATAATTATAGAAAAAAAGATAGTGCAACAAATGTATTATCCTTTTGTGGCTTTGATCAAGACGAAATTGAAACTTATCTTCGCAGCGAAAGCGTTGCTCCTTCCAGACCATTTTCACTTGGAGAGAGTTATATTTCTTTTGAGACGCTGAATAACGAAGCTAAGGCGGCAGGAATACTATTTAATGAGCACTTTAGCCATCTAGTTATACATGGTATTCTGCATTTACTGGGATATGATCATATTCAGGATAACGAAACAGAAATTATGGAAGCTCTAGAAGTAAAAATTCTCGCTATCCTTGGTATTGACGACCCTTATGCGGCGTGAAATAGTAATCTTTGATAAACATAAAGAAAGGCTCCAGTTAAAAAATATGGCACCAACATCAAAACCTGACGATAAACCTTATTTGAATATTGGGTTTTGGGAGAGAATAAAAAAATTATTTATCCCATCAAATATTGATCAAGAACTTAAAGAAAGCCTTGAAGAGGTTATTGAGGAAATTGAGGCTGACGAGGGAACTCTTGGCCATGAAGAACGTTCTATCATCATGAATACTCTCTCATTTGGTGATAAGCGAGTGGATGATGTCATGGTACCGAGAGCCGATATTGTTGCAATAAATGAAAATTTACCATTTGATGAAATGATGGGTGTTTTTGTTGATGCAAGTACCTCAAGATTGCCGGTCTACCGTGATACTTTGGATGAAGTTATTGCAATGGTCCACCTAAAAGATGCCTTCAGAACCTTTACTAAAATTAAGAAAAATAAAAAACTACCTTCTGTAAAATCTATTCAGCGACCAATTTTGTTTGTTCCCCCCTCCATGAAATTAATTGATTTACTTACTAAAATGCAAAGGACTCACATTCATATGGCACTTGTCGTTGACGAATATGGTGGAACGGATGGGCTTTTAACTATTGAAGATCTAGTTGAGCAGATTGTAGGTGACATTGAAGATGAACATGATGTGATTGAGGCTGTATTAATGAGGGAGCTTGTTGATGGTAATTTACATGTTGACGCGAGGTTACCTATTGTAGAACTTGAAGATTTACTAGGGCTCGACTTTCTAAGTGATGTTCAGGATAATGATGTGGATACAATTGGTGGGCTTGTTTTTACTCTTGCGGGCCATATTCCTCAAAAAGGTGACGTAATAGAGCATGAAAATGGCATCCGTTTTGAAATAATGGAAGGTGATACACGTCACATTAAATATATTCTTGTGCACCGAAAATAATTTAAATGAAAAAATCAGATATTTCCATTGAGTATATTACTCACTTATTTGAAAAACCGTCTGAGTTTCAAAAATATATTATTCTTTTATCCGTCGGATTATTTTCAACATTGTCATTTGCGCCAATTTATTTTTTCCCATCCTATATTGTTGCATTTCCAGTTCTTTTAATTTTTTCTGTGAAGAGCGAAAGCTCTCAAAAAGCTTTTCTATATGGTTATATATTTGGTTTTGCGCATTTTTTTGGAGGGCTCTATTGGATAGGAAATAGTTTTGCCGTCGAGGAGTCAATTCCTGACGGGCTAGGTTACTTCATGGTAGCGTTTTTAAATCTCTACTTATCTGTCTTTCCTGGTATTGTTTCATGTGGCCTGAAACTAATTCATAAAAACCATGATTTAACTAAACACCTTTTTAATATTATATTAAGCTTTAGTATATTATGGTCCATGTCGGAGTGGTTGCGTGGATATTTATTTACTGGTTTCCCTTGGAATTTGAGTGGCTATATTCTCGGTTTTTCAGATATAATGCTTCAGTCAACTGCGGTTTGGGGAATATTCACGCTCGGATTTATAGTCTTACTCCTCACTTTTATTCCATTTTTAATGTTAGAGGTCCGCTATAGAATTATTGCACCATTTTTAGGTGTAGCTGCAGTTATGGGGCTATATTTTTATGGGAGTGAACGTTTATCGGGTGAAACTGAGTACGTGGAAGGCGTTAATCTACGTATTGTCCAAGCTAATATCAAACAACAGGATAAATGGCCTTATCAAAATTGGGGTAAAAATCTAGTAACCTACATGAACCTGAGTGAAAGTGAAAATAAGAATGGAACAACCCATATTATTTGGCCAGAATCGGCAGTTATTTATTCACTTTCTGAGGAGCCTTCAAGACGTCAACTTATATCAAAAGTTTTAGGTAAGGGCGGTACTATATTTACGGGTTTTCCACGCCGTGAACGTAGCGGTGGAAAAACAAAGCTTTATAACTCATTAATTGTAATAAATGAAGATGGAGAAAATGTTGCAACTTATGATAAAAGTCACCTTGTTCCATTTGGTGAATATATACCAGCTTTTATCAGAGCATTATTTATACCACTTGGTTTGGATAAGTTGTTTTCGGGAGGACAAGATTTTTTAGAAGGTGAAGGCCCTAAAACACTGAATATTGTAGGGTTGCCGCCTGTTGGAGTTTTGATCTGTTATGAAGTTATTTTCCCGGGCCAGATCACTGATCCGTTAGATAGACCCGATTGGCTTCTAAATATAACGAATGACGCGTGGTACGGCGATAGTAGTGGACCCCGCCAGCACCTTCTTCAAACTCGTGTCAGAGCAATTGAGGAAGGGCTTCCAATTGTTCGTTCTGCAGGTACAGGTATCTCAGCCCTTATTGATCCCTATGGTAGAATTTTAGATCAGGTTCAGTTAAATACGCAGGGAATAATAAGTAGTGAATTACCTGAGAAAATTCTAACTTCTACAATTTATTCTGTTTATAAGGAATGGATATTTACTTTTATGATTTTTATATTGATACTCTTAAATTTAATATTGTTTAAAAAGAGATCTACGTTAAGAAGATAAAACTTGAAGTTAACTGACATCATTTATAAATCACATGTATAATTTCAAAATTAGTATCTCCTGTTTTGGAATTTGAAAGTAACTAAATATAATAAATTAGTAAGGTACCTTTAAATTGAGTATGACTAAATCAACACCAAATCCTATAGATATTTATGTTGGGTCCAGATTACGCTTGAGACGGGCTTTAATTGGTATGAGCCAAGAAAAATTAGGCAATGCTCTTGAGATAACATTTCAGCAGGTTCAGAAGTATGAACGCGGAACTAATAGGATTAGCTCCAGCCGTCTATTCCAAATTTCAAGGATCCTTGATGTTTCTGTATCTTTTTTCTTCGATGATATGGACACTGAAATAATTAAACAAACAGAAGGAATGGCAGAAATTAATAAGCAGGTACTTCAAGTGGATAAACTATCCCGCAGAGAAACACTTGAGTTTGTCCGTGCCTATTATAAAATTACTGATCCAATGGTCAGAAAAAAAATATTTGAAATGGTTAAGGCTATTGGTAATTCTGAGATTGGATCTAACAACAAAATTTAGCGCTGACTAATATTTTAATAAATAAGATATATTAGATCTAAATTAGAGAGCTATTTTTTTAAGATAAAATGATGATTGAAATTAATGTAATATATAAAATTTGTTCAAAGGATGAATGGAGTGTAGCGCTTAAAAAAGGTGTTTATAAGGGCTCTGCCGATGACCTTAGAGATGGCTTTATTCATTTTTCAACTTTTAATCAAGTGACGAATACTTTGAATAAACATTATAAGGGGCAAAAAAATCTGTTAATACTTAAAGTATCTACAGAACATCTTTTTCCGTCAAAACTTAAATGGGAAATATCAAGGGATAATCAAAAGTTTCCTCATTTATATGGTGATCTAAATCTAGTTGCTGTAATAAGTATTAATGGAATTCCTTAATATTGATAATTCAGAGGAACAGTAGAGGCGCTAAATGAGTTTATATGATTTCGCCAAACCATTTCTATTTATGCTTTCAGCAGAACGTGCACATAGTTTAGCTATTTCTGCACTTAAAATTGGTATCCTTCCGCACAGGAATATTAATAATTCTAATATACTTTCTCAAAATATATGGGGATTAAATTTTCCGAACCCTATTGGACTTGCTGCTGGTTTTGATAAAAATGCTGAAGTGTATTCTTCTATGTTAAAAAAGGGTTTTGGTTTTGTTGAAACGGGTACAGTTACGCCTTTGCCACAGTCAGGAAATACAAAGCCTCGTGTATTTCGTTTAAAGGCGGACCAAGCAATTATAAATCGTCTTGGATTTAATAATCTCGGACTTGATTATTATACTAACCAATTAAAGAAACGCTTGAAAGAAAACGGTATAGTTGGAGCTAATATTGGTGCCAATAAGCTTAGCAGTGATCCGGCTAATGATTATGTTATCGGGCTGGGTAGGGTTCTGGGATTAGCAGATTATTTTACCATTAATGTTTCTTCACCAAATACACCAGGATTGCGGGCCTTGCAGGGTAAAGAGGCACTAGACGATCTACTTCTAAAACTTAAAACTCTAAGGGACGAATTTTCTGTAAATTCTAAGTCTCCACTACTTTTAAAAATTGCTCCAGATTTAAATAAATATGAATGCGAAGATATAGCAGAAATAATCTTAAAGCATGAAATTGATGGTTTAATCATAAGTAATACCACGCTATCAAGAGAGGGACTAAAATCACAATTAAAAGACCAAGACGGCGGTCTAAGTGGTGGGCCATTATTTGAACTTTCTACACGAGTACTATCAAATATGTATAAACTCACCAAAGGTAATGTCCCTTTGGTTGGTGTGGGTGGTATCAGCAGTGGTTTAGGAGCTTATAAAAAAATAAAAGCAGGCGCTTCTCTGGTGCAGTTATATTCTGCGCTTGTTTACCATGGTCCAGGATTAGCGTCGAAAATTGCTGATGAACTTGAGATTTTGTTAAAAAAAGATGGCTTCAGTAATATTACTGAAGCCATCGGTTTAGATCATAAATAGAGTTAAATATTTCTATTTGTTTTTGTTCAAAAATATAATCCATACCTGGGCTGTAATTATACATATGGCAAAGAAGGAAAGCATCCAGCTATTAAGATACCATTGTTCACCAAAGCTAAACTCACCACGCTGAATAGCAACCCAACCTCTGAAATGTTGGTTTCCAGCAACCATTAATCCATAAAAACCAAGAATGCTCGTTATATAACGTAAAATGAAGTGACTTGTTCCCGGTAAAGTAAGAAAAATACCTAAAATAAGAATCACGGTTCTTTGTGCACGACAAAACGGACAAATATAGACGAGATCGAATATATCCATTGCCCATGTTCCTACGCCAACCAATATTGTTAGGACACCAATTAATTTAATATTCTCTAAATAGAACTCTAATTCAAATAATTTATTCATCTCATTTTCCCTGTTAATAATTAATGTTGATAAGCCAAATTATAATACAATGTTATATCATAACAATAAAGATATTTTTCAAATCCCTGAAAAAAATATACAATCATTTAAATATATGTCAAATATTTCATTCTTTATTTCCTAAGATGCAAATAAAGAATGAGACTGCCGTTCCTATACATAATTGCCAAGTAAAGGCTATATTTGTCCACGATACTGGTAAGCCTAAGAGCTCAACAATATATGCCTGTTGGAGAAGGGTTGTTATAAAACCAGCAATTAAGGCTAAAATAACTGACGGTGTTGAGCCTCTGTTAGTAAAAATTACTGTGAAATAAACACCCAGAAGTCCCGAGTATGCGAAAACCATTACAGAGAGGGCAAAGTCAATCAAAGGTAGTCCGGAATACCTTTGCCAATAGAAGCAAATAACCGACATTGCAAAAAGAATGAAACCCACTAGCCCCATTCCAATCTGTCCCGCACGCACATAGTGTATTTCGGATTTAGTGGAGCGCCTCTCGGTCCATGGTCGATAAAAATCTTGTACTAGAACCGAGGACATGGAATTAAGACCAGAATTGATAGTGGACACGGCAGCAGCTATTACTCCAACAGTAACAAGTCCCTTTAAACCGGACGGAAGTTGGTTCAAAATATAATGCATGAATATGGTAATTTTTTCACCCTTAAATTCTGAATTTATGGTTCCGCCTATCATCAAATCAGGTCTGTCGTAAAATATATACAGTGCCTGACCAACAGAAATAAATAACCAAACAATTGGAATTCCAATAATGGCAGAAACGATAAGAGCTTTGCTACCATCTGTGTCTTTTCGGCATGTAAGAAGTCGTTGAGTAATATCTTGATCAAGGCCAAAGCTAGCAATATAAAGTAGTGTCATTCCTGTAAATATAGAAATAAGAGCGTAAGGTTTTGATAAATCAAAATTAAAGTCTAGCAGTAATAATTTATTCTGTCCTTCGGGAGTTTCAGCTAGGGCGGATATAATTTCTGGCATAGTTAAGGGTATTGTGTTTAAAAGAAAGTAAAGCACTCCAGCTGCTGATAAAACATACATAAAAAATTGCAGCAAATCGGTCCATATGATCGACCTTATACCACCAAGAAAAGTAACGGAAAAACCAAGTATAACTAAGATTAGGGATGAAATTATAATGTTGTTAGCATCAATATTAGAAAATAAAATCATCGACACTGCAATAGCAGCAAGATATAGGCGAGAACCGCTAGCTAAAAACCTTCCTATTATATACATTAGGCCGGCTGCACGCATGGCTCTAATGCTATATCTTTGGTTAAGAAGTTCATAAACCGTAGTCGATTTAAGAGCATAAAAGCGTGGGATTAGTGTGCGGGCAACAAAAATAGAACCAATTATTGCCGCAATGCTGGTTGCAAGATAAGTATAATCACCCCGATAGCCCTGATCCGGTCCACCTAGAAATGTGGCTGCCGATTGAGTAGTAGCGATTACAGAAATTGCGACCACCCATGGCGCCATATCATTACTACCCAAGAAGTAATCTTTTACGGTCTTTAATTTTATTCTGGAAAAAAACCACCCAATACTGAGAAGAAGTATTAAATAACCAATTACAATTATCCAGTCTAAAGTTGTAAATGTCCCTGACATGTTACCCCTATTGTTGTTTCGGTAGAGATTATATTAATATATATACGCGGTTGTCCTTAGGGTGACAATCTTCACTTAAATAAAATATCTAAGTATTAGTTTTATTGAAAATTTTAGCTGTATAAGATATTGAATGATTGTAATATATGCTCTGGTGATTGAAAGCTTAAATAATTTTTTAGTAAAAATATTATTTCTTTTAAACCTAATAAAATTATTTGGTGTTTCTTTATTATGACAAAAAATATTGTAATTCATTGGTTCCGAAAAGATTTGCGATTATTGGACAACCCAGCCCTTGTTCTAGCAGCTGAGCAGGGTAAGGTTTTACCTATTTATATTCTTGATAATGATAATGCTGGAGACCATGCTATTGGTGCGGCAAGTAGATGTTGGCTTCATCACTCTTTAAAGTCACTAAATGCATCGCTGGGTGGTAATTTAGCGGTTTACAAGGGTAACCCCCTCGATATTTTCAAAAAAATTATTGCTATTCATGATGTTAAGGCTGTTTATTGGAACAGATGTTATGAGCCTTGGAGTATGGTGCGTGATCAAATTATCAAAGAAGATTTAAATGCAAGCGGCATTAAGGTGCAAAGTACGAATGGCTCGCTACTTTGGGAGCCATGGGAAATAAAAAAGGACGATGGTACTCCTTACAAAGTATTTACCCCGTTCTACCGCAATGGATGCCTGCAAGAAAGGTTCCCCCGAGAACCTTTGCCCGTTCCCGCTAATTTAGAATACTATAAGGATATAGACGGTTCTCTTAGTATAGATCAAATTAAGTTACTACCTGATGTCGGTTGGGATAAGAAGTTTGAACCATTTTGGACTATTGGAGAGGCGGGGGCGCAGTTGCGTTTCCAACACTTTAAAGATAAAGGCTTATCTCAATATAAAGATGGAAGAAATTTACCATCTAAACCCTATGTTTCAAGACTATCTGCTCACCTTCATTTTGGTGAAATATCTCCAAATCAACTTTGGTACGATGTTAAAAGCCTTGGGGACGATAAAAATATCGACCATTTTTGTAGTGAATTAGGGTGGCGTGAATTTTCTTACAGTCAACTTTATCATAATCCTGACTTGCCCACAAAAAACCTGCAGAAGAAATTTGACACTTTTCCCTGGTTAGAAGACCAAATATTATTAAATGCATGGAAAACTGGACAAACAGGCGTGCCAATGGTTGACGCTGGTATGAGAGAACTCTGGCAAAGTGGGTACATGCATAATCGTGTGAGAATGATTGTAGGTTCCTTTTTGATAAAGAACTTATGTCAACATTGGCACCACGGGGAGAGATGGTTTTGGGATACATTAGTTGATGCTGACCTTGCTAATAATAGTGCAAGTTGGCAATGGGTTGCGGGCTGTGGAGCTGATGCAGCACCGTATTTTCGAATTTTTAATCCTGTTAAGCAAGGGCAAAAATTTGATCCTGAGGGGAAATATGTACGACAATTTATTCCAGAAATTTCTTCTTTGCCTGATAAATATCTTTTCAATCCATGGGAAGCCCCAGAACATATTTTAAAAGACTCCGGTGTAAAACTGGGAGTGGATTATCCGAAACCTGTGATTAATCTAAAAGATTCTCGTAATGCTGCGCTAGAGGCTTTTCAGTCCTTAAAGCAGGATATATCATGAGCGTACTGCGCCTTATATTAGGTGATCAGTTATCACATTCCATTTCTAGCCTTGATGATTGTGATACCTCAAAAGATATTATTTTGATGTGCGAAGTATGGGACGAAGCGACCTACGTCAAACATCATAAAAAAAAGATAGCTTTTTTATTCTCAGCCATGCGCCATTTTGCAATAGAATTGGAGCAATTGAATTATAAAGTAGAATATACAAAACTTGATGATGAAAATAATGCAAATTCCTTCAGCGGTGAGGTTAGCCGTGCATTGAAGAGGAGTGCCATTAATCGTATTATAATTACTCACCCTGGTGAGTATCGCGTATTGAAAGAAATGTTGGGTTGGGAGAAAGAATTTGGTATACCCGTTGAAATCAAGGTGGATAACCGCTTCTTATGTACGTTAGAAAATTTTGCTGATTGGACGATAGGTCGCAAACAATTACGAATGGAATACTTTTATCGTGAAATACGAAAGGAGTATTCCATTTTGATGGAAGATAGCGGTCCAATTGGTGGTCAATGGAATTATGACGCTGAAAATCGCAAACCCCCCAAAGATGGACTTAATATTCCCAGACCCTATTCTAATGAAATAGATGCTATAACGAACGGTGTCATTGACCTTGTTAAAGATTTTTTTCCCGACCATTTCGGCGATTTAGAGCCTTTTTACTTTGCTGTCACCCGGGATCAAGCACTTCAGGCATTAGAATTATTCATCGAGAAGCGTCTTAGTCAATTTGGGGATTATCAAGATGCGATGATTGAAGGTGAACCGTGGATGTATCACTCGCATATTGGTTTTTATTTAAATTGTGGTTTATTGTTACCTTTAGAGTGTGCAATGGCGGCTGAAAATGCTTATCACCAAAAAAAAGTCCCACTTAATGCTGCGGAAGGTTTTATCCGACAAATAATTGGTTGGAGGGAATATGTGCGCGGTATTTACTGGCTAAAAATGCCTGAATATGCCGAAGAAAACTTTTTTGAGGCTAAACGCGACTTACCCAATTTTTATTGGACGGCTAACACCAAAATGAATTGTTTGCGGCAATCTGTAATAGAAACAAAAGAGAATGCCTATGCACATCATATACAGCGACTTATGGTACTTGGTAATTTTACACTTTTGGCAGGTATTGATCCAAAGCAGGTGAATGAGTGGTTTTTAACCGTATATGCTGATGCTTATGAATGGGTTGAGCTACCAAATGTTTCTGGAATGGCTCTATTTGCTGATGGTGGCTACTTGGCGAGCAAGCCATATGCTGCAGGAGGGAATTATATTGATAAAATGTCTGATTATTGCAAAAAATGTAGTTATAAGGTTAAAAAGAAGACTGGCTCAGATGCCTGTCCTTTTAATTACTTATATTGGGACTTTTTGGCTAGAAATCGAAAAAAACTTCAAAATAATTATCGAGTTGGTATGATGTATAAAATTTATGATCGGATGGATGATAATAAAAAGCAGACTATTAGTAATGATAGCCAACTTTTTTTAGAGAGTGAAAAATGACATTAAAAACTAATAATCAATTGACAGAATCTCAGGTTAGTGAAGTTATTCAAATGGCCCTATCTGATCAAATATCTTTCAAAAATATTAAGTTGCAATATGGGCTTGCCGAAAAGGATGTAAAGGTTCTTATGCGAACAAACTTAAAGGCAGGATCTTACAGGGCCTGGCGTAAAAGAATTCGAGATTTTGGGTCTCGCCGAGAGCATTATAAATAATTTAATTCGGTTTCAGACTAATAAATTATTAATTTCAAATAATGAATAAATCATTGAAATTACATCATAAAAAATTGAATGAATTTTATTTTACTTTCATGGATACTTTTAATATTTTACATTAATTGGTAATAAATAATTTTTATTAGGAATAAAAGCAGATGAAAGTCGAAATTCATAAATTATTTGAAGTCTTATTAAAGGCACAAAAAGTGAAACCGGAAACATCTGTTATTCATTCACTTGCAAAACCACCTATTTTAGGTGATTTTTTAGATGACTTAGATCCAAACCTTGTTCTAGATTGGTCGGATAAATCTTTTCACGGACTTCCATCCCTAAGAGAGAAAGTCGTTGAACGATTTTCTTATTCACCAGTATGTACTGCCGAGGATGTTTTAATAACGGCAGGGACAGCTGAGGCTAATTTTTTAGCTATTAGTAATTTAGTCAGTCCGGGTGATGAAATGATAGTAGATGTCCCAGGGTGGCCTCAGCCTTTAGTATTAGGAAAAGCTATTGGAGCAATAGTTAAAAAATTAGAAAGACATGAAGATAATGGCTGGATGTTTGATTTTGATCAGCTGGAAGAACTCATAACTAAAAAAACAAAATTAATTTTTTTATGCAACCCTAATAATCCGACCGGACATGTTTTAAACGAAGAGGAACTTCTTCGTATAGCAAAGTTGGCGGACAAAGTTGGTGCTTATGTTTTGACCGATGAAGTTTACCGCAATATGGAATGGTATTGTCCTTTAACACCCAGAATGGCAACGTTATATGAACGAGGGATTAGTACGGGAAGTGTATCTAAAGTGCTTGGACTACAGGGCCTTAGAACTGGATGGATGATTAGTAAGGACAAAAAATTATTATTTGATAGTATTGTTTTAAGAGAAGATACCAGCGAAATAATGAATATTATGGGCGAAGCAATAGCAGATATTGCCTTGAGAGAAAGTAGGTTTGAAGTTGCTGTCGCAAAAGCAAGAAAGTCTGCTAAAGAAAACCTATCAATATTAGATGAATTTATAAAAATTCATTCGGAATTATCATGGGTTCGGCCTGTTGCTGGGTTAATTGGCTTATGTAATTTAAATATTGATCAAGATTCTACTAAAGTATCAGAAATATTACTAGAAAATCCCTACAGCTTAATGATTATGCCTGGAAGTGCTTATGGATACCCTAACCATATTCGGGTTGGTGCTGGGGGAGGTAGTAAGGATGACTTAGAAAAAGGGTTAGCGAGATTAGATCAGTTTTTTAAAGCAATTTAACCTTGCATAGACAGCTAGAAATCTTAAATTAAATAATTGATGAATAAAGGTATTAGTTATGGCAATTGGAAATAATCAAACTTCTCTAACATCCTCCGGCTTTGGTCTCGAGCTCAAAGACATAGACCTTGCCGAACTTGATGATAATACTAAAAGTATTCTGGTTGAGGGCTTTTACGCAAGTGGTGGTGCTATCTTGATCCGTAATCAACAGCATTTAACTCCAAAACAGTTATGTGATTTTGTTTCCCTCTTCGGTTCGGTTGAGAAAAATGAAAAATATGATCCCAATTTCCTTGAACCTGATTTTCCAGAAGTCCTTCGCATAGGAAATTTAATGGAGGATGGTCAACGGAAAGCACTGTGGATTAAATCAGACGAAGAACGATTATGGCACAGCGATGACACTTTCCGACATCCGCAGCCGATCGGCTCATGTTTATTCTGCGTGACTGCGCCTCCGACGGGCGGTGAAACTTGGTTTGCGGGAATGGGGGAAGCTTATGACGACTTAACATTCGAAATTAAACAAAAGATAAAACCATTGACGGCATTACATTCATATAATCATTTAAATGAATTTCTTCGTAAAACAAATCCCCATCGCCCTCCCTTAAGCAGCGAAATGCGAAAAAATTTACCGCCCATTACACGACCACTAGTTGTAGAGCACCCTGTAACTCATAAAAAAGCACTTTGCGTAACAAATATTCATATTGAGGCAATAAGTGATTTAGATGAAACAGAAGCAAGAGTGTTATTAAACGACCTTTTAGATCATGCAACAAAACCAGAATTTGTATTCTCTCATGCTTGGAAACCAGGAGATTTGATTGTGTGGGATAATCGCTGTGCGATGCATGCGCCATCACCATTTGATGAGAATAAATATAATCGTCTAATGTATCGCCTTACGATGAATGGGGAACAAGTAATACCTGATGGAAACTAAATTCAAAGGATTTTATAGTAAAATTTTGTAACTTGTGTTTAAGTCAAAATAAATATTCTGATTTGGCTTAAAATTTTTTAGTTATATAAGCGAATTTAATTATGTGGATATGTGGTGGCAATGAATAATTTGAAGGGAAAATAAACTATGAGCAAAGTATGGATTTTAATAGCATTTTGTTTCACAAGTTTGGTGATGGGTTGCAGTAATGAAAACAAAATAGATGATGATCTAGAGGAGGTTTCAAATAACTCTATTGGGCCAAAATTTGATCTCCTGACCACTCCGGTAGGTGATGTTAATTTTCCAACTAGTTGTTCTGCAGAGGCAAGTCCCTTGGTTGAGCGCGGTGTGGCGCTCATGCATAATATGATGTATCCAGAAGCCCAGTTTGCTTTTTCGATGGCTGATGATGTGGACGCTAATTGTGCTATGTCATATTGGGGGCAAGCAATGGTAATGATCCACCCGCTTTGGGGAGATGATTTATCGGCGGCAGATTACAAGCGTGGTTTAGAACTCACAAGAAGAGGCCAATCAATAGAAAATATTTCAGAACGTGAGAGAAATTTTTTAAAGACTACAGAAGCCTTTTATTTAGAAAGTGCGGATTTGAATATGGTTAATGGCTTTGCGAAGATGTCGGCTATTTGGGAAGATATTTCAAATAAAATGCCCGATGATATGGATGCTATGGCCTTTAATGCACTTTTTAAAGTAGCTATCTCTAAAAATGATACAGAAAGACTTAAAGCGGGGCAAATTGCACTTGACGTACTTAAAGTTATGCCAAACCATCCGGGAGGGCACCACTATGTTATTCATGCCTATGATACAGCTGATCTTGCAATTGGTGCGCTTGAAGTCGCCGACCACTATGGCACAATAACGCCAAAGGTGCCTCATGCCTCTCATATGATGACGCACACATACACACGTTTAGGTAGGTGGGATAGTGCAATTGAATGGAATAATATTTCTGCTGGCACTGCACTTGAAATTTGCTTTGATAACGGTGCTGTAAATTCCCACTACCCCCACGCAATGGACTATTTAGTATTTGCTCACCTGCAAAAAGGTGATGATGAAGCGGCTGCGAAACTTGAGAGAGAATTATTTTCTCTTGATATTAAAGAGTATGAAAAAAGTGGACAACGTGGCATTGCTTATGCTTTTACGGCAATTCCTGCTAGGAATTCACTTGAACAAAAAGATTGGGAAACAGCTATTACTCTGGCGCCAAAAACACCTACATATTTTCCGTGGGTGGAGGCAGATAAGAGAGATATTGGCAATACACATTTTGCAAGAGCTATGGGATTTTCCCGGCTTGGGCGTCCTGATGAAGCAGAGGCAGATATTAAGCAATTAGCTTATATGGCAGAAACATTGCCCGCTATGAGTGGCCTCGAATATTATAGAATGAAAATAGAAAGTCAGCTACTTGGTGCCCGTGCCTGGCAATCTTTTGCCCGGGGTGACCATGAAAATGCTCTTTCTTTAATGAAGGAAGCTTCCGAACAAGAGGCATCAAGCAAGAATGCTCCTTCAAACCCAGGTGACATTTTACCTGCTGAAGAGTTACTGGGTGATATGCTTTTAGAGTTATCGCAAATAGAGGATGCACATGCAGCTTATAAGCTCTCTTTAAAAAGATCTCCTGGCCGCTATAATAGCATTTATGGGGCAGGTACGACAGCCTATAAACTAGGTGATTTGGAAACTGCAAAGAAATACTTTTCTCTTCTCATTACAAATGCGGAGGGTGGAAGCTCTAGTCGCACAACTCTTGAAGATGCCCGCACCATACTTGCTACACTTAACTAATTGGTAGCATTATGAAAATATTAAATATAATAAACGTATTCCTCTTTTTCGCCACACTTTATACATTCTTTAGATATGATAATTCTGCAATACAGAACTATGACTTAAATGACCCTATTGACCAGAAAAAGCTTGCCATTAGTTTTGTTGATAACTTCAATCAGGCAAAACCGATTTCTCCTATAGCCGCAGATGATTTATCTGAAAAAAATGCTTATCAGATAGCAGATTTATATGTAGCTGAATTGTTAAAAACTGAAGGAGTTGTCGCGGGGTATAAGGTTGGTACATTTGCTAAAGGCGAATATGATAATGGGCCAGTGAATGGATTAAGCGGCCCCGTTACAGCAGTAATGTTTTCAAAGGGTATTCATGATAGTGGAGCCCATATTTCAATTGATTGTTGCAATATGAGTTTTATTGAAGCTGATTTTGCTGCGGTTGTGGGAAGTGATGAAATCAATTATGCAAAAACAGATATGGAGGTTCTTGCCGCTTTATCTGGTTTCTTACCATTTATTGAGATGCCTGATTTGCTTCAACCATCCGAGGGTAGTTCTAATGTTGGCGGCATAGCGACAAACTATGATTTTAGAAATGCTATTATTGGTAACTTGATCAAAACACAATCGAGCGCTGAATGGATTAAAAGGCTCAATAATTTTCAATTTAAAATGACTAATGAAGAAGGTGAAATTCTTGCTGAAGGTTCGATTAAAAATGCCTATGATCCCCTTTATCGCGTTAGACATCTTCGTAATCAGCTATTAAAACGTGGAAAGAAATTGAAGTCAGGTGATTTGCTTTCACTAGGTAATATGGGGGCAATCAGACCATTAAAGCCCAATCTTTACTTTGATCCCTCAATACGACCAATTTTCAGAGGTAACATTGCAACCGTTAGTTATATTGGTCTTGATCCGGCTGGGCCTCAAACCGTCGAGGTAGTGATTGACCGAAGTTCTAAATGACTAGTACCGATTGTAGGCAAAGAAACTCTGATAATGTGTGAATTTCACTAAAATATGGAGGGCCGAATGTTTGCTTTCGGCCATAAGCGGACACTTGATAATCAGAAATCTAAACTATGTTCATTTGGTCAAAGTACAAATTTCAGGATGTCCGTCACAACAATCCTTTACAAGGTAATCAATAAAATTTTTTGTCGCTTCTATTTCAACGGTGTAAATTAAACTACGACCTTGTCGTTCAGGTTTTATTAAGCCTGCATTTGACAAAAGGTTTAGGTGTGAAGATAATGTATTTTGTGGAACTTTCAATTTTTCCGCTATTGCACCAGCTGCCAAACCTTCTTGATTATATTTCATCAACAAACGGAAGACACCGAACCGCGTAGGCTGAGCAAGCGCTGAAAGAATTTTTACAGCAACAGGGTCGTTCATCATATCGTGTCTTTCTTTTTTAATCGGCTTTCTCATCTCTAACATTTCCGAGAGGAAAAGTAAGTACTAAAGCAATGAGCACCATAATACTTGAAATAATAAGACAAGCCAATAACCCCCAATATTGGAAAATAAAACCAGATAAGAACGTACCTATTAGACGGCCTAAAGCGTTTGCCATATAATAAAAGCCAATACTTAATGACGGTTTGTCAGCATCAGAGTATGCGACAATCAAATATGAATGGACTGTTGAGTTTACGGCGAATACGACACCAAATATCGCCAATCCAATCATAAGCCACAAAGCTGGATTATATTCAATCTCTTGACCTGACAACCAGTCACTAACAATGTTACTTAGGCCTAGAGCAATAAGGATAGGAATGAATAGTAAGATAAAGCACCACAGCTTTGCGGAAAACGTAACATGGCTTAAGCTTGAACGGTGACGAAGTAAATTAGGTACATATGCTTGAACAATGCCGTATCCAATAATCCAACTCGCCATGGATGCTCCGACCTGATTATAATTCCATCCAGCAGTGCTCGCTAGAAAGACAGGGACACCGACAACAAACCAAACATCTCGACTGGCAAACAAAAAGATACGTGCCGCAGAGAGGTAATTAATTTCTCTTGTCTTCGAAAACATTTCTTTGAACGTTACATTCTTTTCGGATTTACCCAAATCGTCTTTGAGTAAATGCGTACAAGCCAGAAGTACCACAAACAGTCCACCAGCCATAAGATTTAATGCGCCTTGAAAACCAAACTCTTGCAACAAAAGTCCACCAATAAAAAAACCTGCACCCTTAAGTGCATTTTTAGAGCCTGTCAAAATAGAAACCCACTTGAATAATGTACCTTGATCATCCTCAGCTACGACTACTTTAACGGCCGACTTTGAACTCATTTTCGTTAAATCTTTGGCAACACCGGAAAGCGCTTGTGAAGTCATTACATAAACTACCGACAAACTAATCGTAATATCGGTGGGCATTGCCGATAACATAAGCAACGCAACTACTTGAATGAATAACCCTGCAAATAAGGTCAACCTAAGACCGAAGCGCACACCAAGCCATCCACCAAACAGGTTCGTAATAATCCCCATCGCTTCATATAAGAGAAACAAAATTGCCAAATCTAATGGTTTATATCCAAGAGTGTGGAAATGTAACAGGACAAGCATTCGAAGCGCACCATCTGTTATGGTAAAGCCCCAATAGGACGCTGTCACAACGGCATAGTTTCTAACGTCAGAAATGCCATCTCTCCTTATAACGATTTGGCAATCATCTCGGTTAAATCAGCCATGCGGTGAACATAGCCCCATTCATTATCGTACCAAGCATAGACTTTTAATTGTGTGCCATTAATTACCATAGTGGATTGTGCATCAATGATACTTGAGCGTTTGTCGTTCAGATAATCTGCTGAAACTAAAGGCAGGATTTCGTAACCTAAAATATCCGCAAGGTATGTATCAGCGGCATCCTTGAATAGATCATTCACTTCCTCAACGGTTGTTTCGCGTTTCAATTCAAAAACACAATCAGTTAAAGAAGCATTCAATAATGGAACTCGGACGGCGTGACCATTTAAAAGGCCTTTTAACTCAGGATAAATAAGTGATATTGCCGTTGCTGATCCTGTTGAAGTAGGGATCAAAGAGTTGACACAAGATCGGGCACGACGCAAATCTTTATGCGGTGCATCAACAATAACCTGAGTATTGGTTATGTTGTGTATTGTTGTTATGCAGCCATGCTTAATCCCTAACTTTTCATGAACGACCTTAACAATTGGCGCAAGACAATTTGTGGTGCACGAAGCCGCGGTTATGAGGTCGTGTTCACTTGCATTATAAAGGTGGTGATTGATCCCCATAACCAAGTTAAGAGCGCCTTCTTCACTTACAGGAGCTGAGACAAGTATTTTCTTAATGCCATTATCATAATATGGTTGGAGTGCTGAACGAGATTTGAATTTACCGGAACATTCAATTACTAAATCAACCCCATCTGATCCCCAACCAATAGCTGCAGGTGTGTCCGCTTTGGAGTATAAAATATCCTGACCATCGATAGTAATATTTTCATTTTTACAACTGATTTCGCGTGACCATCTGCCGTGGACACTATCAAATTCAATTAGGTGGGCGGAGGTTTCTGGTGAAGAAAATGGCTCATTAATAGCCACAATAGATATATTTGGATGAGCCCAAATTGAGCGAAGAAATAATCTTCCAATTCTTCCAAAACCGTTTATCGCAATTCGAACATTCATATTTTTTTCTCGTGGCTATTTATATTTCTGTGATTAATAATTATTATATCTATATATGCCGATATATAGATATAATAATTATTAATCAATAAAATATTTTATGCACCAATTTATACTAGTTAAAATCATATTTTTTATGTGAATGACTACCCCTGCACTGCGTGGGGTTGATTTTAAAAAGAGTAGGGGGGTAGGTGGTTTCGGGAAGAGAATATATCTAGTTTTATTTCTTTAGCTTGTTGCTAATTTGTAGCTATAAATAAATAATGACTTAGCATTTTCTACTAAGTCATTGATTTTAATGGTGCCCCCACGCGGACTCGAACTGCGGACCTACTGATTACAAATCAGTTGCTCTACCAACTGAGCTATAGGGGCATCCACTAAATACTTACGCCAATAAATGATGAAAGTAGGCGCAAGTTAGTGTTGTTTTTTTTCAAAATCAAGTTTTATTTTAGCTTATTGGTAATTTTACAATTAAGCGGAAAAAACATATAGAGCTATAGCAGCTGCGTTTGAAACATTCAGACTTTCTATTGCCCTGCTAATAGGCAATTTTACCAGTCCATCACAATGATCGGCAGTTCCTTTACGAATACCTTTTCCTTCGGCCCCAAGCACAAGGGCAATATTATCACCAAAGTCAGCTTCTTCTATAATCTGTTTGGCCTGACCATCTAACCCGACACGCCAATACCCCATTGTAGCTAATTGGTCTAATGCTCGGCTTAAATTTGTAACTCGCACCCAAGGAAGAGCTTCTAATGCACCTGACGCTGATTTTGCTAAAACGCCTGATTCAGGTGGCGAGTGTCGGTCTGTGGTGATTATGGCTTTAGCGCCGAAGGCGGCAGCGCTTCGGATAATAGCTCCCACGTTATGAGGATCAGTGACTTGGTCAAGAATAATTACTAAATTCTTTTCCCCTTTAATGATTGTGCAACATTCATCCATATGTGCGTCTGGAAGAGGTTCAGTCAACAGTGCAATACCCTGGTGAACTGCATCGTTTGGTAGATTTTTATCGAAGACCTCAATAGTCGCAATTTCAGGATGTAATGCACGATGTTGCAG
>JABGYD010000037.1 GCA_018675425.1 Kordiimonadaceae bacterium
AGTCCCATATCGATGGTAGTAAACATATGTTGAGCCCGGAACGTAGTATGGAGGTACAGCGACTACTTGGTTCTAATATTGTAATGGCTTTTGATGAATGTACATCCTATCCAGCAACGGAAAAGCAAACAGAGGAAAGTATGCTTCTTTCAATGCGTTGGGCTAAGCGTTCTTATGATGCATTTCATAATGGTTCTGAACATGCAGAACAAAATGCATTATTTGGAATTGTTCAAGGAGGTGCATCTGAAAAATTGCGCCATCACTCTATAGCTGCGCTAAAGGATATAAACTTTAACGGTTATGCAATAGGGGGACTTGCAGTTGGTGAGGGGCAAGCCGTTATGTTTGAAGTACTTGATTATACAATGCCTGTCATGCCTCAGGATAAACCTCGTTATCTTATGGGGGTGGGTAAGCCAGATGATATAGTTGGTGCGGTTGAGCGTGGCGTTGATATGTTTGACTGTGTGTTACCTTCGCGTTCTGGCCGTACTGGTCAAGCCTTTACCCGTCGTGGAACAATTAATATGAAAAACTCTCGACATATTGATGATCCGCGGCCAATTGATACTTGTTGCATCTGCTCTGCCTGTAAAAATTATAGTCGCGCTTATATTGCTCATCTAATTCGAAGCGGTGAAATATTAGGTCCTATGCTGATGACTGAGCATAATCTTACGTATTATCAGGAGTTAATGTTCAGTCTAAGAGAGGCAATTGCAAAGAAATCACTGACAGATTTTGTGAGGAAATTCCATAAAACCCGTGCCCTAGGTGATATTGAGGAATTAAGTTAAAAATTTTCTGTAAAAAGTAACAAATTACTATTGACCAATAAGGTGACTGGCCTTATGTTCCGCTCACCTCTTCTTGAGGGCCCGTAGCTCAGCTGGTAGAGCAACTGACTTTTAATCAGTAGGTCACAGGTTCGAACCCTGTCGGGCTCACCAAAAAACCCCGGATGCTTAATTGTGGTCCGGGGTTTTTCTGTTTTTATTAAATTAAATTTTATTTTAACTTGTTTAAATTTATGAAAATTGATTAACTATAATTTAAAAAATAAGGAAGTAATATGTCTCGTTTATTTACTATAATTTTTACAATTTTTACAACTTTGACTTCTTTTGCTGTTTCTGCACCAAAAAACATCATTCTTTTAATCGGTGATGGAATGGGCTACGCAGAAATTGCGCTTACACGTGCATATGAATTTAACGGTGATGAGGGACTATTTATTGATACTATGAAAAATAGTGGCTCAGTCATTGTTAAGCAGTTGATGATTGATGATCCTAGTAAAATTGAATTTACCGGCGAGAGTGCCAGCGGAGGTACAACTATTTCTACTGGTAACCGAACTAGTAGCGGCCGTGTAGCAGTAAGAGCAGAGGACGGCGCACACTATAAAACTATTCTTGAAGAAGCGCAGGAGCGGGGTTTTAAGACGGGACTTGTCACAACATCAATAATTACTGATGCAACACCGGCTTCTTTTGCTGCTCATGCGCAGAACCGTTACTGTTTTACGCAAAGCTCAAGTGCATGTAGTACCCATAACGATATACCAATTATTGAACAGATGCTGGATCAGAATGTTGATGTGATGTTGGGAGGGGGCTACAACCTGCTCGCTGCAACAGTTAGAGAGGGCTCTACTGTCAAAAAAAAGGCTGAAAATCTTGGGTATACCGTTGTAACTGATAGAAAAAGCTTATTTGACCTTAACTATGGTACCAAGACTTTAGGTGTATTTTCAAATGGCCATATGCCAGTAGAGTGGGTGGGTCCTGGCGGTAAAGGTGCTGATTTTGTTAAGGTGGATGATAATAGGGTTGTTATTTTTCCGAATGCTGCTGCCTGTGAATTAAACCCTGATCACAAAGGTACTCCAAGGTTAGAGGAAATGTCGAAATTCGCACTTGAAAGTCTTAAGAATGAAGGTGCAGGATTTTTCCTAATGATTGAGGGGGCGTCAATTGATAAACAGGCCCATATAGCCAAGCCATGTGGAACTATTGGTGAAATGCTCGCTTTTGATCGTAGTGTAAAAATGGCGGTTGAGTTTGCAAAAGAGCATGGGGATACAGCGGTGATAGTTACCGCTGACCACGGGCAGGCTACCCAGGTAATTTATAAACCTGAAACGTATGATGGTTCACCCATCCGACGCGACCTAATTCCAGGTCTATACCAGCTTCTTTTGACTAGAGGTGGACATGAACTTGGTGTTTATTATGGCACCAACAATATTAATGACCAAGCTCATACAGGAGTTAATGTTCCTATTCATACGTATGGTATGGATAATGCATACAGTCTGATGGGTGTTATTCAGCAAACGAAAATTTATGGGGCTATGAAAGAGTTTTTATTTAACTAAGTAACCACAATTTAACTATCATAAAAAAAGTTGTTAGACTATATTTTAATCTTTGTACAACAGGGGCTTTTTATGCGTAAATTTCTAATTGCAACAATTGGAATTTTTTCCATAATTGGAATTTTTTCTTTAAATTTCTCTGCCATGACACCACCAAAAAATATCATTTTACTGATTGGGGATGGTATGAGCGAGGCAGAGATCTCAGCAACACGCAACTATGAATATGATGGTGGCCCAGGACTTTTTTTAGATACGATCCAAGAAAAAGCTTCCGCTATAGTTATTTCTAAACGTAATGATGATGCAAACTTATTAGCTTTTGTGGGGGACAGCGCTAGTGGGGGTACTGCCCTTGCCACGGGAATTTTAACTAGTGTTCGCCGTATTTCAACGACTGCGCAATATGGGAAGCCTATTAAAACTATTTTTGAGGAGGCTAAGGAAGATGGTTTTAAAGTTGGACTTGTGACAACTGCGGTGATCACCGATGCCACTCCTGCGTCATTTGCAGCTCATGTTAATAATCGATATTGTATGAAGGGTGGCGATTTACCTTGTTTGCCAGGGGAAAAACCGATCATTGATCAAATGCTTGAGCTTGATGTTGATGTTTTACTTGGGGGTGGTCATAGATTACTAACAGCAGTAAAGGAGAATACAACAGTTGAGGAATTCGCCATTTTAAATGGCTATGAGGTTGCCAAAAATATACAGGACTTTTCTAAAATGGGCCAAAGTAAAAAATTGTTAGGTGTTTTTTCTGACTATCACCTTCCATATTTATGGCAAGCTGAAGATGGCAGAGTAGCAGAAAAGGTAACACTGTCTGCTGATGGAAATGTTGTTTTTCC
>JABGYD010000056.1 GCA_018675425.1 Kordiimonadaceae bacterium
AGTTTGCCCTTTTATTACCGGTTCTGTTTCAACAACAACGAGGTCAATTGTTTGTGGAAGAGCAACACCAAGAGGGGTCGTATCATAAAACTCGACAACGACCTCCATACCATCTTGGAGAAACTGTGTTTTTTCTCCAAGGAATTCTGCTGATATTTCAATTTGTTCATAGGTTTCGGCATCCATGAATGTATACATATCATCCGCTTTAAACAGGTAGGTTTGTTTTTTTTGTTCAAGCCTAATTTTTTCTACCTTTTCAGAGGATCTAAAACGTTCGTTAAGTTTACGCCCGTCGAGGAGGTTTTTAAGTTCAACTTGAAGGTATGCTCCCCCTTTTCCAGGTTGTGTATGGGCTATCTTTACAGCGACCCAAATTGTGTTCTGATGTTCAACTACATAACCGGGGCGAATTGTATTACCTGGTATTTTCATGATTTCACCTATTTTTAAAGAGCACTTAAAATTTTGACGCGGAAATTTTGCGAAAATTAGCACTTAGTACTTGCCTACGCAACCTTTATCAACACTAGTAAAACCTTTTTGGATTAACTTGATTAATTGGTTCCTCGCCTACTTTTATTCGGGCATAATTATCAAGGATTTGGCGTGCAACTTTTTCTTTGTCAGTTGGACTTGATATATGGGGTGTCATATGAATTTTTGGATGCTTCCAAAAAATGTGATCTGTTGGCAATGGTTCCTTAGAATAGACATCAAGAAGTGCACCTGAGAGTTTTTCATGATAGAGGGCATCTAGTAAATCTTCTTCAACTAAATGGTCACCACGACCAACATTTATTAAATAGGCACCTTTTTTTAATATATTAAATAAATTTTTATTTAAAATAAATTTAGTTTCAGGGGTTAATGGAAGTAAGCATACAACTATATCAGCATTAACTAATGATAGATTAAGTTGCTTATTACCAAAATAATTTTTTATAGATTGATTTTTTTTCTCTGATCGGCTCCATCCAGACACTGCATATCCATTTAAATGCAATAATTTTGCTGTGGTTTTACCTAACTCACCCATTCCTAAAATTGTAACATTTTTCCCTTTTTTTATATTCTTACAACTCCAATTAGAAGAGGCTTGTAATTCACGATAAAGTGTTAGGTTCAAACGATAGTTTAAAATAGAACCTAGAACAAATTCTGCCATTTGATTAGATAATGTATCATCGATAAAGCGGGTGACGGGCACATCTTTTGGCAGGCTCGGGTCGTTAATAATATTTTCAATTCCCGCACCATAGGATGCTATCATTCTAAGGTTAGGATAAACATCAAGTAAACCCACGTCTTGTTTCCAGAGAATTATACATTTAATATCATCTTTATCACCTACATCTGGGTAAATTCGAACTTCAGGGCAGTCGATACTTAGCTTAAGGTGAACCTTAAGTAATTTGGGATCGGCTTGATTAAACATTATAAGTATGGCCATAGTTTATTTTTCTGGTTCTATACTCTTAATTTTTTTAGTTTAAATATTAATTTTTTGCAGCAGTGACTATAATTTCTACCAATAGGGCTTCTGTAGCAAGGCGTGCTTCACCACACGCACGAGCTGGTGGATTTTGAGGATCAATCCAAGCGTCCCAAACTAGGTTCATTTCTGCAAAGTTAGACATATCTGATAACCATATTGTTGAGGTTAGTATCCGAGATTTATCACAGTCAACTTCTGCAAGAAGTGCATCAACTTTTTCAAGCATTGTAGTTGTTTGTTCTGTAATGTTATTACCTGATCCGACTTGTCCGCATAGGTATATAGTATCATTATGAATGACGACTTTACTCATTCTCTCTGTTTTGTGTAAACGAGTTATTTTCATTGTATTGTTCCAACTAAGAATAAACTTTATATCAAATTTTTATAACATATTTATGATAATAAGATAGATCAATAAAAAGCTACGAGCTTTAGTTATATTAATTATTCATCATAATCATCATAATCAACTGCAATACCATAATCAGGATCTTCATCTGGTATTAGCTCAACCATACTCCCTGCTTTATGGAGTAATACTTTACAGTCTGGGCTGAGGTGGCGCAGGTGGATAGTTTTTTTTCGCCGAGCGTAACGCTCAGTGAGTGCTTCAATAGCCTGAAGGCCAGAGTGATCCCATACACGGCACTTTAAAAAATCAATTACAACCACAGCTGGGTCATCTTTAGGGCTAAACATATCTTGAAAATTTGCAGTACTCCCAAAAAATAATGGACCCCGAATGTGGTAAATTTTTTGATTAGCGTCAATTTCTTCAGAACGAATTGATACTCGCTTTGAAGTCCGCCAAGCAAATACTAATGCTGAAACAATAACTCCGACTACAACAGCTACGGCTAAATCACTATAAACTGTGACGATAGTAACTAATATGATTACAAATGCATCGTGAAGAGGGACACGGTGCAATATAGTAAGGCTTGACCAGGCAAAAGTTCCGAGCACCACCATGAACATTACGCCTACTAGTGCTGCAACGGGAATTTGCTCGATCAACCCTGACGCCCATAAAATAAAACATAATAGGAATAGCGCAGCTGAAACTCCGGATAAGCGTGTACGCCCACCTGATTTAACATTAATCATGCTTTGACCAATCATAGCGCAGCCACCCATGCCACCAAAGAACCCTGTAACTAGATTTGCTACTCCCTGTGCAGCACACTCTCTGCTTGCTCCACCATGTGTTTCGGTCATTTCTGCTACAAGATTTAAAGTAAGTAGACTTTCAATAATTCCAATAGCAGCAAGAATAAAAGCATAAGGAAAAATTATTTTTAGAGTATCAAATGTAAATGGAATATTTGGGAGAGCAAAAGATGGAAGTCCCCCTTTGATGGACGCAAGATCACTAACCCTTGGCACGTCAATGTTAAAAATTATAACAATTAGAGAAATGGCCAAAATACCCACTAATGGTGCAGGAATGCTCCGTATTATTTTTGGAGCAGCCCAGATGATAAACATAGTCAAAACAACCAATCCCAGAGTAAGATATAGTGACTGTCCTGTCATCCATACTTGGTTTCCAAAAGCATCTTCAATCTTAAACTGACTTAATTGTGCCAGAAAAATAACAATAGCTAAACCATTTACAAAACCAAGCATTACTGGATGAGGGACCATCCGAATAAATTTTCCTAATTTAAAAATTCCTGCAAGTAGTTGAATTATTCCCATAAGTATGACGGTAGCAAATAAATACTGAACACCATGAAGGCTTACTAATGATACCATAACAACAGCCAGGGCCCCCGTGGCTCCCGAAATCATCCCTGGACGCCCCCCAAAAATTGCTGTTATAAGCCCAACTATAAATGCGGCATAAAGACCCACAAGCGGATGAACACCCGCCACAAAAGAAAAGGCTACCGCTTCAGGAACTAAAGCTAATGATACGGTGAGACCTGCCAGAATTTCAATTCTATATTTAGAAAATGGGCCACTCTTTTTTGGTTCAATGATGGGTAAGTGAGGAGCCGTTTGCATTTTTTTTCCTTAAAAAGAAGTACCGTCGTAGCGGGGGACTATAGTGAGGAATTTAATTTTTACAATGCAATTGATAATTAATTTGAGTTTAGGTCTAAGTCAAGAAACAACCTAAGCCACCTTATTTTTTAGTAGTATATATTTAATAATAACTTCAAATTAATTTATCTGTTGAGACTGTATATAATTTATTGAGGTCTATTATATTATATGTAATCATCTCCATAAAATTTGCTGGTTATCTTAGTATGAAACTCTTCAGCTCTTATTGGAGGATATTTAGGCTTTCCTAATCCAGGTAAAACCTCAAGCATAATGTTTTCCCATACATAAATAGCCATTGGTAAAGAAACTCGAACCATATTTCTATTACTTTTATTCGATGGCTGTGCAACTCTGTGGGTAGTGGAAGGGAAACGATCATTAGTGATACGCTGCATGTAATCGCCAGTATTAATAATTAACGCACCTTCGGGCGGGCTAAGTCTTATCCACTTCATATTTTTTCGGTTTAAAATTTGCAGACCCGGCTGTGATGAGGCCGGGAGAATTGTAAATAAGTCCACATCCTCATGCCCTAACATGCGCCCACCAGAACTTTCCGCTAACTCTCCATTTAAGGGAGGGTAATAATTAAGCCTAAACCCAAAGTTACTATTATCCAATTTTTGATCGTATAGATGTTCATCACAGCCTAAGTATTTTAAAGATGCCTGCATAATTGGTAAAACCAATTTTTGATGTTTAATTATTAATTCTCGAAATTTCTTTTCGTATTCATCATTTGGCCAAAACTTATCTGCTTTATAATCCGGATCATTATCGAGATTAAAAGCACGTCTACAAAATACCCACCCCTCAACTAAATCAGGGTGAATGATAGATGTTTGATTAACAGGGAAATATCCTTGATTTACAGACCCAAATCTTTTTGCAAGGTAAGGAGTGCGGTTAATTTCCGGGTTTGTTTGAAAAAACTCTTTACAAACGCTTTCCATTTTTTGATAAAATTTAGCATCCTGACCGTGATTTATTAAAATAGCGAAACCGATCTCTTCAAATGCCTGTCCAAGTTCGTTAGAAAAGTGTTTTTTTTCTGAATCTGATCCATAAAGCCATTGTGAGAGATCGCAGGTTTTAATTTGGAAGTCGTTATCAAATTCCTCTTGACCATCTTGTTCACTAAGGGTGTAGGTTTGATTCTTTTCAACTTGTTCGTATTTTTTAAATGCCTGGTTTTCGGTTTGAGGCATATTATCTAGTTTTTTGTGTATAATTTTTGACATGAAAATTCTCGGTAATCTATTTTTTAGTATTAGAGCATTACATTGTTGAACATAACTGTATAGCGCATTAAAAATATTTTGCCGGGTAATTTATATATATAAAATCTGCTTTTTCAATAAAGTGCCTTTAAAAAATAATTAATTTTAATTTAATTCATTGCGGCACGTACTTCCGCCCGTAAATTGTCAATTGACACTAAATTATCGTTAACTTCAATATTCCAGAATGTCCAACCGTTGCAGCTTGGTGCATTTTGAACACTCGCACCAACTTGGTGGATTGACCCTTTGCTCTCAGCGCTAATAACAGTCCCATCTGCACGAACTTTAGCTAAATGGCGTTTGCCAGGCCCAAAAAGTATGGTTCCAGGTTTAATCATTCCATTTTCAATCAGCGTACCAAAAGGAACACGCGGTAGAGATCGTTTAGCCGGAGTTATCTCAAGGTCCTCATCACTAAGAGTGTTTACGGCTTTAATTCGATCAGATGCGAGCTTAATATATTTATCTTCGCGTTCTATACCGATAAAATGACGACCAAGCTTTTTAGCAACTGCGCCAGTTGTGCCACTTCCAAAAAATGGATCAAGCACAACATCACCTTTGTTAGAAGAGCTTAGCAGGACGCGATATAAGAGTGCCTCTGGTTTTTGCGTACTGTGGCCTTTATGGCCATTGACTTTGAGACGTTCCTTGCCCGAGCAAATTGGAATTACCCAGTCTGAACGCATTTGAATATCATCATTAAATGCCTTCATGGCTTCATAATTAAAGGTATATTTGTTAAATCCTTCACCTTTATTGCACCACAGGAGTGTTTCATGAGCATTTGTGAAACGTGTGCCTCTAAAATTAGGCATCGGGTTTGTTTTGCGCCAAACAATATCATTAAGAACCCAAAACCCAATATCTTGAATAATAGAGCCAACCCGATAGATATTATGATAACTACCTATTACCCAGATTGTTCCGGTGTCTTTCAGAACACGCCGGGCAGCCGTCAACCATTCATGAGTAAATTTATCATAGGCTTCAAATCCATTGAATTGATCCCAACTATCGTTTACAGCGTCAACTTTTGAGTTATCTGGGCGATGAAGTTCGCCTTTAAGTTGTAAATTGTAGGGTGGATCTGCGAATATAATATCTACTGATTTTTCTGGCAAGCTATTCATAACCTCAATACAATCTCCTTTAAGAATTTTATCCTTCGGAAGAGTGTCCTGTACAACTTTTTTAGCGATTGCTTTACGCAATTTTGCCGCCTGTGCTGTTTTATATTTTATATTTATTTTTTGTATCATGAACAGAATCATGAATCATTTGATGAATCTCGTCAAGGTTTTATTTGTATTGAATCAATCATTTACCTTATTTTCTTGATAGATAAGGTTACGAATTGGTTTAAATGATTTTCTATGAAAAGGAGATAAACCCACAAGATTTAGTGCTTCCATATGTTCCTTAGTACCATATCCAGAATTTCGCTCCCAACCATATTCTGGATAAAGTTTGGAAAGAGATTTCATTAAAAAATCACGTTTTACTTTGGCAATTATGGATGCCGCGGCAATGGAAACGGACTTTTGATCTCCCTTTATGACAGATGTTGCAGCTGCGTCGAAGTCGGGAAGGTTGTTTCCATCGACTAGTATGTGGTCTACTTTTCGGGGTAAATTATTAACAGCTCTTTTCATTGCAAGCATGGTTGCCTGAAGAATATTAAGTTCGTCTATTTCCTCAAGTGATGCCTCTCCGTATGCAAATTCTGCGCTGTTAAGTATTAGAGTGTTGAGTTCTTTTCTTTTTTTTACACTCAATTTTTTTGAATCGTTTAGGTTGTGTGGTATAAACATTGGATTTAGGATCACAGCTGCCGCTAATACAGGCCCCGCGAGAGGTCCTCTACCAACTTCGTCAACTCCACAAATTATACGTTCTGGACCTCCGAGTGCACTTTCTAATAAATATGTTGGTTTGGTTGTTTTCTTTTTCATATTTCAACTATAAACTTCAACAATATAAAATAAAGAGTATTTATGAGTATAACTATAATTATACCAACCCTAAAGTTGGACAACAATTTAGAAAAATTACTGGAGCAACTGCCTAGTGATGTTATTATTGTAAATGGTGGGACTGATACCCCTTCTTTTAAGATAAACAACATAATCAATTGTACCCCTGGCAGAGGTATTCAACTTAAAACTGGTGGATGTTTTGCTAAAGGAGATTGGTTTTTATTTCTACATTATGACTGTATACTTTCTGAGGGTTGGCAGAATGCATTAAAAAAACATATTAAAAACGATAGCAATAAAGCACTGGTGTTTAAATTACGTTTTGATGATGTGGGTTTTTTTCCTCGATTACTGGAACATTGGGTGCACTTTAGATCTATTGCCTTTGCTCTTCCATATGGGGATCAAGGGCTTTTTATATCCCGTAAACTTTATGAAGGCATTGGTGGTTATAATGATATGCCACTAATGGAAGATGTAGATATTATACGTCGTGTAGGTAGAAAGCGCCTTAAGTTAAGCGCTATAAGTATTACGACCTCGGCTGATAAATATATTAAATACGGTTACTTGGTACGTATGATAAGAAATGGTTTATGTCTGATCCTTTATAAACTGGGTGTTGATCCATCGATTATTAAGAAAATTTACTGATGAAACACGCTACGCTTGTTATATTTGTTAAAGAACCGCGCTTTGGAAAAGTGAAAACAAGGCTGGCTAAAGATATAGGAAAATTTAAAGCTTGGGTATTTTATCGCCGAACCCTTAAGGCGCTTATAAATCGCATAGGGTGTGGCAATTGGAAAACAGTAATATGCGTTTCACCAGACAACTATTTAGGGAATTTTTTTAATGAACGTTACAAAATCATCGACCAAGGTGGCGGTGATCTGGGAAGTCGGATGCAGCGGGTTTTTGATAAAGTAGCTTCCGGGCCGTTAGTTCTTGTCGGTGGGGATATTCCGTCTATTAAAACTTACCATATAAATAGAGCCTTTGATGGTCTTAAAAAAAGCGATGTCATTTTTGGTCCCGCAACTGATGGAGGGTACTGGCTTGTTGGTATGCGCAGAAGGGGTGCACGAGTTTCGCCATTTAAAGGTGTGCGCTGGTCTACTAAATATGCATTATCTGATACTGTTAAAAATATCCATCTGCGGACTAATGTAGATTTTATTGACTTACTTAGTGATATAGATAGCGCAAAAGATTTAAAAATTAAAAATCATAGAGAGCAAATTCGTTAAAACTTAGTGATTTGACTAATTCTACAATACCGCCCATTATATTGAAGCAAAACAATTATGGGAAAAGATTATGTCTAAAATGAATAGAAGAGAAGTCATTGGTGCTGCTCTAACAGTCACTTCTGCCTCGGCAGTTACAAGTGTTGCTCGTGGCCAAGCTCCTGCAATTATGAGTAGTTTTAAACCTTTAGTGGTTGCGGCGCATAATGGAAACAGGTTAAAAAACGAAAATGGTGAAACTGGCGTAGAAATTGCATACCGGATGATGAATGAAGGTGCTGACGTACTTGATGCAACTATTGCCTGTAATAACCTTCCAGAAAACTCCATAGAGGATACCTCTGTTGGTTACGGGGGCCTACCCGATGCTAATGGTGATGTGACACTTGATGCTTGCTGTATGCACGGTCCGTTGAAAAGAGCAGGAGGTGTCGCCTATATTCAGGGTGTTCGCGCCCCATCGCATGTAGCAAAAGATGTAATGATGAAAACGAACCACCACCTTCTTGCAGGTCAGGGGGCAGCTGATTTTGCCCGAGCAAACGGTCATAAAATTGAAGGTGATCTTAATAGTGAATTATCCTTTAAAAAGTATCTTCAATGGAAAAAACGAGTTGAGGAGGAAGGGGATAATCGAAAATTTGCAGAGCTAGGTCCTGAATTTATAGAAAAAAAAGGATTTGAAGTTGCGTATCAAATGGCAAAAGAAGGCATTATTGATATAGAGCATATTCACGGAACTATTAACTGTAACGCGATAAATAATCAGGGTGATATTTGTGGCAATACTACGACATCGGGACGAAGTTTTAAAGTTCCCGGTAGGGTAGGGGATAGTCCAATTCTTGGCGCAGGGCTTTATCTTGATAATGATATTGGTGCTGCCGGCTCCACTGGTCTTGGTGAAATGAATCTTTATCATCTTTGCTCATTTCTTATCGTTGAAAAAATGCGGGATGGAATGCATCCTAAAGATGCTGGTATCTATGCACTAAGACGAGTTAGGGATGCTTCAATAAAAAATCCCCAATACTTAAATGATAAAGGGGAAATTGCCTTTAATTTACAATTTTATATTTTAAATAAAAAAAGCCAGTTCGCGGGTGTTTCTATGCGGGGTGGTGAAGGCCGTTTCTACTCTATGTGTGATGATAATGGACCAAAGCACATACTTATGGATGCTTTATATATAAATGATTAGGAACAAATTTGATACCATAGGGTGTTAAAGAGAAGTAATGTTTAGAAAGGTAAATAAAACAAGTAAACTAATCAATACTTTACTGATTCTACTCGGTATTAATGTCAGCTTTCCTTAAGGCGAGGGATCATTTCAGCAAAATTACAAGGACGAAAGCGCGTATCGAGTTGTTCTGAAAAAATGTAGTCCCAAGCATCCTTACATGCTCCTGGAGAGCCTGGAACGGCAAACAGATAAGTTCCGTTCGTAACACCACCTGTAGCTCGTGATTGCAGTGCTGAGGTGCCAATAATTTTATATGAAATTTGGCGAAATATTTCACCAAAACCCTCAATTTCCTTTTCATAAAGTTCATGTAAAACTTCTGGAGTAATATCACGTCCCGTTAAGCCCGTTCCACCAGTACAGATAATAACTTGAATTTTATCATCAATTATCCATTTTTTAAGTTGTATTTTTAAA
>JABGYD010000069.1 GCA_018675425.1 Kordiimonadaceae bacterium
ATCACCAACCGCGACAAACTCTTTTGTTTGAACGATTGTGTTCTCTGCAGCCATGGCCATAATTGGAGCAAAATTCCGCGCTGTTTTATTATAAATAAGATTACCGTAACGATCCGCCTTAAGACATTTAATCAAAGCAAAGTCTGCAGTGAGGCCATACTCAAGAACGTAATCACGTCCGTTAATATTACGGACCTCTTTGTCATCAGCAAGAGGGGTGCCAACAGACGTTGCAGTATAAAATGCAGGTACACCAGCTCCACCTGCACGGATGCGCTCAGCGAGCGTCCCTTGCGGAACTAATTCAAGTTCAATCTCATTTTTTCTATAAAGATTAGGAAAAACAAGTGAGTTTGCTGATTTTGGAAATGAACAAATCATTTTAGCAACACGCTTATTTTCTATTAGTGCAGCTAGTCCAACGTGGCCTGACCCCGTGTTGTTATTAATAACAGTTAGATTTTTAGCACCTTGATCAATCAATCCGTGAATTAGTTCGATGGGACTTCCCGCCTCACCGAAACCGCCAATCATAATGGTTGCGCCATCATGAATTTTTGACACAGAAGCTTCGACCGAGCTTACTTGTTTATTAATCATAAACTTAAATTCCCTACACTCTATGCCTTAACATCAAAAAGACCCGCTTCATCATAAATCACGCGATCTTTATATCCATCAAACCAAATAGCATCGGGATTGCGACCAACAACGGCAACCTGACCTTTTTTGGGAGCATCCATCGATGAACGCAACACTTTAAAAATTACCACACCATTCTCACCACCGGGGACGCCCTCCATTGGCTCATTTGTAACGGCAGAAACTTCTGTTTTTCCGTAATAATGGGTAATAGAAAGACGAGCATGTGCTTCAACGCCAGATAGACCGCGCTGTGATGTATTAAGAAGATTCCACGCCTCTTCAATGGGTACATTAAATGCTTTATGTCCAACAATATCACGGCCACAGAAGAAATAATGATTTTCAACTTTATTGCGGCGAAGCTCTCTCTGCATAATACGAAGTGCATCAGCATCATTATTTATGTTTTTAATGATAGGCGATTGATTGTCAACGGTTATAAAGCCGCGTTTACCAAACTCATTAATTGCACGTTTGGTAGCATCAACCCACTTTAGTCCACCGCCGGGGAGATCTATAAAGTTACCATCTTTGTCTTTTTCTAGGAACTCATCAGGATGATTAAAGTGGATCATGAAACGAAGTTTTGTTTCTGGATATGATTCATGAAAGTCATCAACCATTTTAAAAAAGCTATCATCAAACCTTTGGGGGAAGAAAGCTAATTCTTTGGTACCCAAACGGATACTTTCAATACCTGCTTCTGCAAGAGCACCCCACCAAGAGGCAATCCCTTTATTGGCAAGAACCATCGGATCACCACCAGACATAAGAATTTCGCGGAGTTTTTCGCGGCCCGTTTCTGGGTGAATTCCGCCAGCCTCTTCGACCAATCTATTGTGTTCTATAATATAATCAACTAGATCAGGAATTTGCGCGAGGCCTTTAGCTTGAATTGAACCGTCTTCACGGACGATTTCTTTCTTGGCTATAAGTTCTTCACGGTAGCAAAAACGGCAATGCGCAGAGCATGTACCAGCCACATAAATTAGACCAAGTTCATACTTATGAATGAGACCTTCAACAGGACTATAACTCATTTGTTTACCCGGGTCTTCCGAACCATCAAGATCAAAGGTTTCTTTGGGACTAGCTTTAATAAGTGTACGAATTGAGGTACTAACACGAGCACGTTCAAAATAATGACGGGTCATTTTTACTGGCATACGGGCTTCAAGATCTCGGTTTGTGCCTTTTAAATTGGCAATCGCATCAATTTCCTCTTGGCTATAAAAGTCTTTCATATCATCGTCAACTTTACCATCAACAAACTTTTTGAGTCCAGAAACAATACCTCTGTCATATTTAGCATTTTCTACCTTTGCAAGGAATTCTGCTTCCCGGTCAGAAGGAATATGTTTTTTTCTAATTGGCTTTTGTACATTCATAATAGATGTTCCCTATTTGCGTTGTTTTTCTGGATGCAGACTATAATTATTATTACTAAAACTCACGTCTTTGTATTGCTAAGAATAAGTAATTAATCTAAATTACCTAACTATATTTAATTAAACAACTTATACTTATGCATAAGTTGATGATCTTTGGTAATGAAAAGAGTAAAAATTTTGCGTCAACGAAGACTTATTCCTAGCACAAGCATGTTGATGGCATTTGATGCATCTGCTCGAAATAATAGCTTTACAGAAGCTGCACAAGAGCTCAACCTAACCCAAGGGGCAATAAGTCGGCAAGTAAATGCACTTGAGGTGCAACTAGGCGTTAAATTATTCTATAGAATAAAAAAATCTATAAAACTTACAGAAGTTGGTGAAATATATGCCAAAGAAATTAATGATGCACTTAAAAATATCCGTAACGCATCTCTTAGTGCGGTAAGTGATACTCATGGGCAAACTCTTAACCTTGCTATTTTACCAACGTTTGCAACTCGATGGCTCATGCCTAAATTTCCTGACTTTCTTGAAAAAAACCCACAAATTATAATTAACTTTACTAGCAAGCTATCACCTTTTGACTTCTCTAATGAAAGCCTTCATTCAGCTATTCACTTTGGTCACGCCAATTGGCCTGGAACTGTAGGTACTTTTTTAATGAACGAAGAAGCGGTTCCCGTTGCAGCACCGTCATTTATCGGAAACCATACCGTTCTTAATGTAGCTGAGATTAAGAGTATGCCGCTTCTGCATCTTGAAACCAGGCCAAACGCTTGGCCAGACTGGTTTAATCAAAATAATCTCACTTCTCCTACTAACAGAGGTATGGTCCTCGAACAATTTTCTATGGTAACTCAGGCCGCTATCGCTGGGATGGGAGTGGCTATGCTTCCCCACTTTCTTATTAATACTGAACTGGAACGTGGAGAACTTGAATTATTAATTGATACACCACTTAAAAATAGTGCCGGATATCATCTTGTTACTCCTAAAAACTATAAGAATTACGCGCCTGTTGTAGCGCTTCGTAACTGGCTGCTTGATCAAACTGTAGTTTAGTTGAATGTAAGATAATTTAGAGTATTAATTCTATTATTATAATAACAGACCCTGATGTTATTATAATAACACTTTTTTCTTGCCTCCAAAATTTAAAAAGTATAATATTTTTTCATGTAATGAATGGAGAAAATTATGGAAGTAAAAACTACATTAAAAAAAGTAGTGATCGAACGAGATAAGGAAATGTCGTCTTTTAAGAATACAAAAGGTAGTGGTATTAAAAATGGGGCACAATTTTTAGAAAGTCTTCGAGATGGAAGGGTTGTGTTCTATAAAGGTGAACGGGTAAAAGATGTCACAAAACACCCAACTTTCTGTAATATGGCCAATAAAATAGCCGAAACCTATGACAAACAACATGATCCTGACTATCAAGCAAGAATGACTTTTATTGACGAGGATAATTTACGTTGTTCAAACTCATACCTCGTCCCTGATACTGTTGAAAAATTAGAATCTCGACGCTCTAATACTGAAGTTTGGGCTAAAGATGCAATGGGTATGCTTGGGCGACTACCCGATTTTGTAGCCAGCATGACAGTTGGTTTATATGATATTCGTCACGAACTCGCTAAACTTAATCCAGATCTTGCTAAAAATACAGAAGACTATCTAAATTACGCCCGCCAAAATGACTTATGTTTATCTCACGGCCTTCACGATCCCTGCATGGATAAATCATTGCGGCCGACCGATGACCCAGACCGTTGCGTTCGCGTCGTCAAAGAGCGAGACGATGGAATTGTTGTTCGTGGTGCAAGATTTAATACCTTTGGACTTTTTTCAAATGAAATAGTGATTTGTCCCACATACGGTTTCAAAGAGGAAGAAGAAGAGTTTGCTATTTGGTTCACTGTTCCTTGTAACGCTCCCGGGTTAAGCCAGATTGCACGAGAAGGATACGGTGGTCGTAATCCACTTGATCATCCGGCATCAGCGGTTTACGACGAAGTAGACAGCCTTATCGTTTTCGATGATGTCTTCATTCCTTGGGAACGAGTTATTTTATACCGTGAGCCGATAAAGGCTAATCAACTTTTTAGAAGCGGAGTTATGCATTGGTCTAGTTTTGCTGGTGGATCTCTAACTATATTAAGGATGGAAATCCTCTGTGCAATAGCTGAAATGCTAGCTACAACATCCGGTGTTATAAAAAGACCCGAGGTAATAGCAAAGCTTGGCGAAATGTGCACCTACACAGGTGCTATAAAATCAAGCTTTGAACTTGCGATGATTAAGGCAATTAAAACACCCACCGGTAATTATAAACCTGCTAACGCACCTGAAAGAAGAGCATTTACAACAATGATCTCTGAGCGGTTTATCGAGCTCGTGGAACACATAGGTACCAGCTCATTAATATTTTTACCTACTGCTGAAGATTGGGAAAACCCTGAAATTAAAGAGTATTTAGATGTTTACATGAGAGGTAAGGACAGTTCCCCTATGGACCGTCATAAAATTTGTAAATTTGCCTGGGATATTTGTGGTGATGGTTTCGGCTCACGTCAACAAATGTATGAACGACTTCACTCTGGTGACCCTAACGTGATGGTTGCTAATGCCTGGCGTAATACAGACTTAAGTAACGCTCGTAAACTTATTTCGAGCTTCCTTGATCTTGACGGTAATTACTAATCTCACATATAAAAATAGAAGGCGCACAATAAGTAGCGTCTTCTATTTTTAATCATATTACTATCGACCCATTGATAACGGGTAGAAAATGCACGAGGGTTTACTTCCGCATCACGCATTTCTGCCATCAATTTAGTACGCATAAAGAAATACCATTTAGCCTTTGATGTCATTCGCTCCATGAACAATGGAGAATATGGCTATTACCATTTGTTCTTCGAACAATTGGCCTTGCCTTATCATAGTCAATTTTGCCCATTAGAGGTTCCTGATGATAATATTTTAAATGGCGTCCGGTTGGTTTTCTGGCACAGCTTCTTCGAAGGCTTGAATTTTCAAACATTCCTCGTTAATTCTTAAAATTGTTGGATAGTCAGAAAGAGTACATTTAAATCTATTAGCGTTATAGACTTGGGGGACTAAAAGACAATCTGCAAAACTAGGTTTGTCACCGTGGCAGAATAAACCTGTTTCTTGCTCTGTCGACAGTTTCTTTTCAAGTGCGGTAAATTCCTGTTTGACCCAATGGTGATACCATTCGGTCACACCATCTTGATCAAAACCATTTCTTAAATATTTAAGAATTCTTAAATTCAAAAGTGGATGTATCTCACAGGCTATAGCATATGAAATAGATTGAATTCGAGCCCGTTCATTGGGATCCTTAGGAAGTAACCTGTAATTAGGCGATATATGATCAAGGTATTCTAAAATCGACATGGACTGAGAAATTGTTTTACCATTTACTTCCAACGTGGGAACAAGGCCTTGCGGGTTCTTACAAATAAACTCTTCAGTTTTATGTTCTCCAGTGGACAAAGCATAATTTTTTTGTTCATAAGCCAGGCCTTTTAAATTCAACCCAATCCTTACTCTATAAGAAGCTGAACTTCGCCACATCCCATGTAAAATAATGTCAGACAATTTTTGTCTCCAATTCAGTCAATCCATCAATACCAACTCGAATTACATCACCCTTCACAATAGGACCCACACCTTCAGGTGTTCCAGTATAAATAAGATCACCTGGCATTAACGTAAATAATGTAGACAAGTTCGTAATAACTTCTGATACCGACCAAATTAATTTATTGATATTACTATCCTGCTTGATATCTCCATTCACAGTGAGCCAAATTCGAGAATTTTCAATATCTAAAACCTGGTTTATTGGATGAATTTCAGCACAAGGTGCCGAATGATCAAAGGCTTTACCCACGTCCCAAGGCCGACCTTTTGATTTTGCTGCTGATTGAAGGTCACGACGCGTCAAGTCATTGCCAACTGCATATCCATATACATGTTGAAGGGCATCCTCAATTTTTACATCTTCACATTTTTTTCCAATTGCAACAACAAGCTCAGCTTCAAAATGAAAGTTATTTGTTTTTGATGGATAAGGAATAGAAGCGCCACTATCAACCACAGCATCATTTGGTTTTGTAAAATAAAATGGTACTTCCCGATCAGGATCATGACCCATTTCACGGGCGTGTGCAGCATAATTTCTACCAACGCAGAAAATCCGCCGTACTGCAAAGCGGTCATCACTACCGTGGATGGCAACACTTGGAGAGGTGGCAGTATCAAAAACATAATTCATAACTTAAAACTCCTAATTTTATTTTTATCTATTACCGCGGTCTTCACGCCATAAGCCAAGAACTTTTTGCACCGGACGGTCTGAATAGCTAAATAACACACATTCACTATTAGCTATATGATGATGATAATGCCAGCTTGGCACTACAAAGGTATCTTTTGGTCCCCATTCGAAGGTCTTGTTACCAATTTTTGTTTGACCAGTTCCCTCTACCACCGAATATACGGTGGCATCAGTTGAACGATAAGATGCGGTCTCAAAACCACTTGGAAGTAACTGCATAAATGCGCCAAGTGTCGGCATCGCTGATTTTCCATCAGACGGGTTTACATACATAAGTTTTAGTCCGTGACATGGATCCCATTCATTTGTTTCTTTCATTTTAAATAGTATTTTACGGGTGCGTGAATACGGATATTTCATTACGGGCGAGGTTGGTACTTCAGCTTCATAATCAATCGGCAGCATTCCGCTACCATATCTCGCCATTGAATCGCCATCGCCTTTTGTATGCGGGTGCTCATCTTCTGAGTGATGCTCCATGAACGAAGCATCAAAAAACTGTACTATAGGAATATCCAGACCGTCGAGCCACAATACTGGTCCATCACCTTCATTACCATGATCATGCCAAGTTCCACTTGGTGTAAGGATTAAATCCCCAACTTCCATATATGATTTTTCACCATTTACAGCTGTATAAGCACCTTTTTTACCCTCAAGTACAAATCTAAATGCGGACTGAGAGTGCTTATGCGCAGGAGCTATTTCTCCTGGCAACACAAGTTGAATGCCAGCATAAAGGGAAGTAGTAATTTTACTTTCTCCTGGAATACCAGGGTTTTCAAGAATAAGGACACGGCGCTCTGCCTCCTTAGCAGTCAAAAGGTTCCCAGCTTCAATCAACAACGGACGGACAGTATCATAGCGCCATAGCGTTGCTTCGCAGCAACTTTTTGGTTCTGGCGTAACTAACGTAGAAAGGACGTCCCACAAAGGACGTATGTTATCTTTGATAACTCTATCGGAATAGCTTGATAGATTTTTTGATTTTAGATCGTCCATTATATTTATATCCTTGAAATTAATCAGGCTAGATTAAATACATTTATTGAATTTTTTGAATAAATTGCTTGCCGGTCGGCGTCTGCAAGCCAATCAAAACCATCAATATAAGGTTTTATATCATCAAATGGACGGCCCGTGTCAGGATTGTGGGTGGAGCCAACGCCTGGACATTCAGCACCAAAAAGTAAGCGGTCTGCACCAATTTCTTTAATCAGTAATTCAAGCGCCGCCTCTGAATAAAGCACTGTATCAAAATACATTTTTCTTACTTTTTCTCGAAAGCGAAGCCCTTTACCGCGCATTGATGCACTATCAAAACGGCCCATTTGATAAGGTATAGCCCCACCTCCATGAGAACAGATAATTTTGAGATTAGGAAAATCGTCAAACACATTTGATTTTAGGAGATGATTAACAGAGATAGTTTCTTCATTGATGAAATGAAGCGAATAGGGCGTGCGCTCTGATCTCGAGCCAGCACTGTGGATGTGAGCTGGAACATCAAGCTCACAAAGCCTTTCATAAAGTGGGTACCAATACTCATCACCAAGTCCTGGGGCTTCTTGATTACCATTTTCATAAGGATCTGGGTTTAAAAGGCACCCCTTAAAACCCAACTCGGTTACGCATCGGTTGAGCTCTGGCAAAACATCTTTGATGGGGCGACCCGCCACTTGCGGAAGTCCCGCAACACCTATAAAAGTATCAGGAAAAAGTTGTGTTTGACGGTAAATGACATTATTCACTTCTTCATGTAACCAGTCTATGATTTTTGCTGGACTTTCAGAATGCATCATTTGAAAAGGTCTTGGTGAAATACATTGTTTATCGATGCTATTTTTTTTCAAGTAAGGAAGATGTCCAAACTTACCCATATGCGGTGTGTTGAGTGCATCGACTATTTCATCGTCCGAAATCACGACCTTTCCTCGTCCATGCGAACCCCTATGGGCAAGCAAAGTTGCTTTGTATGCCCATAGTTTTGCCGGCGCGCTTACGTGGGCATGACAATCAATTAACATTTCCTAATCCTTTACATTTTATAAGTGTTATTATAATAATACTTGACTAAAAAAAGAGTCAAGCGATATCATGAATTATACAAAGTGTGATTTAGGGGATTAATAATGGATCGAAGAAAATTTCTAGCTTCAGTTGGCGGTGCATCAGCTTTAGCAGCAATGTCAACTTCAGAAAAGGCGGACGCCCTAGAACAAGCGATGGGCGAAGAACTAGATAGCATTGTCGTAAAACCTGGATTGTGTACAACATACGGTATTGAACAAAAACCGATCGTTCGCGGAGGTAAGCGCGATAAATACTTCATGATGGGTCATGATCCACGCCTACCAAGAATGTCTGACAAACCAACGTTAATTGAATTTTTCAAAAAGCGCTTTGGGTCCGTGCAACATATGTGTCAAAGCGCACGCTTGGCGAAACTTAATGGTCTCCCAGAAAAAATTGTTCTCGCCTGCCTGCTACATGATATTTCAGTTGGCGGACTAATCCGTATGGATCATGGATATTGGGGGTCACAACTTTTAGCCCCCTATGTTGATGAAGAAGTGACATGGGCCATTAAATATCATCAAGCCCTTCGGTTTTATGCTGACGAAGAAGTTGGTTATTCCTACCCTAAAGCCTATATCCGTTATTTTGGCCCTGACTTTACTCCAGAACCATATGTGGCAAAAGATGCTGAATATGCAAAAAATCACAAATGGTATATGTCTGCAAGACAAATTACAATGAACGATGCCTATTCATTTGATCCCAATATTGTTGCTAAAATTGAAGATTTTGAAGATATTATTGGTCGCCACTTCAAACAACCCGAGGAAGGCCTAGGCTACGATAATAGCCCGTCCGCCCACATGTGGCGAACAATGATATTCCCAAATAATTTCCTTTAAGGTTTATTTAATGAACTTCATAGATATTTATTTTACTGGGAAGACTAGACCGGCACTGTTTTACTATGGTTGGATGGTTGTTTTTGCATCTTTCATCTGCCATATGTTCATTTTTGGTGTCCCTACAGTAATGTTACCCCTGCTATACGGCCCTATGAGCGAAGAGTTTGGATGGTCAAGGAGCGACGTAACAATTCTTGCCAGTACTAAATTTATTTCAGGAGCCATAGCAGCTTTTTTCGCCGGGCAGTTTATTCAACGTTTTGGAGCCAGAGTGACGACCCTGATTACAAGCCTAGTCGTTGGGCTGACAATGATTTGTTTTATCTTTATAACGGAGCTATGGCATCTTGCCGTAATTGGCATTTTTCTTGGCATAGGCTCCATAAGTTTAGTTATAACTGTAAAAGTAATCGTCTCACGTTGGTTTCATGGCCGAATTGGCCTTGCGCTGGGACTAGCCCTTCTTGGAACTTCCGCGGCAGGATCAATACTCACCTTTGTCCTAGAGCCCCTAATGATTGAATATGGTTGGCGCACTGCAGTAGCCCTTTTAAGCACAGGTATTTGGTTTTTTGCCTTACCTTTCTTTTTATTTATAGCACGCGAACGACCAGAAGATATTAACCTTACGACGGAAGGTATAGAACCAAACAGCAAAACTCGTGAGGATAATCTGCCACCACAATTTCTTAATTTTTCCCAAACTGTAAAAGGGAAAACTTTTATTGCGATGGGAGTTGGAGTTTTTCTTATTGGTTTTGTTGATCAGGGCATGCTTCAGCATACAGTAGAATTTATTGATAAAGACGCAGGTCTTGGACGTGAGCTTGCCAGATGGGCATTCAGTACCATAATGCTAATAAGCATTTTAGGAAAAATATGTTTTGGATGGATATTTGATAAAATAGCTATCAAGGGAGTGATGTTTTGTTATCTTACGATTGGGCTTGGCGTAGTTCTAGCATTTCCAGTCGGCGGTATGGAAACACTAATTATTTTTTGTATTGCACGAGGTATATCCCATGGGGGAACAATTGTTGATGTTCCTTATATGTGTCGCCAAGCCTTTGGGCCAGCTATACTGCCTCGTACAGTTGGTACTATGACCATGATCCTGTCAGCTGGTTTTGCTGCAGGACCTTATATAATCGGGACATTATACGAAAATTCAGGTAGTTACGATAGTGCCTTTTATTTGTGCATAGTACTTTCACTTATCGCTGCCGGATCACTATTTTTTGTAAGAACCTCCTATCGGAACTGGCTTAAGACGCAGGACTAAACCAGAACCACATTCATAGGATCATATGAGTAAAGCCATTCATTTCTTTCCTTGGCTATATTTCTTCGCTCAAAGCCGTCCTCAAATTCTGCTTTAGTGGTTAAATGGTAAAGATCACCAAGTTCAGTACTTCCATTCACAATCCTTGCTGTTCGTTTGAGGCGGTTTCTCTGAAACATATCAAGAGCTTCAGAGATGTTTTCATTCCCCTTTATGCATCGCATAAGTATTGCACCATCTTCGATAGCCATTGCTGCACCAGACGCCATATAAGGCAGCGTTGGATGAGCAGCATCTCCGATTATTACAGCACGGTCTGTACGCCAATTATTTATTGGCTTCCTATTATTCAAAGCCCAACGATAGCATTGATCTTTATCAACACTATTAATGATTGTTTGAATCTCATCATTCCAGCCATCAAAATAGGCTTTTAACTCATCCCAAGGTGCTTTTACTGTCCAGCTTTCTTCTATCCAATTATCATATTCACCGCAGCCAACAAAATTAAGAAGTTCCCCAGAACGTAAATAATAAACTACTGCATGTTTTTTGGGTCCACACCAGATAGCAACAATTTTATCCATAAAATTCTTGGGAAGGTTCTTAACCGGCACAGTAGCCCGCCAGGCGATTTGACCTGTAAAATCTGGCTCTGCTACACCAACAATCTGATCACGGATTACCGATTTAATACCATCAGCACCGATGAGAATGTCGCCATCAATCCTTCTTCCGTCCGACAATTTAAGCGTAACGGTGTTGGCATCTTCATCAAAGCCAACCGCTTTAGAATTTAAAACTATCGCATTTGGATCAAGTTCAAGAACCTTATCGGCTAGAATACGATGTATATCGCTTCGATGAATATGATAATATGGGGCTCCATGCTGAGTTTCGTGCTTATCTGCAAGTGGCACCTTATGCATCACTTCACCTGTGTCAAACAAACGAAATTCAAATGCTTTAGGCTTCACCGAAACCTCAGCAAGTTGTTCTGCAAGACCTATATGATGCAATACTTTAACCGCATTAGCACTGGTTTGAATGCCGGCACCAATTTCACCAAGTTCTGATGCTTTCTCATAGACACGAACCTGATAACCTTCTTGAATTAAGCAGGCGGCTGCCGTCAATCCGCCAATACCAGCACCGCTTATAATAATTTTTTTTGATTTATTCATATTTACTTACCTAGATCATCAAGCATATTTTCGTAATTTGAGCCCATAACGGCCCCAACAGGTGAACCAGAACGAACAGCTTCGGTCATTAATTTTTCTTTAGCAATAATGCGTTCGCCAATTTTTATTACCTCTTCTGCTCGCGCCAAAGGTATAAAAACAATTGCACTTCCATCAGCAATTACATAATCTCCCTCATTGACCTTCACATTACCAACGGTTATTTCTTTGTTGAAGCATTGTTCATAAATTCGACCGCGTGCAGTGCGAGCGGTGTGGCCTCGAGCATAAACACTAAACCCAAGCTCTGCTGCTTCATCAATATCGCGAGCTGGACCTTCTACAATTACCCCATCTATACCATTATGTTGTGCGGCATTGGAAAGTACACCACCCCATCCTGCGGCATCAATACCCGTACTTTGTTGTATAACAATCACATTTCCAACATTCCCACATTCGATTGCACCTGAACATAAATGTTTTGTGCTGCCCCCAGCTGGTTTTTCATTGCCAAGCTCAACTGTAAGAGTTCGACCAACAATTTTATCTTTAGTAGTTTGATTATTTATCCCTGTCACCTCACCGAATAACCCAAGACTATCCATTGCATCAGAAACTGCACAACTGTCCATATTTTTAAGACGAACTAAAAGATCATTACTCATATTTCATTATCCATAATTATAATTTTAGGAAAGCATTTTTTTATTTTTAATGTTATTATAATAATACTTACTGAATATCGACTGTCAAGTGCGGGAAAAAACAAATGATATTTGACTATAACCCTATTCCAAGCAGATCTGTGTTTGGTAAAAACTCAGCTCTTAAACTGAAAGAAGAGATAATTTCTCTCGGTGGAAAAAGGGTTATGATTGCCTGCTCAAAAGGTATGACCAAGCGTATTACTGCTATTATACAAAGTCTTGATGACTTGCTTGTGACAATATATGATGGAGCAAAACCACATTGTCCTGAAGAAGTTGCAATGGCCGCCCTCGATTTATATAAAAAGAAAAAAGCCGACTGTATTGTTGCAATCGGTGGCGGCTCAACTATTGGAATCGGAAAAGCTATTGCCTTGCGCACTAATGCAAAATTTATTGTAATTGTTACTAGCCCATGCGGCTCAGAAAGTACGCCAATACATGGTATGCTAATTGGCAAAGAAAAAAAAACAGGTAGAGATAAAAGAGTTATTGCAAAAACCAGTATTTACGATCCAATTCTTACTACAAGTATGAGTGCGCATCACACAGCAACTATAGGTATGAATAGCCTCGCTCACTGTATAGAAGCACTTTATGCAAAGGTAAAAAATCCTATTTCCGATCAGTTTGCTATCTCCGGCATAAAAGCACTAATAACTGGCATCCCAGAAAGTATTAAAAACCCGAATAATCTAAATGCCCGTAGCAATGTACTTTATGGAGGTATGTTAAGTGGTTACTGTGTAACACTTGCTGGTATAGCCATCCATCACAAACTTTGCCATGTGCTCGGAGGTCATCATGGAATTGAACATGGTTCCTCCAATAGTGTCATACTTCCTTATGCCGTCGCTTACAACGAGAGGGCAGCACCTGAAGCAATGGAAATAATAAAAAAGACGATGGGCACGACCAGCGCGTCGGGTGGCATTTATGATTTCGCCCGCAAAATTGGAGTGCCAAAAAGCCTTATGGAACTTGGAATGTGTGAAGGAGACCTCGATCGTGCAGCACAAGAAATATTAAAAAAAACCTTTAATAATCCAAAAAAATTAGTTGAAAAATCTGTCCGAGAACTTCTTCAGCAGGCGTTTGAAGGGAAAAGACCAGTACCATTTTAAACATATAAATGAGATTATTGATAATAAATTTATTATTGCAAATGTAAGTTTCAACGCTTAGGCTTAATTTTAGATGTCTAAGGTAATTAGGTAGGTAAATCATAAAATGGCATATAAACTTATTGGAAAAAATTTTACGCCGCCAGATGTTCGGGCCAAAATTACAGGTAAAGCAAAATACGCTGAAGACTTTAAAGCAGATGGTATGGTTTATATTAAAATGCTGTTAAGCCCGATGCCGAACGCCAATGTTATCAGTATGGATGCATCTGAAGCTTTAGATATGGATGGTGTAATTGATATCCTAACTGCCGATGATGTGCCGGCTCCACCTCCACCAGCTGATCCTATGCTGACAAATAATCCTAAATATGCTGGACAGCCTATTTTAGCAATTGCAGCTGTAGACGAAGCAACAGCAGCTGAGGCTCTAGAAAAAATAAAAATTACATACGAGGCCCTCCCCTTTACAATTGATCCCCTCGATAGTCTTTATCCTGGGGGTCCTGACGTATATGATCATATAAATTCAGCTACTCGAGGATTTAAAACAAAAAAAATAAAATGGACAGCTCGCGATTTTGCCGTTGCAGGTGAAGATAAACTGCCTATGGGTGAGGCATCAAAAGAATGGGAATACGGTGATATTGAAGCTGGAATTAAAAATGCTGCATACATCATTGATGAAAGCTTTGTAACTGCTAGTAACTCTCATCACAGTATGGAACCAAGAAGCGCATTTGCGTATTGGGAAAACGGAAAATGTCACCTCCACGGGTCCTCACAAAGTCAAAGTTTTATGATGCCAGGTCTTTCGCAAATGCTAGGTATTCCAGCTAGCGATATTATTTATGTTGCAGAATTTTGTGGTGGTGGTTTTGGCTCAAAGGGAAGCCCGTACCCAACAATGCTTCTACCAGCCCACATGTCGAGAAAGATTGGTAGGCCATGTATGCTTAGAATAACGCGAGCTGAAGAATATTATCTCGGTTCTGCACGCTCAGGTTTTCAGGGAAATGTTAAACTTGGGTTTAATAAAAAAGGGCGTATTCTTGCCGCTGATCTTTATATTATTCAGCAAAATGGTCCTAATTCTGGTTTTCCTGACCTTGCTAGTGCCGGTGGTGCGCTTTCACTTGTTTACACACCTCAATCCATGCGTTGGCGCGGTATTCCAATCATGACAAATAGACCTCCTTGCGGCGCTCAACGCGGGCCTGGGCAAAACCAGATAGCCGTAATAATTGAGCCACTCCTCGATAAAGCAGCGAAGGAACTAGGTATTGACCGGCTTGCTATTCGCCAAATCAACGCTCCGTCACATGATGCACTTTATGATGGGGATCAACACGGTATTACTAGCTCGTATATGCCAGAAGCCTTAAAAATGGGTGCTGAACGTTTTAATTATGCTGAAAAAATTAAACTGAGTGGTAAAAAAAATGGATCAAAAGTTATAGGGATTGGAATTGGTCAGGCTTATCATTCTGCTGGCGCTAGTGGTTTTGATGGACTAATACAGATAACTGCCGATGGAAAATTACATCTGCACAGCGGTGTCGGTAACCTCGGCACCTATTCTTATGCAACGACGCCCCGTGTTGCGGCTGAAGTTCTCGGAATGAGTTGGGAAAACTGTGTGGTAATATCTGGTGATAGTAGTAAACATCTTCCTTGGGTACTTGGTCAATTTGGCAGTAACACGTCTTTTACAACCACTCGAAGTAACTATGCGGCAGCAATAGACGCAAAACAAAAAATTCAAGAAATTGCTGCCTTAGACCTTGGAGGCGAACCACAAGATTATGACCTAAAAGATGAAACAGTATTTTTGATATCAAATCCAAAAATACTCATGACATTTTCTCAAATTGGTAAACGCGCTATTAATCTTGGCGGTAAATATGATGGTCATGAGGTGCCCGATGATATTTTTCCAATTACCAAAGATGCAGCAGCAGGGATAGCCGGCGGTGGTTTAGTTGGTGTTGCAAAAGACAAAATACATCACGGAACTGTACCTGCCCTAGCCACTGGCTTTATAATGATTGAGCTCGATCTAGAAACCGGTCGACATGAAATACTTGACTATGTTGGCACTGCTGACTGCGGAACTGTGCTTCATCCTCAAGGCCTTGATCAACAAATTCGTGGTGGAGCTATCATGGGAATAGGGATGGCAACATCTGAAAAGACAGTTTATGATCCACAAAATGGCCTTCCGGCCAACGTAGGTTTATACCAAGCAAAACCACCATCAATTCTTGATGTACCAAGCGAGATGATTACACAGGCTGTTGATCAACCAGATCCACAAAACCCTGTCGGTGCTAAAGGTATCGGCGAACCTTTAATGGGATGTGCCGCATCCGCACTTGTTTGCGCTATTTCTGATGCCATGGGTGGTCACTATTTTCACCGAAACCCAATTATGCCTGATATGGTTGTTAATGCTGCAGCTGGTCAGCCCCAGTCTTATAAAAGGTTACAAGTAAATACACAGTGATCATACATCTTGGCGATTTATAATTTTTTTCAACATGGATTTAAGCATGTTAACGTCTTCATTACTATAACCATCAAGTACTTCTTTTTCCAATCTCTGTGCCCGGAGTTGGACATCTTTTAAGTGTTCATTACCTGCGGGTGAAAGAGTGAGTTGATCATTATTAAGCGTGTTTAGATAACCATTATCACATAACCAAGCTACTGATGTCGTCACAGCTGTCATATCAACGCGAATTGCCTTACTCAATTCAGCTTTAGTCAGGTTAGGCGAATGACTAAGGTGCACAATAATACGTGCATGGGAAATGGGCATTCCCTCATCTTGAAGTTCACGGTAAAATGGATCGGAAATTTCCCAGTAGCTACGTAATAAAAGTGGCACAATAAAATCATCTTTTTTTGAGACGTCTTTTTCTTCAGGTGCCGGCATTTTCACTGCTGGATGACGTGCTGCTATTGTATATTGACCATTTGTATATAAAAGTGGCTTTTTATTGCTTGTTTTAAAATGTTCAACTTCACCGATAAAAATAAGATGATCACCACCTTCGTAGGTACTAATATTTTTACATTCAAGATGGGCAACGGTGCCAGAAAGTAAAGGAAGATCATATTTACTTTCTGAAAGTTTAATATTATTAAATTTATCTTCACTAGTCCTGGCAAAGTTATTAGAAATATCCATCTGATCAGACGCCAGAACATTAATGGCAAAATGTGTTGCGGCTATAAAAGCACTAAGGCTTTTAGATTTTTTATCGAGGCTCCAAAGAACCAATGGTGGCTCGAGGCTAAGACTGCTAAATGAGTTCACTGTCAGGCCAATTTTTGTACCATCAGGCGCAAGTGCGGTAATCACCGTTATTCCTGTAGCAAATTTTCCAAAGCAATTTCTGAGTATTTTTATATCAAGTTCTTTTGTCATTATTTAACCTAAATTCATGGAAATTTATAAATTTCTAAGCTGCTTTCACCATTTTTCAAACGGCACCTAATTACTTCTTCTTTATCTTCACGGGCTCTTGAGGCATCGATAACTTCCTGAAGTTTCTCTGCAGGAATTACTACAAGACCGTCACGATCTCCAATAATAACGTCACCCAAATTTATTTCGACATCACCAATTATTATTGTAACACCAACAGAGCCACCACGTTCTTTACCCGTTCCGAGAATATTAACCCCTCGAGAAAAAACTGAAAAACCCAATTCATCTATGTCATCTGCATCCCTTACACAGGCATCCAAAACTAATCCTTTTAAACCTTTTTTCTGGGCTGCACACGTTAAAATATCACCCCAATATCCTGCATTAGGCATTCCTGCAACACTTCCAACTAGAATATCACCAGCTTGAGCCTGATAAATAGCTTCATGTAGATTTATATTACTTAGGGATAGGCAATGAAGGGGAAACGCTGGGCCACATATTTTCATAGTCTGTGATAATGGTTTTATCGCTCCTGGAAGAGCACCTATTTGTCCTGCTGCTTCATGTATTGTAGCTGTTCCGTATTGGCCAATTTTTTTAATCAGTTTAGGGTCTGGCCTCATATTTAATCTTCTCGACTTTGTAGGTGGTGGTATTGATTAAGTTGACGGGCTTCATCTAAACGCATACCACTTTTAAGAGCAGCTCGTATTTTATCCTCGGCAGCTTCAATTGCCTCAGCAGCCTCAAGAACTTTATCTTCATGTTCTTTAGGAATTACTATTACTCCATCACTATCGCCACGCATAATATCATTAGGATGAACTCGAGCGCCACCAATACTTACTGGAACGTTAGTAGCATCAACTTGAACCCGATCTTTACCGGTGCGCATGGAATAACTGCGACTATAAACAGGATAGCCAAGCTTCAGACACATATGAACATCTCGACAAGCACCATCAATCACTGTTCCAGCCACACCATTTTTATGAGAAAGGTAAGTGAGTATATCTCCCCAAACGGTTGCGTCTTCACGTCCACTATTATCAAGGACAACAACACTTCCTGGTTCCAAATCATCAATGTAATCACCAACCGTTCCTGGCACCACATCGGCAGGACCGTAAGAAACAGTATAAGCTCGGCCAGTCATTTTAAATTTATGATCACGAGGTTTTATGCCAAGACAGTGACCTTTTAACCCCAGTTTATCAAGGGCATCACTAAGCGTAGCCGTATCAAGTTTTGAGGCTCGTTCTATTGCTTGATCCATTTTATTCTCCTATTATTAACGCCAACAAACGAAACCATTGGCAGTGCCTGTTCCAGCTTCAGACCTATAACAAGGAACATAATCAATCATCTCACCCTGCAACGAAGTTTCAAACATTACACCCGCAGCCGATATCCAGTTCTTAAGTTCAGAGGTTCCCGTTTGAAAGTAACCTTCATCGAGATTTGTCAAAACATCTGCATTTCGGCTCTCTAATGCTTTCATAAATAAGTTATCAAGATCTTCATCAATAACAAAATGGCTCATACCGCCAGAACCTATAATCGCCACCGTCAAATCACTATCCCAACCTTTGATTGCTCGCCCGACCATTCGCCCAAATTCAAAGCACCTTTTCGCCGTCGGTTGATTAGGGGGAAAAAAGGTATTAGCGATGATTGGAACATTTGGAACCACTTTATCTCGCATCACTTGTCTGTAAATATAACCAAAAGCATGCCCAACCCCAGATGACCAATGCTTCTCATGTTTTGGCAACTTTGTCATTTGTGCTACATCAAAACCTTCTTTAGTCGCTTGCTCTATTATTAGACGCCCAAGCTCTGGCTGCCCAGGGTATTCAGTATATTCTGAGGGATTATGACCGTCTTCTGCTTCATGGATACCTGGGGCCATCATGGAAATTTGTTCCGCGCTTGCCGGTTCATTATAAAGTGTATCTCCTGAAAATACTGTAAATGCTGGTATCATCTCATCATTAAAAATTTCTTTTTGATCGTTACCCATAATAATAGCAACATCAGGTTTAACATCATTCCAGATATCAGCCATTTTTGAAATTGCTGTCATACAACGACCGTGACGAATAGTTCTCTGATCCAGCGAGGCCTGCTCAGCTAAATCTTCAGATCTACGAAGATCTCTAAGTTCATCGAAAGAATAATTTTTTAACCGGAATGGATGAGATGGGCGATTTTGGTCAGCCTTTACACGCATTAACCACTCCTGAGGTGTAGTTGAAAGCGTCGGCCCGTGTGATGTCCACATGCCAAGTGTGATTTTAGCCATTTTAATATTCCTTGAATTTATATGTTATTATAATAACACTGTCTATCCGAGAGTCAACACCACTGATCTACAAAAGGCGCCTTAAATAACCCAGAAATTTTTCCTGTTCTTTTAAAGTAAGCGGTTCTAGAGTTTCCTTACCTGCCTCTACTCCAAGAGGAATAACTTTATCAACAATATCCCTACCTTCGTCAGTAAGGTCAAGAATGTGAAGGCCAGGCCCTTCATTAATAAAGTTTGAGGTTATCATCCCCTTTTTAAGGAGGCGATCAACTAGACCATGAACATTACCTGGCTCCATGCCTATGCGTCGGCCTAGCTTATTTTGAGAAGTTGAGCCTTTTTTACGAAGTGAGGTCATGGCAGAAGTTTGCATCGGACTAAGGCCGGTATCTGCAATTTTTTTCTGCATCCTATTGCGCGCTTTATGAAAGACACGTCTAAGCAGATGGCCGACATGATTTTCTAAACCTGATTCTTCTATTTCATAATTCTGAGACAATAAATACCTCTCTTTAATAAATTAATCTGCTATTATAATAGGTATTGTTGCAAAAATGATCTTTATGATCAAGCCCAATAAAGAAACTTTTACTAAAGCAGAGTTAAAAATAGAATTATGAAGGAAAAACTTGAAACTTCAATCTTTGTTGATGGTGATGCTTGTCCAGTTAAGGATGAAATTCTTAAGGTTGCTTATAGGCACAAAGTTCCTGTGTTTATGGTTAGCAATCAATGGATGCGTATTGAGGTCGGACCACTGGTTAAGAAAGTTGTCGTATCTGCTGGACCAGATGAGGCTGACGATTGGATCGCTGACCGTGTTGGCCAAAATGATATTGCAATAACAGCAGATATTCCCTTAGCAAAACGGTGCCTCGAGGCTGGAGCCATTGTTCTAGGAATGACCGGACGGTTATTCTCAAGTGACAATATTGGAATGGCGCTTGCGATGAGGGAATTGAAGGCGCACCTGAGGGAAACTGGAGAAAGCAGCGGCTATAATGCCGCATTCACTAAGGCAGATAGGTCAAAATTTTTACAAGAACTGGACCGACAAATCATCTTACACTCTAAGAATAGATGATTTTAATAATACTATTAGTTCAATATATATCTATCCGTTCAATTATGCTTCGCTGGGGGAGTTAAAAGATACCTCTTTAAATATTAATAACCTTCCACTAGAGTTATAAAAAATAAATTCAAGGGAATTTTATGGAAAATTACGGATTTCTGTCCATTCTGCCGCCAACTCTCAGTATTGCACTGGCAGTTTATACGCGAAATATAGTTTTTTCATTGGCATCGGGAGCACTTAGTGGGGCATTGATTATTGCTAATTTCAACCCTTTTATGGCTTTTGCTGAAATTTTAGAAGATCATGTATTTGTTCAGTTAGCTATCCCATCCAACAATCAAGTTATGATCGTTATGTTTACGATTGGTGGTTTCATACATATGCTTGATAAATCGGGCGGCTCAAGGGCATTCGCAGGAGTAATGGTAAAATTCATTGGTAGTCCAGTAAAGGCACAAATTGCAGCTTGGGTAACCGGCTTAAGCGTATTTTTTACTGATAGTGGTAATGCATTAATTGTCGGGCCATTGTTTAAACCTGTATTTGCTGAACTGAAGATTTGCCGTGAAAAGCTGGCATATATTATTGACACTACAGCAGCGCCATTATGCATCCTTATTCCATTTGTCGGGTGGGGTGTTTATATAATGTCACTTATTGAAAACTCCTATGCTGCGGTTGGCATAGATGGCGACCCTATTAGAGTATTACTATCAGTTTGGCCCTATCAGTTTTATGCCTTCCTCGCACTCATTTCTATTCCCATGATCCTTTCAACTGGTCGTGATTTTGGCCCTATGGCCAACGCCCAAAAGGATTATAACAGGGCGGTAGACACTGGAAAATTAATAGATGTTCCAGAAAAAAAACAAACGGAAAACCACAAAATAAGTACAGTTATTTTACCTCTTTCCGTTATGTTAGCAACCATGGTAATTTATATGGGATATTTTGCGTATATGGAAGGTATCAAGAGTGTCCACGTGCGCGCAGGGATTTGTCTATCCTACCTATTCGCTTCGATTGCCTGCGGATATTTAATGAAAAAGCATCAAAATAAACCATATGATGAAAGTCTTGGCTTATTTTTTGAGGGGATGCAAAAACTTGTCTTTATGTGTGTTATATTGGTACTTGCATGGACACTGAGTTCGCTTTGTGGAGAACTCCAAACTGGTGCATACCTTGCCACTCTGATCGGTGATAAAATTGAACCTAGCTTTTTCCCGCTAATAGTATTCTTACTTGGAGCAATTATGTCATTTGCAACAGGATCATCATATGGCACTTTTGCTATTCTCATGATTATTGTTGTTCCTATCGCTCACGCGCTAAATGCACCGATGGTATTAACAATTGCTGCAGTATTGAGTGGTGGTTTATTTGGTGATCACACCTCCCCAATATCGGACACTACCGTTCTAGCCAGCATGGCTGCTGGTTGTAGCCACATTGATCATGTCTCAACCCAATTTTGGTATGCGTTACTTAATGGTGTCATGACTGTATTAGCTTTTATTGTTGTCGGTTTTTACCAATCACCTTACATCATTTTTCTAATAATTATTATCCAATATTTAAGCATTCGTTTGATTATGAAGTTTTATGGCCGTAACGCCTTCGAGGAAAAAAACACTCTATTAACTTAAGTTCATGAACTATACTTAGAATGATAAGGTTAATAATGCCTCAGTCATTGAACGTTTTTGGAATAAAGGTAGATTAATTGAAATTAAATACATCAAGAATGCATGAACGAATTGCATCACTAGCTCATATTGGAAAAACTTCGGATGGCGGATCTCGAAGAATTGCACTTACTGATGATGATATCGCGGGAAGAAATCTTGTAATATCTTGGATGAAAGATACCGGCCTTGACGTTCAAGTCGATCAAATAGGTAATGTCTTTGCAACCCTTAAGGGTGAAGTTGAAGGCAGTCCAATTATGATGGGTTCTCATATTGATACGGTTGGAAATGGCGGCCATCTTGATGGTTCATATGGTGTAATTGGTGGACTTGAAATTTTAGCAGCATATAAAGAAAGTGGTAAAATAAATAAACACGATCTTTGCGTAGCTATTTTTACTAATGAGGAAGGCGTTCGTTTTCAACCAGACATGCTTGGCTCTCTTGTATATGCAGGTGGGATGAGTTTAGATGATGCTCATAATATTATTTCTACTGATGGGAAAACAATTTATGATGAATTAACTAGAACAGGAACCCTGGGGTCCATGGTCTGTGGTTCAATAACACCGTACGCATTTATTGAACTCCATATTGAACAAGGTCCAGTGCTAGAAAGTAAAAATAGTCAAATAGGCGCTGTTGAAGGTGTACAGGGAATTTCATGGACCGGTGTAACCTTTAAAGGTCAGTCCAACCACGCTGGAACAACACCAATGAACCTTAGGAAGGATGCAGCATACGCAGCATCACAACTGTCAGTAGCTGTTCGTGAAATCACAAAAATTATTGGTAGTGGGCAAGTTGGCACCGTCGGAGTTATTTCCCCCAAACCCAACCTCATAAATGTTGTACCTGGTGAAGTATACATGACAGTCGATCTTAGAAATATTGACGAAAAAAAACTTAAAAAAGCAGAAGATCTTTTGAAACAAAAAATTAAACATATTTGTCTTGCAGAAAAAGTAAATGTTGAAACTGAACAGCTCGTTAGATTTAAACCTGTAAATTTTGATAAAAGAATATCAAATATTATTGCCAATATTTCCGATGAAAAAGGCCTGCAGTGCACACGCCTAAACTCAGGGGCAGGACATGATGCACAGATGATGGCACGCATATGTCCAACATCGATGGTCTTCGTTCCTTCTAAAGATGGTATAAGCCATAACCCTAGAGAATATACATCAAAGGAACATTTAAACTACGGATTACAAATACTTTATGAGACTATAAATCGGATTGATTTAAACTTATTAGACTAATTTTCATAAAAGTCGTGACAAAGTAAATAGATTATGACAATATTATTGTCATAATCTATAATATGGAGGTTTTTTTTGAAAACAGAAGCAAAACGACTTAATGCCGTCATCAGAGATATTCATCAATGTTCTAATCATTTGCGTATGCGTACTAATGAAATTCATCAAAATCTTAATGGAATTAACGCCTCTATGCGAAGTGTCATGGAAATACTTTCTTACGCTGGATCAATTACAGTGCCAGAGATTGGGCGAGTAAAAAGTGTTTCACGCCAACATATTCAATTAGTAGTCAATACCCTTTTAGAGATGAATTTAATTAAGCGACAAAATAATCCTAATGATAAAAGAACATATTTAGTTTCGCTTACTTCCTTAGGCAGAGATACTTACGATGCTATTCAAATTAGGGAGATGACCGAACTACAAACTCTTTGCGATGAATTTGATAGTGAAGAGTTAAGAGTAGCAACTAAAATGATGCAAAAATTAAACAAGCTATTGAAAAATATAAATTAAAAATTTATTTTATTAAACTGAACTAAGAAGAATGCTTGTTTCACTATTTAACACACCATCAATCATACGAACTTCCCGTAATACTCTATCAAAATCATTAAGGCTTAAAGTTTGAATTTCGGCAACAAGGTCCCAAGCACCATTGGTTGTGTGAAGGGTTTGTAATTCTGGAATACCTCGAAGCTTCATTATTACTTGTGAAGTCGATTTTCCCACTACTTCTATCATCATCAAAGATCTGATTGCATCATGTTCATAATCATCCCTAACACGAACAGTAAAACCGTGTAGGGTGCCCGAACTCAATAAGCGATCAAGTCTATTTTGAACGGTACCCCGCGATACTTTTAAAATTTCAGCAAGCTTTGATAGTGGGGCTCGACCATCTGTTCGCAATAACCCTATCAATTCTCGATCAAGGTGATCATAAATGTATTTTGCATTTGAAATATTATTATCCTCACCCTAAAAGGTTATAATGAATTGACAATATTAACAATTTATACTGTAAATATTATATAAATGCCACAATATTTTATAAAATTGTGACATTGTTTATAATTATTCTATAGTTTACCTTATCATCTAATGAAAATAATTTGTTGTTTAAGAAGTGGAAATTGTTATGACTAAAAAAGTAGCAAACGACCTTAATCTTGTGCCATTCGTCAGTGTAGACAATATGATGAAAATTGTTCTGGAAATTGGTATTGAAGAAGTTCTAATCGGAATAGCAAACTACCTAGAAGTTGACTTCAAACGATGGGAACTTTTTGATAAGACACCACGTGTAGCTTCACATTCTAATGAGGGCGTCATTGAATTGATGCCTACCAGCGACGGTCAAGTTTACGGATTTAAATATGTAAACGGTCACCCTAAAAACACAAAAGATGGCCTTCAAACCGTGACTGCTTTTGGTGTACTTTCGGATGTTGAAACGGGTTATCCCGTTATGCTCTCTGAAATGACGATCTTAACAGCCCTCAGGACAGCGGCAACTTCAGCTATGGCTGCAAAATACTTGATGCCAAAAAAATCCAAGATGATGGCGATGATTGGAAATGGAGCCCAATCAGAATTTCAAGCACTCGCGTTTAAGGCTATTTGTGGAATTGATGAGCTTAGACTTTACGATATTGATGGCGAGGCCACCGACCGCTGTATGAAAAACTTAACTGGATTTGGCATAAATATGGTCAAATGTTCCAGCGAACAAATAGCTGTTGAAGGAGCAGACATAATTACTACTGTAACAGCCGACAAACAATGCGCCACAATCCTTACTGATAATATGGTTGGTTCAGGAGTACATATTAATGCCATCGGCGGTGACTGCCCAGGCAAAACCGAATTACACAGAGATATTCTTCTTCGCTCAGAGATATTTGTCGAATACCCACCGCAGACACGTATTGAAGGAGAAATTCAGCAGCTTGACGACGACTACCCAGTAACTGAATTATGGCAGGTAATGACTGGGAAAGCAGAAGGCCGCACAAACGAAAAACAAATTACTCTATTTGACAGCGTTGGTTTTGCAATCGAAGATTTTTCAGCCCTGCGTTATATTCGCGATCAATTGGAAAAAACAAAACAGTTCCAAAATCTAGATATGGTTGCTGACCCTGATGAGCCGCGTGATTTATTTGGTATGGTTTTACGCGCTAAGGAAGCCAAATAATCGAGGATCTTTAAAATGAACAGAAGAAGCGCCCAAGCACCCGCAGCAGTAATTATGATCCGTCCTCATCATTTCTTACCAAACCAAGAAACAGCTAAAGACAACGCTTTTCAAAAAAATGGTGGCGGCTTAAATTTATCTGAAATGGCAAAATCTGCTTTTACAGAAACAACAAATGTTGCTAACAAACTAACCTCTTTTGGAATTAAAACTCATATATTTGAAGATGAGAGCACGAAAAGTCCTGATTCAGTTTTTCCAAATAATTGGTTTTCCACTCACCCAGGTGGTCATATTGCTATCTATCCAATGTACCCGGAAAATCGTCGTCTTGAACGCCGGCATGATGTCATTGAGATGCTTAAAAGAAATTATCGTGTCCAAGATGTTATCGATTATTCAGGGCTCGAGCCTGATGGTCTATTCCTAGAGGGTACCGGCGCAATGGTTCTTGATCATATAGACCGTGTCGCTTATGCAGTTCGATCAAACCGAACTAATCCAGTGGCTCTTGAACGCTTCTGCACTCATTTTAATTATGAGCCGATGGTTTTTGATGCTGTTGATGATAATAGAAATCCAGTTTACCACACCAACGTGCTTATGTGTATAGCTACAGATTTTGTCATGATATGTCTCGATATGATTCCTGACAGTACTCGCCGTTTAGAAATAGAAGAACGTTTTACGCGCTCAGGACGTCAAATAATAGCACTCTCTATAAAACAAATTAAAAACTTTGCTGGAAATGCGCTTGAATTACAAAGCAATAAAGGTCTCGTATTAGCACTTTCCAACGTTGCCTTAAAAGCGCTAGATCCGAAGCAGAAAGCCATTATTGAACAAAGCACAATAATACTGCCTCTTGATATTCCTACTATAGAACTAGCTGGTGGTTCGGTGCGCTGTATGTTGGCCGGAGTTCATTTATCACCCCGGTAGAATAATAGTTTCTTCGGTCTCAGCTAACGCAGCTTATTTAGTGATGATTAGTCTTAGATAAAACCCCGTCGCTACTTACTGTAAGTCTTACACTTTTCTCATGAAAAGTAATTTTTTCTTGTTTAAAAAGTTTTCCAAGTGATTTTTTAAAATTGGATTTACTAACATGAAACACCTCATAAATTTCCGTGGGCGAACTTTTATCAGTTAAGTGTGTTTTTCCACCATGCTCTGAAAGATGTTTTAGTATTTTTTCTGCTAATTCATCCCTCACTTCATAAGACATTTTCTGTAAAGTGATATTAATGCGTTTATCCTCACGTGGCTCACCTATATAACCTTTAAATGTATCCCCTACCTTTATAGGTCTAACAATTTCATTGCTATGAATAAGACCAAGGTGAGTGCCATTAACCACCGCCTTAAAGCCAAGGTCGCTGCGGCTACAAATTAGTAAATCAACTTCCTGTCTGACCTCAAAAGCGACATCATTCTCTTCATTTAAAAATCTACTGAGACGTGACGTTGCCGCGATACGCTCGGTTTTATCAATAAAAATATAGACTACATAACTGCGCCCTAATTCCATTGGCACTCTTTGTTCCTTAAAAGGAACTAGTAAATCCTTAGTTAACCCCCAGTCAACAAAACTTCCAAATTGGCTTTGTCCAACAACTGTTAAAAACACAGCCTCTCCAACCTTAGCGAAAGGTATTTCAGTTGTAGCAATGGGCCTATCTTCAGAATCAAGATAGATAAAAACGTCAATAAATTTTCCTACTTCCCAAAGTGTTTCATCTTTAGGTAAATATTTTCCAGGCAACAATATTTCTTCTTCATCACTCAAAAGGTAAACACCAAAATCAACATGTTTTGCAATTTCAAGCGTATGATTTTTGCCGACTTCTATCATCATTTTCTTTTCTGTGTATGCTTGGGGTTACTTTCTGCTTTCGCATTTACAAGCTCTGGTCTCCACCAATCACTAGTTTTCAATCTTCCGCGATCCATAAACCAGTCATCAAGCTTGAGAGCAATTTTTTTAAACGGTCCCTTGGCAAGTTGCAACCACAATCGGTGAATGAGTTTTGAAAAATCTCGATTGTAAGGACAGGTGCGTATGCAGATGCTGCAATCGGTATTTTGATTACACCAAAAATTAAAACACTTTTCAGCAGAAGGTGTCCATTTAACAACACCCTTTATATTACTCTCGCTATGTGTTTGATCAGTTGGCGGCCCAAATGGAATTGCCTTGGGTGGACAGGCCTTAGCACAGCGATCACAGGTATTACAAAACTCTTCAACACCAAACTTCTTCGGACTGTTAATTTCAAGAGGCATATCTGTGAAAATTTTACCAATTCTAAACCTAGGTCCGTACTTTTCATTAATTAGCATCCCATGACGCCCAACCTCACCAAGCCCAGCTTGTAAAGCTAACGGAATACAAAGAGCACTATCATTAAGGGTTGCATATGCCCGATAGCCCATATTCCGTATGTATTGTGCCAACGTAATAATCGCTACCCCATCAAAGGTATATCCAAGTCCAGTAGCCGCGCCTGATAGAGCCGAGGGCACCGTCTTAATAAGACCATGGTCCATAGGCTCAAGCGTCACTATCACATTTGGGATATCATGGGGAATTTCCTGAGGTTTTTGTCCATCACCCTGAGCCGTAAAAATAGATTTATACATCCAACGCTCATCATATTCACACACACCAAGATCGCCAACACCACAAAATCCAGCAACCTTTCGCAGATCTCGCGTTGCTTCGGCCAAATTTTCATAAGGATATGGATCCGGCCAGCCCTCATCATGCGATGTATAATAATCCCAAAAGCCTTCCTTGCGAATTTCATTTGGCTTTTCGTTTCTAAATTCACCAGCTTTTTCAATATCACGAACAACATTATTTACATGCCAAGCCGCATTTCGAAATGCATAATCTTTCTGACTAAAACCGTCTGTTTTTCGTGCTTTTGCGTGAGGCATATAATAGCCCTCAAAAAACTTATCTGCTTTCTCAGACTTTATCTTGGGATCCCACATAGCTCGACAGTAAATATCAAATTTTTGTTCAAACCTTTCAAAATTCTCATTTACCTCTATACCTGTTTCATCATCAATGGGGCGAGAATTCTTAGATTTTACCATCAGTTGTCCTATATTAATTAGTATACGTCAGAAGATAACCAAATTTTGCTTTTGCATCAATCAAATATAAATGTCATGCTTCCATGAAGATTAATAAGGATAATTTTAATGAGAAGTTTTTTTCAACGATATTTATTACCTGGGCTTATCTTCCAGTCGGTTACTATAGCTGGAGGATATGCCACTGGTCGTGAAATTGTTGAATTTTTTTTTAATGCCGGTCCAACAGGTGGATTACTTGGTATTCTTGTTGCTATGGTAATATGGAGTATCACTCTCGCTGCTTGCTTTGAACTTGCACGTGTTACAAAAAGTTACGATTATCAAACTTATTTCAGTCAAACGCTAGGCCGCGGCAGCATCTTGTTTGAAATTACTTATATGCTACAAATAATATTAGTTATCTCTATTGTTGGTGCAGCCGCTGGCGAACTACTTTCAGAAAATTATGGAATTAAGGCCATCTGGGGCACAGTAACAATGATGATATCTGTGGCTATACTTGTATTTTTTGGATCAGGCTTAATCGAAAAATTTCTAAGCCTGTGGTCTATAATGCTTTATTTAGCATACGCCGCATTCGTCATCCTCTGTATTAGTGTTTTTGGAGATAAAATAGCAACGAATTTTACCACCTATTCAATTGGTGAGGGATGGTTTATTAGTGGATTAACTTATTCTGGCTATAATCTCGCTACAATTGCTGCTGTTCTCTTTTGCATACGTCACATCAAAACCCGTAAAGAGGCTATCTCGGCTGGGCTCCTTGCTGGGCCGATTGCAATGATACCAGCTATCTTCTTCTTTGTTGCCATGATTGGATATTATCCAGAAATCATGGAGCAGTCATTGCCTGTTAATTACTTACTCAATATCCTTGATGTACCAGTTTTTAAAATTTTATTTGAAGTAATTCTCTTTGGTACTTTTATTGAGACTTGCACGGCACTGATCCATTCCGTTAATGAAAGAATTGCAGTAGCGTACGACGACAGAAAGAGCCATATGCCTCGCTATATGCGCCCAGTAATTGCATTGGTGATCCTCTTTACCGCCATAGTAATGGCAACTAACTTTGGTGTTGTTAATTTAATATCTTCAGGGTACGGGACACTAACCTGGATATTTATTATATTGATTATTGTTCCGCTTTTTACTATTGGTATACGGAAAATAATAAAGCAAAAATAGCTATGAAAATAACTATCATTGGCGCTGGAATAATAGGCGTATCTAGTGCATACTTTCTCGCAAAGAGTGGCTACGAAGTCGAAGTTATTGACCGACAGGATGGTCCCGGACTGGAGACTAGTTTTGCCAACGCTGGTATGCTAACGCCATCGATGTCAGACCCTTGGAATTCTCCAGGTATAATGGGGACCCTTATATCTTCTTTAATTGGTGGACATAGTTCCATAATTTTGTCACCTAAGATACTGCCTTCCATAGTTGGTTGGGGGCTTTCTTTTTTAAATCAATCAAGACAAAAGTATTTTTATAACAACCTACATCGGAGCGCTGAACTCTGCTGCTATTCCATGAAAGTGCTTGCAAAACTAAATGATGATCTTGATATTAATTATCAAGGTTATAAGACAGGTTCAATGAAGGTTTTTCGAGATCAAAGTGCAATGGATAAATTGGCTAAACTATCGGAGCAATTAAAGGACCACGGCATGACATATCAAGTTCTTAAAAGTAAAGAACTGTTGAAGTTGGAACCTTCACTTAAAGGAGCTGAACATCGTCTGTGTGGAGGAGTATATTTCCCAGATGATCAAGCAGGTAACGCATACCAATTTACTTGCGAAATGGAAGTGAAAGCTCGAAATCTTGGTGTTAGTTTTCATTACGGCGTAAGTGTCAATAAAATGATTAGGGAAGGAGAAAAAATAACTAAAATAATTACTAGTGAAGGTGAAGTTAACTCGAATATGTTCATACTCTGCACTGGAAGTTATTCGATGCCCCTTGCCCGCACAGCTAGCTTGAATATTCCTGTGAGACCCGCAAAGGGTTATTCGCTTACGATCCCAATTAATGGCTGGAAATCTGGTCCGCGCATGCCGCTCATCGACGATGGATCCCATTTAGCTATTACTCCTCTGGGCGATACTATTAGGATTGCTGGTGCAGCAGAATTTTCTGGCTATGACCGACAAATAAAGAAAAATCGTATTGGTAAACTTTATGATTTGCTTGATGAAATTTATCCACAATTTGGTCCTTACCTCGAGCGCGATAAAGTAAAAGAATGGTCAGGCTTAAGGCCACTCACCCCAGATGGTTCGCCTTACATTGGCAGAACACCAATCAAAAACTTGTATCTTAATACCGGACACGGCCCCTTAGGGTGGACTATGGCAGCAGGGTCTGCAAAAATGCTAAGTAATATTATAGATGGCAAAAAAACAATCCTAAATGAAAACAACTATTGCTTAAACCGCCATTAGAACGGATTGCCAAATATCATCATATAAACAACAAGGGTTATAGCAAAAGTAGCAATATACTTTGTACTAATTCGCCATATGATAAATTCTATACTTCCAATTGCAAAACCTAATTGCTTTTCTGCCATTTCATTTGTCATCGCCCAACCAGCAAAAAGACCAATCATAAGCGCATTGATAGGTATGAGTAAATTAGCAACAGTAAAGTCCATGATGCCAAAAAGATTCTTACCTTCAAATAGCGGTATAAAATCAAGGGGTTTAAATTCTACTAATACATTAAAGGATAACACCATAAATATACCAATAGACCAAGCAATCATACCTGACGTCCAAGCCATTTTAGCCCGTGACTTGCCTTTATCAACAAACCAAGCAACAATAGGCTCAAGCATTCCTATAGTGGACGATAAAGCAGCAAAAGAAAGTAATATAAAGAAGAGCCCTCCGAATAGTATTCCTCCCGGCATTTGGCCAAAAGCTATTGGAAGCGTGACAAATATAAGTCCAGGACCCTCACTCGGCTCAAGACCATAAGCAAAAACTATTGGAAAGATCGCAAAGCCAGCAAGCAGGGCAACTAAAGTATCCGCCATGGCAATCACCCCAGCAGATTTGGGAAGTGATACATCATCTGGGAGATAAGCACCGTAAGTTATAAGTGCACCAACTCCAATAGCAAGTGAAAATAGTGCCTGCCCCAATGCCTCAAGTATCGCTCGTGGTGTAAGTTTTGAAAAATCAGGATTTAGTAAAAATTCAACAGTAGCAGCTGCATCCCCAGTTATCATAGCATAAATAGCAAGGAAAAATAGAATGACGAATAATGCAGGTAACATAATTCTCACAGCCTTTTCAAGACCGTTTTTTACACCCCTCGAAATTATAGAGACTGTCGTAAATAAGAAAATACTAAACCACAATATAGATGAAAAGACATTATCCTGCGACGCTTTAAAAATGGCGCCAGAGCCTGCACCGTCAACATCTCTAAATTTCCCCATTATAGCTTTAAAAGTATACTCCACTGACCAACCTGCTATCACAGCATAATAAGAGAGACCAAGTATAGGAACTAAGATACTAATCCAGCCAATAATTTTCCATATGGGGTGGTACCCTTTTTTTACAAAGCGGTTCATCGTCTCTACAGCACTTAACTTCCCTTCACGACCCATGGCAAGCTCAGACATAATCAGGGGAACACCTAGAATGAGAACAAAGCCCACATAAACCATAATAAATGCACTACCGCCATTTTGCCCAGCAATATAAGGAAACCGCCATAAATTTCCGAGACCAACGGAGCAGCCAATAGCTGCCATTAAAAATGTTGACCTGGATGACCAGATTTCTTTTGGCTTTACTACATCGTCCATAAAAAATGTCCTACTATCTAAATTTTTCATTATAATTTGATAAACCCTAGCGAGAATATTATTACTTTTCAATGCCTCTTTAATACTTTGTAATAATGCCACAAAAAAATAAACTTCATATTGATTGACTTTTTGTTAAAAATTCTCCGATAATCACCTCAACAAATTTAATTTTAGGATTTTGATATGAAAAAAATATTAGTACTTATTATCTTTTCTTTTGCACTTTACTCGTGCGATGCACCAAAAGTTTTGGACCCCGCAGAGCAATTAAAAGTTGATGATAGACCAAATATTCTTTTAATAATGGCAGATGATTTAGGCTATTCTGATATTGGGCCTTTTGGTGGTGAGATCTCAACCCCCAATCTTGATGCCCTTGCAGCAGGTGGTATCAAAATGAGCAATCTTTATGCGGCTTCGGCATGCTCCCCAACACGTACAATGCTTCTTGGTGGTGCAGATAGTCACCGCGGGGGAATGGGCACTATGTATAATGATCAAGCCCCAAACCAGGTTGGGCAGCCAGGGTATGAAGGTTATATGAACCATGATGTTGTCTCTGTAGCTACACTGCTACAAGATACCGGTTATAATACATATATGACAGGTAAGTGGCACTTAGGCTACGAAGATGACCAATCCCCTAAAGCCAGAGGGTTTGAACGTTCTTTTGGCCTGCTCCAAGGCGGCAGTAGTCACTTTGATGATCAACCAATGACTGTTCAACATGATAAATCATGGTTTCGTGAAAACGGTAAGATGGTTGGTCTTCCCGAAGATTTTTTCTCAACTCAATTTTATACTGATAAGATGATCAACTATATGGAACTAGATGAAGAAGATGGAAAACCATTTTTTGCTTATCTTGCCTATACTGCGCCACACTGGCCTCTGCAGGCACCGACCGAATATCTGGATAAATACAAGGGCAGATATGATGCTGGTTATGAAAATCTCACTAAACAACGACATAAATCTCTGCAAGACCTAGGGCTTATAAAAGAGGACATACAAATGCCTGCACCAGCATATCCGCAGACTGAAAGCTGGGAAAATATAAGTGAACAGCAAAAAAAAATAGACGCCAGGGAAATGGAGATTTATGCAGCTATGGTTGACAATATGGACTTTCATATTGGTCGTGTTCTTGATTACCTCGAAGCGTCAGGTCAGCGCGAAAATACTATTATTATATTTATGTCTGATAATGGTGCGGCCGGCTTCGGACCAGGGATGGCCAAAGCTTTTCCTCAAGATTGGATAGACAGTAATTTTGATAATAGCTTTGAGAACATGGGTAAAAAAGGCTCATATATTTATTATGGCCCCCACTGGGCACGTGCCGGAACAGCCCCCTCAAGAATGTTTAAAGGGTTTTCGTCTGAAGGAGGACTTAAGGTACCAGGGATCATAAACTGGGGTGATAATTTAGCTATTAAAACTGGAGGTTTTAATGATCAATTCGTGACTGTTCATGATCTTCCTGTAACTTTTCTTGAAATTGCAGAAACGCAGCATCCTGGTACATCTTATAAAGGAAGGGACGTATATCCCTATGTTGGAACTTCGATTCTTCCCTACTTAAGTGGAAAACAAGAAAGTATTCATGGCCCCACAGACATTGTCGCCTGGGAGCTTCATGACCGCATGGCAGTTCGTAAAGGTGACTGGAAAATTATTAAAATTCCTGGCACATACGGCACTGGGGACTGGGAACTTTTTAATATCAAGAATGACCCAGGTGAGCGTAATGACTTAAGCACAAAAAACCTTACAAAACTCTCTGAACTAATTGCTGATTGGGAAACTTATGCGTTAGAAAATGGAGTTATCACACCCGAGTGGAAATAATAAATTTTGGGTCACGATCGACGTTCAATATTCAACTAGAATTGATACCGTAAGGGTCAATAAAAAATCTACAATGTCACCTTAGGTCTCACAATTGTATTTGCAATAAGGAGCCCTGCTGCAATCACAAGCGCAACGATAAACATTTGTAGAAATTGATTGAGGCCCTTGCTAGTTTCTTCTGTAGCAGCAATAAAAAGCGCCTGAAAACCGACAGACCCACTAACCATAACGGTGATTGCTGGTACCAATACAATTGAGGTAGGGCGATTAAACTTTCGAGCCCAAAGGTTACCAAAAATATTAGCAACAATAGCTCCCATTAAAGTACCAAGATATTCAATTTCAAAGGAGTTACCAAAAATCACCCCAAAATAAGAGACGAGACAGCATAAAATTACCCAAGGAAAGTCACGCATAAGGGACTGGTAAGCAACACCAAGACCAATGAAAAGAAGTGGTAAGAAGATCCACGGGTTCCATAAATTAAGACTTGTATACAGCACAGTATTTTCTTGAATTGTTGGTAAAAAAATACTGACCGTCGCAAGGCCAAACCAAGCACCAAAAAACTGTTTAAGTAAATAAGTAATACCAGCAATAAGGTTAGCACTCCCCGAAACCACATGATCACTAACAATTTCAACAATTCCAGCGCTAACCGTGAAGCCTGGAATTAATACGATAATGGAAGATAACACAACAACTTGAATATTTATTTCTGGAAGAAAAATTTTCAAAAAAGTTGCAAGCACTCCAACAATATAAGCACTTGAAAAGGGAAGAAGTTCAATTAACCGACCATGAAACTGATGGGCAATATATACGTTTATGTAAACAACAAGTGCTAATCCACCTGCCAGCAATATATCCCAAATATTTCCAGTCATTAAGCCAGCGAAACCAACTCCAATAAGAAGAAAACTAATCGCTTTAGCAAATGGTCCCCAAGGGTCTGGAAGTTTATCTATTTTATCAAGAAGTGTGTAGGCATCTTCAAGAGAAATTTCGCCTGCAACTACCAACTCCACAAGCTCTCCAACACGAGCAAGTTTGGCCATATTAAAGGCACCCTTTTCAACTTTTTCAACATGCTGGGTTTGGACCATAGGATCATCTTTCCAAAACACATACATAATCTCTGATCTAGTTGAATGAAAAATCCCTTGATAACCTAATGTTTCGGTCACTTGGGTTAAATAACTCTCAAGCCGCGCAGCCGATGGGCCATAGCTATGCGCCATTATACCAAGCTTTATGATAAATCGCCTAGCAACACTATATTTTACAAGTTTTTCATTATATTCTGTCATAGGGGTCGACTCAATCACCTTATATTATGAGCAACGTTAGGTCATTTTTATTAAAATGCAAAACAATTATAACCCATAGGAAAAATAAAGATTTTATAGACGATACTTGATCATATAAGTTCGAATTTACTTTATTGTTCTTGAAAGAGCTACCCTAAACCCTTACATAGGAATTGAGAACTTGTGACTATAGAGTTAAAAATATGTCTATTCCACTAATGCCAAACGAAAGTTTACCTAAAGTAGAACTTATAAGTGAGATTAAACGCCTGCGAAAAGAAAAAAACGCGGTCATCCTTGCTCATTACTACCAAGACCCCGAAATTCAGGACATTGCTGATTTTGTTGGAGATAGTCTTGACCTATCGCGCAAAGCAGCGGCAACCGATGCCGATATCATAGTCTTTTGCGGCGTAAGATTTATGGCAGAAGTAGCCAAAATAATCAGCCCTAGCAAAACTGTTATACTTCCAGATATGGAAGCTGGTTGTTCACTTGAAGATAGTTGTCCACCAGATGAATTTATTAAATTTCGCGAAAAATATCCAGAACATCTCTGCCTCACTTATATTAACTGCTCCGCTGATATTAAAGCGATGTCTGATATCATAGTTACATCTTCGAATGCTGAACATATTCTTAATCAACTTCCTAAAGACCAAAAAATTATGATGGCCCCCGACAGACATCTCGGTGCATACCTATCTAAGAAAACAGGTCGTGAAATGATTTTTTGGCCCGGAAGTTGTATTGTACATGAACAATTTTCAGAAAAAGAACTAATTAAGCTAAAGGCCAGTCACCCGGATGCCCCGGTTACGGCACACCCGGAATGCCCAGAAACTATTTTACGACATGCTGATCATGTAGGATCTACATCATCAATTCTTAAATTTGTTATTGAAAATCCAGCGAAAAAATTCTTAGTTGCAACCGAGCCAGGTATAATCCACCAAATGCAAAAAAGTGCGCCAGATAAAAAATTTATTGGTGCACCCGGTGCAGATGGAAATTGCAACTGTAATCAATGTCCATTTATGGCCTTGAATACTTTAGAGAAGCTTTACAAATGTCTCAATACACTTCAACCTGAAATTAAGGTTGATGAGATCACTCGCATTAAAGCTCTGGCACCACTCAATAAAATGCTTGAAATGTCCCCTTCTATTTCATCAAATAAAAATCCTAGTGCTGGACGGGCATTTTAAAGTGCCTCTCTTTAAAGAAGAACTTAGACATTTTATAAGCTGCGTCCTTGATGAAGATATTGGATCGGGCGATCTCACCACGCTCGCTACTATTCCTAGTATCACAAATCTAAGAGCAGAATTGAATACTCGTGAAACTATAGTAGTTGCTGGGATTGATATTGCTGAGCGGATCATACACACTGTTGATAGCGCTATAAGCATAGAAATTCTTGTTCAAGACGGTGTTGAAGTTACAACAGGAAACACACTCATGCGTCTTGAAGGTAATGCAAGAAAAATCCTTACCGCTGAGAGATCTGCTCTCAATGTTTTACAACATTTATCAGGCATAGCTACTCTCACACGTAAATATGTTAAAGAAATTGCACACACGAACTGTCGTCTTCTTGATACTAGAAAAACTATTCCCATGATGCGAAAACTTGCTAAGTACGCCACACGCATGGGAGGGGCAATGAACCATCGTATGTGCCTTGATGACGGCATCCTGATTAAAGATAATCATATTGCTAGTGTTGGTTCAATTAAAAATGCGATTAAAGCCGCTAAAAATTATGGATCATTAGCCAGTAGTATTGGCATTACCGTTGAATGTGACACGATCGAACAAGCCGCAGAAGCTACTGCAGCTGGTGCTGATAGACTACTACTTGATAACATGTCTCTTGATATGCTTCGCCTTGCGGTATCTGAATTTAGTGCCAAAGTGAACCTAGAAGCATCTGGGGGTGTAACTCTTGATACCATAAAGGAGATCGCGGAAACTGGTGTCGATTTTATTTCCGTTGGCCGCATCACGCAGTCTGCACCAGCTGTTGATATTGGCCTTGATTATTTAAAATAAATTAGTTTTTTTTACAAAATTTTTCATTACTCACAAACTTGCATTTGATAAAAAATATTTATTTTAGAAGTTTTCCACCAAGTTTTTCCTGATCCTGACGAGAAAACCCAACAGAAAAATAACCCTCTAAGTCGAAAATAGGTCTTTTAATCATCGCTTCATTTTCACACATTAATTTAATTAAACTTTCTTCATCAAGCTTAAGTTTAATTTCTTCAGAAATTTTTCGCCAAGTGGTACCACGCTTATTAAGCACCAAATCTATACCAAGCTGATCGACAAATTGTTGGACCATTTTTTCATCAATACCATCTTTGCGATAATCATGAAATTTATAATTGATTCCGTTTTCATCTAACCATTTAAATGCCCTTTTCATAGTGTCACAATTTTTAATACCAAATATTGTATTCATCACATTGCTCCATGCTTACTATCATCGTATGGATCCGCATGAATAAAAACTTCTGAATTGGGATAAAATTCGATGATGTTTGCTTCAACTTGATCAGATATATCATGTGCTTCTTCAAGGCTGATGCCTTGTTCAAGTTCCATATGAAACTGAATAAAAATATTGAGACCAGAACGGCGAGTACGGAGCTCATGAATGCCTACAACTTCAACATGATTACGAATAATTTCTTTTATCTTATACCTTTCTTCTTCACTCATTTCCTTATCCATAAGCACATCCGTGCTGGTAATGAAAACCTGATAGGCACTATGAAGTAGATAAAGGCAAGCTATAGCCCCGAAAATAGGATCAGCATATATGACATCAAAGTAACCGCCTAATATAAGGGAGAAAGCAACGCCAAAATTTAGAAGAATATCACCTGAATAATGCATTTCGTCAGCTTCAATTGCAACTGAACCTGTTCGTTTTGTAACATACTTCTGATAAATCACCAGCAGAACAGTTAGTACTATTGAAGCAACAATGATACCAATACCCAATTCAGCTTTACGGATAGTTTGAGGGTTAATGATCTTATCTATCACCTCGTACATTAGGAATATAGAAGTGACCGTAATAACAAACGCTTGCAAAAGGCCTGCAATTGCCTCAGCTTTTCCATGGCCGAAACGATGATCTTCATCAGCAGGAACCAACGAAAAGCGGACGGCAACAAAAATTATAATCGATGATAAGCTGTCCATTACACTATCTAGTAATGTTCCAAATATCGCTACAGAGCCACTTTCAATATAGCCCCAAGTTTTAAGGCCAATTAGTGCAAAAGCCAAACTAACGGACGCTGTCGTTGCACGTTTTAAAAGCTTTTCCGCCTCTAATTTATCTACATAATCTCTCATTATGGGTAAAGGGTCTCTGTGACCCATCCCCCAATATCGTTTCGTTTATAAACATTTCGATCATGAAGTCTGAATTTACGATCTTGCCAAAACTCTATTCTTTGAGGATTTAAACGAAACCCTGACCAAAAGTCTGGCCGTGGAATGGTTCCAAGGCCAAATCTTGTAGTATATTTTAATATTCTTGCTTCAAATTCTAATCTACCTTCCATAGACTGGCTTTGTTTTGATGCCCATGCACCGATTTGACTATCTCTTGGGCGAGAAGAAAAATAAATATCAGCTTCTTCATCGCTAACAGAATTAACATTGCCCTCGATCCTAATTTGACGTGCTAGACTTTTCCAATGAAAACAAAAAGCTACATTAGGATTATTTTTTATTTCCTCGCCCTTTCTGCTCGATAGATTTGTATAAAAGGTAAAACCATCAGGACCATGATCTTTGAGAAGTACCATACGGATCGAAGGTTTCCCCATTTTATCAACAGTCGCAATTGACATTGCTTCAGCCATATCTTCTTTATTGAGGGCTTCATCAAACCAGTCCGCAAACTTTTCAAATGGATCCTGCATATTCACTCCAACCTTGTAATATTTTATTGTGATATTAAATGTGTGTTATATAATAAAAGATAACTATAGAGCAAGATAGAGGATAAAATAATGTTAAAATCAAAAACTATCTCAAACACTTTAATTATTTCTGCTTTGTTTCTAACAACCACATCTTGCACAAAAGAAACTACGGGTGGTTTTTTTGGTGCTATTGGCGGTGCGTTAATTGGAAGTGAAATCACTGGTGGAAGTGATTTAGGTATTATTTTAGGCTCAGTTTATGGCAGTATTCTTGGTGGTGAAATTGGCAGACAACTTGATGAAGCCGATCAATTAAAAATGTATCAAACAACTCAGAATGCACTTGAAAAGGGTGTTTCAGGCAATACATCAACCTGGTATAATCCCGATAGCGGTCACCGTGGAACAGTGACCCCCCAACCTAGGCTTCCTAACAGAGGTGGACAAGTTTGTCGTGAATATCACCAAACAGTCACCATCGCAAACGAGCAAAAAACAGCATATGGTACTGCTTGTCGCCAATCTGATGGTTCATGGAAAATAATAAATAGTTAACAATATTTAATATATAGTTTTCAATAAAGTAAGAATAAAAATATGCAAGATCCATATACAGTCCTTGGCGTAAACAAAAGTACGGGTCAAGCTGATTTAAAAAAGACCTACCGAAAATTAGCAATGAAACTCCACCCAGATCAAAATCCAGACGACGACAAAATTGCTGAAAAATTTAAAGAAGTGTCTGCTGCCTATGCTCTCCTCAGTGATGAAAAAATGAAAGCCCGATATGATCGTGGTGAAATTAACCCTGATGGTTCCGAAAAAGGTTTCTCTGGCTATAGGCAAAGCTCTGCTAGAGGAGCTAATCCATTTGGTAATATGGGTGGCAATTCGAGCCATAGTGGTTTTGGAGCTGGTTTTGATGCTGAAGACTTATTTTCAAACTTATTTGGTGGGGCGCGTACCCGAACTCAAAGACCAAAGGTAAAAAAACGCGGTGAAGATAAAGTTTATAAAATAAAAATTGATTTTTTAGATGCTATTCACGGCAGTAAAGAAACAATTAAACTTGAAAATGGTAAAACTTTATCTATCAATACGCCAAACAATGTTAAAGAGGGCCAGCAAATAAGATTAAAAGGACAAGGCCGCCCTAGTATGAGTGGTGGTCCAAACGGTGATGCGCTGATAGAAATAAATATAAGACAGCACCCATATTTTACCTTGAAGGATAACAACATCCACATGGACCTTCCTATTACGCTTGAGGAAGCTGTTCTTGGAGGGAAGGTTACCGTGCCAACAATATTTGGAAAAATTGCGTTAACAATTCCAAAAAATTCCAACTCTGGAAAAAAGATGCGCCTCAAGGATAAGGGAATAAAAGATATTAAAAATAAAAAAGTCGGAGATCAAGTAGTTAAGTTGATGATTATGATACCAGAAAAGCTCCATTCAGTCCTAAAAAAGAATATCAAAAAATGGTCAAGTAAAGACAAAGAAGAAGAAATTATAAGTGTACGCGGTCATTTACAATAAAAAGAAAAATTGACTATTTATTTACTTTATTTTTATTTTTTTATAATTGCTTTATAATACCGCAAACATACTAACGCTGCTAATACAGATCATATAACCACTATCTGCGGCAGGGCTTATAAAATGTGAAAAAAGTAAGCCAAGTGATTGAAGTTTAGCATATATTGTGTAGGATATTATAAATTAGTAACGGATACCTTATCAGTGAAATAATTTTAAGACAGATATCCAAGGGAAACGAAAAATGAGTGACAGAAAAGGACTTCTTTCAGGAAAACGTGGTATCATCATGGGGGCGGCCAATAACCGTTCAATTGCATGGGGTATAGCAAAGAAAGCAGCAGACGAAGGAGCTGAGCTCGCATTTACCTTTCAAGGAGAGCAACTCGAAAAGCGTGTTCGGCCGCTTGCTGAAAGTATTGGCTCAAATATTATTCTTCCGTGTGATGTCACTGACGCTTCATCTATTGAGGCGGTGTTTTCTAAACTTGAAAAAAAATGGGGTAAACTTGATTTCCTTGTTCATGCAATTGCCTATTCGGATAAAGATGAACTCAATGGACGCTATGTAGACACCACACCAGATAATTTTTCTAGAAGTATGAATATATCCTGCTATTCCTTTACAGCTGTTGCCCAGCGCGCAGAAAAAATGATGTCCAGTGGGGGTAGTATGATTACGCTGAGCTACTATGGCGCTGAAAAAGTAATACCTCACTACAACGTAATGGGCGTTGCTAAAGCCGCTCTCGAAGCTAGTGTCAAATATTTGGCCTATGACCTCGGACCGAAAAATATTCGCGTTAATAGCATTTCTGCAGGACCTATCAAAACACTAGCCGCATCGGGTATTGGTGACTTTCGTGATATTCTTAAATGGAACGAACTTAATTCACCAATGGGACGAAATGTTAGCATAGAAGAAGTAGGTAACGCTGGCGTTTACTTCATAAGTGATCTTTCATCAGGTGTTACAGGTGAAAACCATCACGTAGATGCGGGTTATCATGTGATGGGAATGAAACGCGATAATAATAATGACCTCCCCTTAAGTAAGGAAAAATAGCTATGTCAGACAACAGCTACGGCAAATTATTCCGAGTTACCACATGGGGAGAATCCCATGGACCATCTATCGGGTGCGTAGTTGACGGTGTTCCTCCACGTCTTGAACTATCTGAAGCTGACATTCAACCATTCCTTGACCAAAGAAAACCTGGTCAAAACCGCTTTACAACACAAAGACAGGAACCAGATCAGGTCAAAATATTGTCTGGGGTATTTAAAGGTCTAACCACCGGAACACCCATAAGTATGATTATTGATAATAAAGATCAACGTTCAAAAGACTATGGCGATATCAAAGATAAGTTTCGTCCCGGGCACGCTGATTTTACATATATTCAAAAATATGGCATCCGCGACTATCGTGGTGGTGGCCGCTCCTCAGCACGAGAAACAGCAATGCGTGTCGCTGCAGGTGGAGTGGCACGAAAAGTTCTTAGTGATAATATTAAAATTACTGGTGCGCTAGTCCAAGTTGGTGATAAAAAAATTAATCCTGATAATTGGGATGACAACCAAATTAATAAAAACCCTTTCTGGTGTCCAGACCCTGAAATGGTATCACAATGGGAAACATACCTTGATAAAGTTCGTAAATCAGGAAGTTCTATAGGCGCTGTAATTGAAATCCGCGCTAGTGGTGTTCCTGCAGGACTTGGCGAACCTATTTATGGTAAATTAGATGCTGAACTTGCTAGCGCAATGATGAGTATTAACGCAGTTAAGGGTGTAGAAATAGGCTCCGGATTTAGCACAGCTAGCCTTACTGGCGAAGAAAATGCAGATCAAATTCGTATAATTAATGAAAAGCCACATTTTCAAAGTAATCATGCTGGTGGTATCAGTGGCGGGATATCTTCTGGGCAAGATTTAGTTGTCCGTTTTGTTGTTAAACCAACATCATCTATTCTTACCCCTCGAGATACTATCGATAAAAACGGAAATGAAACTGAAATTTTTACTAAGGGTCGTCACGACCCTTGCGTTGGCATACGCGCAGTTCCTATTGGAGAGGCCATGATGGCATGTGTCATTGCAGATCATATTATGCGCCATAAAGGGCAGTGTGGTTAGGTTTATAATTTCTAGCAAGAATATAAAACCTATTTGGCATGAAATATTAAAACAGTGACAGCTTGTTGAATTTTAGCTCAATATTTGAAAAAAATTTGAATAATCAGATCTATTCTATTTAGTTGATTTAATACTGAAGGTGTTTTTGAATTTTTAAGCTATCTCGCAACTAGCTTATAAAACAATAAGATAATTACGAGATACTTTTATATTTAAAAGCCGTAAATTTATGGCTTAACTCTGTTGTACATGCTTGTGGCAAAATTTGCTACCCAAACACCACCGGCCGCAACAGCAACACTATCAACGATGTGGTTAATGTACATACCAGCTATCGGTATTGCATTCATACTATCAGCCACACCTCCAGCAAGAGCTGCAACTATAAGCCATGCAGTTCTTTCTTTGATGCATTCAATTGGGTTCATGAACCCATAAGCTAAACCTATTACTAAAATTGCGAGAGCAGTCATTGGAATTGTCCCTGCTGCGACAGCTTCAATAACAGCTAATGCTAGTATAAGAGCCATTATTCCTTTTTCTTTTATATATAACATAATATTTTCCCTGTATTTTGTTTTAAAACACGACTTATGATTAAATCGATTACAAACCATGGGTATAATTACTAGACTTGTCAAGTTTCGCACCGTATTTCAGAATTGTCCAATAATTTAATGCTTGGATAAGAAATTATTTTTTTATAACTTAAAGGATAGAAAATAATAAATTGAAAGTATTTCACAGTCCGAGTGAACCATAAACATATTTGGGTTTGGGATGTTTATGCCCTGCTACTTGCCACAGCATTTTTGGGAAATATAAAACCCTTCTAATAGATGGTGCGGTTGATTAAAATTGAAGTAATAAATACTATTGTAGGAAGATGCCCGAGATTGATTCTCAGAAGACTACGTCATAGTGTCTGAATTAAAGAGAGGATCAGTCTTGGGAAAAATTACTTGAACTAAAGTAATTTATAGAGGCAATTTTATAAAAAGAACGAAATCAGCCAGAATTATGATGTTTCCTTAAGAAATTTATATTAGTTACAGAGATTTTTCTAAAATATTAACAGAAAGTTATTTGCAGTAAATCAGTGAGGGAAGTTATTGAATTATTAACGATAAATAGATTATAAGATAATACTAACGTTGCATTCCTTGATTATTAAAATACTATAAGAGAAATTTTTTATATGATTATTTCGTATGAATTTATGAACTGGATTGAATAATGAAAAAAATTTGGATTGTGGGTGGGGAAGATATACATATGCGCCTGCCATTACTAAAATTGCTAAAATTCCGAGGGTTTGATGTAACCGCCGTTGGCACCGGTCCTGGAACGGCATTTATAGGGAACAATATACCTTACTTCGAATACAAAATGAATCGTTTTTTATCACCAATTTCTGATCATCAAACTATTAAAGAATTGACTAATTTATTTATAAAACACAAACCAGATGTAGTACACGGGGTAGATACTAAACCTGCTATATTTACCGCTATAGCAGGTAATAAGGCTAACATAAAAGGCATCATGCGTACAATTACTGGTATGGGATATATTTTCTCATCTCATTCACCGCTTGCATTTCTATTGAAACCCATATACCGATATTTACAGAGAAAAGCAGATAAATTTGCTCCCCTTACCGTATTTCAAAATCCTGATGATCAAGACTATTTTGTTCGCCACAATATGATTACATCCGATCGCTCACGATTAATACTTGGATCCGGTATTGACCTTGGATCATTGAACAAGACCATAATTACGGAAAAAATTAAGACGGATTTAAAACAACAATTAGGATTAAATAATGAAGTTGTTTTCTTAATGATTGCTCGACTGGTTAAACACAAGGGTGTAGTTGAATATTTAAAAGCAGCGAGAGAAACAAAATTGAAAACAAATAAAAAAACCTGCTTTTTACTTGTTGGGCCAACTACAAATGAAGGTGGGCAAGCAGTATCACTAGATACTATTAAAAAATATAGAGATGACGTCGTGTATTTAGGTGCACGCAATGATGTTCCCGTATTATTAACAATTTCTGATGTATTTGCATTACCAACATATTACCGTGAGGGCGTTCCACGCGTATTAATGGAAGCTTCGGTTATGGGATTACCACTTGTAACTACGGATATGCCAGGCTGCAGAGAAGTTGCACTTGATGATGTTACAGGATTAATTATACCTCCGCGAAATTCAACTAAAATGGCTGATGCTTTTGTAAAACTTGCTGAAAATAAAAAATTACGTCAACGGCTGGGGGCAGCTGGATCGACCCATATAAAAAATGGTTTTACTTTAGAACAAGTCGCCGAACAATATATCCAAATATATAATTCGTTAATAAATTAAAATTGAATTTAAGCTGAATTAAGTTTATCGGTAATAATCCAAAATGACAAGGTCAACTGAGCAACTAAATATGTATAAAAATACCGCTAAACTAACAGCACAAAACTTTGTAGCGTCGAGCGGTATTGCAGTCGTTGCAATATTATTATCAAGTTTGTTAAGAATTATAGTAATGGGCGTTTTATCCAGAATACTAGTGCCCGAGGCTTACGGACATTATATAATCGGATACGGGTTAATAATTATTTTGTCTGGCACGGCACAATGGGGTATGCCAAATGCGATGCTTCGCTGGGGAGCAGTCGAGTTTTATGAGCAACGCTTTCAAAGCCTAAAAGCATTTATGTATTTTGGCTTATTCATTACCCTCGCGGCAATGATGACTTTAGGCGCTATTTCTTTTGTTTTTGTAGAACAAATTATAGGACTTTTAGGTAACTCTATAACTATTTATGAATTTAAGTTATTTTTAATATCTGGACCATTAATAGTAACCGTTGAAATTTTTGCTGCTATAGCAAGGAGTTCTAAATCTATAGGTTGGTATTTCTTATTAAAAGAAATTATTCCCTCCACAGTTTTATTATTACTCATATTAATGGCTTTTTATATGAAGATGACGACTGAAACAGTAGTGATATGTTTCATCCTTTCTTACTTAATAACTTTTTTTGTTGGATGGGGTTACTTAAAAAGACATTTCTTTAAGGACGTACAAGCCAAGTGGTTAGCAACCAAATATTCAAAAAAATCAATTTTCATTTTTGGGATATCTATTGCCCTTATTGGATTTTTGAGTCTCACTAAAGATAGAGCCATAATCTTCCTTGTTGCGACCTATAACGATGCAGCTGCTGCAGGTATTTTCTTCAATGCTACTCGATTAGCTATGTTAATGACAATTATTCTTTCAGGAATTAATGCAGTCCTAGCCCCACAAATTGCAATCTTATACGAAAATGGCTCGATCCATGAAATACAAATACTTTATCAAAGAATAGTTAAGTGGATCATTTTTTTAATTACACCAGTTGTCATTATTTCAGTACTTGAAGCTGATTTAGTAATGTGGATTGTTTTTGGTTCTGAATATGGATTGGCGGGACAAGTTTTTATAATATTTGCCTTATTCCGCTTTTTCAACCTTATTTGTGGCCCAACCGGGATCGTTATACAAATGACTGGAATTGAACGTTTAGACGTATATGCAAACGCTCTGAGCTTGGCGCTTGTTACGATATCTTTGATAATAGTACTTCCTAAATACGGCCTTTATTGGGGAGCAGTTGCTTCTGGGGTTGTGGGCTTATTAATTGACATGCTAAGAGTCTGGTTCATAAAAATAAAAATAGGAATTATACCAATCAATTTAAAAAGGGTTGTGACATTATGTGGTTTAATTATAATAGTATTCGCGGCAAGCATTGTTATAAGTAAATTTAAAATTAGTGAAGGAATCCATTTCTTTATTACTCTTTCCTTAGCAAGTTTGACAGTAATAATTTCATGGAAAACATTATTGAACAATGAAGATAGGTTTTTATTAATTCAATTGATAAAAAATATAAAGAAATCATCACTTGGAAAATAAACATTGTATAAAATCAAATCACTTAATTAAATTCACTAGCTAAGCTTACATTATAGAACATAAAAGAAAAAACTGGCCTTGTATTTGGGTTACAAAGACAGATAATCTGAGATTCTAAAATAGGTAATTATGATTTTTTTTCCGAATAAAAGCAAAAAATATACTCCTTTAATTCTAGCATATCATAGAGTGTGTGAAGAAGATTGTGGGGACTCTCTTGCGTCTACTCTCAAACAATTGAAATGGCACATTATTTTTTTAAAAAATCGTGGATATAAATTTTGCACATTGAACCAATGGGCTACAGGAACATTCTCCTCAGACCCGTCGAAAACAGCAATTTTAACATTTGATGATGGTTGGCGTGATAATTACGAACTTGCTTTTCCATTACTAAAAGAACTAGGGGTTTCTGCCACAATATTTCTTATTGCCGACTATATTGGATTAAGTAAATTGCCCGATGGTATGGTCCAAGCAGAAGGAAGGCGATTTCTTACATTAGAAATGATTAAAGAAATGTCAAAATATGGCATTGACTTTGGCTCTCACACCTTAACACATAAGGTATTAACAGAGTGTCCTAAACAAGAAGCCTTCACCGAATTAGCAGGCTCAAGAGATAAATTAAATTCTTTATTAAAGAGTGATGTTATCATCATTTGTTATCCTAAAAGCCAAGTGAATGAGGACGTCATCAATGCAGCAATAAAGGCTGGATACAAATATGGGGTAGTAACCCAACCATTCCGTAAGCCACGCAATAAATTAGTTTCTCCGTTAGCTTTATCAAGAATAGGACTGTATTCTAAAGACAATAAACTGCGCTTCCTAATCAAGTATTTCAATTTTTTGATAAGAAACTAATAATAATGAATGCAACAACTTACATAGTCGATCATTGGACGGGAACAGATACTGAGTGGGACAACCTAGTATTCAAAAGTCCTTCACCTCACCTACTACAATCTTCAAGTTATGCTCGTGCAAAAGAAAGATCCGGCTCAAAAATTATTTTTTTAAAATGGGTTGATAAACATGAAAATATCATTGCAATAGGTACGGCTATCATTCGAAAAAAAATAGGCTTGCAGATAGCCTTTTTTCCTAGAGGCCCTATTTTCTTAGAACCACTTATCAAGATTCTAGTTAAGAATGTATATACAGCACTGCGGTCTTTCTGTAAGTCTTCAGGTATCATTTGGGCCAAGGTAGCTCCTACAATTCTGTTAGAAGAAGCGACATGGTATGACAACACGATAAATTCTGCGAATGTATTATATGTAGGGTCAAGAAATATTCATGCAAGAACGAGTGTGGTTCAGTTAAGTTCTGGTGTTGATTCTGTTCTTAAAAGCTTTGAGTCCAGATTACGGTATAGTATCCGAAAATCGGACATGGAGGGTGTCGTTATATCTCAGGGAGCAAATGCAAAAAATATTGACGCTTATTGTTTGCTTGCCGGAAAGACCAGTGAACGAGGTGGTTTTTCAATAAAGGACCAAACTTTTTATTCTCAATTTTTAGGTGACGAATTTAATCAATTTTCAAGATTATATGTTCTGTTTAAAGACGATGTACCTCTCGCTGCAGCGATAGTTCTAACAGATGGAGGAATGGCAACCTACCTATGGGGTGCTTCAGCGCGAGCACCAAAGAAATTTTCGCCGGGAGCGGTTTTACATTGGGAAATTATAAAGAAGTTAATTGATGAGAACGTTAAAACATACGATCTGCAAGGTATTCCTTTATATCCAAATGAAAAAGATAAAAATTGGGGAGTTTACCTTTTCAAACGTGGATTTAAAGGACAAGAGAAAACATATGTTCCAGAAACAGATATTTTCTCTTCATCTATAATAAGTTTTATTTTGACTGTTATACTTGGCAAAAGAAAAAAGAAAGATCTGCCTCTAATCAACCAAGCCTAATCCATTTTCCAAAACCCTCATAATATTCAGTTACATTAATTGTCATTATTTTTTTGAACTATTAAACTAATCACAACACGATTATTATTTGGAATAAACCACTCAAATAAAATACAGTCAATTGCGTACAACCAAGTACCTAATCTTTTTACTCCTAAATCTGTAAAACTCAGAAATCCGAATGTTTTCCACTTATATTTCCCCAAAGATTGCACTTTATTAATATATTTATTAGGAGAAAAATAGTTCCATGGCTTGCTATTTTTTCTATAATTTTTACGCATATAATCATGCATAAAAGTTCCTCTCACATTTTCAGCTAAAGCTAAATACCCACCGGGCTTAACTGCCTCCCAAGCCGCATCTATACCTTTAGACCAGTTATCACAATCATTTAATTTAGAAATTCCTCCTAGGACTGATTTCATACAGACAATATCAAATTCTTCATTGAAGGGCATTTCAAATATATTTAATGGGATAACATTAACTGTTCCATCCAATTCTAAATCCATATTTTTCAAAAAGTGTTCAGGAGAGTCTTTAGGTAAAGGATAATATCCTAATGTACAGTCTGCCCCCTTATCTGCGAATACAAGTGAGACGGCAGATCTCTTATTTGCGCCTATTTCTAGCACTTTCATATTTGAAAAATCACTACCAGATAAACATTCTCCCCAATACCGAATTGCCCGGGACCAAATACCGAAGTTCCAAACGATTGTGTAATCAATAAGTTTTTTAGAGAGGAAAGTACCGATTATTTTATGTTTTTTATTTTGTTTTTTCACATTTTAACTCTTTAAAATTCTATAAGATAAGTCAGTTTTTTCCAATACTATACTTTCAACTAACACAACAAATGCAAATGCTTTCATTTAGCTCCAGTTAAGTCTAATGTTTTTAAATCAGGCATAATTTGAAAATTCTCAATATTATCCAACATATCTCGTTAGGCCATATTTTGTCTGCTTATTATAATAGTTGAGATTGAGGTTCAAACACAATCACATTTGATAATAAGTGGATAAACATCACTTTTCGCTCTAGCCAAATGGCTATGATCGTCAATTTCGGCCCAAACTAGGTTTTTTACCAACACCAAAGGTATATTCATTTCTTTTGCGACAGCGACTAGACCATCTGTTTCATAACATATTTGAGGATTCTTAGATAAGTTTTGCTCCGCCCACTTTATCAAAAATTTATGTATAGAGGGTGTTATGAGAGAAATACCAACTAATTCTCCTATGATGTTATTTAATTCATTAGCTTTCTTAGACATATTATCTAAAAAATCACCTTTACCAGAAACATATACTTCATCCCCAGCTTTTGTTGAGCTAGATAATAGAATTCCACCTGTTTCAATCGCCTTTGTCAAAGATGAGAGGGCTAAACTTTCATAGATTATATCAGATTCTAGCAGATAATAAGGGGCTTTTTTAATATAAAGCTCCACCTTATGCAACGACACCATGCTTCCGGTTGTTGCATATTCAGAATTATGAATAAGTTGTATAATATTAGAATATTTCTGATTAACGAGTTCTTCGTATTGACCTTTCAAATGGCCCGTAACAATAAAAATTTTTTCAACACCTACGCTGATTAATTTATCAATAGATTCTTCTATAATAGTTTTATTACCTAGACGTAGAAAACCTTTCGGAATTACTTTACCAATATCTTCAAGACGCGTCCCCATACCTGCTGCAAGGATAACAGCCTGTTTAATTTTAACCATTTACAAACTCACTTTTGAGATAATTTTTGAAAAACATTAATTAGTCGATCAACATCTTTGTTTTGGATATTTCCCATATTGGCAATTCTAAACATACTTCCTTCAAATCCACCTTGTCCGGCATAAATAATAAAACCAGCTTCATAACATGTCTCGTGAATTTCTTCATAAGTTAAATAATCTGGAACATTGAATGAAGTAATCATAGAACTATAATCATCTGTGCGTAAATATGTATAAAAGCCAAGATTATTAAGTTCACTTTGGATACGTTCTGACAATTCCTTATAACGTTCATGTCGAGCTTTGATACCACCACTTTCTTCTAATTCATCAAGCGCCGCTTCAAGTGCAAAATAGTTATGTACCGCTTGAGTAAAAGGTGAGAAGCCTTTTTTTTGTGCTTGATAATAAGGGATTAGATCAAGATAAAGGCTCATGGAATTGCTTTTTCCTAATTCAAGAAGTTCCATTTCTGCTAATACAAAAGAAACTCCTGGTGTACCATGCAAACATTTGTTTGCAGTAGCTGCAACTGCTTTTACAGTTCCATACTCATCTAGAAAATCAAACAATTCTCCACCGAAACTACTAACGGCATCGACTAACAAAAACTTATTATATTTTTTGCAAAGTTCTGTAACACGCTTAACATCATTCAAACGACCAGTCGTCGTTTCATTATGAACGGTAACAATGTAAAGAATGTCATTCTCACCTGACAGCAGCTTTTCCGCTTCTTCAAATTGAATTTCATCACTCCAATCAGAGGACAAGACGCAAGTCTTTTTTCCTTGGCGTTCAAGGATAGATGCCATCCGTTCACCGTAAACACCATTTGCTAGGATTAACGTAGAACTATTTTCTTTCTCAATAAAAGTTGATAACATAGCCTCAACAGCACTTGTCCCTGAGCCTGTTAATAAAACTGCTTTATATTTATCCGCCATTTCATGATAAACATTTTCTATTTTATTTTGGATACGTTGTGCCATTTGTGCAAAATTATTTTCTCTATGACACATATCGGGTGTAAGAAGAGCTTGGCGCACCTTGTTCGATAAAGTAACTGGGCCAGGATTGAGTAAAATATGTGAGCGCATTAATTTTCTTCCATAAATTTTTTTAATCTAATAGATACCTCATGTGGCGTCACGTTAGGTCGAGGTAAGTTTTCTGGTAGACCTGCTGAGATACTCATATCAATAAAAGTTAATTCTTTTGTGAGGTTTTGCAAGGTATTACTTAATTGTTCAAGGTCATTGATTTGATTTACTTTTGGGTAACTACTTGCTGTGGCTATTGCTGAAAAATCAACAGAGTGGGCAACTGTTGATTGTCCACCCGTTGACTCATGTAAATTATTATCTAATAAAATATGAATTAAATTATTTGGTTGTTCATATCCTATGGTTGTAAGAGCTCCTAACCTCATTAAACAGGCTCCATCACCATCGATCACCACTATTCGATTATCAGGCCGTTGTATAGCAAGACCAAGGCCTAAACTGGATATACACCCCATTGAACCAACCATATATAGTTGATTTAAACGATCATCTAAAGCAAACAGTTCACGTCCACAAACACCTGTAGATGCCAAAACAATATCATCATTAGTAAATTTTTGAATAACCGTTAAAGCTTCGAATCGTTTTGGTGGAATTACAGAAGTGCGCAGTCTCAATGGTGCGGGCGCCCTTCCTCGAGGAATAGGCTTAGTTAATATTTTTCTTGGCTCAGCAGTATTTTTCTTCATTACAAATGCATATGGTAAACCCGTTTCATCCATATGCTTACTTGCTTTATCCATTGCCAATGCTAGTTCTTCAGAATTATTGGGAAAATATTCCCAAGATACTCTCATAACATCTAACATTTGCGTAGTAATTTGTCCCATTAATTCATGCTGAGGCTCGTCTGGTGCACCACCAGGTTCCCCTCTCAAGGTTACTATAATCAAAACAGGGATTTTAAACGTAAAACATAAAGATGTAATTGGACTTACTGCATTCCCTAAACCTGAATTTTGAAATACAGCTATCCCTTTTCCGCCACCGATTGTAGCACCACTTGCAATAGCAATAGCGTCACCTTCGTTAGCAGCAGAAACATAATGCATTCGAGCTGAATCAATAATTCCGTTAATAAATGGTTTTAAATAAGAGCATGGCACTCCTGAACAGATCGAATAACCATGCTGAATAGCTAAATCAATAAAGTAATCTGATGAGATCATCCGTTAAAAGCTCCAGCCTCGACAATATCCTCCAGACTATCAACATCTAACCAATGCCCTGTCGTGTATAATACTCTAATTTTTTCACCATCTTTTATTAATTGATTAATGAGGTGAGGCAATTTTGCTTCCTTAATATTGCCTTCTTCTAGAATGGTGTCCATTCCAGTTTTAACACGTTCCATACCATTTTTTGAAACTGTCAAAAATCCCATCCATTCACCATTAATCACTTCCTGATTAAGGCTATTACTTACTTCTTTTAATGTAACCTGTTCACCATAATTTTGACGTGAGTTAGAATAGGAACACTTTACCCAATCGGCATGGCGGTTACGATTTCGACTTTGAGACCAATCAGCATCTACCATTATTACAAAATCATCATCAGCGTCTTGCATCATTTGAACAATATATTTATGAAACAGAACGTCACCATATGAAATTATGGTGCATTCAGATTGTTTTTGCTGCGCATCAAGTGCAAGTTTTAATGACCATAATTCACCAGTAGTTTCATATTCATCATTATCTACAAAATTTATATTTGAAAGGTTGACTGCATCTTTTGCAAACCCCCTAACAACCGTAAGGTCCTTAATATTAATCGCATTATATGTATCAACTATATGTGATAATATCGGTTTACCGCGTACTGGCACCATAACTTTAGGCTTATCTAGCGTAAGGTCTCCAAGATCTTTTCCTTGTGATGCTGCGAGTATTATGACAGACGTATCATCCTTTACGACTGGTAAATAACGTTTTTCTGCTTCTTTTAATTCTGCCGCACCTTGCAAACGGAAAACTTCTGAAACTGAGGCCACATTATCTTCAATCGAAAGTAAATTCTCATCTTCCATTAATGTTTTTGTTATTTTTTGCATCGTTGTAATATTTGCACGCAATAAGTGATTGGCCCAAATTGCTATCGAAATACCACTATCTCTATATACATCGGTTGGTGTAGAATAATATTTGGTAGGCACAATTAAAACAGGGCTGCGGTCACCCCACTCTTTTTTAAAGGCTAAAATCTCATCAGGAACGGCTAAAGCGCTGTGCATTAGAATGCCATCTGCGCCAGCTTCATGATATGCCTCAGCACGTTTCAATGCTTCTGAAAGTCCCCAACCAGCTATAAATGCTTCAACTCTGGCAATAACTGAAAAATCATCATCTTTTTGGGCATCTTTTGCAGCTTTTATTTTACCACTAAATTCATCAATATTGGCAAGGGGCTGTGTGTGCCCTCCAATAAAGCTATTTGTTTTAGGGAATATTTTATCTTCAATACATACGGCAGATATATCTCTCTGTTCCAATTTATTTACTAAACGTCGCATATTATTAAAGTTACCGTAGCCTGTATCACCATCAAGCAATATTGGAATGGACGTTGCATCCGACATAAATTCCAAATTATCTAAAACTTGAGTCCAGCTGGCTTCATTATTATCCCGTACCCCAAATTGAGCTGAGATAGTCAACCCGCTACCCCATATACCTTTGAACCCGGCCTCTTCCACAATTTTCGCGCTTAGGCCATTGTGCGCTTCACAAATAAAATCAAGTTCACCGGATTTTAAAATATTACAAAATTGAGCGTTCTTTTTCAATTATTATTCCTTTATATGTTGCTAATTTTTCATTAGCTTAGTGAAATTTAAATGTAATATTATAAAAGTCATCGCTGCCAAAATACCACCTATAAATCCTAATATTAAAACTAATGATTTCGAGGGCCAATTATGACTTGAGGCTGGTGGATGGCTTGGTGTGTCAATTATCTCATAAGCAAAATTTGATTGAGTTCTGGCCATAGTAAGTTTTCGAAGTTCATCTTCGATTAAACTGGCCAATGCAATTTGCGTATCCATTACTTTAATATTTTGAGCTTCTGATTTCAAAAAAATCAATTTTTCATTAGAATCTACTATTGCTTTTTCGCGGGCTTCTTCATTTACTTGTTTGATCAATAAAGTTCCCCATTCATAAGCTATTTTAGGTGATGTCCATTCAATGAATAATGTTACCAATCCAGATTTAGCATCTTGAGAAACTCTGAAAGTGTTTTTCTTAAAAAAGTTTACAGCATACCAGAGTTGCTCGCTCTCTGCAATTTTACTGTCTGGTTTTAAGGGGTTAATAATAGAAATTAGATTATTGTTCTTAATAAAATTAGACAGAAATTTTCGGCTTTTAAACTGTTCTAGTATTGTTATATTAAGTGATGCACCGTCTGTATTGCCGGCAAGGAGCAAAGACAATTGACTATTCTGCCCACCCATCTGTGAAGACATATCTGTTGCATTTGGATTTAATACAGCTTTACTGATATATGTTTTTGGCGTTACCACTAAATAAACAACAGCACCAATAATACCCAACAAACAAAAACACAGAATAGATTTCCAGTATATCTTTACCATAGAGATTATAACTATGAAAAAACTATCAGAATATTGTTCTGAAATATCTTCGATTGAATCATTCATACCAAAGCCTTGAGATTAATTTCAAATCTAAAATGCTACTCATTTGAAGCATCCGATTTAGCAGGTTTTTTTAATGTGCTTTGTATTATATCAAATTCATTCAATTTCCAAAGACATTTTTGGATTACCAATAAATTAACAATTACCAACAATAAATTGTAAATTAATAGATACATTAAACTTATATTGAAATATACGAAAACAAATAATATTGGAAACAGAAAACCGCTAGGGTTTAAAATACTGTTGGCCATCATTTTTGATGATTTAATAAAAGATTTTATTAGGGACACGTTATCTTCAGGTTGATTATTATTTTGAAATTTTATTTTTAACCCATAATTTGTAACTTTTTGATATAACAACCTAGAGAAAATACCTAATATTCCTGCTGATGCACCCAATACTATAATAAATTTTGGCTCTATTGGGAGGCCCATTGAATTAGATATACCAATGGATAGCCCTACTGGGAATATCGCCAATGTAACGTAGCATACAAAAGTATCAAGAAAATCTCCAACTATAGAAGGGCTCTTATAGTAGCGCGCTAAATTTCCATCGACATGATCTAATAATATCCATAGAAAAAACAATGTACATCCCGTGAGTTTCCAAGCAACCCCAGGCATTGCAAGACAAATCGTCCCGAGCAAACTAACAATTAATGAAATCCAAGTAACACTATTGGCTGATACACCAAATATTGCGAAGAACCAAGCCACGTAAAAAGATAGGGGCCTAACTATATATCGAACCATCATCAATGAATCGTCATCTGCTTTTTCTTGAGGATTATATTCTTTCCGTATATCTTCGACAGAAATTTTCATTTTATTTATCCTCTGTATTTCGTTCTAATAAATCCAGATAAAAACTTCTATAATCTTTAACTATATTGAATATATCAAGCATTTGAATTGCACGTTCTAGGTTATAATTTCCCCAGCGCTCTCTTTCACCTTCATCCTCATACAATTCAATTGCTCTATTAGCAAATCCATTTGCATCATTTGAATCATAACAATTACAAGATTGCTGTGGAGTTAACAACTCCACATTTGGATCAATATTCGATGCAATTACAACTTTTTTTGAGGCCATTGCCTGCGCTATAGCTTCCGACAAGCCCTCCACAAGAGAAGGCATTATAAATACATCAATATCTTTCAAACAACTATAAACTTCACTTCGTTCAACCTGCCCTGTAAAAAATACATTATTCTCCAAACTTCTTCTCTTTATTTCCAATTCTAAAGAGTTCTTCATCCCCCCGCCTCCAATTAATACTAATCTTATCATTGGGTGAGTTTTTACGATGGTTGACATCATTACAAGAAGTATTCCAAGGTTTTTTATTGGTTTTAAATCACTTACGCAAGCTATCAAAAAGTCTGACCCCGATAACCCTAATTTTTCATGCAATCCAAAACTTTGACTGCTCTTAATCTCATCCAAGTCCACGCCATTATAAATGACACGCCTCTTTTGCTTCTTCATTAATGTATTAGTAAAAATATTATTCGTTTTTTCCACAGCGTTCGATACACATATGACACCATGAGAATAGGAATAAATCACCCAAAAGAACAACCTTTTTATATTAGAGTAATCGGACATCAAGGTACCTTCAAAATTCACAACAATAGGGCAATATGATGTTAGATTAACAAGTGCTATCATTACCATAGCTGAAAAAGTATGGTTAGTTTGCACAACATCCGGGCGCCATTGTCGAAGAATATTAAATAATACTTTTATACAAACTAGACGACTTTTTGACCCAATACCTATCAATTGATCAGAAGTCAAATTAGGAGCCAGTTTTTTCGCTTTTCTTTCAAACTCTTCTTGGGTATCAAAACATGAGATAATTTTTACATCAGTATTAATATCTGGCAAACGGAAGGCTCTTTGAAAAGGTCCAGTGCCCGGATTTAAAACATTTAAAACAAACATTACTTTAATACCATCAGAGTTCTTTACTTCCATAATTGATACCCTATAAAAATCCCTACGGGTGAACCAATTAAAACAAATAACATGCGAAACTGTATGGATAGTTTTTTATGCCAACTAAGGTCTGGTTTGAGCGTCACTTTTTTTTCAAAACGCAACCGGTTTCCACCTAAATTATGTCCTGATGAAATATCACCCAAACCTGATGTTGCATAAATAACTTCCTTCATATCCAGTTCAAGAAACTCCCCTATTTGAGAGAGCGTTTTATCTGGATCTTGGCATAAGTCTTCGTACCTAACATGCAAATAAGTTCCTTTCTTCATGAAAAGCGTCGTTATGCCCGTTAATAAATTTGTCATAGACCAACTTAAAACTGCGCGCATATAATTGATCAGTGGTAATTCTGTAGATCGCTTACGTTCATCACTCCCAGTTCGTTTTATAGCCGACCAGCCCACGCCACGGCCATCTCTCGTCAACCATATAGATTTAAGTGGCATACCAGCTACTTTCCCTAAAGCTAAAGCTCGACCAGTGCAATCTCTTGTTGATTTTGATGAATCCACAACAAAATTTACAGATGCTACATCAGCTATATTTCCATAGAGTTCATTCATTCCTTCACGATAAGAAGTTTCCTCTAATTCGCTGTGAAATCCTGCAACTAGTTTCCATAAGCTTGATAATCTTTCAAATTTAAATTGTAATGTTCTCGCCTCAAATGGAGACTTCGAATTAGCCAAAATATTATTTCCGGTTAAAACATCAGACCAAAATTCACAGTCCGACAAATAATTTTCACAAGAACATTTTTCAGATTTAAGTTGCCAATCATAAATATTATTAAGCGCACCAGCACTTATTATATCAGAATGTTGCTGCAATAACATATCTAATATTGTTGAACCACTTCGCCCGTATCCCATTATATATATAATAGTTGGCACAGAAGAATCGTCTTTAATCGTCATAGGTTTTATTCCTCTGAGATTTATTTTCAACAATTTGAAAATTAGTTATTAAATATGCGATCGATCCCGTTTTCCATATAAGCCAGAAGAATAAGAAAAATGAGACCATAAGTAAAAAACCAATAAAATTTGCAAAAAACATCGTCCTTACAATCAACAATGAGTTTTGGAAAAAAAGTATATACAAAATAAGATGTATATACTTTTCACTATACAAAATAAAATAAGAATATATGCGTCCATATACTAATCCAACTGAAAACAATCCTAATATAATAGCTGATAAACCACCCATAGTATAAAATTCCCCAAAAACGGAAACTGCGGGTGAAGGTGCACTTGTTTTAGAGGTCCAATAATTATTCACCACCCATTGCGATATAGGAAGCGGCTTATCAAATTCAAAAACACTTTGAGGAAACACTGACAAGATAAAATATTTTAAATTATAAAGCGGCATAAATTTTTCATATTCAAATACGTCAACCAATCTGGCAAAATAGTCAAAATAACTAAACATACCCCCAAGAATTAATTGATTAACTAAAAAGAGCGCCGTCTGATCATCCCACATAATGCTTGCTGTGTTCGATTCCGATAAAGCATAGGAATAATTTCTGATTAATTTCAATCCTAATAATATTATTATTGCTAAAATTGAGAAAATACTAATCTTTGTCAACGTAACTTTTGTTTTTTTATAACTATAAATAATCAACAATGAAGCAATATAAATAACTAGCCATTTCCTATCGTGAAACGATATGCTAATTATCACAGACATTAACGAATGTACCAAAAATAATAAATTATAATGTTTGACCTCTACGCGACTTATTAAACTATAAAAATACAATAAATTAGCGACAATAAACATCCATGAAGTAGCAAACAAACTATATTTCCCCCCCTTATCGACATTTGCACTGGCTACAAGAAATTCGGAAGGAGAAAAACCCGAAGACATGATATAAACACCATAACCAACCAACCCGATAATTGATAAAAAAAGAATGAGAGAGTTCACTTTAAGAGGATTGCAGTCTTTTTTAACAGGAGGTTTAGTTTTCCCCCCTACCATAAACTGATAGCCTAAATTAAATGATATATATCCAATTTGCCCTATAAATAAAGCCTTTAAACTAAGTCGAATAAAACCTTCGTGAGAGTATAACCAGTCAGAGCGATAAAAATTATCAAGGAATGCGTATAATATATATGGTCTAATTACGAACCCTATAAAAAATAATAATGAAAAAAATGATATAGGTGAAAAATAATCTATTGAACCTTTTGCACTCTCAACCCGTAATATAAAAAACGTAATTATTAAAGAAACAATGCACGATAGATAAATAGAGCCATATTGATAAGCAAGCCACGAAAGTCCAATTAATGGCCAAGCTAATAAAACTGAGGACATTACTGAATTTGAGAGTTTTATAATGGGTACTTTAAGTGGTGAATTTAACATTGAATTAAATTATCACATTATTTTGTTTAGGCAATGTATTTAAAATTGCCCTAATTTGCGTTTTACTATACTTAGTTTAAATTCAACTCAGGTGGTGGACTTGGCAAATTGTTTAAAATAGATTTATAAATGGTACTTTTTGAAAATAAAACCACCCATACTGTTGCAAAAATTAATTTGAAATAGTTACTAATTGAATTGTTCTCAACATACCATTGTTCTAACTTTCCTTTATACGGAGCAATAATTTCATCATAGTATTTTAAACGATCAATATTAAGATCCTCAAGGATTTCCTCTTCAGCACGAAACACAATAGAACCTAAACCAGATAGTCCAGGCCTCACTTTAATAATAACATCTTGTGAAACCTTTGGGAACGCATAAAAACAGCGCTGCGTCTGGGGCCGTGGTCCAATAAGGCTCATTTCTCCTAATAAAACATTTAGCAATTGCGGTAATTCGTTAATTTTGGTTTTTCTTAAAAATTTCCCCATTGGAAGTACCCTCGGGTCGTCTTTAACAGTTACCGTTCCCATGGACATATTCGGACTATCTTTAAGCATTGTTGCAAACTTTAACAATCCAAAAATATTTCCTTGCTTTCCTACACGAGATTGAACAAAGAATATTTCACCTTCTCCAGTTAATTTCAATAAAATACTAATTGGAATAAGGAATGGAGACAAAACAATTAAGGCCACAGAACAAAAAATTATATCGAAAAATCTTTGCATAATTACATTCTATTATCTAAATATTTACCTGTTTCTTTATGACCAAATTCTGGGATCATAGTAAAAAACAATTCAACAATTTCATCTTTAGTCCAACGACCTTGTTCCTGCAGCTTTAAAGTAGTCTGGGTAAAAAAATCAAGCTTCTTTTTATCAAATTCTGGTTCAGTTTTAATCACCCCTAAATCTTCAAATCTATCTAAATCCAATAATTCATTGTCAGTAAAAAACTCCTCAAAGTCTTTTTCGCCCGTTGTATTAGTTGAAAAGAAATAGCAAGGCCATTTACCTTGGGCAGGTAATGAACTAACTAACTCCCTAGCTTCTTCTTCACTAGAACAAAGATATGGTTCATATCCTAAATTTAATAAATACTTTACAGCTATATCACTAAATGTGATCAGGTGAAGATTTTCATTTAATTTGGGAAATAATATATCTCGGTTATCACCAAATATACAGGACATTAAGCATAACTCTCCTGATTCTTTAGGGGTAACAAAATATCTTTTAATATCATTAGGAGCAGATATTGGTTGTCCTTTTTGAATTCTTTGATTAAATCCATGTAATAATGAACCATCTGAAAATGCGACATTAGCAAAGCGGGCAGTTGAAATCGGTATTTTATGACTACGCCTCATAAGAAACATTTCCATAATCCGTTTCGAAGCCCCCATCATATTCACCGGATTTGCGGCCTTGTCTGTAGAAACACAAAAATATTTCTTACTATTATTCTGAATAGATTGCAGAATAGTCTTATCAGTATTTTCAATATTGACTTCGATCATACGCATCAACGTATATGCATCTTTTTCGCTTCGGACGTGTTTTAATGCTGATAAATTTAAAACATAATCGTATTTTCCGTCTGAATCTATAAATGCATCATAATGTTTAGATCCAATATCAAGAGCAAATGTTTTAAAATCACCATTAATATACCCTAAAGAACTGCGTATATCCCGCACCAACTCGACCATGTTATTTTCACTTATATCAACAACATGTAGTTTATTCGGCGAACGTTTAAATATCTCCTTAGTTACAGCCTGCCCTATAGATCCAGCGGCACCTAACACCAAAAACGAAGAGTTTGAAACTATTTTCTGTAATTCGACTTTATGTTTTTCCATATCATTATTAAAAAGAGTGTTGGTGCGCCCAATTAACTTAAGTGTTAAATCCATTATTAACTTCCTAAAGCGCTTTTTATACTTATTACAACTAATTCTACTTCTTCAAAAGTCATTGTTGGGTATAGGGGTAACGTTAATTCTCTTTTAGCTATATCCTCAGCAATATGAGCCTCATTAAGATTAAGATCACTGAACGCAGTAAAATCTCTAAAGGAAGGATAATGAATTGATGTTTGAATACCATCTTGTTTCATTAGTTCGATTATTCCCAATCTATCAATTCCGACGCCTAATAGAATAGGAAAAATATGGTATACTGACTTTAAATTTTTGGTGTCCATAAAAGGAATGGATATACCGTTGGTTCCTTCCAGAAGTTCAATATATTTTTCTACTAATAATTTTCGTCTTTCGTTTGCTTTGGTCAATTTTTCCAGTTGCACCAAACCAAGAGCTGAACGTATTTCGTCAATTCTATAGTTAAGGCCAGGTTGAGAAACATCATACGTAATTGCCCTACCTTTATGACGGTCGAGTGTTAGTGATGTCATTCCATGTGACCGAAAATACTTTACTTTCTGGTCAAGTTCGGCATTCATAGTCGTTAACATCCCTCCCTCGCCTACAGAAAGATTTTTATTAGTAAAAAAACTAAAACATCCAAAATCACCAAATGTTCCAACTGACTGATTTTTATATTTAGCTCCAGGTGCATGTGCACAATCTTCAATAATTGCAATTTTATTTTTATTACATAAAGCTACTATTTCATCCATTTTGCAAGGATACCCAGCAAAATGAACTAGTATAATGGCTTTAGTTTTTGGTGTAATCACTTTTTCGATTGTGGCTGCTGTCATATTCCAATTTTCGAGACTTTCACAGTCTGCAAGGACTGGGGTTGCTCCAACAATTCTTACAACATTTATATCAGCAACAAATGTCAGAGCCGGAATAATTACTTCATCCTCCGCTTTAATACCTAGTGCTAGTAGCGCCAAATGAAGAGCGGCAGTACAATTTGTTACAGCCGTACTATGCACATCATTTTGTAAAAAAGTAGAAAATTTTGATTCAAATTCTTTGCTTTTTTCACCCATTGTGATCCAGCCACTATCAATGACGTTTTTAACAGCTAGAGATTCTTGGTCATCATAGTTTAACTTAAATAGCTGTACATTCCACATATTTATTTTTCTCAATAATTAATTTTTTATATAATAGAGGTTTATATGTATTTATGAAGTATTTCCTTCATATCATTTTTAAGCCCATCCCGTTCTAATGAAAAAGCAATATTAGCTTCAAGCCATCCAATCCGACTACCACAATCAAATCGATTCCCATCAATTTCAACCGCATGAAAATTTTGGAGTTTAATTAATTTGACCATCGCGTCCGTTAATTGAATTTCACCTCCTACACCTTTATTTCCTTTTGCCAAACACTTAAAAATTTCTGGCTGAAATATATAGCGTCCCATTACGGCGAGACAAGAAGGAGTGTTTGCAGGATCGGGCTTTTCAACTAATCCATCTACTTCCGTAAGTCTTCCAAAGGTTGTTCCAGGGGTAATAATTCCATATTTTGATGTTTGCTCTTGGGGGACTTCCATTGCAGCAACTAGATTTCCACCGACTTCTTCATATACCTCAACCATCTGTTTAAGGCAGCCCTTTTCAGCTAAGAAAATATCATCGGCTAAAAGTACAGCAAACGGTTCATTTCCTATTATACTTTCAGCACACCCAACAGCATGCCCTAAACCTAGAGGCTCTCCCTGACGTGTATAAGTTAAACGTAATCCGCTCGTAGATAACAAGCTTTCAAGCTCGTCAAGTACACTAAATTTTTCACGACTTTTAAGAATACTTTCCAGTTCATACGATCTATCAAAATGATCCTCTAAGGCCGTTTTCCCGCGCCCTGTCACAAAAACAACCTCTTCTATTCCTGCTTCTCTAGCCTCTTCAACAGCATACTGAATAAGGGGTTTATCTACAATTGGAAGCATTTCTTTTGGCATAGCTTTTGTAGCTGGTAAAAATCTTGTCCCTAAACCTGCCACCGGGAAAACCGCTTTTTTTATTGTTTTAATAGTCATTAAAAGCCTTGCTGTTATGCTTATAGATTTTTTCTGGTTTCTAACAATTCATTTTTAAATGAAACATTAATATTTAAGTTATTGAGCGTCAACTCATACTGCATGTGTTAATGGCTTTATTTTAAATTAAAAATTGAATTATATTACCTTCCGATTCCTACATAATCAACGCCTATAGGAACAGGATTATTTCTACCATAAATATTTCTTAAATCTACTAATCTTGCCGTATTCATTCTCTTTTTAACTTCTTCAAAATTCAACGCTCTAAATTGGTTCCATTCTGTAATAATCAAAAGTACATCCGCATCATCCATTGTATCATACATGTTAGTTACATATTTAATTTTATTCAACAATTTAGCTGCTTCTTCCATACCTTCGGGATCATATGCACAAATATTAGCGCCCCCTTTTTGTAATATAGGAATAATATCAAGAGCAGGGCTATCTCGCATATCATCTGTATTAGGTTTAAATGTTAATCCAAGTACAGCTATTTTTAATCCCTCTACCGACCCATTACATAAATTTATTACTTTATCCGCCATTACAGATTTACGATAATTGTTACTTTCCACTACCGCCTTAACAATACGATTAGTACCCCCAAACTCTTCAGTTGTGTGCAACAATGCTATAGTATCTTTAGGAAAACAACTCCCCCCATATCCTGGCCCCGCATTAAGAAACTTTGACCCTATACGACCGTCCAATCCCATTCCCTTCGCTACATCTTGAACATCTGCTCCCACATGCTCACAAAGGTCAGCCATTTCATTAATAAATCCAATTTTTGTAGCTAGAAACGCATTCGAAGCATATTTAATCAATTCTGAAGATTCTAATGTGGTAAATAAAATAGGCGTTTCATTTAAATAAAGAGGACGGTAAAGCTCTTTCATAACCACTTTTGCTCGGTCAGATTTTACACCTACAACTATACGATCAGGGTGCATAAAATCATCAATAGCAGCTCCTTCTCGCAAAAATTCAGGATTAGATACTACATCGAAGTCCGCTTTAGGGTTTTTATTGGCAATACGTTCATTAACTTTTTCTCCCGTTCCAACAGGTACCGTAGATTTGGTCACAACGACCATATAACGGTCTATATAGTCAGCAACCTCCTCAGCTGCAGCAAAAACATATTGCAAATCAGCTTGCCCCTCACCTCTTCGACTTGGCGTGCCTACAGCAATAAATACAATTTCCGCCGTTTTCATAGCCGCAGCTAAATCTGTGACAAATTCTAGTCGGCCCGCTGCTACGTTTCTTGCAATAAGAGTATCTAAGCCAGGCTCATAAATAGGTATTTCACCATTATTTAAACTGGTTATTTTATCACTATCTTTATCAACACAGACTACCTGATGACCAAATTCTGAAAAACAAGTGCCTGAAACTAAACCTACATAGCCTGTTCCAATTACAACTACACGCATAATAATCCCTTAACTTCAATTAAATTTCGTAAAATTGACGATACCATGACACAAAACTAGGTAAGCCAACTTGTATCGAGGTCGATGGAAAATAGCCAATATCTTTTTCAATAGCAGAAATATCCGCATAAGTCTCCTTAACATCACCTGGTTGCATAGGTAAGAAAACTTTTACAGCTTTCTTACCTATGGCACCCTCCAACAATTCAATCATTTCCAGAAGGTTTTCTGATTTATTATTTCCTATATTAAATACTCTATGCGGAGCATTAGAATTATCAATATAATATCTTCCATCATCAATTGGTGCTTTATATAAGCACCCAATGATCCCTCCCACTATATCATCAACATAAGTGAAATCTCGCCTCATATCCCCATTGTTAAATACTTTTATCTCTTTTCCGGCTAGTATGGCCTTAGTAAAAAGCCAGTAAGCCATATCAGGGCGACCCCAAGGACCGTATACAGTAAAAAACCTCAACCCGGTCATGGGGATGCGATATAAATGAGCGTAAGATTGGGATATAAGTTCATCCGATTTCTTAGTAGCTGCATATAATGACACAGGTGTATTTACAGCATGCTTTTCTGAAAAAGGCATTAATTCGTTACCACCATATACAGAAGAAGAAGAGGCATAAACCAGGTGTTCAAAACCATCAATATTTCTAGCTATCTCTAGTATATTCACATGCCCTACTAAATTTGACTGTACATAAGCACTAGGGTTTTTGATTGAATACCGCACACCAGCTTGTGCACCTAAATGCACTATTTTAGTAATTTTTTGTCTACAAAGCGCATCCTGTAATTTTTTTTGATCTGAGAAATCTAATTCGATAAATTTAAAATTACCAACCTCATTAATACAGGAGAGACGGGCAAGCTTCAATGCGACATCGTAATAATCATTCAAATTATCTATGCCAACGACATGTTCCCCACGGGAAATTAAGGCTTTACAAACATGCATTCCTATAAAACCTGCAGCACCTGTAACTAAAATGGACATGATTTAATTACTCTCCTGTTAGTAAAAATAATAATCGAATGATCATCGTATTTTTCAACTATTCTGGAAAAATTCCATAGTTTTATGTAGACCATTTTTAAGTGTCCATTTGGCTTCCCAGCCAAGAACTTTTTTCGCCTTACTAATGTCAGAGAAGTTGCGCATAACATCCCCTAACCGGGCTTCCGTTTTTATTACCCTCACCTCAGGGAAACCAGATTCTTTCATCACATCCACTAATAACTCAAGCATTTCACTAACCGTAGTTTCCTTGTTCGTGGCAATCTGAAAAACTTCACCGCCGACCTTCTCTACCGTTGCTGCTTTATAAATAGCGTCGATAAGATCAAATAAGAAAATAAAATCTCGAGTTTGAGAGCCATCACCATAAATTTCCAATACTTTTCCCGCCATAGCTCGACGAATAAATTTAGCTACGACACTAGATTTATGAGTAGAGCCTGGTCCATAAACATTCCCAAATCGAAGAGCAACTGTATTAATACCATATGTTTGTTTATAAACTGAACAGTATCCTTCTCCTGCTAGCTTACTAGCCCCATACGGGGATACTGGATGCGCCGCCATTTCTTCGTGAATGGGCGGAACACACTCACCAATTGGAGCGCCAGAAGAAGCAAAAACGAAACGAGAAACATTATTCTCACGAGCCCCCTCAAGGTAATTAAAAGTACCAATTACATTAGTCATACAATCCGAACGCGGATCCTCTACAGAGGGACCAACCCCTGTATTTGCGGCTAGATGTACTATAACATCCGCTCCACGCGTAAGTTTTATAGCAGAATCAGCATCCATAATGTCTGCCACGACTAATTCAACAGACTTGCTAGAGAAGTTATGAAGCTGGTCAATCTTAGATTCAATATATGCAGGAAAGGCCCAATTGAGATCTTGCCGAGTACCTACAGATAAATTATCTACAACACGAATACTGTTTTCTTGATTTTCCATAAGTTTTTGAATAAGGTTTTTACCAATAAATCCGCATCCACCCGTAATTAACCATTTCATACTTTTTAGCTCCACTTAACACGTGGTAAAATTTTACTCACATCAATTCTATCTTTATACTCAAGAACCTTATTCAGCATTCCAGCAATAACCTGATCAGTCATATAATGTGGCTTTAACCCTAATTCGTTAAGACCTGAATGAATTGGGTTATAATAATGATCTTCTAATTCCTTGCGCGGATTTTCTATAGCCTTAACTTCAACATTTAAATTAAGAACATTACCCACAGCCTGAATTTTTTCAGCTAGTTCATTCACTGAAAAAGTTTCTGTAAATTGATTTAAAATCCTCAATTCTCCTGCATCGACAGGGTTATTCATTGCCAGTTCAACACACTGCAATGTATCCTGAATATTTAAATATCCTCTTGTCTGCCCCCCTTTTCCATAAACAGTTAACGGCACTCCAGCGACCGCCTGCACAAGAAACCGGTTTACAACAGTTCCAAAAATATCATCATAATGGAAATGCGGTAACAGTTTATCTGAAATATCCGTTTCAGCCGTTGCAAATCCATATACTGGTCCTTGCATCAAATCAGATACTTTTAAGCCATAAGTTCTTACATAAAACCACAACAGGTCCGTGTCTAAAACTTTCGTAGTATGATACAAAGAGCCTGCAGCTCTCGGATACAAAAACTTCCCTGAACGGCCTTTATGTTCAATATCTATCCAGCCTTCTTCGATATCAATATTCGGAGTACCGTATTCCCCCATAGTGCCAAGTTTAATAATATGACATTCAGGGGCATGCTGCAAGACAGCCCATATTACATTAAAAGTAGTTTGCAGATTATTATCAAATGTTAGCCTAGCTGTTTCATAATTCATCATAGAGTAAGGGGCAGACGGTTGTTCTGCATAATGTATTACGACGTCGGGCTTAAAAATAGTGAAAATATTATCTAGTACACTACGGTCACATAAATCACCTATAGTCACTTTAATTCCATTGCCTGTTTCTGCTTTAAAAATTGCAGCACGCTCATCTAATAATGGCGCGTTCAACAACGCCTCAGATGCTGTTTCTACAGCAGTTTTTCTACGTAAATAATTGTCTACGACCCAAACGTCATGTCCACGCGCAGAAAGTGACATAGCAGTAGGCCATCCAAGATATCCATCGCCACCTAAAATCAATACTTTCATTAGCCTTCTCCAACCAAGCCATTCTCTATTAAAAATTTAGTCAACTCTTCAGGCTTTAATGATATTTCAACTGATGAATTATACGGATTATTAATACCTATTTTTTTATCATCGCAATATTTATAATTTATTTTACGGTATATGTTTGTAAATGCTGGAAGAACAGAAAAATACTCATCAAGCTCAACTGTTCTTCTGGTTTCCTCTTCGTTCATTAATTCTTCATACAATTTTTCGCCAGGTTTAATACCTATTTCTTCAATCACAATGTCAGAATTTCCACTTTGTTTAATTAGAACATTAGCAAGGTCATCTATTCTACAGATAGGCATTTTAGTAATAAAAACCTCACCGCCACATGCTATAAAGACAGAATTTAATAATAAACGACAAGCCTCTTCGAGTGTCATAATAAATCTCGTCATATCTGGATGAGTAAGTGTTAGAGGACCACCTTGAGATATTTGCCTTTTAAATATTGGTATTACAGAGCCCCTAGAGCCTAAAACATTCCCAAACCTTGTAGAGGAAAAAATTGGCCCCCCCTCATTTGTTGTTGCGTGGGCCGCCGTCATAAGCCTTTCACCCATCAACTTCGAAGTACCCATTACATTTGTTGGATTTACGGCTTTATCTGAAGAAGTGAATATGACACGCTCAACATTATTACTAAGTGCAGCGTCAATTACATTCTGAGTTCCAAGAATATTTGTTTGAATTGCGTCTCTGGGGCTTTGCTCACACAATATGACATGCTTTAATGCCGCAGAATGCAATACAATATCAACACCATTCATTTTATCCTTTAATGATGTCACATCTCTTAAGTCACCTAAAAACAGCTGAACTCTATCATCTTTTTTATAATCTTCTGTTACAAAAAAAAGTTCACTTTCATTATTATCTATACCAATAATATGCTTAACATCAAAATCAGCTAAAAGGCGTAGTAGCTCCCTCCCAATTGTGCCACAGACCCCTGTAATTAATATAGTTTTATTAGTCCATTGATTTTGCATTTGACACCCATTGTTATAATATAGCTAATAGTACGCTAATCCATTTCTACATTCAATATAATTTTGCGTTTTACTGCCTATACAAATTACTATACGTTTTTGGTAAAGCCCACCTAAAATTTCTTTTTCATTCCTTGAAATAATCACTTAAAACCTATTTACATTAAATTTATTAGAAAAGACTAGATCAATGTCTTTAATTATTTTTCAAGGTCAAAGCGTGGCATTAAATTCCAAAAAGGGATCAAAAGAATAGCGGCAATAAAATTGGCAAAAGCAAGCCATGTAATAAAAAATATTTTCCACCGCCAATGTTCGTAAAATTTATCCTTAATACATGAATTTTCCATATTTATTATTTCTTGAAGTTCTTTAGAAGTTTCCGTGTAATAACTTTTCCTCGCTCCACACCAGGTTGCCCGTAGGGATCAACACCTAGAAGATAACTGGAAAATTTTGTTTCTAGAAAAAAATGCATGATTAGACTGCCGATGTTTTTTTCACTCAAATTATCCATGTGAGCCTGACGTGTAGGTTGGCCTGTTTCACACAGTGCATGATGCGTTCCTTCTGACATAGCAGAAACAATATCGTGAAGCGTTAGACCTGATAAAGTATTCATACCAACATCATTAGGCATTTCTGGTATACCCGTGGCCGGGCTATCGTCGCAACCAACGCTAATAAAACTGTAACTTTTATCTCTCGGCCCTTCCATATAAAGTTGAAGCTGACTATGCTGATCGAGGGGGCCTTGGGCGATTATTGGGGTCGTTCCTACGCCTTTTTTACCGAGACTTTCCGCCCATAATTGACAGTACCATTCACCAATTTTCCGCAAACGATCATCATAAAGAAATAGTACAGAGATATTGATATTATTTTGTTGCTGTTGAGAAATAATATGAGCAGCACCAACAGCGGAAGGAATATCATCTGGTTTTTTTGCCACTTTCATTTCTTCTATCACTTCCTGTGCACCAATTCGAAGCTCTCGAATATTAACACCGGCAATTGCAGCGGGCAATAAACCAACATTAGAGAGTATAGAAAATCGCCCCCCAAGCATGATGTGATGCTGGAGCGACGGCAGATCGAAAAGGTCAATTAATTTTCGAAGTGGAGATGTTTCAGTCTCTGTGATTATAGTAATATGATCTTTATAATTGCAATTTGCTTCCTTTAACCATTTCATAACAATAGCAAGTAGAGCGTGAAGCTCGATCGTGCGGCCTGTTTTAGAAATGGCTAGAATATGAGTATGTTTAGGATTTAGACTTGAAAGTAAATGAGGAAATCCAAGAGGCGATAAATTATCTGTAAATTTTACATTTGGACGATCGTTATTATAAGTTCCGCAGGCTTTTATAAGTGCCTGACCACCAAGGCTGGAACCACCAACGCCCAAAACTAATACATCTGTATTTGCAGATGATATACGATCCGCATTTTCTTCGATCTCAGCAAGATCATCAATCATCGCCGGTAACGACAACATTGGCTTATCAGGATTAATTGCTTTTTCTTTAAAAGCTGGAAGAATATATTCCAGTTTCTTCATTAGTTTACATTTTACAGTGGTATCAAATGCTTCAAAATTTTTATAGACCCAGGTTAATGGCATTATTTTAATCAAATCCTTTTTTTCGCATAGTTTATAGTTGAATAGATATACTTCACCATATAAAATATTTTTTTATTTCCGTAGAAGCTCTAGAATTTCTGCGGTCTTTTCTTTCATCAGTGCTATGTCTCCTTTAGTTTCTAAATTTAACCTGACTACTGGTTCAGTATTAGAGCTTCTTAAGTTAAAACGCCACTTTTCAAACTCTAAACTTATACCATCTGTTTTATCTAGGACCAACGCATCTTCCTGATAAGCGTTTAATACTCTTTCGATGGCTTCTACTGGTTTTTCAAGCTTACTATTAATTTCACCAGGTGATGGGTATTTGGCAATTCGCTCTTCAACTATTTTTGACAAGGATGTTGATTTCTTACAGAGTAATTCAGCCACAAGCAACCAAGGGATCATACCGCTGTCACAATATGAAAAGTCGCGGAAATAATGATGCGCACTCATTTCTCCACCATAAATAGCATCTTCAGCCCGCATACGTTCTTTTATAAAAGAATGGCCAGATTTGGACATAATAGCCCTACCCCCTGCTTTTTTGACGAGATCAAGCGTGTTCCATGTTAGGCGAGGATCATAAATAATTTTTGATCCATGATTTTTTTGCAAAAATGCATCTGAAAGCAATCCTACAATATAATAACCTTCAATAAAGCGGCCTTTTTCATCAAACAAGAAACATCTGTCAAAATCTCCATCAAAAGCAATGCCCATATCAGCATTATTTTTTAATACTGCATCAATGGTATCCTGACGGTTTTCGGGCAACATAGGATTAGGAATTCCGTTAGGGAAAGTACCATCAGGTTCGTTATAAATTTTAATAATTTCAACTGGTACAGCTGATTTTTTCAACCTTTCTTCAATAGCGTCGATTACATGTCCCGCAGCACCATTACCAGAATTAATAACCAACTTTAAGGGCTTAAATGAGGCCAAGTCTACATAAGTCATCAAATGGTCAACATAAGTATTTAAAGTAGATTTTTGTGACAATATTCCGCGTTTGCGAACTTCTGGGAAATTATTTTCTTCTACAATTCGCTTAATATCTAAAAGCCCAGTATCGGCACTTATAGGACGCGCCTCCTCACGCACCAGTTTCATTCCGTTAAAATCTATAGGGTTATGGCTTGCTGTTACTTCGACACCTCCATCAAGCCCTAGGTATTTAGTGGCAAAATAGATTTCTTCCGATCCTGTCATTCCAATATCAATGACATCAACGCCTGCGTCTAAAAGACCTTCCGATAAAGCATTTTTCAGCTCTTCTGAAGTCAGACGAATATCACTACCGACGACAATACTTTTTGGATTTATAAATTTCCCAAATGCTCGGCCAATACGGTAAGCAATATCGACATTAAGTTCCGTTCCCAGTTGTCCACGGATATCATACGCTTTAAAACAAGTTATGTTTTTCATAAGTTAGCAATCATTTTAAATTAAATATCTATTCGCCATGTTAATCCAGCCGCTAAGCGAGGTAGAATTCCCTGAGTTAGAGTAACTGCTCTGGACTGAATGTTCATTTTTGCATCTAAATGACCAAATTCAAACCGTTTTGAAGCAAAAAATTCAAAGCTTTGATATTTTTGACGCTCAGCACTAACAATATTTCTGGATGTATCATCCCAGTTTAAAGTAGCGGTACGTATGCTGATACGATAAAATTCACCATCACTTTTAGTATATGTTACTGCTAAAGACGCAAGTTTACTATCGTTATCAAAACTATGTCCTAAAGTTCTACCGTCATAACGATGACCTGTTTTATAAATTGTGTGGCCATACATTACACCATCTCGCCTATCACCTATTAACCATGCTAGTACATCACCAGAGTCACTTAATTCTATGTTAAATGATAAATTTTCGCCACTTTCGCCGACTGGAGCTGTCAACGTAGCCCCAATTAGCCGCGAATATTGATATGGTATAGCAAATTCTATATCTTCTGCAGTACCTTCGGCGTAAATCCTTAAACTTTTATCACCAAGTGTTATGGAATGAGCAATATCTATACTTGCAAGTTGATTTCCAGGTTCATAGTCCGTAATTGTGTTATCGAGATCCCCAATTGCAATCAGTGCTCTTGCCCACATGTTGGGTCCACAAGGTCGGTTTTTCCCACAGAGTTGCAAAGTTCGCGAAAGCCCAACTTCAAAATTATTAAAAGGTTCTATTCCCAGGCGCATCCCAACCATTAAGGTATTTGGTACATGTCGATTTTTGCCCATATTAGTAAGAAACATATCCCATGTCCAAGGCCCAATCCAATTGAGCCATTTTTTTTTAAAAGATTTTGGATTTATGCGGCGAAAGCCGGCGGATAGCATAGGTCGTGCATTTGAACTTAATAAAAGTGTATTATCTTGTCCAGGTCCCCACCAGCGGTCGATAGCTCCTGCGTATAATGACCAGTTGCCAATATTGGTTGCAATATACGAGCCATCCAAATTAACATTATCACCACTTACATGATCTATATAATTAAATAAAACATTAGCTTCTATTTTTTCTTCCGTAATACCAGCAGATAGTGTGAGGTCCATATCAGACTGTGCCGTATCACCAAAACCACGCATAAGACTTGGTTCATTGGTATATCGTGCTATAGCTGATGCTCTGAGACCTTTATGCGGCATTTTGGTTCTAATCCGCTCAATTGCACGCATAATATGTGCCGGATAAGATTGATCTGCACTTACATTTATATTTGCTATTATTTGCCGCCAACTCATAGGCCATGTGTTTACAGGGCCGTGTATTATATCATAAGTCTTTAATAGCTCTACATCGCGGCGCAAACCCGGGTCACCCACCGGGGCCCATTGTTGAGCATATGCGGCCAAACTAAAAGTGAATATTGTAAAAACAACTACAAGAAACCTTATATACATAAATACGAATATCCATTGTTTCATTGTATCTAAGCCATCAACTTTCCAATAATAAATTCTGCAACTTCATTAGCACTATTATCCACCGTATTAACATGAATTTCGGCTATCTGCGGAACTTCATAAGAGCTATCAATACCTGTGAAGTTTTTGAGTTGCCCCGCTCTTGCTTTTTTATAGAGACCTTTTATGTCGCGCTGCTCACATACCTCCAGTGGGGTGTCGACGAAGATTTCTATAAATTCCCCGTCGCCCATCATTTTGCGAACCATTTGGCGTTCGGCGCGAAAGGGGGAGATGAAGGCGGTGAGAACGATCAGACCACTATCGACCATAAGATGGGCGACCTCTCCAATTCTGCGGATATTTTCTACCCGGTCGACATCGGTGAAGCCAAGGTCTTTATTGAGGCCATGACGGACGTTATCACCGTCCAACAGGTATGTATGATTTCCCATTGCGTGGAGCTTCTTTTCAACCAGATTGGCGATGGTTGATTTTCCAGAGCCTGAAAGGCCAGTAAACCAAAGGACTTTAGGTTTCTGGTGCTTCTGTTTGGCGCGGCTTTCTTTATTCACATCAACGGCTTGCCAATGGATATTACTTGCGCGGCGCAGACCAAAATTAATCATTCCACAGGCTACTGTGTTATTAGTAAACTTATCAATAATGATAAAACTGCCCAATACTTTGTTATTATTAAAGGCATCAAATCCTATGGGCTCGCCAAGATTAATATTGACAAGGCCTACTTCATTTAGTTTCAATATTTTTGAGCTTTCATGCTCGAGAGAATTAACATTCACTTTGTATTTAAGTTCAGTGATCACACCTTCAATTGTTTTATTGGTGGTTTTGAACAGGTAAGGACGGCCGGGCAGCATATCATCATCATGCATCCAGATAATATGAGCCTGAAACTGGTCAGTAACCTCCGGACGATCATTCACATTTGCTATTACATCGCCGCGAGAAATATCAATTTCATCAACCAAGCAGAGTGTAATGGCTTCACCAGTTTCCGCTGAATTTTTTTTACCCTTAGTACCAATAATTGATTTCACAATACTGGTTCTTAAACTGGGAAGCGCGATAATCTCATCCCCTACGGAAACTGATCCTGATGAAATATTGCCACTAAACCCTCTAAATTCATGATTTGGTCTATTTACCCACTGCACTGGCAGGCGAAAAAAAAAATCATTTTGTTCTGAAGAAATTTCCACAGTTTCAAGATGTTCCATTAATGTTGGACCAGAATACCACGGTGTATTTTCTGAATTCTCTAAGATATTATCCCCGGCAAGTGCGGAAATAGGTATAGAGACAATTTCATCGAAACCAAGTTCGCTTGCAAATTCACGATACTCCTGATTAATCTGCTCAAAAATCTCCTGATTAAAATCAACCAAATCCAATTTATTTATAGCAAGAACAATATTTTTAATGCCGAGTAAACTCACGATAAAACTATGCCGTTTCGTTTGCGTAAGAATTCCCTTGCGCGCATCAATCATCAAGACTGCTAGATCGGCCGTGGATGCCCCCGTTGCCATATTACGGGTATATTGTTCATGGCCCGGTGTATCGGCTACAATGAACTTGCGTTTATCGGTCGTAAAAAAGCGGTAAGCAACATCGATGGTAATACCTTGTTCTCTCTCGGCCGCTAGGCCATCAACTAAAAGCGCAAAATCAATATTCTGGCCTTGAGTGCCATGTTTTTTGCTTTCATTTTCAAGAGCAGCCAATTGATCTTCAAAAATCATTTTACTATCATAGAGCAATCGACCAATCAGCGTTGATTTACCGTCGTCAACGGAACCACAAGTAATGAAACGAAGAAAAGATTTTTCAGCTTGAGCATTAAGATAAGCAGAAATATCATTCTCAATGATGCCGGACCGATGTGACATTAAAAATACCCTTCCTGCTTTTTCTGTTCCATGGAACCATCGGCGTCTTTATCAATGACGCGTCCCTGACGTTCCGAAGTCCTTGCCAGCAACATTTCGGCTATGATCCCTTCCAATGTATCTGCTTCACTTTCAACAGCTCCGGTGAGCGGATAACAGCCAAGCGTTCTAAAACGTACCATTTTTTCCATAATTTTTTCATCTGCGTGAATAGGCATTCGGTTATCATCAACCATAATGAGCTGCCCATCACGCTCAACAACTGGTCTGTTTGCGGCAAAATAGAGCGGGACAATGGGTATATTTTCAAGATGAATATATTGCCAAATATCAAGTTCGGTCCAGTTGGAAAGAGGGAAAACCCGCACGCTCTCTCCTTTATTTATGCGACTATTATAGATATTCCAGAGCTCTGGGCGCTGGTTCTTCGGGTTCCATCGATGCTGAGCAGAACGGAAAGAAAAAATACGCTCTTTGGCCCGAGATTTTTCTTCATCGCGACGCGCACCACCAAAAGCCGCATCAAATGAGTATTTATCAAGGGCCTGCTTAAGTCCGACCGTTTTCATGATGTCCGTATGCACTGCAGAGCCATGACTAAACGGACCTATACCTTTCTTAACACCCTCAGCATTAATATGAACCAATAGATTAAGATCATTATCCTCAACCATTTTATCGCGAAAAGCGATCATCTCCTTAAATTTCCATGTAGTATCCACATGAAGAACTGGGAAAGGCAGCTTTCCGGGGGCAAAGGCCTTTAAAGCTAGACGCAGCATTACGGCACTATCCTTACCGACGGAATAAAGCATAACCGGATTGCTACTCGTCGCAGCGACTTCTCGCATTATATGGACACTCTCAGCTTCTAAGAGTTCAAGGTGACTTAGGGACATTATTAAATTCTCAAAATATAATTTATTCGTACTAGGTTTAACCGTTAAACTCTTATGTCACAAGTAATAATCAAAATACTGGTGGAGTTAAGGGATAACTTGTTTCACTAGGAAATGAATGGTGGGCGGTACAAGGTTCGAACTTGTGACCTCCTCGATGTCAACGAGGCGCTCTACTACTGAGCTAACTGCCCACACAATAGGTAATCAAGCAACCCTCGATTTATACTTAACTTACACAAAGAAGCAAGTCCTATAGTATATAAATTTTTTACCTGAGAATGTTTTAAAGCCCAAGTGAACCAGGGTTTATCAAGCCTTGCGGATCCATATGCTTTTTGATTGACGTAATCAAATTTAGGCTATTCTCTTCCAACCCATCTTTATACAGATAAGTTTTTCCTATCTGTAAATGAACCACGGCATGATCTTTGAATAACCTGATCAGCTCGCCCCTAAGCCCAGAGATAAATTCCCGTGCTTCTAAGTTCTCTTCAAATCCTTTTATGTTACTAAGATGTTGTTTTTCAACAGACCTAAGATGAAGTTCTTTTAGCGCATCTGGCCAGAAGAATACTGGTTCGATTAGTGACGCACTTGCGCCAACCGTTAAATACATAAAACCAACACCAACCTGATATTTTTTAATTTTTAGAGCATTACTTTCAAACAGTTTTTCCACGGCAATATGGAGATCAACAATCTTAGAATGGGCGGTCATGCCATGAACTGGCGCCCATCTCTCGCCCTCAGGTCCAATCATATTATTAAGTGGTAAGAATGGGTTACTATTCACCAACTTTGGTATACTGTTCTCAATTTCTTTTCCACCTGCTTGCAAGGTTATTTCTCTAATTTCAGCCATGTCGGACTTTGCAACCTCTTTTGACTTATTTTCACTGGTCGCGTGAAAAGAATAGAGCACATTTTTCATATATCCTCGACCCGCTACAGCAAGCTTAGTACCCTTTTTTAAAGCATCAAGAACACCATCACTAGCTTTTAAAACCCCCGTTAGGCTCTTGATATCTGTAGCGAGACTTTCGCGTTTCATACGTTGTTCCTGCAAATAAGGATCAAATCCAAAACTTTCACTGGCAAGACCTCGACGCGAAATTTCGCTCATGACTGGTAACATATTTTCATAGCTATCAAAGCTGAAGGACCCAAATTCACGATATTTTGGACTAGAAATTAATTTCAAAGTTATAGTCGCTTTAATTCCCAGCGCACCATTATCGCCAAGAAAAACTCCCGTTAAATCAGGGCCGTGGTAACGTGAAAACGGTGTGCCTCCTTTTATGGATGCTGAACCAGTTCTGACAACCTCACCATCAGCAGCAACGACCTCCAAGCCGATTACACTTTCCGCTGCTGAACCATATATTCCTGTGCCAAAGAAAAGGCTATTTTGACTTACGCCACCACCAACCGTTGCCCGCAGGCCGGATAACGTTCCCCAAAAAGGTGTTCTAACACCTTTACCTTTTAGGGCCTCATGGACTTGTGCCCATGTGCAACCAGCTTCGACGGTAATAAACATATCATCTAAACTTAGCTCAACAATATTGTTCATCTTCAACATATCAAGCGATATAGATTTGTTCCTGCTTGGCAGGTAGCCGCTTGTATAGGACATTCCACCACCGCGTGGGAAAACCGCGTAGCCAAATTTCGTCGTCGCCTTAATCGCTTGCGATAACTCGGCTATGTTTGCAGGTTGAATGATTGCTTTGGTTACATATTCTGCTTCACTAAATACATCCTGTGAGTATAAGCGACGCTCGCTTTCATCTGTAACTACACATTTATCCCCTAGAATATTCACAAGTTCATGGTTTAGTGCGGCAAATTCACTCATTTGATAATTTTCTCTCTAAAGATTTACTTTGTTCAACAAAAATTAAAGTATATCAATATTTTAAAACTCTATAATGATATTTGTCATTGCCCTTTTTACCAAACAATTAAATCATCTTCACTATATTTACCGAAATAAAGGAAGTTAAATGGCTATCAAGAGTGAAAATGGCGATGTTGAAGGCCGCATCAAAATAGCGACCGTCAGCGCACCGGATATCGACGCCACTTACAAATGTTATCGGGATCATTTTTCTTATAAAATCATTGAAGAAAGTAATGTTAGTGAAGAACAGGCTGCTGCCTGGGGCACACCTAAAATGTTAGGTAGACGCCAGATCATTGCGGGCCCAGAAAGCGGCGCAGAAGTTTATATTCGGCTTGTACAAAATGATGAGGTGCCTGAATATGAGTATTTGAAAACCTATGGTTGGAATGCGATAGAAATCACGGTTAAAGATGCCGATCTGCTGCATGAAAAACTCAAAGATAGTCCTTTTGAAATTATAGGGAAACCCACGGAATTTGATTTTAGTGATGCAATTTACCCGATGCAGGCTGTTGGGCTTTCGAAAGAACTTTTTTACCTTAATCAAGTCCGAGGTAATTTACCTGCATATGATCTTCCACTGGCCCAATCATTCGTAGATCACATATTTATCATGGTTCTCGCAACACCAGATGTGGAAAAAGCTGTGCAATTTTATGTAGATGCATTTGGATGGGCAGAGGGTAACACGTTCCATATTCCTTATAGCGTTATTAATAATGCTTTTGAACTAGCTGATGATACTAAGCATTTTCTTTGTATGTCATGTAACGGGCGGGTCGTGAATAATGAAATTGATCAATACCCAAAGGGGACGATTATACGCCCAAGAAATGATGGAATGTTGGAACCTGGTATCGCCATGACAACATATATGGTAGAAGATCTTGATAAGGTTAATGTGTCGTTACTTTCAGAACCGACTACATTCTCTAGCGCCGGTTATAACGGTCGCCGTAGCGCCTGCTGCATTGGCTCAGCCGGAGAACTAATTGAACTAATTGAGTTATAAGTATTATGTCTGATAAACAAAAACTTCTGGGCCCTTCTTATTACGGCATTGCACTGCAAACAGCGGTAGATGCGATCAATACCTGTGTTGACCGTGATGCATCGCAATTGGTCATGAATGCCACCATCGCTCGCCTTGCTATGGAAATTCCAGCGAGTAAACGCTTTATTGGCCCTGACAGCAAGCTTATTGTCCTGCCTGAATATTTTCTGACTGCTTATCCGCTCGGCGACACCATTGAAAGTTGGGCGCATAAAGCCTGCATTCATGCTGATGGCCCCGAATATGAAGCCCTTGGCAAGATCGCGCAAGATAATGATATATATCTGGCCGGAAATGCCTACGAACTTGATGATCATTTTCTAGGTCTATATTTCCAGACATGTTTCATTATTGGCCCTAACGGCGATGTCATATTGCGGTACCGCCGATTAAATAGTATGTTTGCACCCACCCCACATGACGTGTGGGATAAATATCTCGATATATATGGCATGGACGGGGTATTCCCTGTAGCCAAAACCGATATTGGAAATCTGGCCACTATCGCATCTGAAGAAATACTCTATCCTGAAATTGCTCGTTGTCTCGCTATGCGCGGGGCAGAAGTTTTTCTCCATTCCACTGGTGAAATGGGCAACATGAGCGAAACACCAAAACAGATTGCTCGAAAAGCGCGAGCACTTGAAAATATGGCCTATGTCATTTCAGCAAATTCAGGCTCAATCCGCGGTCATGAACTTCCAAAAAGCTCCACTGATGGTCGCTCCTCTATAATCAATTTTAAAGGTCAAATTATGACCGAAGCCGGATACGGAGAGAGTATGACAGCAAATGATTGCATTGATCTTCATGCGCTTCGTAAATACCGCAAAAGACCTGGTATGAGTAATTATCTTGCTCGTCAGCGCTTTGAAGTATTTGCTGAAACTTACGGGGGAGAAGGAAGTCAAAAGGCAAATGCCCTGCTAGATGAGAAGGGCAACCACAAAATACCCGAACGTGCCCATTTTATTTCAGCACAAACAGAGGCGATTTCAAAACTTGCTAAGAAAAAGATTATTTGAGTTTAGATAAATAAGCCCATGGTCGCTTCATACGGTCATTGTTTTCCCATAACCTAATATCACTGGTATGTTTTAAATTTAATTCGATATCATCGAGCCCATCAACCAGCATTTTTTTATCTGCTGGGGCTATTTCAAATGATATTTCATCATTAATCATCTGATTATCTAAGGTTATTTTATGCTCGTTGTCAGATAATTGTGAAATATCCTGCTCGGATAATAAAATAGGTAATATGCCATTTCTAATACAATTTTTATAAAAAATATCACCAAATGATGGTGCGATGATAACCCGGATCCCATATTCGTGTAACGCCCAGACTGCATGTTCACGGCTTGAGCCACAGCCAAAATTATCTCCACTTAATAAAATTTGCGCATCTTTGTAAGCAGTATCATTTAAAATAAAATCAGGATTAGGTTCCCTTCTCTGGTTTAACTTATAACGCCATCCTGCAAATAGTCCTCTGCTCAATCCTTGTTTTGAAACCTGTTTCATTTCGCGTGAAGGAATGATGGCGTCTGTATTCACGTTAATTCGCAACAAGGGAATGGCTTTGGAAATAATTTTCTTAAATCCCTCCATCACACATTCTCCAGATCTTTAGCAGCGCAAATGTACCCTGCGATCGCGGACGCCGCCACAGTTTCTGGGCTCGCGATATGGGTGCGTGTTTCGAGACCTTGACGTCCTTCAAAATTTCTATTGGTGCTACTAATCACTCTTTCTTGAAATCCAAAACTTTCCCCGCCCGCAAAGAAACACATGGAACAACCACTTTCCCGCCATTCAAATCCAGCTTCGATAAATATATGATCCAATCCTTCTGCTTCAGCTTCTTCTTTTACTTTTGTTGATCCAGGTACACAGATGGCGCGCACGCCTTGCGCCACTTTGCGTCCTTTTAAAATATAAGAAACACGCCGCAGGTCCGTTAATCGGCTGTTGGTACAGGAACCAATAAAAGCGGCATCAATTGTAAGTTCATGTAGCCATGTTTCAGGTTTAACCGCCATATATTTTTGTGCGTTTTCCGCTGCTATTTTTTTATTTTGATCTTTAAAACTTTTAGGAGATGGTATTATCTCATTCAATGATATTGATTGTCCTGGACTGGTGCCCCATGACACCGTAGTACTTATTTTGCTAGCATCAATTACAATTTCATTATCAAATTTGGCACCATAGTCCGACTTTAGATCTTGCCAATTCTTTTTAGCCTGATCCCATAAGTCACCTTTTGGTGCAAATGGTCGCCCCTCAATGAAATCAACCGTTTTCTGATCGACTGAGATCATTCCCGTAAAAGCACCAAACTCAACGGCCATATTGCAAAGCGTCATGCGACTTTCCATGGATAATGGTGAAACCGCACTTCCCGCAAATTCTACAGCATACCCCACTGCACCTGAAGCTGAATATTTCGATATCAAATGCAGCATCATATCTTTTGCCGTAACTCCGACAGAAAGTTCACCCTCAAAGCGTACCAGCATAGTTCTTGGTTTTTTAACACGCAACACGTCGGTTGCCAGGGCTTGTTCCGCTTCGGTCGAGCCAATTCCCCATGCGAGGGCACCAAAAGCGCCTTGAGTGCAGGTATGGCTATCAGGACACACGAGTGTTAAACCGGGCAAAATTATGCCCTGTTCGGGCGAAATCACATGAACAATACCTTGTGCCTGATCGCCAATATCAAATAATCTAATGCCTTCTTTTTTTGTGGCCATTCGCGTCAATTCAATAAATTCGCGGCCGCCCTGCATTGTCGTATCGTCGGTACGACCGGGGACCGTATCAACAATATGATCCATCGTGCAAAACACTTTTTCAGGTTTGGCTACTTTTCGTCCGCGATCTTTAAGTCCGATTAGCGAAATACTGCCCGTACGTTCATGAAGAAAAATGCGGTCGATGTAAAGTAAAGCCACACCACCACCAAGATCAGAAACGGTGTGGCTATTCCATAATTTGTCGAAAAGTGTCTTTTTAGTCACAATAGTTAGTTATGCCCTCCGAAAGGTAATCTTTCGGGATCGTTACGCGATTTAAATACAGTCCAAGTCGTTGCGTTAGGTCGCGTGTCGTCTCCAGGTGGCGGCACCTTATATTCTGGTGCCCTTTCATTTATGTAATTTTTAATAATATCCGGTAAGCCTTCATATGACTCAACACTTTTACCAATCGCGTTAACATAAAGAAGTCCCTCACGGCCCTGCATTTCCATCCAAGGAAGCCATTCAGAAAGGCGAACCCAAGCGACGTCTACATTTGCAACGTCTTTATCACCATCAAGTAAATCCTCTGTTTTACCAATAAAGCTGAACATTTCAGTGGCATGGTAAGCACCACCAACATATTTCTGATAATCGCCTTGCATTGGATTATGGTAGAAAAGTGGAACAGTAAGGCTCATAAACCAACTATCGCCGATTTCTTTGCCAAGCCAGCGAGCCGCAGTTTTCCCTTCCGCGTCATAAGGAAAGCTAGGACGTTGATTAACCGGATCATTTTCAACATGCATAACATCTACGTCGCGCCCTAAATAAGGATTATTCCATTTGTCCATAACTTCGCCAGTTTTAGGGTCAAGATACAGCATCACTTCCCGAGTTATTAACTTGTAACCGTCCCCTTTGGTTTCATCTTTTACTGTCACACATTGCCGTGCGCTCATACCTGATACTTGAAAAAGAACCTCATCGGCCTGTCCGCGTTTTCTACCGTAAGCATTGCCTTCGAAGCGATAATACATTGGCTTCTCATCTGCACTTCGGCAATATACTTTACGTGTTGCCTCAATTACGCCTTCCGGCGTCGAAAGATCAATCTGATCAGCAACAGCCGTCAATACAGCACAACCACTTAATATTACTCCTGTAACTGCTTTTTTAAAGCTTTTAAGAATGTTCATCAAAATCTCCCTTATAGGATCTGAAAATAGTTATATATTCTAATGATATAATATTATAACTTTTATTGAAAGTAAAATATCAAGTTACTTTTATAATGGTTTTTCCGAAATTCTTACCCTTCATTAAACGTTCAAACGCCGCAGGTGCAGCATCTAGCCCTTCAGAAATATCTTCGCGAAATTTAATCTTGTTGGCTTGCAACCATGGAATGGTGCGATCATGGAATGCTTGCGTCCTGTGAAAATGATCATAAACCACCATACCGCGTACAGTAGCACGTGCCTTAATAATCGTGGCTGGGTTTGGTCCTGGTGGAATGGTATCGCAATTATATTGGGCCATGAGACCACAAAGTACTACTCGCGCCCCAATCGCCAGTTGCCACATTGCCGCATCAAGTATATCACCACCCACATTATCAAAATAAATGTCGATGCCGTCCGGACATTCTCTTTTAATGGCCTCTACTAAGTTTTCGGATTTATAATTGATGCAGCCATCAAATCTTGCAACATCCATTAGCCATGCACATTTTTCCAGAGACCCAGCAATACCAATGACGCGACATCCTTGGATTTTTGCAATCTGCCCAACCATAGATCCAACCGCACCAGACGCCGCAGAAACAAGTACCACATCGTCCGTTTTTATCTCCGCCAGGTGGAACAGGCCAGCATATGCGGTCAGGCCAGGCATACCCATAATGCCAAGGGCAAGTGACGCTGGATTAAGACGCTTATCAATGATTTTTACATCACTTACAGGCGCAGTAAAATAGGTCTGCCACCCTCCATGAAAGGCGACTTTATCCCCAACATCAAGATTAGTGCCATTTGCATCAATCACTTCACCCACACACTCACCGCGCATTAGTTCACCTGGATTAATGGTGCCTGAAATATGCCGTCCGCTGATCTGCCCACGCATATAAGGATCAAGCGACAAATAAAGCGTTTTACATAGAACCTCACCCTCATTCGCGGATGGCATTTCATTCGAAATGATCTCAAAATTATCAATACTCGGATTTTCATCCGGTCTTGATTTAAGTCTGACTTGAATGTTTGACATGATAGTACCCTAGAGCAAAAAAAGTGATAATGACGGATAGAAAGTAACAATAAGCAGGCCGATAAACATAAGAAATAAGAATGGCAACACCGATTTGGCGATGAGCCAAAAATCTTCCTTGAAAACCCCCATTGCGACAATTAAGTTTAAACCAAGAGGTGGAGTTAAGTAACCCAGCTCAAGGTTCACGATCATCACTACCCCAAAGTGGGTAAGATCAACCCCTTGTGCCAAAGCAAGTGGTGCAAGAAGAGGTGCCAAAATGAGTATCGCTGAACCAATATCGACGAAACAGCCTACAACCAGAAGACCAATCAGCGTCATCAGCAAGAAAGACGTCTGGTTGGTTACATTTGCCTGTATAATTTCCACCAACGCGTGGGGCACGTGTTCATAAGCCAGAAATGTATTGATCGAGAGCGCCATCATTAACAATGGAATGAGAGAACCAAGCATAGTAGCCGTTTCCACAATGACATTTTGCAGATCGTCAAAGTTCATTTCTTTATGAACGAACACCTCTATAATTACCGCATAAAATACGGCAACAGCGGCAGATTCTGTAGCCGTAAAAAGACCAGAATAAATTCCTCCCAAAATGAGTACTGGCATAAAGAGCGCAAAAACACCTTTTTTAGTCACCGTAATCATTTCAGACATTTGAAACTGACCGCGTTCTACTTTTAAATTTCGAACGAGCGCGTAAATTCCCATTATCGCCGTTAGCATAAACGCAGGGCCAATGCCCGCTTTAAATAGGTCAGCGATGGATGTCTGTGTCATTACACCATATAGAATAAGTGGAATACTTGGTGGGACAATAATCCCAAGCGTTCCTGCGGCACAAAGAGAGCCAAGTGCGAATTTTTTAGAGTAGCCCGCTTTAAGAAGCGCTGGATACATAATCGACCCAACCGCAATCAATGTCACTGTCGATGATCCGGAGATAGCAGCAAAAAATGCACAGGATAAAATGGTAGCTATGGCAAGCCCTCCGGGCACCGGTGCCGTCGCAACTCGCATCATGGTTATCAGCCGTACAGCAATACTGCCTTGCGACATAATATTACCCGCAAGAATAAAGAGCGGAATAGAAAGAAGCACTTCTTGATCGGCTGCAGCCCAAAGGTCCATTACAACATAACTAAGTTCACCATCACCCCAAACCACATAACACCAACCTGCCACGAACCCCAAGATCACAACAATACGTTGACGAAGAAGAATACCAATTACAATCAATAATATAAAAAGAAAGGTCATTATTCTTTTAGACCCTCCTTTGTTATCATGTCACTATTTTCACCTGGCCTAATCTCTGGGAATACTGCGTACAAAGCATGCCTAACAAAACCCACAAAAAATGCGAGAGGGATAACTGACTGCATCGGCCAAATAACAATACGCAGCATTCGTGACGTTTCTCTGAGCAGATAGGTTTCATATACAACATCAACAGCAACAACCGCAAACACTAAACAAAGTAATGCATGTAAACTTTCCTGCACAGAAATGATCTGAAATTCCCAGGATTTAGGAAGAAAATTATCTGCAAATTTTGGCCGTAGGTGCCTACCTTTTTGAGAGGCTAAACCGAAGCTGATAAGGGCGGTTACAATCATGGCATAAACGGCAATACGCATGGCTCCCGCAATACCAACACCCACTAATTTTCTAATGATCACATCAGCAATAATAACCAGTGTCATAACTGAAAAGGCAAATACTGCAACCGCTTTCTCAAATCTGTATACCTTTTCAAGAAATTTTCTTGCGTTTTCCATTTATGGTGCCTCTCCATTTGAAACACGCGTGCGATATTCTTCACGCCCCCTAATCATTGCATCATAAATTTCCCGAGAACTACCGCCGATCTTCGCAATTATTTGCTTGTAATTATCTTTTGTCGCTTCTTTCCAAGCAACTTTTTGATTATCATCGAGATCATAAACATTTATTTCGTTACTATTTCGCAAGTTTGCAAGCAGGCCGTCAGACATTCTTCGAACACTTGCCCGAGATTTCTTCGAGGCAGGAAAGGCATTACGCACTAGCTCCTGATCAGCGGGGGTCAAACTATCATACCATTCTTTATTCGCCACCAGCACACCGGAGTCGTATGAATGATGTGTAAGTACCAGATGATCCGCCTCGCTGGATAATCCGGTAAAACTGTATATGACCACATTAGTTTCACCGCCTTGGATGAGGCCAGTTTGAAGTGACGGTATGACGTCGCCCACTTCCATTTGATGAATGTCTCCCCCAAGTGAAAGCATCATAACCTGGGCTGCTTCGGACGCTTGTGTGCGCAACCTATAACCATTTGCATCTTCGGGAAGAATAAATGGCTCCTTTCCGTACATATGAGCCCAACCAACCTCAACCCAGCGCAGAAGGACCATGCCCTTTTCGGCAAAAAGTGGCTGAAATATATCAAGCATGTGATTATCCATCACATAGTCAACTTCTTCAAAGCTATCAAATACATACGGGGAAAGAAGTACAGACATTTCCGGAATAACCGCAGATCCGCCGCCAATAGTAAAGCCGCCAAATTGAATTCGATTACGCCTTACATTGGTCATCGAGATTGGCTCACCGCCCACCTCGCCACGGATCAACAACTCAACATCGAAATTACTACCCTTTTCGTTAGCTGCCATCAGGTTTTTGTTAAAAATCTGCCAGTCAGCGTCCCAAGGGGTACCCGGGGCAGCAAAAGCACCAGCAATTAACTTTACCGGTGCGTCGTTATCTACATCTGTTGAACTGGCTGAAAGTAAGAAGAAATAAAGGCCAAAAAGCATCGGGATGATAAATAGAACCCATCCCCCTATTGCCTTTAGTTTCGATCTATCATTCATATTATTACCTTTTTGCTGACATTAACCCCAAGTTGGTTGAATGGGAGCTTCGAGACCTGTTTCTTTAAAGCAGTTGGCACGAAGTTCATTCATAGACGGCCCCAAATTAAAAATCTGTTCCGTCTTAATGGTTGGTGCCATTTCAACGCGAAGTGCGTCTGTTGCCGTTTCATCGATTGAAAAATCATCGTTTATCACCACACCATATGATTTTGCACCTTCTGTACTGATTAAACCCCGTTTCACTTCCAGTGCTACTTTTTCAGCGTCCCGTTCAAGCGGGTTACCCCAACCAGCACCGCCCCATGTATTGAAATAAAGTATATCGTCCTTTTCGACTTTAATATCGTCGCATTTGGACGGTAGCACCACTTTTATTCCATTTGCACGAACTAGTGTTTTTGTCGAACGCATTCCAGGATTTCCTCCATTTACGCCCCAAGGATAAATAAACCAGCGATCATCATGGATCGAAATAGTACCTTTTTCCAAAAACCGATATTTAATAGAGATACCGTTACCGCCACGGTTAAGGCCTGCGCCTCCGCTATCAGCTATACTTTCGTATCGTTCAATTCGCAGCGGGAAATAGGCCTCCAAAAATTCATTCGGTACATTAGTAAAGCCCGGCCATAATGAATGCCCATCAGGCCCATCCCCAAATGGGCGACCCGGAATACCCCCAAAGCCAATTTGGAAAAGCTGGAACCATTCATCGTTTTGATCATACCCTGAATACATAAGGTGCGGACTTGATGAAAAACCAGCAGCACTTAAAAATTCTGGCTGACGTTGACCAAGCAGCGCGCCCAAAACATCAAAAATACGACCAAGAGCATGAGTGCGACAACTGAGTGCTGCCGGGAATTTTGGTTTGAGAAGTGAGCCTTCGGGGATACGAACGTCCACAAGATCATAAAAGCCGTCATTGAACAAAATTTGCGGGTCAAACACCATGATCATGTAGATACCAAAGAACATTTTGAGCATATTTTCGTTCATCAGAAAGTTGATTGAGCTTTCAGATTGTGGGTCTGTACCTTCCCAGTCAAGTATCACACGACCATTTTCTTTCCACATAGTACATTTGATTTTATATGGACCATATCCTCGTCCGTCATCACAAACATAATCTTCAAAAGAAACTTTTTTTTCTCCTATTGAAGTTTCGATCAAATGCGCCATTGCTCTTTTATTCCGCCCTAGAAGCTTATCGGTAGCGGAAACAAATATATCATCACCAAAACGTTCACACATTTCAAGAACCCTCCGCTCCGCCATCCGACAAGCGGCGACTATTGCGTTGAGATCCGCCCCCGCCCACTCAGGCATACGACATTGATGCAAAACAATTTTTAGAATGTCGTCCTGCTTTTCGCCTTTGCGATAAAGCTTAATCGGCGGGATCCTGATCCCTTCCTGAAAAATGGAAATAGCACTCGTCGGAAGTGATCCGGGAACCATTCCGCCAACATCCGTCATATGTCCAAACATCGCACCCCAGCCTACAAGCCGCTTTTCTCGGTATATAGGCATCAATACTAACCAGTCATTGGCATGACTTACCGCACCGTCGCAAGTATAAGGATCAGAAAGCCAAAACACATCACCTTCTTCGATGTCGCCATCATAACCGTCAAGAAAGCCTTGAATGAAAGAACCAAACTGCCCCGCAAGCATTGCACCATTATGATCAGCGATCAATGGGAATGCATCTCCCTGTTCTCGAATACCTGGCGACATCGCAGTACGAAACAATGTAGCATCCATTTCATGACGGGCATTTTTAAGCGAATTTTCGATCAAATCTAAGGTAATTGGATCGACATCCACAGTCTTAAATGGTGAGTTATTGTTTTCTTTAATTGTTGCAACCATGTCGGTCTCCTTATTTTGCTGGGTTAATCAAAATGTTACCGTAATCGTCAACTTCAGCCACATGATCGCTTAATACCAGTGTGGTTGAATCCATCTCGGTAATAATGGCAGGTCCCAAAATTATATCTTTCGCCCTCAATTTATCGCGATCATAGACCTTAGCCTTCTTATCACTATCATCCATCCAAACCGTTGCATGCTCGATAAAGGCAGTTTGTGGATTTCCGTTACCACTTTCAATTTTACTGGCTTTCACATTTGCTGCTTTGCCAAGAACAGTAACCCGCAAGTTGACGAGTTCTATCGGTACATCAAGCCGGAAGGTAAAGAGCTTTTCATGTTCATTATGAAATGCATCTGAAAGTGAAGAAAGCCCGCCAGTAGCAAAACCGTTTAAATTTATCGGCAGAACAACCTCAAAGCCTTGCCCCTGGTAACGAACACCGGCCTCATATTCAATTTCCTGCTCATCTTTCGGAACACCTTGTCCAGCGAGCTCATCACTGACACTTGAAGCCATCTTTTTCAAAGTACTTTCTAGTTCCAAACCATCTGCCGTATCCAACCTGCTAGAAAAGCTACGCGCCATTTCAGAACGCATCCGCGTGGTCGCATCACCGTAGGCACAAAGAACACCAGGTGCATTTGGTATAATCACTGGCCAAGACTGCGCAAGCTTGCCAATCGCATTTGCCTGCAGAGGTCCGCCGCCACCGAAAGCCATTAATGCAAAATCACGACTATCATAGCCTTGCTGTACAGAAACCAATCGGATTGCGCCAAACATATTTTCGTTCACAATATCAATAATACCTGACGCCGCTTCCTTTAAACTAATACCAAGAGCATCAGCAACATTTTGAACTGCTTTTGATGAAGCTTCAACGTTAAGATCCATTTCACCGCCGAGCAGTGACTTTGGAAGATATCCAAGGACCACATTAGCATCCGTCACTGTGGGAAGGTCACCCCCTTTACCGTAACAGGCTGGCCCCGGCACTGCACCAGCACTTTCCGGACCAACCCTTAACGCCTGAGTTAATTCAGGTACGTGGGCGATAGAACCGCCGCCAGCACCAACCGTTTTAACATCAAGTGATGAAGTACGAACCATCAAATCACCGACTTCTGTATCACGAGTTAAGCGAGGCACTCCGTTTTCAATCAGCGAAACATCCGTTGATGTCCCCCCCATATCTAAAGTTAGAATATTCTCAAATCCGGCGTGTTTAGCAACCCATACGGCTCCAGACACACCACCTGCAGGCCCGCTCATCAGCAACGCTACGGGCAATTGTTCGGATTTTTCCACCGACATAAGACCACCGTCTGAACGAAGTAGATTGAGCTGTCCGTTCATATCCTGGCCACGAAGCTCATTTTTAAGGTTACGCACATAATTGGCAACTGTTGGACGAACTGCGGAATTCGCTACTGTGGTCAGTGCTCGCTCATATTCTTGTTTCTCAGGAAGAATATCAGAAGAAACAGAAACGGGAATATCCGGTATTTCTTCTTTAACGATTTTCTCCACCTGTTTTTCGTGAACGTTATTGGCAAATGAGTTGATCAGGCAAACAGTAACTGCTTCAACATTTTCATTTTTTAAAACTTGAATTTGTTTACGAAGACCGTCTTCATCCAGCGCCTTGAGAACATTACCATCAGCATCGAGGCGCTCACCTACTTCAATAGTACATTCAAGTGGAGCAAGTGGTTCAGGTTTATTCCAGATAATCCAACCAGCAAGGCCGCCTGGCACAAGTGAGCGTGCAACATGAAGAACTTGACGGTATCCATCGGTTACAATCAAACCAACGCGGGCAAAATTCCCCTGAAGCACTGCGTTTGTAGCCACCGTCGTGCCATGCATAAAGAATGAAAGATCCGACGGCTTTATACCAGCCATATCACAAATTCGCTGCGTTCCTCTCAGTACTGCCTGCGATGGGTCATCCGGCGTTGACGGAATTTTGCTACGGTATGTACGTCCAGTTTCATCTTCTATTAACAATAAATCTGTAAAGGTTCCCCCCACATCTACTCCTAAACGATAATCCATATTTTCTTCCTTGCTCTTGCTAATTCGTCTCAATAGGTGGAAAAATACCTGATTTTGCGACCTGTGAAGACATAGGTTTTTTAAGGATTGTTTCCAACCATAATGAAGTTTCAATAATTTTGGTAAGATCAACGCCCGTTTTAATTCCGCTTCTCTCCAGCATATAAACTAAATCGTCTGTTGAAATATTTCCTGATGCGTGCGGTGCAAATGGGCACCCACCAATGCCGCCGATACTAGCATCAAGCACTTCGACCCCGGCGTCAATTGCAGCGATCGCATTAGCAAATCCCGTATTTCGGCTATTATGAAGATGACAGCGTAATTTTATATCAGGCACTTCATTTTTGACTGCGTTAATCACTTCAGTTATTTGTACAGGAACCGCAACACCAATCGTATCAGCCAACCCGATTTCCGACGGTCCAGCTTTTGCCACCTGCTTTGCGATATTTACCACATGCTCGGTCGATACTTCTCCTTCAAAAGGACACCCAAATGCGGCGCCAATAATGATCTGGGTCTTTATATTTGCTGTATGCGCATCGTCAGCTATTCGGTTCCATTGATTGATCGCTTCCGCAACTTCAAGACCCTGACTTCGCTTATTGAATGAATCGGTTGCAACAAATGCGCAGCCAATTTCGTCAAGTTGTAATGCACGAGCCCTTTCAAATCCTCGGTAATTCAAAACTAATCCCGTATATCGAACATCATTACATTCAGGCAGCATTTGTACCAGCTCTTCCGCATCGGCCATTTGAGGCACCCGCTTAGGATTGACAAAACTTGTCACTTCGATCCGACGAAGTCCAGCATCAATAGCTCGTTTGATTAGAGCAAGCTTGTCTAAGGTTGCAACAAACTTCTTTTCGCTTTGTAACCCATCCCTCGCAGACACTTCAACAATTTCAATATTGGTAGTCATCCGGCCTCATAATTAGATTTTAATTATTATTGAATTTATTCTATACAAAGATGGACTATAATGGCAAGATATTATATCATTATATCATTATCACTTTTAGAATTGGAGTTTCCAGAACTTGACTAACACAAATGATCAGAACATTGTTGGTCCCTTAAAGGGCGTCAGAGTTATCGAATTGGGCCAATTGCTAGCCGGACCATTTTGCGGTCAACTGCTTGCCGATTACGGCGCAGAAGTGATAAAAGTGGAGCAGCCTGGAGTGGGTGATCCTATGCGCGTTTGGGGCCGTGAAAAATCACATGGCAAATCGCTTTGGTGGCCGGTTATTGCAAGAAACAAAAAGTCAATAACCCTTAATTTACGTACAAAAGAAGGCCAGCAGATTATCCGCGACCTTGTGGCAAATGCTGATATGCTTCTGGAAAACTTTCGGCCGGGTACAATGGAACGCTGGGGCCTAGGGTACGAAGAACTTAAAAAAATAAATCCGGGACTAATTATGATCAGAGTTTCCGGATATGGACAGAACGGCCCCTATTCGACAAAAGCAGGTTACGGTGCAATTGGTGAAGCCATGGGTGGAATGCGCTATGTCGTTGGTGACCCCTCGACCCCACCAAGCCGCATGGGCATTTCTATCGGCGATCATTTGGCAGCAACTTTTGCCTGCCTTGGCGCATTAGCCGCTTTGCATCACAAAAACATGACAGGAGAAGGACAAGTAATAGACAGTGCAATTTATGAAGCATGCCTCTCCATGATGGAAAGCCTAGTAACTGAATATACCGAAGGCGGTTACATCCGCGAACGATCCGGGTCAATCCTTCCCAAAATAGCACCGTCAAATATATATCCGACAAAAGACAACAGCATGGTGCTTGTTGCCGCCAATCAAAACACAGTATTTACCCGCCTGGCTGAGGCAATGGACCGACCCGACTTGGCTGAAGATCCAAAATATAAGACCCATGTCGCACGCGGCGAAAACCAAAATGAACTGGATGACATGATTTCAGAATGGACGGCAACCCTTACCGCCGATGAATTACAAGCTAAACTTGATAAATATGGTATACCGCAAGGCAAGATTTACCGTGCACCTGATATGCTGGATGATCCACATTTTAAGGCTCGAGAAGCGATTATAAAAATTGCTCATCCCCAGTTTAAAAATTTACAAATGCAAAACGTGTTTCCTAAATTTTCGAAAACACCCTCAACAGTACGTTGGAGTGGCCCTGAGCTTGGTGAGCATAATGAGGAAATATATAAAGGCATCCTCGACATGAGCGATACAGACATTAACGGCTATAAAGAACGTGAGATCATATAATGAGCAAAAAAATAAATTTTCAAAGGGCCAACTACGTGGTCACCGACCTCGAACGCTCACTCAAACTTTATCGTGATGTTCTTGGTTTTAAGGTAATTTTCAGTAAAGATGCCCCGGAAGATAGCTATTCCTATGATGTGTTTGAAATCGACAAAAGTACAGATATGGGCTTTTGTGTTCTAGGCACAGATGACGAGCCAAATTGTATGGCGCTAACGGAACTTCGCGGAACAACGCTTGACCCAATCCCAAGCCCACGACGAGGGGCAATCGTTTTACGGTTGGAACATTTCGACGAAGCAGTCAATGGTGTCAAAGCGCTCGGGCTTAAAACATATACAGAAGACAAGCTAGAAACCAACGATGGCCGAGTTGGCAGGGAACTTGGCATCGTAGATTTTGATGGCAACCTTGTCGTCATTTACTGTATCTTGAGTGCAGAAAAATAATAATACAACAGAGGAAAATTAAATGTCAGAAGTTAGCAAAGCCGAAAAAAACGGCGATTATCCGTCGAGCGCTCATGCTTGGTATGTGGTCACACTTTTAACACTTGGTTATATTTTATCTTTCCTTGACCGAAATATCCTCGTTCTTCTTGTAGAACCTATTAAAGCGGACTTTGATCTTTCTGACACGCAAATGGGCCTACTTATGGGGTTGGCATTCTCAATCTTCTACGCCACTATGGGAATACCGCTTGGATGGCTCGCAGATAATATGAAAAGAAGAACACTCGTTGCTGCGGGTATGTTAGTTTGGTCTGCGGCAACCTGCCTTTCTGGCTACACGAAAAGTTTTCTTGGTCTATTTACTGCTAGGGTAGCAATCGGCGCGGGTGAAGCCACCCTTTCCCCTTGCGCCATTTCACTTATTTCAGACATGTTTCCAGAGAGGAAACGGGCAAAAGCGATTGCCGTTTATTCCTGTGCGCTTTCTATTGCTGCTGCTTTTTCATTTAAATTAGGCGCGGAAATTTTATCTTGGGCAAATTTAACTGATACATCAGAAATATTTTTGATCGGCGGTCTAAAACCTTGGCAGATTGTATTTGTCATCGTTGGTGCGCCAGGTGTAATTCTCAGCGCATTAATGATGTTAGTCAGAGAACCAAAACGACAAATTAAAAAAGAAGTTAACGAAAAACCCATAAAATTCAGTAGAGCATTTTCTTACTATAAAGAAAATACAGGTGCATTTGTTGGATTAAGTCTTCTGGTCGGTGTCATGACCATCATCGCTTATAGTCAGGGATTTGTAGCCGCGATGTTTGAACGCACATGGGGCTGGAGTGCTTCGGAATTTGGGTCAAGAAACTCAATCGGTCTTCTTCTTTTTGGCCCAACGACCGTTCTTTTTGCGGGCTGGCTTATCGACCGGATGCATTCTAAGGGTGTTGAAGGCGCTGCGTGGAAAGTCTTTAAAGTTGGTTTTTTCCTTATGGTTCCACTAAATACCATTTATCCGCTCATGCCCAACCCATGGATTGCGCTTTTTGTCTCCTTTGCCGGAATTATCGGTATCGCAACCGTAACAGCGGCTGGTATTCCCGCGATCCTCAAAATAATACCTGGAAAAATACGTGCACAATCTATCGCTATCTATTACATGATCATAAGTCTTTGTGGCCTACTTCTTGGGCCAACCACCGTTGGTATAATCAGTGACGCCTTTGGTGATCCGACGATGCTACGCTATGCAGTTGCAATGGTACCAGCGGTGTTTGGAACTATAGGATTTATATACCTACCAATGATTAATCGTATTTATCTAGAACAAATAAAAAAAGACATTACTCTTTAAATTAGGAACCAATTTATGACTTCGATATTAAAACGTACCACCCTTATTGTCAGAGATATGGCAAAGTCAATCGAATTTTATGAGGGCGTACTTGGTATGACCAAATATTATGACAATCAAGTCACCCTAGGTGGAGACTTACTTCCTGCAGGAAAAAAAGGGGACGTCACCTATCTAACCATGTGGAAATGCGAAGATCCAGTGATCGGAATGATTGGACTTTTGCAATGGATAGACCCAGTGTGGGAAGCACCTGAAATCACATATAAGGTTGGTTATGGAAATCCAGTTTTCGTTGCAGCTATTGATGACGCCGAAGCCGTTTACGAAAAAGCAAAAGCCTTCGGCTGCAAAATTCGAGCACCACTATCTGAAACAGAATACCCAGCCGCTAAAGGGGGTATCGTGCGCGTTAGGTCCGTTGGCGTATTTGATCCGGACGGACATTTCTTCGAGCTAAATCAAACTCTCTAGTTACTGCTGGTTCTGCCAGTGCTCTAGTATTTCATTAGCACTGGCAGACCACACTTCTTCTTTACTCATCAAATAATCAAGAATATCTTCAAGCACTTTAATGCGGTGCGGCTGTCCCATCATCCATGGATGAAGCGAAAGAGCGAGCATTCTTCCACCTTGTTCATACGCTTCAGTAATAAGCATATCAGCCGCATCCTTAATCTGATCGCCATAAGAGCTTTCTGAATGCAAATTAGATAGAAGAACAAACTGGTCTTCAAGTTCCTTTGAAAGGGGCATTGCCAAAAGCGGGCCATTATCAGTGCGAAAATTATAAGGCATATCGTCATTGACCCAGTCGCAGAAATATTTAATGCCGGCATCAGCCAAATATTCCGGGGTTTTATCACTTTCAAACCGACCAGGGCTAAGCCAGCCAGTGATCTCCTTCGACGAATATCTCGACAATACTTCTAGAGATTCGCTGATGATCCCCGCTTCATCTTCCATGTTATTGTGGTGAATAGTGTCCATATTCCAGCCGTGACCAAGCATTTCAACACCTCGCTCTTTTAACGCAGCCATCAGATATGGCACTCGTTTTGCAAGCTCGGCATTTACGGCATATGTCGATTTAACGCCGTATTTATCAAATGCTTTAAGAAGCCGGTAAATACCAACACGGTTGCCATAGTCTCTGAGCGAGTAATGCCGAAGGTCGGGATATGGCATGATCATGCCGCCCTGTGGTTTAACCGGAACGCCTTTTTGATCAAGCGGGAAAAACTGCAAACTAACGTTGACCCATAAAGCCAGTTTTTTACCATTTGGCCAATTTACATCTTTACGATCCGTGAGCATCGACCAATCATAACGGTCATGATCCATGCCATATGACCGATGAGGATATTCTAAATATGATTTATCGAGTGGCATTATGACCCCTGTTTTTTCAGTGCAATATCAGCAAGTGCCGCATCATAGCTATTTTTAATGAAGTGCTTGGCGATCTCGCGTCCCGTTGTTACCCAAACATCCGAATGTCCTGTGATATATTCAAGTGCCTCTTCAAATGCTTTTAAGCGGTGGGGGCAACTGACCTGATAATTATGGGTTGGGATACACATGACGGTGCTATTATCAGTACCCTCTTCGTAAAGGCGATCAAAGTTATCCTTGATGATCTGACCGTATCGCCGTGGTTCAATTTTATTGACCACGTAGGCGATGGTGTCATTCATTTCAAGCGAATACGGGATAGAAACAAATTTCTTACCGCTTCTTGTGTGAATTGGTGTCGGTTGATCATCATGAAATAAATCACAGGTATATATACCGCCCTCATCGCCAAATAGCTCTGTACCAACCTCAGCAAACAAATCAAGGGTCAGCTCCGAATGTGAAAGTGCCGGTGCCAGATAGCCGGCGCATTTTTGTCCTGTGTGCTTATATATGGTTTCCATAGCATCGTGGATCATTTCACGTTCTTGTTGCTCATCCATACCGTAAGTATAGCGGGTGTTATAGATACCGTGACTGAAAAATTCCCAGTCGCGTTCATTGCATAATTCTATTATTTCTGGATGATGCTCGCAAAGGGCGGTCGATAAGGAAATAGAGCCGCGAATGCCATATTTTTCAAGCAGTTTCATCTGCCGCATATGACCTACTCGATTTCCATAATCACGGGTCGAATAACCTGCAATGGCAGGGCTTGGCTCGGGCCACGGTTTGCGCTGAGGGTTATCCGGAGCATTGAGCTCATAATATTCAATATTTGGCGCCACCCAAAACGCCACTTTTGCTCCGCCGGGCCATTTCATTTTAGGGCGGTTATCGTAGGGCCAATAGTCGTAAAATCCGGGATCATTCTTCATTACTGATTATCCAGAAAGTCATACACTTCCTGAACATTCACCACATCTGCATATTTAAGCAGCAAATCAGTAAGGTTCGCAAAATGATAACTTTCATGTTTATCGGCAACACATTCTTCCGGAACGATGGTTCGGTAACCACGGGAAAGACTATCCACCGCCGTAGCACGTATACATCCGGATGTCGAACCGCCTGTAATTATTAACGTATCCACCTGATGCCAGACGAGCAGGCTTTGCAGTGGCGTTTCAAAAAAAGCTGACGGCATTTTTTTTAAATATACAGCGTCTTTAATACGGTCAATTTTCAGGCGATCATCAAATTCACTGCGGCGTGAGCCAAATTTTATATTCTGCAGACTATCCGTTGTATTCGTGCGTGTTCCCCAAATGCCAGCATCCGACGCATCCTCCATATAGGCAACATGGGTCCAGATCACAGGCCAATCCAACGAGCGAAAACCACTTGCCAGTATATTTATATATTCCATTTGACGAGGATCAGTTTCATAGGCAGTTTTAAATTCATCAACACAAGTATAGGCTTTTTGAGGATCAACATTAACAAGCGCTGCTTTTTTACCAAAACCAAATTTGGTACGGGACGGATTGGACTTTAGATCGTTAAATATTTCACGGGCCGTTTTATTGCTGATTTTCATGCTTTTTTCTCAATATTCTAGTCTGTTAGCATATAACCATATCAGACAAAATTATAGCGCAAATGACTTTTGTCATTTAATAAAGTAATCTTAGGGATTTGGTCCAAAGTGATCCGCAACTTCGGCCAACGTTTCCTTGTCCATTAGGCGCACAACCCAATTTTGAGAAAGTTCGATTAACCCCTTTTTCTTTAACAGCGAAAAAGCACGACTTACTGTTTCCACCGTAATGCCGAGGTAATCAGCTATATCAGAGCGGGTCATCGGAAGCGTAAAATCATCTATGTGACCATCATATTTGACCTGCCGTTTATCAATATAGAGAAGGAAATAAGCAATTTTCTCAATTGCATTCTTACGACCAAGAACAAAAATCTGATCCATGGTTGCAGCAAGAACGCGGGTGGCGATTTCATGAACGCGGTGCTCGAGTTCAGGATATTTCACATAAAGAGCTTCAATATCCCGCATGTGCCATTTACAAGCAGTGACGCCTGTAAGCGCCCGATCACTTATGCTATAGGCTGGACCGGACGATATGCCAATAAAATCTCCGGGATAAACAAAAGCCATTATCTGCCTACGACCATCACTGGCAAGCCTTTCAACCGCAGAAACTCCGGAGGAAAGGTTGTATACATATTTGGTGCTATCCTCTTCATGCAAAAGATAACTGCCTTTTACTACTTTCACTGGATGGGCTATAGAAAAAAGGTCCCCAATATTCTCATCATTGAAAACCGAACACAGCTGACTGTTCCTCGCTTTACAATTCTGACAATCTAATCCCACATCTAGATCCTAATTTAGTTAAAATTTTAGGATATAATTTTCGCACATGATGGCTAGAATACAAAGAAAAAAATCTAGATAGTATCTTGCAAAAGAGTAATAATTTGATCCTCCGAAACCACTTCGGCATATTTCGCCTGAAGATCAAATAGGTTTGCGTCATGGGGGCGTGGATCGCGGTCACCTACCGCATCGCGCACCACAAGCGGCACAAAACCATACTGACAGCAATCAACCGCAGTTGCCCGCACACAACCTGATGTAGAAAGACCAGTGATAATCAGGCCATCAACATTTTGCTGAGCCAGGTAATCAGATAGCCCTGTGTTAAAGAACGCACTAGCATATTGTTTTGTAAAGACCTTATCATCCTCATCAGGCATTAAATTGGGTAGAAAATTACCGTAGGGACTGCCCTCATCGAAAAGTTTGAGAGCTTTAACTTTTTGATAAAAAACCCCTCCGTCCTTACCACCGTCGTGATATTCGACATTGGTAAAAATTATAGGTGTATTAGCGGCTCGTGCTACTTTTAGTATCTTTCTGGCACTTACTACTGCATCCTCAACACCGGCGTAGAGAGGAGACGCCCGGTCGAGATATGCCATGACAAAATCCACCAGGATCAGGGCAGGACGCTTGACAGCAGGCATCGAACCTCCAAAAAGCGCTCCATTGTAGTTCTCAATTAAATCATCATCACATACCATTATTACCGCCGACTAATCATGATGATGGTGGTCGTGACTATGCTCATTATCATGCTCATGATCATGCTTGTGATCATGTCCATGAACCGCCGGAGTGATGATTTCCGTATTATTTGGGTGCAAATCACCTTTATACTCATGTTGATCATCACGATAACCGTGCAAATGTCTAACCTGCGTATCCATATGATAATTTTTATACTCAAAATCTTGTGGACCATGGGGATGATTATGGCCATGAGCCGCCGTCCATTTATATAGCTCCGGGCGTTGACGATACATCATCGCTGCTGCGCGTAGTTTATTTTCGTCGGGATTTGACCATGGATTATAGTGAAAATAATTGTGAAGTTTGCTATCCGTGCGCCCAAAAGCAATTGTACCCAACTTACAGCGGAATGAGCCATGATTGATGTATGGTGGACGCCAGAAATAACCACCAGTTGGAAGGTTGCCAAATTGCATCATCCAGCTCTCACCCCAAATATGATAGCTTTCTTCGGCACAGTCATGATAGGAAATATTATCCTGCATAAATTGCGGCGTCATACAATAAAGAAACGACATCGCCTCCGTATAGGGATCATAGCGTAAGAGTTTAAGAAGACAGCCTGCTGCTACTGACGGCGTCACCACATTACCTGGTGCCCATGGTGCATCTTCATATCCATTTAAAGAAACAAATGCCTCGGTCATGCAGTATGGGTGATTCTCATCACTTTCGATATATGTTGGCTCAGCATCATTATACATAATAAGCGCTTCACAGCCATTTGGCACATCAATTGCGCCCAGCGCCATACCAGCAGGTACAAACATATAATGCCCTTCGACACAATTAATATCGCCAATTTTCATTTCACCCTTTAGAACAAATAATTCCATATCGGAATAACTCATGCCCGGTCTTCTAATATACCCACCATCATATTGCATTTTGAGGGTACAGGCTCCTATATCTCTATCAAGTGAGAGTACTTTAAAATGACTACCGCCAGCAAAACCCGGTAGATTAAAATTTTTATAACTATTGTTTAGTTCAACATAAGGCTCAATATGTGGACGTGCCATGACCTAATCCTTTCTTATTTCTCTATTAATGATTACCAAATAACTTTGTCTGCGTCGGGACGGTCCGGGCGTTTCGGAATATCTTCTTTTTTGATTTGAACACGCGTATCACCGTTCATGTTAAAACCTTTGTTTTGAATAATATCAAGGAACCTAGCGTACCAGCCGTTACGTTCTTCTTGTATACCCTCCATTTCAGCGACAATTTCTCCGTAACGTACTTCTTGCTCAGCAATTTCCTGATCTAACCATTCGCTCGCTTCTTTTGAGCGTTTAGGCTTTTCATCCTGTACTCTTTTTTTCATTTGGTCCTCTCTCTTCCTTCGTTAATTCGGGCGCTTCGTTACACCCAGCTCAAACATTTTGTAGATCTCATCGTCTGAGTATCCTGCTTCACGAAGTATTTCTTCGCTTTGCTCACCAAGCCTTGGTGGTAGTCTAGTGATATCTGTTGGTGTTTCTGAAAAATTATACGGTGATTTTGCCATACGAATTTTTCCTTCGGTTGGATGATCGTGTAGCTGCCAAAATCCACTTTCAACCAGTTGAGGATCATCAATCAAGCCATCAAGAGTATTGACGATCATATGGGGCACATTTGTAGGTTCAAGTATCTCAAGCCACTCAGCAGTAGTTTTCTTGAATAGTGCCTTGCCAGTCTCTGCGTAACTGGCACCGATATTGGTTAATCGACTTTGCATATCTTTAAAACGCGGATCGCTCAACATGTCAGGGCGTTCCACTATTGTACAAAATGTTTTCCAGTGATTATCCCAGTACGGTAGCACCGCAATATAACCGTCTTTGGTTTTGTAAGGGCGACGATGTTCGCTCATCAGTCGGACGTAGCCCGCTTTACCGATTGCCGGTTCAAAAGTCTGGCCCCATTGATGTTCAGCCATTACAAAACTAACCATCGTCTCGTACATAGGAACTTCGATCTCCTGGCCCTTGCCATGACGTTCTTTATAAAAGAGCGCCGCGGTCACCGCATTTACCACCGCCATGCCAGTTGTTTTGTCTGCAATGATTGTGGGAAGATATCTTGGCTCCCCTTCCACCATACTCATAATCATGGCAATACCAGATCCCGCTTGAATACTATCATCCAGTGCACCCTTATTGCCGTAGGGGCCATTTTTGCTATATCCATAAGTAGCACAATAGATAATTTCTGGATTAACAGCTTTCACCGCATCGAAATCTAGGCCAAGTTTGACCATTGCTTGCGGTCGAAAATTATGAACCATCACGTCAGCATCAGCGGCTAGTTTTAAGGCGACTTCCTGTCCTTCAGGTTTTTTTAGATCAAGAACGATACTGCGTTTATTGCGGTTACAAGTCATGAATAGTGCACTCATATCGCTGTTGTTTCGGTTTGGGCCTAAATTTCGGTTGGTATCACCTGCGGGGGGCTCCACTTTGATAATATCAGCACCCATATCGCCGAGTATTTGACAGGCCCACGGTCCGAGCACCACACTGGTAAATTCGATAACTTTAACACCATCTAAAGGCCCGCTCATTTACACGTCCTCCGATGCAAGCTTAACGCCGTGTTTTTCGATACCATAAAGCCGGATGACATTATTTCTTAAAAATTTACGCTCCACTAAAGGCTTAAGACCGCGATCATTAATCTCTGCTACTGTTCTACCAAATCTGAGTACAGGAAAATCGGTTCCGAAAATAACCTTATTCTGACCGTAACTATTCAAGTATTTCCATACACTTTCCGGCCAGTATTTCGGACTGTGCGCATCGGTACAAATGTAAACATTTTCATGTTTCCAAGCCATAGCGATCATTTCATCATGCCAAGGAATTCCGACGTGGGAGCCAATCAGTTTAAGTTCAGGCAGGTCACAAGCGATGTCATCCAAATATATAGGCCGACCAACAGAACGACAGCGATTGTCTTTAGCATAAATTAACGACTGACCCACTTGCATCTGGATGGGAATATCCAGTTCAATACATTTGGCATAAAACGGATAATATTTTGCATGATTGGGCGCCAGTTCAAACCAATGGGGGTATAGGTGAGCGCCAATAAAACCCTTGTTCTTTACATCATCTTCAAGTGCACGCACACCGTCCATTCCCTGAAAAGGATCAATACCCACCAGACCAAAAAAACGTTTTGGGTATTTGGCAACTGCATCAGCGACCACCTCCGGTGGCATGTGATAGCATCCAGGTAGCCCCGGACGTCCGGTTTTTGCTGCAATCAAGAATGCATATTCAATACCCGCCTCGTCCATTTGCTCAATCATTTCTTCAAGCGAAGTACCAGCAGAGGAATGTTTGCCTTTTACCTTGCCAACAAAGAAATCATCGGTCCAGTTTGGTCGGTGGGAAAGCGCTTCCTCCGTCCAGATATTTACCACGGCGTCAATTGCTTTGAATTCCTCTGTCATCTCTGTCTCCTACAAACCAAACGCCAGCATACCAAACGCACAAAGGCTGATAGTGCCGCCAGCAAAGGCATGTGAATATTTCTGAAAGCCTGTCATCGACAGCGATTTAAGGCCCAACGACGTTAGCACGACGACGCTCATCATTGTCGCAATAGTCACAGCTGTGAATATACCAACAGTCATAGCAACTCCGGCATAATTTCCAGCAGCAGCTGGTACCATCATAAGCGGGATTAACGGCTCGCACGGGCCAAGAACAAAAATTATAAACAACGCCCAAGGTGCAAACAGCTTCATATTAAATTTCTGAGGTGTTCTTTCAGCATGGACATGAGCGTGTTTCCTGTGATGATTATGGGGGTGATTATGACGAATACCATCGGCATGGGTATGCCAATGGGCGTGGGTTTCATCTTTGAACGCTTTACGAATACCCCAGGTAGCATAAAGAATACCAAAACAAAGAAGTGACCAGGCGGCAACATCACCGCGCACACTCTCAATATTCAAAAGTTCTGTAACAAAACCACTGGTATATACACCAAAAAAACCAAGTAAAATTGAACCAACTGAGTGGCCAACACCGCAAAGAAGAGTTATCAGTCCAGTTTTTGGTAAGCTCCAGCCACGCGCTTTTCCAACGGCGACAAAAGGTAAATAATGGTCTGGGCCGAGCAATGTATGGATGAAAGCAATCGAAGCCGCACCCCATAATATTAGAAATTCATTCTCCATTTTATCTTATACCCTTCTTATCGGCTTTTAAGGCCTGATCTTCCCCCACCGAGCTGTATCACGCGATGACATTTGTCATCCATAATCATAATCACGGGAAATTGGCGTTCTTTTCATCAAATGCTTCGATCGGAAACGCATCCCCCATATTGGTCATAATAGCTTTCTTACGGAAAAACCGGTGATACCCAGCTGGCCCCATACGCGATTCCCCCATGCCAGAATATTTAAAAGAATTTTTCTCTGCTTCATGCATGAATCCCGTCAGGCTACCTTCATTGATGCTGATCCCACCAGCATCTATTTTCATGGCAATTTCATTGGCATGTTCAATGTTTTCCGAATAGACCGATCCACTAAGACCGAAAATTGTATCATTTGCGAGACTGATCGCTTCATCGTCACTCTCAAATGCCATTATCGGCATTATAGGTCCGAATGTTTCGTCCTGCATAATAGTCATTTTATGATTTACATTTGTGAGAACTGTTGGTCGGCACCAAAGACCACCACCATGATGCTCAATTTCTCCACCAGTGTGGACGGTCGCCCCTTTTGAAACAGCGGCTGCCAATTGCGTTTTGATTATATCGGCCTGTTTTTCAAATATTATTGGTCCAATATGACCGCTGTGTATGTCAGGATAATTAAATTTTACATTTTGTGCTTTGGCGACGATTTTCTCGACAAAGTCGTCAAAATGGCTTTGATGCACATAGATCCGCTCAATTGATTGACATGCATGTCCCGTATTTACGATTGATGCCCGAAGCAGGGATGTCGCAGCACGTTCCACATCGGCATCTTCTAGAACGATGGCCGGATCTTTACCGCCAAGTTCAAGAATTGACGGGATAAAGTTACGTGCCGCGGATTCTGCTACCATGCGGCCAGTTGCGACACTTCCCGTAAAACAAACAATATCCACATGATCAATGAGCGCGGCGCCTGTGCTAGCGTCACCATCAACAATATGAAGAATGTCTTTAAGCTCTTCAACTTCGGCCACCGCTCTTCTCATAGGCCCGGCGAACCTTGGCGTAACTTCACTAGGCTTGATGATCGCGGTTCCGCCAGAAAGCATAGCTGGCAGTGCATCAATCATTGAAAGTGTCATGGGAAAATTCCACGGGCTAATAGCTCCCGCTACAGGGTAAGGTTCTTTTTCGCTGCGGAACTCGATAAAAGGCATCGCTTTGGAATTTTTAGTCTCAGGCGCCGTCTGTGCCCTTGCGACAGCGGTCCAACGATCAATTGCACTGGCTATACCGTCCACTTCCGCGACAGAAATATACAGCCTTCCTGTATCCGTAGATAGGGCATTTACAAGCTCTTCCCGGCGACCCGCAACAGCGGTTTTCAATTTTTCCAAAACGGATACTCGGTACTCAAGGCCTTTTTCGCGCCAAAGTTTTTGAGCAACACGCATTCGGCTCGTGATCGAAGCAATTTCTCTGGCAGTTGTTGCGACAATTTCATAATCATATTCACCGTTACGGGGATTTCGAATGGACAGGCGTTCACTCATATCAAATCCCGTCCAACAGCCGCACGGTAACTCTCGCCTTACCAAGACGTAGTTTTTTAACCTCAGCATACTCAGGAGAATTCCAAAATTCCTGCGCGGCCGCCATAGATGGCCACTTTGACATCACGATTTTCTTTTCTTCCGGCCATTCCCCTTCAAGAGTAACAACCTCCAGAGCCCCTCGAATAATATATTCACCACCGAATTTCCCAATTAATTGCGCCGCAGCGATTGCGTAATCGCGAAATCCCTTTGGATCATCCAGTTCTGCAATGATAAGCATATAAGCTGACATAAATACTCTCGCTTGTTGGTTAAAAACGGAAATTTTATCTTGTGATTTAACACATAAACGATATATCATTATAACTAATCGACAATGACTTTTGTCATTGTACCAAACGTCCATCTATTATTAGCGGAATTTTAAATGACTGACAAAGTAGTAACAGCAAAAAACACGATAGACGATAGCTTACCAACCCCTCTTTATCACCAGATTTACGTACTCATTCGTGAGAAAATCTATTCTGGTTCCTATGCGAATGGATCACTTATACCAACGGAAAATGAACTTGAGAAAATGTTTGATGTTTCTCGCATCACTGTTAAGAGGGCGCTTGATGAGCTTGCCTCGGAAGGACTTGTTACAAGACAACGTGGTAAGGGCACGACGATTACATTTAATAACCCAGTTTCATCTTCACCCACAAACATGGATGGCCTGCTCGAAGACTTGGCAACCATTGTCAAGGAAACAAAGGTCAAGGTTCTCGAATTTGATTATGTGAAAGCATCACCGCAAGCCACCGACGCCCTTAAAATTACCGCAGCATCGATTGTACAAAAAGCGGTCCGTGTACGCTATAAGAACGAAACACCCTTTTCTTACGTTATTACCTATCTTCCAGAGGAAATAGGGCGCTCTTTTTCCTACGATGAACTCGAGAATGAGCCAATCCTTGCGCTGATCGAACGATCTGGGAAGAATATTTCCCGCGCCCGCCAAACGGTCACTGCAACGCTAGCGGACGGCACCACTGGACCCGCACTTTCCGTAAGTATTGGCTCGCCTCTGCTAAAAGTTAGCCGAATTGTTTATGACTATGACGATAAGCCGGTAGAATATATCACCATCTATTATCGGCCTGATCATTATCAACTTAATCTTGAGCTTTCCCGCGTAAAAGGCGAAAAATCAAACTTTTGGTCAGCTGAACAAAAGTAATTAATCGGAAGCGATTGAATTTCATCTTCGAATAAGTTATAAGGATATGTCATTATAATTTATTCGAGCTAAAAATGAACAATAACTTCTTTTTCCCATCACGAAGACAAGTTCTCGCAGGCCTCGTGGCCGGGGCCGGTTCGCTTGCCCTCGCCTCATGCGCTCAAACTGGAGAACCATTAAAACATTATGACACTATTGTCATTGGAGCCGGGCTGTCAGGCTTATACGCGGCACGCCTTTTAGAAGAAGAGGGAGCCAGTGTCCTTGTATTAGAGTCCAGTATACGAACAGGTGGCCGCATTTTCACCTTAGACGATGTACCATCTAAGCCGGACGCAGGCGGAATGGAAATTGGGCAAATGTATGCCCGTGCCCGCTCTATTGTCTCGGACCTGAATATCGAACTTAGCGCCTTTCCGTCTTCACCGTCGGGAATGGCGATCAATTATGGCGCCCACACCACCACCATGTCCGAGTGGGGCGAGTGGCAACACAACCCATTGTCGGAACCGCTTAAAAAAATACCCCCTTTTGCATTAATGCGTAGCGCAACACCAAACCCAAATCCACTAGCTGAACTCGATAGTTGGCTTGAAAAAGACGCGCAGAAATTTGATGTCCCACTGGCTGATTATTTAAAAACACTAGGCGATAATGATATCACCCGTGAAATGATTAACATCAGCCTTCAAGGAAATAGTGTCGATCATATTTCAATGCTTGGTGAGTTAAGAAAAGCCCGCGTTGGCCAATTTGAACGAAGTAATGGCCCATCTGAAATGATTGTTGGAGGAGCGAGCCGTTTACCGGAAGCAATGGCTAATAATTTAATATCACCGATTATGCTCGAAAAAAAAGTAACTCACATCAAACGAAAAGGCAATAGATCGATCATCACCTGCGCAGATGGCAGTAAATATAGCGCAGAATACGTTATTTGTACCGTCCCCTATACGGTTTTAAAGGATATCAAGATTGAACCCTCATTACCAACATTGCAGCAACAGGCGATAAACGAAATTCCCTACCTTCCGGCTACCGTATTTTATTTCACGTCAAGCGAACCATTCTGGGAAAGTGATGGCCTGCCGCCGACCATGTGGACCAATAGTATAATTGAAAGAATATTTGCACTTGCCTCAACCGATCAACCTGTTGCCATTTTCTGGGGTCTGATTAACGGCAACAATGCGCTTTTATTTGATAAGATGGCATATGCTGAACAAGTACAAACCATTCTAAATGAAATGAAACGCATCAGACCAGCAAGCGCAGGTAAACTGACAGTTCACAAAATTCATTCATGGACGGCTTATCCCCACAATAAAGGAGCATGGGCTTACTGGAAACCAGGACAAATAAAAAAATTTGGTGCTATTTATCATGACCCCCACCAGAGCATCCACTTCGCTGGCGAGCACACGGCTACCTTATCTGCCGGAATTGAAGGAGCGCTTGAGACTGGTGAACGCGCTGCATTCGAAGTATTGGGGGTATAAGCTATGAAGGAAATACTGGATTTAAATAATGGGTGGCACGAAGCCGTAATTATGGTGAGCGAGCTAGACCGTATAGCTAAGGATCTTGAGATTGTTGGCAACTGGCAGGTTATTGAGGAAGGATTAGTCAATCGTGGCCAATTAAATTTATGGGACCTTACAAACGACGTCACCGGAGATTATAAACTCATTAGAAACCCAAATTCTCATAAAGGGTTCGTCCGACTAGTGAAGCTACATAATCAACAGCAGAAACAGATCAGACCAGCAGGGCAAATCTGGGAAACTGGCGGTATTTTTGATTTAAATTTTCGCGTTACCAATATCGATGAGAAATTTGAAAAACTTCTTAACCGCGGCTGGATAGCCTTTAACCAGCCAGCACAATATGAATTTGGGCCAGTTATTGTAAGTGAAGTCCTTATGATTGGGCCGGATGGCGTTTGCTTTGCGCTCATCGAACGTTTAGAACCGCCTCTAGAAAAGGTCGAAAACCCAAATGAAATAAGCCGTTCTTTTAATTCATCTCTTCTCGTAGCAGACATTGAAAAATCATTTAAATTCTTTAGCGAAACGTTAGGCTTTGAAACAGTGATGGAGTTGATAGGCCATAAACTAGATACTGGTTCAAACGTTTTAGGACTCCCTCATAATATAGCACAAGAACATGCGATGGACGTTTGCATTATTCATCCAAAAGCTGTTGCAGATGGTTCGGTCGAACTGATGAGTTTAAATAGCTTGAAAGGTAGAAATTTTTCTAAGAATGCCAAACCCTTTAATTTAGGCATAACTTCCCTGAGGTTTCCAATCGACGACGTGAATAAAAAAGCCACAGAGCTTAAAAGTAAAGGTATAGCACTTGTTTATGGGCCAACGACTATTGAACTTGCGCCCTATGGTGACGTAATAATTTTTGCGCTTGAACTTCCTGAAGGTGGTTGGATAGAATTTTTTGAACCCTTAAATAATATTTAGAGAACGAACGATGAAAAAAGTACTGACAATTTTAATCTGCCTGTTAATAGGTGCAGCTGCAAATGCACAAACAAAGAATGACGTTCTTGATCGCAACTTTCGACTTATGATGAGTTGGTTAGAGGGCGAATTTGACAATTCGGAACAATTTTATTTCGAAGAGGAAATGAAGGTCGCTAATGATTTACGTAAAACGAGAAATCATATTACTTTTAATAAAGTTGATCTACCGTCTATTGGAGAGCATGTCTATTATCTGGAGCAATATACTAATAATGATGTTGAAAATATCGTTAGGAAGCGGCTGTTTAGTTTCTCAACGGATTATGAAAACGATAATATTCGCATGGAAGCGCTGGTCTTTAAAGACACTTCGAACATGCAAGGGGCTCAATCTGAACCTTTAAAATTAAACGAAATCACACGTGATAGCATGAGGATACTTGGCCGTGATTGTGATTCGATTTGGCACAGAAGTGCTGATGAATTTAAAGGTTATATTGATCCTGAGAAATGTACCATTGAAAGCCGTAGAGGGGGAAAACTAAATGTTAGTGGTCACTTTGTTCTTAGCAAAGACAGCTACTGGACTTATGAAAGTGGCCGGCGAGAAGACGGTACGTATAGCTTTGGAAGCGAAACGCTTGATTATCTTAAACTCAATAAAGCCAGATTTTTCACTTGTTGGATGGGCGTTCAAAATAAGGAAATGGAAAGCGGATGGAATTTTGCTGCTAATCAGTCTATTCACGATCAAGGTGGGGAAATCTGGATGACGAAAACCGGATCAAATCCAGAAAAAATGGCCATTCGTCTGCGCAATGTTCAATGGCCTTATGGTCGTGGGCAAGATAGCCTCGTAATTTATGCACTTAAAGAAGGACAAGAAAAAGCTGTTTCCTATGCGTGGAGCGAGTATAACGCCGCACTTGTTGGCATCAACCTTCGCTGGCTACAGGCTGGGTGCACCCTTAACCAATAATACCGCCTGCTTTAAATTTCTCAATTTCAGAAATCGTAAAACCATTCTCTCCGAGAATACTCTCTGTTTGCTCACCAATTTCAGGAAGATCATGACGTAACCCCATTTTATGCCCATCCATTTCAATCGGGAGCGCAGGGAGACGTGTCTTACCCCCGCCCGGAATATTAAGATCGATAAGTCCACTTGAGGCATTTAAATGCGGATCATTAAATAATTCAATAGGTTCGGTAATGGGTGCAAATGGTAAGCCAATTTGTTCAAGTTTCTCCATCAGTTCTTGCTTTTTATATTTCAGAAATATTTCCTGTACTATAGGGATAAGCTCTTCTTTTTTATGAACCCGCTCTGTATTTGTGGCAAAATCTAGATTGCATCCAAGTTCATTAAGACCAAAATTCTCACAAAATTTAATCCACTGGGTATCGGATACGACACCTACAAATACCTGCTGATTGTCTTTGGTATCAAAAACCTGATATATGGCCCATGCAGAAATTCGAACGGGCATGGGTGCAGCCGCCTCTCCAGTTACCGAATACTGCGCCATATGCTGACCCATGAGATAAACAGTACTTTCATACAAAGAACTCTGCACCCGCTGACCAAGACCAGTGATCTCACGTTGTTTCAGGGCAGCAAGAATACCAACAACCCCAAACAAGCCGCCCATCACATCAATAACGCTAGCCCCAGCCCGTGTGGGTTTTCCCGGTTCACCAGTCATATAAGCAAGACCACCCATCATCTGTGCCACTTCGTCGAGCGCGGTCCTCTGTTCATAAGGTCCACCAAGAAACCCTTTTTCAGAACAATAAATCAGCCGATCATTTAATATCTTGACCTGATCATAATCAAGACCAAGTTTTTTCATGGCACCTGGCCTAAAATTTTCGATCATTACATCTGCATTCGCAATCAGTTTGTATGCGATCTGAAGCCCTTCTTTTGACTTAAGATTTATTACAATGCTTTTCTTGTTACGATTATACATTGGAAAATAACCTGCTCCAGATCCCACAAGGCGCCGGGTATTGTCCCCGCCAATCGGTTCCACCTTAACCACATCGGCGCCCAAATCAGCCAAAACAACTCCAACTGTTGGCCCCATAACCATATGGGTAAATTCTATTATTTTAATACCGCTTAGCGGCAACCCGTTCTCTTCAGACATTAAATTCCCAGAATTGATTTAAATATCATTTTGTTATATCATTATATCATTTACTTATATAGGCTATTGTAAACTGGATCAACAGGAAAGAAATCGTATTAATCGATAAGAGCTAATTATTTATGACAAATAAGTTTATCGAAATCAGTGAGGTTGGACCTCGCGACGGCCTTCAAAACATCAAGCAGATTATGCCGCTTGAGGTTAAAAAAGCATGGGTGAGCGCAGAAGCATCCGCTGGAGTCCCGGAAATTGAAGTGGGCTCATTTGTGCCGCCAAATATTTTGCCGCAGCTCGCAGATACTGCTGAGCTGGTTGCTCATGCTCGCAACATTCCTGGTCTTTGTGTTGCTGCACTTGTTCCTAATCTGATAGGTGCCGAAAATGCCATCAGGTCAGGCGTTCATAAAATCACCATTCCACTATCCGCCAGCGAAACGCACAGTTTGAAGAATGTAAATAGAACCCATGCCCAAATGATCGATGAAATTAAAAATATTGTCGCACTCATTAAAACAATACCCGAAGTTGATCGTCCAAAATTTGAAGGCGGCATTTCCACCGCGTTTGGATGCACACTTGAGGGTAAAATAAAAACTACAAAAATACTTGAACTGGCGATCGCGCTTATGGACGCGGGCTGTGACGAAGTTGGACTTTCGGACACCACCGGATATGCGACACCCAGCCATGTTGTCAAATTGGTGAAGGCGGTTAAAGCTGAAGTGGGTGATAACAACCTTACCAGCCTTCATATTCACAACACGCGCGGTCTGGGCCTTGCCAATGTTGTTGCAGCGCTTGATCACGGCATTACCACATTTGACGCCAGCCTAGGCGGAATTGGCGGGTGTCCATTCGCACCCGGCGCCAGCGGTAATATCGTCACCGAAGACTTGGCTTTTATGCTTGATAGTATGGGTTATGACACAGGCATTGACCTTAAGACACTGATGAAGGTACGTAAAATCATTAGCAACGCGCTGCCGGATGAGCCGCTCTACGGCTTTACTCCCGATGCAGGGCTTCCAAAAGGCTATCCAAATGCTTACAGAGATTGAAAAAAGGAAAAATATCATGAGCAACGAAACAAAAGAGCGAATTTTATTTACAATAGTCTATGCCGTGGATCACCCTGGCGAACACGCGGCAAAAATGCGTGAAGAACTTATGCAGGAACATATAGATCATGTTGATACTATTATTGATCAGCTGGTCATTGCTGGCCCTATGTTTGCTGATGACAATAAGACCGTTGTGGGTTCTATGCTAATCTATAAAACCGATAACAAAAAAAAGGCCCGCACCAATCTCGAAGCGGACCCTTATTATGCTGCCGGCGTATGGAATAAAATATCCATTAATACTTTCCGCGCCGCCCTAGGTGATGTGGTCGGCGGCCGAGCTTTCTAATCTAGAAAAATTTAGTTACACCGATAAACGCCATGCTAATAATACTTACCCAATATACATACGCACATTTTCGTCCTGCTGCAAGCGTATCGGTAAAGATTGTCTCAATTTCTGGGGTTGATCCTTCTTCACGAAGTCTGTGAAAAGCAACCGCCCAGCCTTTCATAATAAATCTTAACGCAAGTCCAATACAAAGTATGAATCCGAAAAAGAACAATTTAGCAGCAAACCAATATTGGCCGTATACTTCTTCACCTGTTCCAAACACTTCACCAGTGAAGAGCGTGTACCCGCCTAAGAACCAAAGCCCAGGTATAACGATATAACGAATTTTATCGTCAAATTCTGTAATCTTGATCCCCAATTTAGTTCCCCGATGCTTGAATGCTGCAAATATGACACACCACCAAATGGCTGTTGCAACCCACACGATTGGCACCCCTATTCCCGTGATCGGAGAAAGACCATAATTATCACCCATGTGAAAGCCGACAGGCAGTAACCAAATAATTGCAGAACGCGGTAAAATATCAATGCGGTAAGCCGTCTCCATATGCCGCAATCGATCATCAATGGTTAATTTTCCGTTGGCAACATATGTAGAAGCATTAAAAACGCCCCATTCACCACCCAACCAATATGCTGCAAAAATCACATGCAACCACCTCAGCACATCATGCATTATAATATCCATATCCATATCCTCTCAAAAGCTTATACTTTCATCTACCTTAAGCATTTCATAGCTCTTAGTGCTACACATTGATAAATGTCACACCCTATTTTCTAGACTAGGAATTTTCTAATTTCATCAACGAAATGATTGGGGCAACTCTCGAATAAATCGGCTTTTATGTCTGGCATTTCCTTTACTGTTACATTTTTGAACAATGCGATAGCTGAACGAGTGCTTGCCGCCAAAATTTCGTCGGTTATCGGAAGCAATACTGGCTTTTTAATAGCAGCAATTTTGTCTTCAATATCATAATCAAATACTGCCATAAATCCCCAGTTGGACTTAAAGCCGGCACGCATGATATCTCCAAACATCTCGACTTTACGCGCATCATCCCAACCCTCTTTGATACTTTGAGCCGCTTCGTTCCACTTGGTTGCAAGAAAATCCTTTTCATCAAAATAAGGCCGTGGTGTCTCATAATTTTTGCGAATTGATTGCCTTTTGTCTGCAGACACCAACGGAATTCCCGGCAACACAAGTTTACGCACCTGATCAGGCATAATATTAGCTAACTCTGTCGCAATCAACACTCCTGTATGAAATCCAAGCAAATCTATCTGCCCAAAACCAAGTTCTTCGATAAGGGTTGCCATTGAGATTGTTAATTCTTCTATCGACACTGGATTTTCAGGTGCATCTGATCCACCATACCCTGGGGTATCGGGGCATACAACAACCCGATCTGTCGACATTTCTGCCTGGAATTTCTCAAAATACCTGCCCGAGTAAGGCGACATATGAAAACAAACTAGTGGGACATTGTCCTCATTATTTCCTTGTTTATAGTAATGAAGTTGACCGAACTTTCCGTCAAAATAGTACGCTTTTCTTTGCATATTAATCCCTCAATTTTTCTGTGCTATCATTTCGTACATAAATACCCTGTTATATTTTATTGAATAATTTTAACCAACTTTATGCAATGATATTTGTCACCGACTTGAAGTCTGATTATGCCTAGGGTAACGTTATTAACTCTAGAGGGTATTCATGTCTGAAATAATAAATAATCAGTGGCGCGTTGCAGCGCGTCCTTACGGTAATGTAAAAATATCTGACTTTGAACTTCACCGTGAACCTTTACGTGAATTAGAAGTTGGCGAATTTTTACTGCGCACTCATTATTTAAATCTAGCCCCCGTTATGCGCATGTATATGCAAGGAACCTCGGCTGCGGGCGAAGCACCACTTGATATCGGTGATGTGATCCATGGTCGCGGAGTGGCGCAGGTACTAGCCTCGAAACATCCAGACTATCAAATGGGTGACGTATTACAGGGCCAAGTCGGTTGGCAAACCTATAAAATCTCAAAAGGAACCGCAGGAGAGCGGTTTTATATAATGCCAAAACGGGGGCTTTCCTACTCACTCGGCGTTAGCCTACTTGGTATGACTGGGTTTAGCGCTTATTGCGGTTTTGTTAAATCTGGTTATCCTAAATCAGGAGATGTCGTTCTTGTTTCTGGCGCTGGCGGTGGTGTTGGTTCTATTGTTGTACAAATTGCCAAGATATTAGGATGCACCGTCATTGGCATTGCCGGCGGCGAAAACAAATGCAACTTTGTAAGTTCGCTTGGAGCCGATCACGTGATTGACTATAAAAACGATAATGTTGTAAACAAAATTAAAACCCTAACACCAAACGGCTTGGATATTTATTTCGACAATGTTGGTGGGGAGATTTTATCGGCAGCACTTGACAATCTGGCAATGTATGCGCGGATTGTGCTTTGTGGCTCTATCTCAGAATATATGCGTGAGGAGCCCTTTGGCCTTAAAAATTATACAAAACTTCGCTCCACAGATTCAAAAATGAACGGATTTTTCGTCTATAACCACGAACCAGACTTTAAAGAGGCTGAACAGAAACTTGCTTGCTGGATTAAAGAAGGTCGCATTCAAATAAAAGAAGATGTGACGAATGGATTTAGTCAAATGCCTTATGGCCTGCAAAATTTATATGCTGGCAAAAATCAGGGTGTTGCCCTGTGTCAGATACTTGATGATTCAGAATTGGTATTTGATTAAGATATAGCAAAACGAAAATAGGAGAATAACATGCCGCAGCCAGATCACATTATGAAACTAACTGTACCTGATTTTGACAGCCTTGATGACGATGTTAAAAATTATTTGAATATTTGCCAAAAGAAACTGGGCTTAATGCCGAATGTACTGCGCACTTATACCTTCAATCAAAATAAATTTCGCGCGTTTGGGAGCATGTATAATGAAATTGTCCTTGGCGGCAGCAATTTATCTGTTCTTGAGCGGGAAATGATTGCCGTTGTCGTCTCCTCAGTCAATAAATGTTATTACTGTCTTGTCTCCCACGGACAGGCAGTGCGGGAATTATCAGCTGATCCCGAGCTTGGCGAATTAATGGTGATGAACTGGCGGGCAGCGGGCCTCAAAGGCCGACACAGTGCCATGCTTGAATTTGCAGATAAGCTCACAAAAACACCAGAACTGATGAATGATGAAGACCGCGAAGCATTGACCTTAGCTGGTTTTTCTGAGCAAGATATTTTTGATATTGCTGATGTAGCCTCATTTTTCAACTACACCAACCGTATGGCCCTCAGCCTTGATATGATGCCAAACCCCGAATATCACTCAAAGAACCGATAACTTAACTTTTGGGAATTAGATAATTTGACCGATCAACAAAACCATCAAGTCTTCCAGGATAAACTGCACCATTTGGTAGCCGATAGCCCAATGAGCACCCTTCAGTTGATCGTTATTTTGATGTGCTTTGTTCTCAATATGATAGATGGCATGGATATTCTTGTCGTTTCATTCACCGCCACAAAACTAGAAGCGGAATGGAACCTTTCAAAATCAGAATTAGGGCTTGTTTTTAGCGCTGGTTTAATCGGCATGATGATCGGCTGCCTTTTTATGGCCCCCCTTGCAGACAAAATAGGGCGGACCAGTATGCTTCTCATTTCCACTACGGGCGTTGCGATAAGTATGCTCACAACCGTAATTATTAATGACTATGCGCTGATGCTTTTTCTGCGGTTAATTACCGGCATGGGTATAGGATGCCTACTTCCAACTATGGCCGCAGTTGCAACAGAATTCGCCAACGAAAAGAGCCGAAATTTTAGCGTTGCCTTCTTCCAAGCAGGTTGGCCGATTGGTGCTATCATCACCGGACTTTTTGTATCCTGGGCTGTACCAATATACGGATGGAGAATTGCTTATTTGACGGCCGGTATAATCACTGCAGCCATGATCCCACTTATAATGCTCTTTATGCCTGAGTCCCTTGAATTTCTGGGAAAACGTCAACCCAAAAATGCGTTACGCCGTATCAACAAGCTGCTCAAATCCATGGGCCATGCACCGGTTAACACACTCCCTAAAAAGCCAGTACCAATTGAGAAAAAAGCAACCGTGTTAAAGTTGCTCGATGGTAAGTTAAAGCGGCCGACAATTCTTCTTTGGATTGGCGTCTTTTTCTCATTTATGACCCTTTACACACTAATCAGCTGGATACCAAATATTGCGACCACATCAGGAATGCCCTTTGATCTGGCGACCTATGCGGGTACAGCACTTAACGTCGGAGCTTTTGCCGGCACCCTTGTGATTGGTTGGTTGAGCGCCTGGATCGGCCTAAACCGCTTGCTATTTATATACATGCTCAGCGCATCTGCGTTTATGGTGATTTACGCTAATTTTTCTCTAAGTTATCCCATATTATTTGCACTTATTTTATTGATTGGTTTTTCCGTTCAAGGCGGAATGACAGGATTTTATCCCACTGCAGCAAGAGTTTATCCACACCATATACGTGCCTCTGGTATTGGCTGGGCCATGGGGATTGGACGTACGGGAGCGATCGCGGGTCCGGCATTATTTGGCATAATTTTTGATAACGGTGTTTCGATCCAGACACTTTTTATCATTTTTTCAGTACCCTTGATACTATCGGGTGCCGCCGCATATTTCATTCCCTTACGAAACCTTAAACAGGAAACAAACTAAGTAATATTAAGGATAAAAACGATGATACGGGATTTCTTTCAAATTATTTTACTAGGGCTCACCCTAGCATGTGCTTCTTCTGCACTGGCCATCGAAGATCACCCCGCACCGATCACAAATCAGGCATGGCAAGAGGTTGTCATAAGCGTATTTGACGCCGAAAAAAGCTCTAGTTTTTTCACCGAAATTGCGGGCTTTGAAATCATTTGGCATGGTGCGGAAAAAAAAGAATTTCTTGCTCACCTCGGCATTGAAAATACGGCTTCTGCACAATCGGTCGTTTTGAAATCACCCGGAAGTAAAACTGGATATATCAGGCTCATCGAATTTTCTGGCGTAAATGGTCAGGTGCCTACCCGTCCTGGGGCCAGGACCTGGGATACTGGATGCTTCACAAGCATCATGATGAGAGCAAAAGGGCTAAATAGTATTTATAACGATGCCATTAAAATGGATTGGTGGACAGAGACACCAATAACTGAGTTAAAATTCGGTACGTCAAAACTAAAGATAGTTATTTTCAAAGGTCCTCAAGGTATCCAGGTTGAAGCCTATGAGAGGCTCTCTCCTCCCCTACCACAGGAATTCCCGGAATTTAAAAGGTTATCCCTACCCTTTAATATTATGCAGACTGTGAGAAACCGCGAAGCCTCTAGAAAATTTTTTGTAGACCAACTCGGGTTTAAGAACTTCTTTAACGGACCGCCAGTCACAGCACAAAAAGAAGCCCAAATGCCACTCGGAATACCATTAAATTTCACCACCACGTCGCGTTATCAAGCGGCAATATTGTATCCTGAGCCAGCAGAAACCGGCAGAGTGGAACTGGTGGAATTTATGGATCTCAAAGGCGAAGATTACTATAAGAATTGTAATGCTCCAAACTTTGGAATACTATCTATAAAATTTGTCGTAGACGATGTTGAGGAGGCTAAGGTAGAGTTAATCAAAAGACATATCGACCAAGAAATGAATATTTCAAACATAGTTCTTTCACCTTATGGAGAAATCGATTTGTTTTCGCTAAAAACGCCAGACGGTGCAAATATTGAGTTTTATTCTGAAAAGGAATGACTATGTTTAAATACGTTCTATTTAGTTTAAGGATTATTTTTATATAAAGACTTGAAAAAGGATTAAAATAAAATGGACGGTTTCTTTAGTTTTTCACTTTATCAACTACTGGTTTATTTCCATCTGTTATTATTTGTATTGTGGCTGGGTGCTGATGTGGGTGTGTTTATGCTCGGTCAACACTTTCGTAAACGAGATAAATACGACCTATCTCAACGATTAATACTGCTGAAACTTCTAATTAATTTGGATATGGTTCCGCGAACAGCTTGGGCTTTAATGGTACCATCAACAATTACATTGTTGGCTGCAGGAGAATATTGGCAGATCAGCAGTATTGCATTGGTCTTTTCCTGGTTGATTGGAGGGCTTTGGCTTTGGCTTATTTGGGACGCTCATCTTCATGATCAAACACCACGCGCTACCCGCGACCGGAAAATTGAATTTATCCTCAAAATATTGATGACAGTTTTTTATATTGGTCTTGGTTCATCATCATTAGTTAACGGAGAACCACTATTTTTCACATGGGTTGCCCTAAAAGCATTAATTTTTGGACTAATTTTTGCAGCTGCCATAATGATAGATATCGTATTTAAGCCAGTAGGGCCACAGCTTGCAAATTTACTGAGTGAAGGTTCATCAGATGAAACTGAATTACCCCTCTTGCGCACAATGAACCGCACACGTATTTGGGTGTGGATTGTCTATGCACTTCTTCTCATAACAGCATTGCTTGGGAATGCAAAACCCCTGTAGTTATATATATGCGGGCCAAATACCGTTCTTCATCGTGCTCCTTTAGAAACTTTCGGTTATTGTCTCAGAGATCTGACAAAATAACCGTCTCACGATCCATAATTGGGCGAAATATATAATCTAACCCATTAAAATATAAACACTATATATAGAGAGACAGAGATTGGTTAATAATGGGATACTAGATGGTGGGCGGTACAAGGTTCGAACTTGTGACCTCCTCGATGTCAACGAGGCGCTCTACCACTGAGCTAACTGCCCACACAATAGGTAATTAAGTAGTCTAGGATTTATACTTAACTTACACAAAGAAGCAAGTCCTATAGTATATATATTTTATTCATGGAAGATTTAATTAAAATTTGATATCATATGGTGATAGAATTATAACTATTATTGATATTTTAGAACCAGTCTTCATATTAAAAGAATAGCAGTTGGATTAATTAATGCTTGGACCAAATACGAATCTTGAACTCTCTGTAACCAACCGATCGCAAGAAACTTTGGAGCTTCTAATGTTGCGCCGATCCCTTACTGTTAAAGATATGGTCCATCCTGGTCCCAGCGAAGAACAACTCAAGCAAATTCTTGAAATAGGCTCAAGGGTTCCCGATCATAAAAAACAGGTACCATGGAGATTTTTAACATTTGAAAAGAATACACGAAAGAAATTTGGCAAAATATTACGGGCAATTTTTGCTAAAAATTATCCCAAAACCAATGAGAAAATGCTTGATTTTGAAGAAAATCGTTTTCTTAGAGCCCCTTTAGTAATTGCGGTCATTTCCACTGCCGACAAAGATAACCCTAAAGTACCCGAGTGGGAACAAATTTTAACAGCGGGCGCTGTCTGTCAAAATATTCTCATCGCCTCAAATGCAATGGGTTACGCTAGCCAATGGCTCACGGAATGGTATGCATATGACAAAGTAGTTCTTAAGGAATTAAACCTCAACCCTAATGAAAGAATAGCAGGTTTTATCTACATAGGCACCGCAAGTAAACAACCAAAGGAACGTGGGCGTCCCGACCTAGCCAATCTCGTAAAAAAATGGGAGTGAGCCATTTCAATTTAATGGGCCACAATAATGACAAAGGAAATACTTTTATAATATATTAAAAGAGTTGTTCTTTTGTCTTAAGAAATTGAAGGTCTGGGTTCTCTTCAATAGCCTTATCAAGTCTCCATAAATTTCGCGCAAGAAATACTGGTGAACCGTTATGATCTTCAGCCATGTTTGCTTTATTATTATCTATAAATTTTTTCAACTTGAAGAGGTCTTCTCCTTCTACCCATCGCGCGGTATACAAAGAAGTTGCCTCAAACCGACAAGGAACGTCATATTCTGTGCGTATCCGATCAGCCATAACTTCAAATTGCAACATACCGACAACACCAACATACCACTCAGCCCCAATAACAGGCTTAAAGACACGCGCAGCACCCTCCTCTGCAAGTTGGTGTAAAGCCCGGCTCAAATGCTTAGCTTTCATAGGTTCATCAGGTCTCACTGTTTGAATATATTCGGGGGCAAAGCTCGGAATACCAATAAATTTCAAATTTTCCCCTTCAGTCAAACTATCGCCTATGCGCAGGTTTCCATGGTTTGGAATACCAATAATATCACCAGGCCAAGCCTCTTCTGCTAACTCTCTATCCTGGGCAAGAAATAATACAGGATTATGCAGATTAACAAGTTTATCGTCACGAACATGTTTAAGCTTCATTCCTCGCTTAAATTTTCCGGAAACTAGTCGAAAAAATGCAATTCGATCGCGATGTTTTGGATCCATATTAGCTTGGATTTTAAAAACAAACCCACTCACCTTTGGCTCATGAGGATCCACTTCTCTTATGGTGGACAAATATCGCCCTGGAATTGGCGCAAAATTGGTTAGTCCATTAAGTAACTCTTTAACACCAAAGGTATTTATAGCCGAACCAAAATAAACTGGTGTTAAAGTACCTTCTAGGTATGCCTGTTGATCAAACGCTGGACAAAGCTCACGCACCATTTCTACTTCTTCACGTAACTGTTCTACTAAATCTGACGGCAATAATTCATCTAGTTTTGGGTCGTCAATACCCTCACAAACAACACCAGCATCAGGAATATTACCTTTACTCCTCTCAACTAGTATCAAACGGTCATTGATTAGGTCATAGCAGCCTTTAAAGCTTCGCCCCATGCCGATAGGCCATGTTGCCGGCGCAACATCAAGCGCCAACTTATCAGCGAGGTCATCCAGGAGATCAAACGGGTTTAAAGCTTCGCGGTCCATCTTGTTAAAAAATGAAATTACCGGCATATCGCGCAAACGACATACTTCAAAGAGTTTCCTTGTCTGCCCTTCCACGCCCTTTGCACTATCAAGAACCATTACCGCACTATCAACTGCGGTTAAAACTCTGTATGTATCCTCAGAAAAATCTTCATGGCCGGGAGTATCAAGCAAATTAAACATATGTTTGTCATATTCAAACGACATCACAGATGAAGCTACAGAAATCCCCCGCTCTTGCTCAACCTTCATCCAATCTGAACGTGCGCGACGTCGAGCACCCCGTGCCTTAACCTCACCAGCCATCTGAATAGCCCCACCAAAAAGCAGTAACTTTTCAGTTAACGTTGTCTTACCAGCATCGGGGTGAGCGATAATCGCAAATGTTTTTCTACGGTCTACTTCTTCATTAAGTATCGACATTGGAAATTCTCAATTAAAAAAACTCTTAAACTTCGGGAAATCTAAGAGCTTCAATAGCCATTGTACAGAGTTTATTTAATATTTAAATTCTAAAAAACTGGAATAATTAAAATATCAGGTCTTTATTAACAAAACTGAATGCTTCTTCCCTTTAACAGCTTTATTAATTTTTATTATTCTTAATATATAGAAAGCTCGATTTTAATACTCTATTATTAACTTCAAACCCCTAACGAAAAATAATCTTTGGATTATAAAAAACTTTAAATGGACACTAATTAAAAACCAATCTCACTAAAGCATCTATCATTATTTTACGAAAAAGATTAAAATAATTATCAATTATTGAAATATCAATCGTGTTTTGAAATATGTACCTAACATATCAAATGCAGATTATTCAATTGATCCGCGAATGATAATGATTGATTCTAGAAGACGAAGGAGAAACAATATATGAGCAAGTTTCATCGCAAAAACAAAATAACTAACAAAAAAGATAAGAGACTAATAATTATTCTAGTTGTTGCTATTGTAGCCCTAATAGCTTTTTTGATAGCAGTTACTTAAATATTTTTATAAAAAATTATTAAATCTAATAAACTTTATACTGTAATTGTAATTTTATGCTTTTTTCAGTGCAGCCTGTGCCGCAGCCAGACGAGCTATTGGAACTCGATAAGGTGAACAAGATACATAATTTAGTCCAAGGTTATGGCAAAATTCAACGGAAGCTGGATCACCTCCATGTTCTCCACAAATTCCAACTTTAAGATCATTTCGTGTCGCTCGACCACGTTCAAAACCAATTTTTATAAGCTCTCCAACACCCTCTTGATCAAGCGTTACAAATGGATCATTTTCAAATATACCCGCCTTAAGATAATCCTCAAGAAAATGTCCGCTATCATCACGACTTATGCCATAAGTGGTTTGTGTTAAATCATTAGTACCAAAACTAAAAAACTCCGCTTCCCCAGCAATCTCGCCTGCCTGAAGAGCGGCCCGCGGTAATTCAATCATTGTACCAACCATATAGTCCATTTTTTGACCAGAACTCGAGATTATCTCATCTGCTATATTACAAATAAGCTTTTTAAGTATTTTAAGCTCTTTACTGGCAGCAACCAAGGGCACCATAATTTCCGGAATAATAGTTTCATTAAGGTTTTTCGACACTTCTAGAGCAGCCTCGATGATTGATCTTGTCTGCATCTCATATATTTCTGGAAAGGATATACCTAGACGGCAACCACGATGACCAAGCATCGGGTTAAACTCGTGAAGTTCTTCTGCCCTCCGTTTTAAAAACATCAAATCCACTCCCATAGCCTCAGCTAATTCCTTATAATCCTCTTCCTTCTGAGGAAGAAACTCATGAAGCGGAGGATCTAAAAGACGAACCGTTACAGGGAAGCCTCGCATAATAGTGAAGAGTTTAATAAAATCATTTCTTTGAACTGGCAGAAGTTTAGAAAGGGCATCTTTTCGAGCCTCTTCAGTATTAGACATAATCATCTGTCGCACATCAATAATTCGGGAAGCATCAAAAAACATATGTTCGGTGCGACAAAGACCAATGCCCTCTGCTCCAAATTCACGTGCTGCTGATACATCGAGCGGAGTTTCAGCATTGCTTCGAACTTGGAGTGTCCGCCTATCATCAGCCCAACCCATAAGTTCAGAGAAGTGTTTGCCAAGTTCAGGTTTAATAGTAGCTACTTCACCAACCATAACCTCACCGGTCCCGCCATCAATAGTGATAAGTTCTTTACTTTTCACCATACGCTTACCAACAGTTACAGTGCCATTATCTAAGTCGATATGCAGTCCACTTGCACCAGAGACACAAGGACGACCCATACCGCGCGCCACTACAGCTGCGTGGGACGTCATACCTCCGCGACTGGTTAGAATACCTCTTGCTGCATGCATTCCATGGATATCTTCAGGACTTGTTTCTATGCGAACAAGAATTACGTCCACACCCTCCTTTGATAGTTTCTCCGCTTCATCAGCAGAAAAAACCATAATACCGCTTGCCGCACCAGGGGATGCGGGGAGCCCTTTAGTAATAACGTCACGGTGTGCTTCCGGATCAAGGGTAGGATGCAACAACTGATCTAAGGCAGACGGCTCAATCCGGAGAATTGCTTCTTCCTTAGTTATGATACCCTCATGAACCATCTCTACTGCAATTTTAAGAGCAGCCGTTGCTGTTCTTTTTCCGCTACGTGTTTGAAGTATCCAAAGTTTATTTTGTTGTACGGTAAATTCAATATCCTGCATATCACGGTAATGCGTTTCTAGTGTTTGAAAAATATCAACAAGTTCTCTATAAACACCGTTCATACTTTCTTCCATCGACAGCATATTTGATCCAGCATTAACCCGACCTTCTTTGGTCAGGTTTAGTGGCGTGCGAATACCTGCAACAACATCTTCGCCTTGAGCATTGATAAGGTATTCGCCGTAGTAAGAGTTATTCCCAGTCGATGGGTCACGAGTAAAAGCAACACCAGTAGCGCAGTCATCACCCATATTCCCAAATACCATAGATTGAATATTAACGGCAGTACCCCAATTATTAGAAATATTATTCAGACGGCGATAAGTCATCGCTCTATCAATCATCCACGAACCAAACACTGCGTTGATAGCACCCCAAAGCTGCTCATTGACATCCTGTGGAAACGGGTAACCAAGCTCTTCTTCAGCTTTATTTTTAAAAACCTCTGAAAGTAATTTCCAATCATCAGCTCCGAGCTCAATATCGCTAGCAAAACCATTTTCTTCTTTATGAATTTCAAGAAGTTCCTCAAATAAATAGTGCTCAACCCCAAGTACTACGTCTGAATACATCTGAATGAAACGACGGTAGCTGTCATAAGCAAAGCGCTCGTCACCAGATTTTCGGGCAAGAGCCTCAACGGTAATATCATTTAGCCCTAGATTTAGGACAGTATCCATCATTCCTGGCATTGAAACACGCGCACCGGAGCGAACTGATACTAATAGCGGGTTCTTATCGTCTCCAAACTTGGAGCCAACTGTATTTTCGATAGTAGATATTGAAGTTTTTACCTGTTCTACAAGACCATCTGGATAAGTATTATTATTATCAAAATATTTTTTACAAACTTCCGTCGTAATTGTAAATCCGGGAGGTACCGGAAGACCAAGGTTTGACATTTCTGCCAAATTTGCACCCTTTCCCCCTAATAAATTTTTCATGGAAGCTTTTCCATCAGCAGATCCGTCACCAAAATTATAGATCCATTTTTCCATTATCTATTAACCTTCTATTTTAGAAAATTGAGCCACAACATTCATAGTGGATCTGATGTGAGATAATAATTTAAGTCTATTTTCCCTCTCTCGTCCTACGTCACTGTTGACAGTAACTTTATTAAGAAATTCATCAATTGGACTACGTAAACTGGATAATTCTTTCATGGCCTCCGCAAAGTTTTCTGCTTTTATTGCTGCAGCCACCCTCACATCCACACCCTGCAACGCTTTATATAATTCTATTTCTTCGTCCACAGAAAGATCAGGCTGAGATACTTTCCCATCAAATAGTTTTCCGGCTTTCTTTTCTTCGGCATGAAGAATATTTGTTGCTCTTTTATATCCAGCTAATAAGTTTTTTCCATCATTGGTGTAAATAAAACTCTGAAGTGAATTTGCTTTTGCAAGCAGCTTAACAAAATCCCAAGAAAACTCTGCACCAATAATGTCATGGCTAATATTCTTATCTTTTGCATATATTTTCAGACGGTCCCAGAAAAAATTAAGGAGGTCATCTACATTCAATTTTTTCTTATTAAAGTTCATATAAGTTGAAACGGAATAGTTAATAACAACACTCAAATCAATTCGTATATTATTTTCAATTATCAAACGAATTATTCCTAATGAAGCACGGCGCAATGCAAAAGGATCCTTTGACCCTGTAGGCTTTTCATTAATTCCAAAAAATCCAACTAAAATATCGATTTTTTCGGCTAGTGCTAAAGCCATACTTACTGGAGAAGAGGGACAATTATCAGAGGGACCCTTTGGTGAATATTGATCAGCAATAGCTTCTGCAACGGCTGCGTCTTGACCTTCAGAAAGTGCAAAATATTTACCCATCAAACCTTGCAACTCTGGACATTCGTCAACCATACCAGTCACAAGATCAGATTTTGATAGCTTTGCTGCTAGTTTAGATTGTTGAACATCAGCACCAATTAAGGTAGCTATAAAACCAGATAAAGTTTCTAACCGTTCAATACGCTGGCCAACTGTTCCAAGTTTTGATTGAAATACAATTTTATTAAGCGCAATAATGTGATCAGTTAGGGTTGATTTTAAATCTTGATCCCAGAAAAATTTTGTATCGCTGAGACGGGCATGCAAGACACGCTCATTACCAGCAATAATTTTAGCACCGTTATCCTCAGTATTTATATTTGAAATAAAAATAAATTTATTTGTTAGTTTATCATTTTTATCTTTAAGTGAAAAATATTTTTGATGAGTACGCATGGCTGATGTTAGAGCCTCCGGAGGTACAGTAAGAAAGTCCTCTTCATAAGATCCAATCATTGTAACGGGGTATTCAGTAAGCCCCGCCACCTCATTAAGTAACTGCTTATCATCAATAATATCAAGCCCATTATCCGAGGCAAGTTTATTGGCATCCTTTTGAATAGTGGAAATTCGTTCATCCCGATCGATTATCACATAAGCCTTTTTAAGACCTTGTTTATAATCAGCAAAAGAGGATATGAGTAATTCCATCGGTGCCATAAAACGATGACCACGGGTCATATTACTAGATAAAATTCCGTTTACTTCAAAATTCACTACTTTCCCACCGTGAATGCAAAGGATACTATGTAATGGCCTTACCCAACGTAGTGAACCCGTTCCCCAGCGTTGCGATTTTGGCCATGGAAAGTTTTGAATAACTCCTGGGAGAAATTCAGAAATAACGTCAGCAGCTGCACGACCTTTTTGTTCAATATTCGCATAAAGAAAAGTTCCCTTTTTATCTACACGTTCAAACAAATCATCGCGGGTTACACCACACCCACGTAAAAAACCTTCTACGGCTTGATCAGGTGCATCAAAACGGGGGCCACGACGTTCCTCAGAAACATCAGGTTGCTCTGTAGATAAATTAGCAATGTGCAAAGTAAGCCGGCGAGCCGTCACATAAGATGATACAAAACTATGTTCAAGATCGGCCTCCGTAAGCTTTTCTGTTACCAGTCTTACAAGATCTTTTGATGCTTTTTCTTGCATTCGCGCGGGGATTTCTTCAGAAAAAATTTCAAGCAAAAACTCAGACATATTACGCCCCCTCGCCCTGTGAAATTAGGTACGCTTCGCAACAGGCTTTGGCTAGCGCACGCACTCTACCAATATAAGCTTGGCGTTCTGTAACACTGATAACACCGCGAGCATCAAGTAAATTAAAAGCATGTGATGCCTTAATACATTGATCATAAGCTGGAAGCGGATAGTTTCCTTTTTCTAATATCAACTGACACTCGGTTTCTGCATCAGCGAAATGCCTGAACAATACTTCTGTATTAGCTATTTCGAAGTTATATGCGGAATATTCCTGCTCGTTTTGCAAAAATACTTCGCTATATTTAACTCCTTCGCTGTTCCATCTCAGATCATAAATATTATCAACGCCTTGAATAAACATAGCAAGACGCTCCAACCCGTAAGTCAGCTCTCCCATAACTGGCTTACAGTCAAAACCACCAACTTGTTGAAAGTAAGTAAACTGGCTGACTTCCATTCCATCACACCATACCTCCCAACCCAGTCCCCATGCTCCAAGAGTAGGACTTTCCCAATCATCTTCTACAAAACGAATGTCATGTTCCTTGCTGTTAATTCCAAGATTTTCAAGACTTTCTAGATATAGTTCCTGAATATTATCAGGTGATGGCTTAAGTACTGTCTGAAACTGGTAGTAATGCTGCAAGCGATTAGGGTTTTTACCATAACGGCCATCGGTTGGGCGACGGCACGGTTGCACGTAAGCTGCTTTCCAAGGTTTACTTCCTAGAGAACGCAGTGTTGTAGCTGGATGAAAGGTTCCTGCACCTACTTCCATGTCATAGGGCTGTAAAATAAGGCACCCCTGATCCGCCCAAAAATGCTGTAACTTAAGGATAAGGTTTTGGAAACAATTATCGTTCGCATTATTGCTGCTCATAAGAGAGATTCTTTCACAAAAAATAGGAATTATTTAAGAAAAATACCTATCAGGTGAGCTAAGGTCAAGGATTCAAATTATATTTAGTAATGTCGCCCCTCTGTCAAAAATTTTACTGCGTACACATATTCAAAAAACTATAAGAGTTAATTTTTACAATCCGTACTTTCCCCACTCTCCACGGGTTTCAATAGTTTTAATAACATCTTCAGCGATTGAGACATTTGGTCTGTGCACACCAAGTAGACCTTTGAAAAATCCCTTTTCATCTTTTAGACGTTTAAATTTAACATCCTCCCCAAGTTTTTCTTTCATAATCGAGCGCATATCGCCTACACCATCTATGAGACCTATTTTCGTCGCTTCCTCTCCGTTCCAAACCTGTCCAGAAAAAATATTTTTTTTAACATCCTTCAACTTATCTCCGCGGGCCTCTTTAACGAATTCTTTGAAAAAACCATGAACTTCTTTGAGAAGAGTTTTCATCATTTTAACATCCTTTTCAACTTCGGGTTTAAAAGGATCCATCAAAGATTTACTTTCACCCGCTGTATATACGCGACGTTCTATACCAAGTTTTTCGATAGCTTCTGGATAGCCAAACCCTGCACTAATAACACCTATACTTCCAACAATAGAGGCTTTATGAGCATAGATTTCTTCCCCCGCTAGGGCTAACATATATCCACCAGAAGCTGCTACGTCCTCTGCAAATGCATAAACAGGAATTTCTTTCTCTTCAGACAATTCACGAATACGTTTAACAATCAATTCAGATTGCACGGGCGACCCACCTGGAGAATTTATGCTCAACGCAACTGCTTTTACGTTATAAATATCAAAAGCTGCTTTGATTTTATCTTCAAGATTAGATAAATTAATAGCATTACTGAACCTACCAGAAGTGCCAATCACGCCTTCGAGTGGCAAGACAGCAACAACGGGATCTGGGTTTGCCAAGGCATCAATAGGAATTTTAGCAATAAGGTTTCGAATTAATTTATTCATAATTTTTCTTCTTTATTTTGTGATATCTAGATAATGGACACGGCGGAGAATATCTTCTGCTTCATCACTGTAACTTCCATCACACTTATGTACGACCATACCTGATTTCAAGGTCAAGGGTCCATTTGCATCTTTTTGAGCACGAATTATTACCCGATTAGCATCTTTTCCTACTTTCGAATAGAAAGGATATATGATTATTGCACCTGCACTTTTACTCATGATCTTAACAATATCCCCCAAACGATCCGCCCTATGAACCACAGTTAAATATCCCTTGGGTCTAACCATCCGCATTGACCGTTCAATCCATAAATCAAGATCAACCATATCAACACCTTGGGCAACCGCTTTTGTTTTATATGGTGATGGGTTAGTTTTACCTTTTTCGTAATAAGGAGGATTACTTATGACATGATCGTAGCAATTAGCTTTGCACCCATCTATATCTCGGAATATATTCCCATTAAAATAGGAAATAAAATCTGGCCCATTTTCACGTGCAAGCGCTATAAGGTCGTCCTGTATTTCAACGCCGTGCAGCGTTAAAGTTTTTATCCCCTCTCCTAATCTGGCAGCAATAAAGGATAATATAGCCCCTGTTCCAGCCCCTACATCAAGAATTTTTTCACCTTTTTTAACAAAAATTGATGCGGCAAGAAAAATACTATCACTGGTTATTCTATATCCTTTTATGGGTTGTTTCAGAGTGAGTAGTCCTCCTAAAAATTCATCTTTCGAAACTTTAGAATAACTCATGTTTTCATATCCACATCATTATCTAGATTTTCTGCACGAATCAATCTGACTGCCTTGGCATGCTTTTCTATATCAACCATTAATCTACTTTGGATAACACCGATCCCACCACCAAGTAAACTTGCATGAGCGCCATGGACTACATATTCAATATTTTCTGCTTCAAGAAGCGCAGAAATCCTTGAAATCACAACAGCATTGTCGCTAAATAAAAGATCCTTCAAGGTAAATTTTTCCTTATTTATAAAATTTTCAGTTTGTCTTCTTGCCAACGTAACTTGAGATGACTATTTTATGTACCCAAACATTATAAATCACAACAGGAAAAATAAAAGTGGGCCTTGTAATAAATTTTAATGATGAGAAAAAAGAAGACGGCCAACAAGCCCTCTCGACACTTTTAGACCTCGTTAGTAATGACCTAGAAAAGGTGAACAGAACCATCCTTCTCAAGATGCAGAGCTCAGTGCCACTTATTCCTCAACTTGCTGGTCATCTTATCGCATCTGGTGGTAAAAGACTACGACCCATGCTCACTCTCGCTGCAAGTCATCTTTGCGGCTATGAGGGCGAGCGCCACGTTCAACTCGGAACTTGTGTAGAGTTTATCCATTCTGCGACCCTGCTTCACGATGATGTAGTAGATAAAAGTGACCTTCGCCGGGGTGAAGATACGGCAAATGCAATCTGGGGTAATAAAGCCAGCGTGCTTGTAGGGGATTTCCTTTTCAGCAGATCATTTGAATTGATGGTTGAAGACGGCTCACTTGAAGTGCTGAAAATTCTCTCTGGCGCATCATCAGTAATTGCTGAAGGTGAAGTTTTACAATTAGTAACAGCCAATGATACCGATACTACTGAACACGCATATATGGAAGTCATTTGTGCTAAAACCGCCGCATTATTTGCCGCAGCCTGCGAAATTGGAGGTGTTATTGCTGAACGCCCTAAATCAGAATGTGAAGCATTGATGAGTTATGGACAAAATCTCGGTATCATTTTTCAACTTATAGACGATGTACTAGATTATTCAGCTGAACAAAAAGTATTGGGAAAGTCTATTGGGGATGATTTTCAGGAAGGTAAAATCACCCTACCAATAGTTCTTGCGTTTAGACGCGGTAACGAGGACGAGCGCGCATTTTGGAAACGAACTATGGAAGACCTTGATCAAAGAGATGGTGATCTTGATCAAGCCATAAAACTTATGAAAAAACATAAAGCCCTTTCTGATACTGTTAAACGAGCGCGTCACTACGGATCTATTGCCCGCGATGCTCTCGCTATTTTTCCGGATAATGACTACCGTAAGGCGCTCATTGGGGTCGTCGATTTCTGCATTAACAGAGCTTACTAATTGTGCAAGACTTTTCACCCCCATATGGTGAAATTGAAGAAATAAGTCCGCTCATTAGACGTATAACAGCACCTAATCCATCCCTATATACCTTTAAAGGTACCGGTACTTATATCATTGGACGTGGAGACGTAGCAGTAATAGATCCAGGTCCAAATATGTCAACTCATCATGATGCCATCATCACTGAATTAGGTGATGAGAAAATCACACATATATTGGTCACTCATAATCACAAAGATCATTCTCCGGGTGCACGTCCATTAGCCACTAGTTCGGGTGCCAAAATTTATGCATTTGATGTTGGTAATCAACTTTACTCCGCTGAAGAAGCTGAAGAAGGACTTGATAAAGATTTTTTTCCAGATGTAATTTTAAAAAATAATGATGAAATAAAAAGTAATAACTGGACAATTGATGTCGTGCATACCCCCGGGCATTTATCCAATCATATTTGTTTTGGATTGAGGGAAGAAAAAGCGCTTTTTACTGGTGATCACGTAATGGGTTGGTCAACTACATTAATTTCACCACCTGACGGCAGTATGCAAGATTATTATAATAGCCTTAATATGATGATGACCCGTGACGACAAAATATATTATCCTACGCATGGTCTACCAATTGAAAATCCTTTAAGTTTTATCAAGAATACTCTAGAACACCGCTTAAGCAGGGATCAGGAGATAATGCATGCTCTTGAAGGGCAAAGATACTCCATCAAAGACCTAATAGGCATTGTTTATCCTAACCTCAATAAAAATTTACATGATGCAGCGAGAAGAACCATTCTAGCGCACTTGATCAGATTAGTAGCGTTAGGAGAGTTAGAAAGTGATGGACAGCCAAGTGAAAGCTCAATCTATTATCGCAAACAATAAAACTTATGATTAATTTAGCAAAACTTTAATTTTAAAATTTATCAATGAAGCTTGCTATCAAGTTTAGCAGTACCACTTTTAATCAACTCTTTATGATCAGAATTTTTCATATTAGCACTTATAATTTGACGCGCTGCAGACGTTGCCAAATTAACCGTCAAAGCACTAATTTCTTTGAGTGCTGCAGCTTCAGCTTGAACGATTTTTTGCTCCGCAACTTCGCCGCGACGCTTAGTTATTTCTTCCATCTGCAATTTATTTTCAGAAATCATTAGCTTCACTTCTGCTTTCGCATTATCCATCAGTTCAGAAGCTTCTTTTTCAGCAGCCTGTTGGTCTTTTTCATATTTTGCGAGAAGACTTGCCGCTTCTTCACGAAGAGATTTAGCATTTTTAAGCTGTTCTTCGATCTGACATGATCTTTCATCAAGAATTTTTGCCAAAACAGCCGGGATTTTTTTCCAAACAATCAGAGCAAAGAAAAGGGTCACTGCGAGTGAAACCCAGGTTGCAGGATCCATCCAGAATGTTAAATGTTCATCCATTAATCTTCTCCCTTGAGAGAGGCATTAGTGTTAGCATCAATAACCTTCGCAACGTCTTTGACTTCGATTTTAAGCCCTGCAATTTTCAAAACAATTTCAGAACATACTTCTGTTGCAACTTCACGAACTTCACTGAGAGCTTTATTTTTAGCCTCATCAATTCTCATCTGCGCTTTATCTGCCTTTGCTGTCAGTTTCTTTGAAAGTTTTAGATATTCTTTTTCCGCAATATCCTTCAACTCTTCCCGTTTAGAAAGCACCATTGCCGCTACATTGCTGCGCGCCTCTGATTGTGACTTTTCATAAAGTACACGTGCACTTTCTGCCTTTGCTTGTAATTTTTCAGCTTCCACTAAATCACCAGCTATGGCATCCTGGCGTTTTTTAAGAACACCTGCAATCTTTGGTGCCGCACTTCCGGCCATAAAGATATAAAGAGTTGCAAAAACAACAATTAACCAGAAAATTTGCGGTACAAAAAACGCTATATCTAATTGCGGCATGCTTTCCTCCTTGATCCATCTCGATCAGACCGTATCATTAAAAATCTTTTTTAAGTTAAGATTATTAAGCAAAAAGGATAATGAAGGCAATAACCAGACCAAACAAGCCAGTCGCTTCAGCAAGTGCAAAACCCAGCATGGCTTGACCAAAAACTGGACCAGCAGCTGCCGGATTACGGATAGCTGCAGATACATAGTTACCAAAAATAACGCCAATGCCAACACCAGCTCCAATAAGAGCAGTACATGCAAGACCAGCACCAATGTAACGAGCCGCTTGAACTTCTGCGTTTGCTGCGAGAGTTGCTATTTCCATTTCCATTTTATTTTCCTTTAATTATATAAATTTTAGTTTATTTTTTACGTTAGTTAATAATCATATCCAATTAGTGCATATGAAGTGCGTCGTTTAAATAAAGACAAGTTAGCATTGCAAATACATACGCCTGAAGACAGGCAACTAGTAATTCAAGCCCGGTTAGCGCAACTATAAACGCGAAGGGTAAGAAAGCACTTACCGCAAAAACACCTCCAAGGGCTCCAAGACTAACAACAAACCCACCAAAAACTTTCAACATAGTATGTCCCGCTACCATATTGGCAAACAAACGAACAGACAGGCTGATAGGGCGAGATAAATAAGAAATAATTTCAATCGGAATAAGTAGTATCAGAAGATACCAGGGCGCGCCATGTGGGACAAAAAAGCTAAGAAATTTAAATCCGTGTGTGATAAATCCAATTAAAGTGACGCCAATAAAAACAAAGGTTGCCATAGCGAAGGTAACGGCGATGTGACTTGTGAATGTAAATGAATGAAGCCAAGGAACCATTCCTATGAGGTTAGCAGCTAGGACAAACATAAAGAGTGTGAAGATAAATGGAAAATACTTTCTCCCATCTGGTCCGGCCGTATCGCCAAGCATTTTAGCTATAAATTCATAACACATTTCAACACCCGATTGCCAACGATCAGGCACGAGGGCTGTTTTGCGCATACCAAAAGTTACAAAAATTGTAATAACTGCAAGCGTTGCCAACATGGCCGCTGACGAGTTAGTAAATGATATATCATAACCGGCTACATCAATTTGAACCCAGGGTTTAACTGTAAACTGTTCGAGTGGGCTTGCCACAGTATTGTACCTCTTTACTTTTTATCATGTTCATTACGCGTTTCACTTGGCATAAGCTGCTTCGCGGCCCGCATAACATTTGTTATTCCTGCCGCAGATCCAAGCATAATCATAATGATCATTAGCCACGGTTTTGTATCAAAATACTGGTCCAAGTACCAGCCTACCAAAATTCCGACCAGCAAACCTGCAACCAATTCAGCAACTAACCTAGTAGCAACCCCGTAGGTACTTGCTTCATTAAGCCCGCGGGCTTCTTTCGGATTATTTGCCTCACGTGCAACGTTTACTCGGGTGCTTAAATCATCCAACTTTGCCTTCATCTCATCCGACTTTTTCATATTGTCAGTCAAGTTCAGCTCCCTTGTTTGAGTATAGAAGAAAGCCAATTGTGACCTTCCAAGAAAACACCATAAAATTGAATGCAAGATAGTTTCAGACTTTACTGCTGTCAAGCACCAAAAGATACTGTTTTTACAACCAATTTTTTATCGTTAACATATTGAAGTAAAATGATATTTCTGGACATTAAATTTCTAAAAATTAGCGAAAAAAAAATTATACGTTTTCGAATTGAGAATCCATTACCCTATTGCGAATTTTTTCTGCACTATCAAGGTCAACGGAAACCAATTGCGAAACACCTCTTTCAGCCATTGTTACTCCAAAAAGGCGGTTCATTCGGCTCATACTTATAGCATTATGAGTAACAATCAAAAAGCGTGTTGAGGTATTTTTATTCATTTCATCTAATAGATCGCAGAAGCGTTCGACATTTGCATCATCAAGTGGGGCATCAACCTCATCAAGAACACAAATTGGTGATGGGTTAGTCATAAATACTGCAAAAATAAGCGATAGGGCGGTAAGCGCCTGTTCTCCTCCACTGAGGAGACCAAGATTTTGCATTTTTTTACCTGGTGGGCTTGCCATAATCTCCAACCCCGCATCAAGTGGATCATCAGATTCTGTGAGTTCGAGATAGGCTTCACCACCACCAAATAGCGTGATAAAAAGATTTTTAAAATGACTATTCACAGCATCGAATGCTTTTAACATCCGTGCACGGCCTTCACGGTTGAGATCGGATATAGCTTTGTTAAGATGTCTAATAGCTTCTTCAAGCTCTTCGCGTTCATTCACGGATACGCCAAGTTGAGTATTTATTTCTTCAAGCTCTTCTTCTGCACGGAGATTAACTGCACCAAGACGCTCGCGCTCTATTTTAAGCCGCTCAAGTTTTTGATAAGACATTTCTTCATCAGGAATTTTTTCATCACTCTCCAATTCAGTGAGCATGTAAAGCCCCATCGGTTCACAGTCAAATTCTTCATGGATCCGTCGGGTAAGGTTTTCTTTTAGCTCATTATATTGCTCTAAATTAGTTTCAATGCGAACCTTTTGCTCGCGTGCTTCGCTAACATTTCCTTGGACGTTGCGCATTTCACGTTCTTTGGTCGACAACTGTTCCTCAGCTTCTGAAAGATTTAGTGCCGCTTCTTTAAGTTCGCCGCCTGCCTCATCAATTAAATTATTAAGTTTACGGCGCTCTAATACAATTTCTCCGGGCCTACTTTCAAGAATGATTAATTCAGCCTTAGTTTCTTCACTGCGAATATTAAGATTTTCCAGATGCTTATTCATATTTTTCAATCGGCCCTGCCAATTCTCACACTCGGCTTTAACTTGCTCAAGCCGATTAATGCGCATTTCACTTTTATTATAGTGACTATCGTGGGCAATCCGTGCATCAGAGAAATAACTTCGCTTAGCTTCTACTGCATCACGGCTCTTAATAATTTTATTTTCAAGTTCAACTGTTTCTGGAAGTTTTTTAAGATTATCAATTGCAGTCTGATAGCGATTATTTTGATCTTTAATATCCTGACGAAGGTGTTCTAATCTATCCTTCAGAGCACTTTCTTCAGACTGATGACGTGCAGCAAGCTTTTCAAACTCAGCGAGTTCGCGCCGGGCATTGATAGCCTGCTCGTCAGATTTTCTCCATTTATCATGACACACTCGACTTATGATTTTAATTTCATTAAGTTCTTCAGAAATATTTTTATGTTTTTCTTGAGCACTAAAAACTATTTTGTCGTTATTTTGATAATCATAAATTAGTTTTTTTAGACGATTTTTTTGGCTCAATCTGACCGCAGCACGTGAAGGTGCTTCAGGTGAAATACAAAGACCATCCCAGCGCCAGACACCACCATCAAAAGTTACCAATCGCTGACCTGATTTTAACCCACCAATAAGTCTAAGCGCTTCTTCTTCACTCTTTACAACGCCTATTTGGCTTAATCGGCGTTTTAGAGTTAAAGGTGATTTTACAAATTTATCAAGTGTATCTATACCTTCAGCAAACTTAGCTTGTTCAACAAGAGGTGGTAAATCCCGCCAATAAACAGCAGAAGCCGGGTCATCACCAGCATCAAGATCACTATCAAGTGCTGCACCAAGTGCCATTTCATAACCTTTGCTAACTGACAGTTTTTCAAGTATTGGAACTCCACCCTCTTCATAATCAGCACTTAAAAATTCCTCAACTGCTTGCTTTTCTGCAGTGATCCGAGCAAGATTGCCTTCACAAGTCTGATGGTGATTTCTTGCCTCCTGTTCAAGCTGTTGAATTTTTTGTTTTTTGTCCTCAGCCTCATTAAACTCCAGAAGTGTTGTGGAGATGAGTTGTTCGGCTGTAGTTAAATTTTTCTCCGCACCAACCAATGACTGAGTAAATAAATTATTATCTTCAAGGGATGCAAGTCTTTCTTCTACGGTAATTTTCTGTTCTTCAAGGTTTTGTTTTTTCTCTTTGCGCTCTTCAATCTCGCGGACATAATTAAGCCGGTCAGCATTTCTCTCAGCTTGGATCGTCATAAGTCCTTCAAGAAGTAGTTCTGCCTCAAGAGTATCTGATTGCTTCTCTTTTAGCGTTTTAGCAAGCACCTCCATGTTTCCACTGGCACCTGAGGCTTCGTCTTCAATAGTTTTCTTTTCATTTTCTAAACGCTTTATCGTCGCAGAACCATCCCTAACGGCTTCTTTTTCACGTCCTTCATCTTGATTTATTTGTTCTAGAAGAAGGGATAATTTTTCTTGTGTTTCAGCTACCCGACGTTCTTCTCCGTCCAAGCCGTCTCTACTCAAAGTGATGCGATGTAGTTTTGCGCCGCACTCAGCATCCCATTGACGCAGTTCCGGAAGCTTGGTGGCTATAATTGTCTGGTCTTTGCTGAGAGCCGCAAGCTCAGTGGTTACTTTTGCAACAATTAATGAAAGCTTCTGATCTTCGTGCGAAGCATCGTTAATATTTTTTTGGTTAGCCTGCCACTGCAAATATAAGAGGAGAGATTGCAATTTTCTAATTTCACCTGCAACATTTTTATAGCGCGTTGCTTGTCGGGCCTGATTTTTTAAACTTCTAATCTGGTCCTGAAGACTTACTTCAACATCACCCAAACGTTCAAGGTTTTTGTTAGCGCTACGGAGTTTACTTTCAGCTTCCTTACGCCGCGAGTGAAGACCACTAATACCCGCAGCCTCCTCTAAAACAGCCCGTCGTTCTTTTGGTTTAGCACTTATTAGGGATCCTATCCGGCCCTGACTTACAAGTGACGGTGAATGAGCCCCAGTTGAAGCATCCGCAAACATCAGTTTAATATCTTTACCGCGAATTTCTTTACCATTTAATCGATATGCGGAACCACTATCACGCTCAATCCGTCTGGAAATTTCAAGATCAACCTCATCATTAAATGCTGTTGGTGCGGTGCGATCTTCATTATCAAGACTAAGAGTTACTTCAGCAAGATTTCTTGCTGGTCGGGTGGAAGTGCCAGCAAAAATAACATCGTCCATGCCGCTACCACGCATACTTTTTGCAGAATTTTCGCCCATCACCCATCGAAGGGCCTCGAGAAGGTTTGATTTTCCGCAACCATTCGGGCCAACCACTCCTGTCAGACCTGGCTCAATCAGCAGTTCCGTCGGATCAACAAAGGACTTAAATCCTGATAGTCTTAGCCGCGTAAAGTCCAAAACAGTCCTTTCCTGTTAATTCTGCAAAAAAAAATTACTAAAATTTTAATGCCGCCTCAATGGCTTTTTCCACCGCAGCATAGGTATTACCTGTTTTATTACCGTTAACTAAAATTGTTGGTGTCGCTGTTACCTTATATTTCTGAATACCCTCCTGATGAACCGAGTAGAGGTAATCACCAATTTTTTCATTTAATAAACAGGCTTCTATTTTTCTATTATTAATTCCAAGCCGGTTTGCTACTTTTGAAACCTTATCAATTGTAGACTGCACAAAAATATTATTAGCCGTTCTTTGATCGTGAATACCCGACAACTTTTGATATTCAGAAATATCGTACCATTGGGTCTGTTGTGTAAATAATATCTCCATAAATTTAAAATATCGTTTCTCTGGCACACAGCGTGTTAGTATTGATGCAGAAGCGTCAATAGCATTTAGAAGAAAGCTGCGCATAACAACTTTCACTTTTCCTGTATCAACATATTTATCTTTAATTCTAGGTAAAACAAAATTATGAAAGGTTGCGCAGTGGTTACAAGTAAGTGAGGCGTATTCAATAATTTCTACCGGCGCTTTTGGATCCCCAAGCACCATATCTTGATTTAAAAATGGCATTTCTCCCACCAATGTAGTGCTACTGTTAGATATATTTTCTTGTGCAATAACTATAGAATTTATCGAAAAAATTGCAAAGAATGCAACACCTATGATGGTGGTTACTTTTAGCTTATTTAGTTGTTTTATCATTTTTCACCCACAATATGTTGTTATTACTATAGAAATGAAAACTATTACAAATCAAGTCCAGAATAACAAAGTGTTATAATTTTATGTTTTTTTTAATCTTTACTATTAGTGCTACCTTGGCCGCGCCTCGTAAAACGCTTGGTTTTCTCTATCTCCAAGGGTTTATCTCTAGATAAAAGCTCTGCGCCCACTTGAAATAAACTTTCTCTTAATTCACCATCTTTTATATCTATTAACATTTTATGTAGTTCGTTTTTTTGAGAATCGGAAAGAATCGGTTGTTCGTAAATTTTTAGAGGTTTTTGTTCTTCTATAATACCATGATGGCAAATCAAACGATGAACTGCGTTAAACCCATAATAAGAGTTTATTCGGTCAATGACGAGAGGCTCTAGATGTTGCATTTCAGGAGCAAAACTTCCATTAACTCTAATATGAAGAACCCCACCTTTAGTTTCCATTTGGTTATTTTTTTTTGGCATCACAAGCCGTTCAGGTAAGCTTGAACGAGCAAGAACGGAACCGACAATTTCAGGCCAGTGCATTAGAATTTCACTGCGTGCAAAACCATAACGACGAAAGGCGACATTATTAATTCTGCGAGCAATATCCGCAATTGAACTAGTCTTGTAGGTTCGTTTTATAATTTTACTATCAACCATAATCAGCATTATAGCCTTTTATAAAATATCAGGATATAAAAATTAAAGACCAAATTATATTTTTATGTCAAACCAAAACGATTCCTAACTTTATTTGAAAAGCTATTGTTGTATAGTTATGCTTAAGAATCACTAAAACAGAGCAAAAATGAACGATATAATTCAAAAAATAGAACAAAAAGAAGAAATCGTTGACGCTATTCTTGATTGGTATGACCTCAATGCCCGTATTCTTCCATGGCGCATTTCACCTGAAGCAAAAATAGGGGGTATAGTACCGGACCCATATCACGTGTGGCTTAGTGAGATAATGCTACAACAAACAACCGTAACTGCTGTGATCCCATATTTTGAAAAATTTACAAAGGAATGGCCAACTATTCAAAAGTTGGCAGTAGCAAATTTAGACGATATTTTGACGGCATGGGCTGGTCTTGGTTATTATGCCCGAGCCAGAAACCTATACAAGTGCGCAGTTTTTATTACTCAAAATCTTGGTGGAAAATTTCCTGAAACTTATGATGATCTTTTGCAATTGCCAGGCATTGGTAAATACACGGCCGCGGCTATCAGCTCTATTGTTTATGACACCCCAGAGACCGTGATCGATGGGAATGTAGAAAGAGTATTATCACGGATTTATAATATCAACGTTCCACTTCCTTCTTCTCGTCCAATTATTACTGATCTTGCAGAACAATTAACCCCCAGTCATCGTCCTGGTGATTATGCCCAAGCTCTTATGGATATTGGGGCTACAATTTGTAAGCCTAAGTCTCTCAAGTGCGATAGCTGCCCAGTAAAAATAAACTGCATCTCTAGATCTCTTGGTACTGCACAAAACCTCCCAATGCGTGTAAGTAAGAAGAAAAAACCAACTCGAAGAGGATATGCATTCTGGGCTGAATATGATGGTAAAGTGTGGCTACGTCGACGCCCAGAAGAGGGCCTTCTTGGAGGGATGATGGAAGTACCATCAAATGAATGGGCACCAAGCAACAGCTGGAATAACATTCCACCACCTCGCGTACCAATTATCGCCAACTGGGATATTTTACCAGGCGTTGTTAGTCATACCTTCACGCACTTTAACCTTGAGTTGAAAATAATTCGGATTGAACTAGAAGAAATGATTAACCTTCAAGAAGGCGAGTGGTGCGCTGTTAAAGAACGAGATAATTACGCCCTCCCCACTGTGATGAAAAAAATATTTTCACATGTAGGTGAACCATTACTAGATCTATGATTATCGAGATATCAATGATGGCTTAATGCAGGATAAAGGAAAAAGGCCTGCTAAAAAAACTCTTCAATTTTGTCATATTTTTCAAGTTTTCCAAGTAGTCCGATGGCTCCTAAACTTAAGTTCCCAGAGTTTAAAATACGAGTTGCGCATCTCATGATCGCCTTAGTATCAACTTGATCAATTTTTGCGAGTGTTTCCTCATGTGTAATATGGCGACCAAAAATCATTTGTTGACGACCAAGTTGCTCCATTCGACTTGTTGTACTTTCAAGCGACATAAGGATACCTGCTTTAATTTGTGCTTTGGCTCTATTTAATTCAGGTTCACCTAATTTATTAGTAAGTTTGTGAATTTCACCAGCAATAACAGGAATTAACTCAGTAATCTGATCCGGTCCTGTTCCAGCATGAATACCAAAGGTGCCTGCATCCGAATAGGAACCCATATATGAATAAATAGAATAAACTAAACCACGCTTTTCTCTCACTTCTTGAAACAAACGTGACGACATACCTCCACCAAGTATCATCGACATCACTTGTGATGAGTAATAATCTGGGTCTGAAAAAGACATTCCATCAAATCCGAACAGTATGTTGACTTGTTCTAAATCACGTTCTATCCTCACTTCACCACCAGAATATATTGCAGAAACCTTTTCATGCTCACGACTTAATTCAAGATCACTGAAGTGATCTTCAACCATTTTTACAAATGTTTTATGTTCAAGATTTCCTGCGGCAACCACAGCCATATTTTTCCCTTTATAATGGCTAGACATATAACGTGAGAGGTCCTCGCGGCTAAAATTATTAACAAGGTCAACTGTTCCCAAAATCGGACGCCCCATAGGTTGGTCATGATAAGCCGCCTGCTGCATGAGATCAAAAACTACATCATCCGGCGTGTCTTCAGCCTGGCCAATCTCTTGAATTATAACGCCACGTTCGCGCTCTAATTCATCTTGAACGAAGGTAGAGTTTTGTAGAATATCACTAAGAACATCAACTCCGAGCTCCAGATCTTCCTTTAGAAGCCGCGCATAGTATGTGGTATGTTCACGCGACGTATAGGCGTTAAGGTATCCACCAACATTTTCTATTTGTTCAGCAATGTCATAAGCACTGCGTTTTCTTGTACCCTTGAAAGCCATATGCTCAAGCATATGTGAGAGACCATTTTCAGATGCGCTCTCAAAGCGACTACCCACATCTACCCATGTACCCACTGTTACTGTTTCTAAATTTGGTAGCGTATCACTAACAACACGCAGACCATTTTTTAAAGTGCTTACTGTGACGCTCATAAACGTTCCACTATATATTTCTTAAGTGCAATCAAGTCATTAGGTAGCTCATCAAACTCTTCATCCCTTTCAAATAAATCTGCCATATGAGGAGGTAGGTCAGGATGAATACCCGTCACGTCTTTAACTGCCTCGGGAAACTTAGCAGGATGAGCTGTACCAAGAGTGATCATCGGTGTTGCGGGATCATTCCATTTTTTTCGCGCAGCATTTATACCAACTGCAGTATGCGGATCTAAAAGAACCCCAGCAGATTTAAAGACCTCAGAAATAGTATCTTTAGTAGCCTTTTCGTTGACACACATAGAATCAAACGTTTCTTTAGCTAGAGCTAACCGACCTTTTGATATATTAAACTGTCCAGTTCGCTGAAGGCTTTCCATCAAACTATTAACTTGTAAACCATCCCCATCATAAAGATTAAATAGAAGCCGTTCGAAATTACTTGAAACTTGGATATCCATGCTCGGACTAATAGTTGGGATTGTTTCGCCAACTTTATATTCCCCACATGAAAGAGTTCGCGACAGAATATCGTTTATATTTGTCGCCACTATAAGCTGATCAATTGGAAGACCCATTTTTTTGGCGACATAGCCCGCATAAACATCTCCAAAATTACCAGTAGGAACGCTATATGATATTTTTCTATCCGGCGCACCTAGCGCTACTGCAGACGTAAAATAATAAACAATTTGTGCCATAACACGGGCCCAGTTGATACTATTCACAGCCGATAAATTTACCTGATCACGGAACTCATGGTCGTTGAACAAAGCTTTGACAAGAGCCTGACAATCATCAAAATCACCTTCGATAGCAATATTATGAACATTAACTTCCTGAACGGTTGTCATCTGTTTGCGCTGAACGTCGGATACTCTACCTTTTGGGTGAAGCATAAATATATCAGCGCACTTTCGGCCTTTCACACATTCAATAGCGGCCGACCCGGTATCGCCGGAAGTCGCGCCAACGATTGTAATTTTTTCATTACGTTTGCCCAGAACATAATCAAACAAATAGCCAAGCAATTGAAGTGCAATATCTTTAAAGGCCAGTGTTGGGCCGTGAAAAAGCTCTAGGATCCATTCATTGTTATCAATTTGAGATAATGGAGCAATTTCATCATCACGAAAACTAGAATAAGCTTTTTTAATAAGGTCCTTAAAATCACTTTCAGAAATTTCCGGACAGACATAAGGGGACATGACCGTAAATGCAATTTCTTGATAACTCTTTCCCTGCATAGCCTTAATCTGCGTATTAGAAAATGAAGGCCAAGACTGAGGGAGGTACAGACCGCCATCGCGTGCTAGCCCAGTTAATATAACATTTTCAAAATTTAAATCTGGGGCTTTACCGCGCGTACTTATATATTTCACTTTTTTATCCTGTAGGTATTAATTTTATTAGTCACCGAAAAAATATGATCATCACTTACAAATTATTAGCTTTTTTTAGGTTGCCTGCAGAATATAACATATATAACTAATAATACGATAGCCAGTCCGTACCATGTCAAAGCATAATCTAGATGATTATTTACAATATTAAATTCTGTTCGTCCGGCAACAGGAAAAACTGGATCATGATCATCTACTGCCGCATATAAATACATCGGATAGACGGTCCCTAGACTATAGGTCCTGGCCATGCCATCTAAATCACCATAAAACCAATTATTATTCTGCGGTTCGTTTTCAGGTCCATACCATAGTTTTATCGATGGTTTTCTAAGGAGCCCTGTGACAGTGTGTTCAACATTTTTTATTGTTTCTAGCCTACTAACCTGATCCTTAATACGTTCTGGAACCCAGCCACGATTAACGATAATTATTTTTCCATCATTATTAGTAAAAGGAGTATAAAGATCATATCCCGCTTCACCATTTGGTCCCACACTGTAAAGTGTCATTTCCTGCTTATTATTAAAACGACCGGTAATCTGAACAGACAAATACTCCAAATCATCCAGGTTACTTTTTTCAGGGAGTATTCTTATAGGATCCATAAATGCCCGTGTTTCGATTTGTTTAATAAGCCCGAGTTTCCATTCGAGCCTTTCAACCTGCCAATTACCCAGATAAAGTAAAAGTATCAAGATAGGTATGGTCATTATGGTAGGCCATAACTGGGGTTTAAAGTTATAAAAAGACATTTCTATTCTTCCAACCTCCCCTCTCTAGCCTTATAAACATATTGTATGGCAATCATTAGCCCTTTAACTGGTCGCAGCATTAAAATTGATCCCACAGTTATAGTTGGTCCCCAGAGTAGAGCATGAAGCCACAATGCGGGCTGATACTTCACCTCAACAACAAGTGCAAACCCAACAACTATAAAGCCCATTATCAAAATAATAAAAACCGCAGGGCCATCACCTTTTTCAAAAACTATATAATCAAGACCACATTCACTGCATCGGTCAGAAAAATTAAGCCACCCTTTATAAAGCTTTCCCTTTCCGCATTTAGGACAACAACAGGCCAGCCCCGCCTTTATCGGCGAAACTGGAATAATTGAGTGTTCAAAATCTGGCAAATTACTTAACCTGTAATCCCTACATAGATACAGAAGAAAAGAATAAGCCAGACTACGTCAACAAAGTGCCAATACCATGCGGCAGCTTCGAAACCAAAGTGATGATCAGGTTTAAAGTGTCCAGCCATAGCACGGAATAAATTCACAAGAAGGAATATAGTTCCTATAAGAACATGAAAGCCATGGAACCCTGTTGCCATGTAAAAAGTCGAACTGTATATGCCATCAGCAAAACCAAATGTTGCATGACTATACTCATAAGCCTGAATACAAGTAAAAAAAGCACCAAGTGCAACAGTATAGAAAAGCATTTTCTTAAACATTACACGATCACCTTCAATAAGTGAGTGATGTGCCCAGGTTACGGTACAGCCTGAAAGAAGGAGAACCAACGTATTTACAAGCGGAAGGTGCCATGGATCAAGTGTTTCAATACCTTCTGGAGGCCACATAAAATTCACTGCCTCTGTCGGGAAGATGCTAGCATTGAAGAAAGCCCAAAACCAAGCTACGAAGAACATGACTTCTGAAATAATAAACAGAAACATGCCATACCGAAGGCCAAGTTGAACGATTGGGCTGTGATGCCCTTGATGTTCACCTTCTTTAATAACATCACCCCACCAGCTGTAGGAGCCGAATAAGGTTAAAATTCCACCAAGGCTGACAACCCACACATTATCAAAATGCATATAAAGTACTCCACCGAAGAACATTATAAATGTTGAAAATGCGCAAAATATTGGCCAGACACTAGGGTCTACTAAATGGTAGTTGTGGTTAGGTGCATGTGAACCCGACATAAATTAATCCTTATATTATATATCTATTCAAATTGTTTATTGTAATCATCTGAGGGAAAGAAAGTATAGGAAAGGGTCATTTCTTTAATTTCTTCCACATTATCATCATTGGCAAATTCGGGATCAATATAGAAACTTACTGCCATATCAACTTCCTCGCCCGGTTGAAGAGTTTGTTCGGTAAAACAAAAACATTCAATCTTATTAAAATAATAAGCAGTCTTGAAGGGGGTCACGTTAAAGGTTGCAACACCTGTTACCGGCTTATCACTTTGGTTTACCGCTTTATAGAAAATAAGAGCCTCTTCACCAACCTTTACTTTAACACGTCGCTGAGCAGGCTTAAAATACCATGGAAGATTTCCGTTAATATCTGCGTTAAACAGTACGGTAACCTCACGGTCTAAAATCATATTTTTATCGGGAGAGTATTCAGCCGTATTAGTGGTGCCACCTATACCTGTTACGGCACAAAACATTTGATAAAGAGGTACAGAAGCAGCAGTTAAAATTGCCATTATAAAAACAATTCCAAGCGTAAGAACAAGCGTTTTTGTATGATTATTACTCGTGTTATTGGAGGGTATCATTGTTTAAATCACCCCAAGTTTTGCAAGCGTGATACAAAAAAATAAAAATACCAAAGCGCCCAGTACAGCTGCCAGGGCATAATTACGGCTTGCGCGTTTCTTATGTTCGTCATGTATCGGCATTAAAATAATCTCCATAATAAATTTTCTAATCCAAGTATTGCAAATAATGCAAAAAGATAAAAAATTGAAAAGAAAAACACTTTTTTGGCTTTCGCACTATTTTCATCAACAGAAAATTCATCTCTGAGAAGAGCAAAAGAAAGCCATATAAAAATCCCACCAAGAAATACTGAAGTTGCACCATAAAAAATACCAGCAAACCCAAGGTACCATGGCAGAGCCGTAACTGGGACCATTAACATTGTATACAACATAATCTGCTTCTTAGTATGAGCTTCGCCACAAACAACAGGAAGCATTGGAATCCCAGCACTTTCATATTCTTTACATGAGAACAGTGATAAAGCCCAAAAATGTGGAGGGGTCCACATAAAAATAATTGCAAAAAGAACGAAGCTTTCAAGACTTACGTCACCTGTAACAGCGGCCCAAGCAACCATAGGAGGAAATGCACCGGATGCCCCACCAATAACAATATTTTGTGCGGTGCGGCGTTTAAGCCATATTGTGTATACAACTACATAAAGAAGTATCGTTACAGTCAAAAGTAATGCAGCCACGACATTAACAGTAAGACCCATAACAAGCACTGAGCTTACAGCAAGTGCTACCCCAAAATGAAGAGCCGACTGTGCATCAATCCGCCCAGAAGGAATGGGGCGGCCAGCAGTGCGTTCCATTTTTGCATCAATATCGGCTTCGTACCACATGTTTAAACACCCTGAAGCCCCTGCCGCTATAGCTATACAGAGTATCGCCGTAAAACCTATAACAGGATGAATTTCACCTGGAGCAACTATCAGGCCGATCAAAGCAGTAAAAATAACAAGAGACATAACACGCGGCTTAAGCAGGCTGAAGTAGTCCCCCGCAGTGGCCGTGTAATAGCTTGAAATCTTCTGATTTACAGCTGTAATATCCATGTCATTTTTTCTTCAAAATTAACATTAAATGCTATCGGCCCTAGCAATAGAACCGATAGCAAAATCTTTACTTAATTCTCGGCAGTTCATTGAACTGATGGAATGGTGGCGGTGATGATAGCGTCCACTCTAACGTTGTAGCAGCCTCACCCCATTGGTTATCGCCGACGCGCTCTTTTGAGCGTAATGTCATAACAAGGCCAATAAAAAAGAAAATTAAACCAACACCCATTACTGCATATCCCATCGATGACCAAAAATTCCATAGCGCATATGCATCCGGATAATCAGGTATACGACGAGGCATTCCGGCAAGCCCAAGAAAATGCTGCGGGAAGAAGATTAGATTTACACCAATAAAAGTAAGCCAGAAGTGAATTTTAGAAATCAGATCTGGATATGGCTTTCCGCTCATTTTTCCAATCCAATAATACCAACCAGCATAGATGGAGAAAAGAGCACCCATAGACATAGTATAGTGAAAGTGAGCAACAACATAATAAGTGTCATGAAAAGCAGTATCCACAGTACTATTCGCTAAAACCACACCCGTTACGCCACCAATAGTGAACAGAAAAATCATTCCAATAGCAAACAACATCGGTGTTTCAAAACGGATTGAGCCACCCCACATAGTACCGAGCCAAGAAAATATTTTTATACCTGTTGGCACTGCAATAACCATGGTTGCTGCGGTAAAGTATGCTTTTGTGTCAACGTCCATACCAACTGTGTACATGTGATGAGCCCAAACAATAAAACCTACAACACCAATTGCCACCATGGCATACGCCATTCCTAAATATCCAAAAATAGGTTTATTAGAAAACGTCGATACAATATGACTTACCAGACCAAAACCAGGAAGGATAAGAATATAGACCTCTGGATGACCAAAGAACCAAAACAGATGCTGATAAAGAACAGGGTCCCCGCCACCAGATGCATCAAAAAATGCTGTGCCAAAATTTCTGTCTGTTAAAAGCATGGTTATCGCACCAGCAAGAACCGGCAAAGAAAGAAGAAGTAGAAAAACCGTCACAAGAACAGACCAAACAAATAGTGGCATCTTATGTATCGTCATGCCGGGGGCACGCATATTAAAAATTGTGCATATAAAATTAATGGCCCCAAGAATGGATGAAGCACCAGCTACATGAAGCGAGAAAATTGCTAAATCCATAGCAGGACCAGGCTGTCCAGAAGTTGAAAGAGGAGCATAAATAGTCCAGCCGCCTCCAACACCAAGCTGGCCTGGAGGTCCTTCAAACATTGTTGAGAGAACTAGCAGAAGAAGAGCTACAGGTAGCAACCAGAATGAAATGTTATTCATGCGTGGAAATGCCATGTCCGGTGCACCAATCATGATTGGAACAAACCAATTACCAAATCCTCCTATGAGAGCGGGCATTACCATAAAAAACACCATAATAAGACCGTGGGCCGTTATTAATACGTTATAAAAGTGATATGCTGCATCGACGTCTCCACCTTTTAACATAGGCAGAATTTGCATACCTGGTTCCATAAGTTCCCAACGCATTAATCCGGAGAAAGCACCCCCGACAACGCCTGCAATAATCGCAAAGATAAGATAAAGTGTCCCAATATCCTTATGATTTGTTGAGAGCAACCAACGACGCCATCCCGTTGGGGTATGGTGCTCGTCGTGACTACTGTCCTGTGAACCGTAACTCATTGTAGTACTCTCCATTTATTCTGTTATTTCTTGTGCAGACGCGTACTCTCGTGAACGCGGCGCATCGTTAGATGCATATTTCACTTTTGCTTCTTCAAGCCATGCTTCATACTCAACTTCAGAAACAACCTCAACATTAATTGGCATAAACCCGTGACGGATACCGCATAGTTCGGAACACTGCCCGTAATAAAGACCTTCCTTTGTTGCCTTAAACCAGGTTTCATTAAGCTTGCCTGGCACAGCATCAATCTTCGAACCAAAAGCTGGTATTGTCCACGCATGAATTACGTCATTTGAAGTAACCTGAACTCGAATAATTTTATTCACAGGAACCACAACTCGTTCATCTGTACCTAGAAGTCTTGGGTGACCGGCAGCTTTGGCTTCAGCTTCATCAAGCATGATAGCATCAAAAGTAATTTCTTCATGATCAGGGTATTCATATGACCAATACCATTGATTACCAGTTGCTTTAACAGTCACATCAGCTTCAGGAATCACATCCTGTTGGTAGAGCAGCCTAAACGACGGGACGGCTATTACTACTAAAATCAACACCGGAATAACTGTCCAGGCGACCTCTAGTAGTGTGTTGTGAGTAGTTTTTGACGGAACAGGGTTTGCCTTAGCATTAAACTTCACCGCGATGTATATTATAAGGATAGTCACAAACAATGTAATCCCCAACATCATTACCGTGATCATATCATGTAATGAAACTATTCCTTCCATGATTGGTGATGCAGGCTCCATAAAACCAATCTGGCCAGGTTTTGCGCTATGGATACCATCTTCAATTGCTTGAGAAAAAGCATTGGTTGCGGTTATGAAGGTTGCTGCCATCGCAGCAAAAACTATATATATATATTTGAACAACATGTTCCTCTTTACCCCTTAAAATACGGATATGGACTTTAATATAAGGACCCAAATACGGAGGAATTAAATTCTTTAAACCTAAAAGTTAATCTATTCTTCTTTATAAAAGTGCCTTCGAAAAATCTTATACCAGAAAAACAATCTAGCTCAAGGAAACAATTCATAAAATTTGAATTTTTTTAAGTTTTTAATGAGATCTTTTTGTTACTCTATTATCCACCGAGAAACAAAACGAGTATTGTATAAAAAACTACAGCATTTGCTTGTGCTTGCAATTACAAGTACAAGTCGATATTACTAGTCAAATCCTGTCCATCTCCATAATTAAAAAGCTTGTTTTTATATGACTATTGATATTTTTAATAATAATTATTTTTTTGATAATAATGATAATGGTTCTGGTCTGTCTTCCCTGCGTACTCAGCGGGGCGTGGATGAAGCGCTACACGGCATGGACGACGGAGAACTTTATTTGCAATACGCGCAATCAGAAACCTTTTCCTTTGATGATGGACGTCTAAAAAATGCAGCATATGATACCTCAAAAGGCTTTGGCCTAAGAAGTGTTTTAGGAGAAGTGACGGGCTTTGCTCATTCATCAGAACTCACCGATAGTGCCCTAAGTCGCGCAGCTGAAACAGTAAAGTCTATCAAATCAGGGCGAGGCGCATCACTAGCTATTACACCCCATAGTAGTGACAGAAAACTCTATAGTGCTACTAACCCAATTGGTGGCGTGGACTTCAAGGAAAAAATTCGTATTCTTGAAGAAATTGATGAATATGCAAGAGCCAAAGACCCTAAAATATGCCAGGTGAGCTGCTCCATATCAGGTGAATGGCATGTTATTGAGATAATTCGTCCAGGCGGCCATCGGGTTCGCGACATTCGACCACTTGTACGCCTCAATATCAGCGTCGTCGCAAAGCATGGTGATCGAATGGAAAGTGGTTATGAAGGATCAGGCGGGCGTTATGGTTACAATCAGTTACTAAGTGCTAATAACTGGAAAAGTCAGGCAGACAACGCCATCCGTCAAGCTATTTTGAACCTTGACAGCGTTCCTGCCCCTGCGGGCGAAATGGATGTAGTCTTAGGACCTGGATGGCCTGGCGTCCTCCTACACGAAGCAATTGGACATGGCCTAGAAGGCGATTTTAATAGAAAAGGAACGTCAGCCTTCGCAGGATTAATGGGTGAACGTATTGCGGCAAAAGGTGTAACTGTTGTTGATGATGGTACTCTAGAAAATAGGCGCGGCTCGCTTACAATTGACGACGAAGGAACGCCTACTAATAATACAACACTTATCGAAGATGGCATCCTGGTTGGCTATATGCAGGACCGAATGAATGCACGCCTTATGGGGGCTTCATCTACTGGAAATGCAAGGCGTCAAAGTTATGCACATCAACCGATGCCCCGGATGACAAATACCTACATGCTTAACGGTAATCAAGATCCTAAAGAAATTCTTTCGGGTGTGAAAGACGGTCTATACGCAGTTAACTTTGGCGGCGGTCAAGTAGATATTACTAATGGTAAATTTGTCTTTAGTTGCACAGAAGCCTACCGAATTAAAAATGGCACAATAGCAGAACCAGTGAAGGGTGCTACTTTAATAGGAAATGGCCCTGACGTTCTGAAACGAATTACTGCCATTGGAAATGATATGAAACTGGATAACGGCGTTGGAATTTGTGGTAAAGCAGGCCAGTCTGTGCCCGTAGGGGTTGGGCAACCGACACTTCGCCTTGATGGAATAACGGTTGGTGGAACAGATATCTAAAAGAGGCAATAGAAAAAATTTAAAAACTATTTCCACTTCGGGGCTGTTAAACGTCTTTTTCCATCTAGTGTTTTAGGGACATTGTCTATGTCTAGATCCGAACGATCCCACAATTGACAAGTAACTACCTTATGTTTTTGGTCAAGCCCTTCACAGTAATTAGTATATTTACAAACCCTAACTTCTTTACCTCGTCCTTTTCTTACTTTCCTAAACCAGTCTGGATCAGCTAATGATTGGCGAGCCATAGCAATTATATCCGCTTTACCTGATGTTAATATTTCTTCAGCTTGCTCATATCCGTGAATACCACCTGCCACAATCACCGGAATATCGTAACCAGCATTGCGAATTGATTTTCTTATCTCATTTGCTGGCTCAACATTACGACCGTATGGGCCTTTTTTATCAGACATAAATTGGGGCATACATTCATATCCACTTGGGCCGGTGTAGGGGTATACTGCTGCACCAACTTTTGGTTGCAGAGCATCTTCAAATTTACCTCCCCTTGAAAGAGAAATAAAATCCATTCCCGCACTGGCAAACTGCTCCCCAAAATAACAAGTATCTTCGAGGGTATTTCCATTTTCAATGCAATCTTCAGATAAAAACCGACACCCTAAAATGAAGTTATCGCCCACACGTTCACGAACTGCTTTATATACCTCTAAAGGAAGACGAGCCCTATTCTCTTTATTGCCTCCGTAACCATCAGCCCGCGTATTTCTAACTGATAAGAATGAAGCCATTGTATAAGCATGAGCATAATGCAATTCCACGCCATCAAACCCTGCATCCTTTGCGCGCTTTGCTGCATCTGAAAATAGTTGAGGCAGTATTTCTGGAAGTTCATTTATACGCTGAAGTTCTGTATCAGTTACTCTATCACGGTGACCCAGGTTTAAAGATTCAAGTTCACGGATACTCAAGACACCACTCAGTTCTTCGTCAGCTAACAACAAAAGATGATCCCTAATCTCATCTTCTGACCAACTTTCTGCTTTTAATGCAACCCTGTGGTTTTCAGTGACTTTCAAATGGCGTTTGAAATATTTAATAGGATCCGGCCGTCTGTTCATGGCTAAAAAGTCAATAATTTGAATAAATAATTTTGTCTTCCCACCACTGGCATCACGCACTGCATCCACAATTTTTTTCAGACCATCAATATATCTGTCATGCCCAATTCTAAGTAATGGACCAGACGGTATATCCCTTATGCCAGTTGCCTCAACAACTATTGCACCTGGCCTCCCCTCTGCGAACCTCCTATACCACTCAATAACTTCATCAGTAACTAACCCCTCTTCATTGGAACGCCAAGGGACCATCGCCGGAACCCAACTTCTTTCTTCCAATATTGTTTTACCAATTTTTATAGGTTGAAATAAAAGAGATTCATCCGCCTCTTCAGCACTCGGCCATCTTCCTGGATTAGGATGATGTTTAATTCGTTCTGTCGGTTTCCACATTAATTAATTCCAATTTTAATGACTGAGTTCTTTTAATTTATTCCTTTGAATTTTACCAGTTTGTGTTTTTGGTAAAGCTTCAACAAATTCTATTTTTCTAGGGTATTTATAGGGTGCTATTATTTTTTTTATATAATTTTGAAATTCAATAACAAGCGCCTCCGATGGAATATTCCCGTCTTTTAAAACGATGTAAGCTTTAACAACAAAACCTCTCTCCTCATTAGGGACGCCGATGACCGCACATTCGGATATTTTTTGATTTGTATAAAGCGCATCTTCCACTTCTGGCCCAGAAATATTATACCCTGAACTAATAATCATATCATCACACCGGCTCGTAAAATAAACATAGCCATCTTGATCCATTGAACAGAGATCACCGGTAATATTCCAACCGTTAACCACATAATCTTTTTGACGGACATCATCTAAATACTTACAGCCAGTTGGCCCCCTAACAGCGAGGCGACCTATTTCATTCTTACCTATTGGCAAATCATTTAAATCTAAAATACATACCTCATAACCATCAATAGCTTTACCAATCGCACCGGGGCGTATGCTTTCGTCAATGGCCGAAATAAACATGTGGGTCATTTCAGTTGAACCAAAAGCATTAATTAGTTTACCCCCATTTTTTTTGTGCCACTCCTCAAAAATATAAATTGGCAAATGTTCGCCCGAAGAGACAGCCTTTTTTAAACTAGACAAGTCATAGTGATCATAATCTTTAAGCATTTTTTTATATGCCGTTGGCGCAGTAGCACAAATTGTAGCTTTATATTTCTCAATAGCCGCCATCAGGTCAACAGCGCTTGTTTTTTCTAATAATATAGTTGTGCCCCCAACATGCAGAGGAAATGCTACAAGCATGCCTAATCCGAATGTAAATGCCATGGGAGGACTGCCAACAAATAAATCATTTTCAGTCAGTTTAAGCAACCCCTCTCCCGCACAAATGCACATAGCCATCACATCCCGGTGGAAATGTACAGTTCCTTTAGGTGCGCCAGTTGTTCCACTTGTAAAGGCAATTAATGCAGGATCATCATGCATAGTAATAACATTTGAAAACTTAACTGGTTTGCTCTGCGCTAGAGTTTGCAGATCACCTTTTAATGGCACTTTAGTAATCGCATCAAAAAAACAGATGCTGTTTGTTTGGATAAAATTGGTTTTCGCTACCTCCCCTTTTAAGCGCTCGTCACATAAGATAAAATTTATTTCAGCTTTATCTATAATAGTTTTCAATTCTGGGGCACGCAACATGGGCATGGTTGATACAACTATTCCGCCCACTTTGATGATAGCTAGCCAGCAAGCAACAGCCATTGGGGTGTTGGAGGAACGAAGCAAAACGCGATTACCTTTTTTAACCCCGAAATTATCTTTAAGAAAATGAGCAATCTGATTACTTGTTTGATAAAGTTTTTTATAAGTCCATTCATTTTCTGGGCTTATAATAGCTTTTTTTTCACTACGCCCCAGCAGGATATTTTTATCAATTAACTCTACCGCACAATTTAATTCACCAGAAAATCTTAATTCATTAAAGTTAAACAAGTAATCCGGTTGTTCAGAAATAGTTGGTAAGTTTAGTTTTACAAAATTGTCGCTATTTTGATGAGAATTATCCATTTTTTAGCGTTTATAATGATCGTTTTTATTGCTATAAGGAACATCGGTATAACCAGACTGTATGACCCCATTCCGTTCAGCATATTGACCCCATAATTTTATCATCTCATTCAATTTTTCCGTTTCAGAACTTGATAAGTCAATTCGTTCGAATGGATCATTTTTTAAATTATAAAGTTCCCAACTACCTTTTCCAAATGGCTCATTATTATCAATTATTTTCCAATCATCTTGGCGAATAGCTTTACGGCCAAACAATTCCCATCCCATATATTGCTGATCCCCTAAATAACATTCTTTTCCAGTTAAGTAAGGAAGTAATGACCGGCCTTGTAGTGGAAATAAATCACGCCCTCTGTATTCACCTGTAGGATATTCGGTGCCCGCAACCTCAAGTAACGTTGGAACTATGTCCAATATTGTCATAAAACTGTTATCAAAAGCTGGTTTTTCACCTATTTCAGTTGGCCAAACAACAAACGCAGGAACTTTAATTCCCCCCTCACTTGAGAAGGCTTTATGTAATTTATAGGGTGCAGAACTTACACTTGCCCAGCCGGGGCCATATGCAGTGAAGCTTCCAGGTTTACCTAAGCTTTCGGTATCAGTTGTAAATGTTTCAGGTATCCAAGAGACATTATCTTCGATGTGATAAGGATCATTACCATCTGCACCATTGTCTGACATGAATATAATTATGGTATTTTCTAGTTTACCAGAACTTCGTAAATTCTCAACAATACGGTTAATATTAAAATCCATGGCCTCGACCATTGCCGCATATACGGCCATGTTTTTAGCTTCTTTTTGCTTTTGTATATCACTCAAATCACCCCAATTAGCCGCCATTGGGGAACGAGGAAAGTCTTCGGGTATTTTAGAAATTAGACCCAGTTTGAGCATTTTTTGCAACCGCTCGTGCATAATTTCATCGTAGCCACCATCATAACGTCCCTCATATTTTTCGATAAAATTGTCTGGTGCCTGTAATGGCCAATGTGGCGCCGTATATGATGCAAACGCAAAAAATGGCTTGTCATCTTCAATGTTATTCAAATATTCCAACATTTTATCAGTATAAGTTTTAGTAGAATAAAAATCTTCTGGCAAAATAGTTTCTTTACCATTTTCAAGATAAATGGTGGTTGGTATTTTACTAGAAGCTGCCAAATTTGAATAATGACTGGAAGTCCCACGTGGCATAATATAAGTTTGCTCAAATCCTCGACTGTGGGGCACCTGATCATCCTCTAGGCCTAAATGCCACTTACCTGTCATTATAGTATGGTAGCCAGCATCTTGTAAAAGTTCTGCAATAGATGCTACTCGAAAATTAAGATATCCCTCATACCCAACCTGAACACTACCCAAACCAACACCTTCGGAATCAAAACCACCAAGACCTGAAAGGTGGTTATCTACGCCCGAAAGAAGCATTGAGCGGGTAAATGAACAAATAGGGGCAGAGTAAAAGTTGGAAAACTTAACACCTTGATTAGCTAAAGTGTCTAGTGTTGGCGTGGCTATCTCTCCACCGTAAACCCCTAGATCAGAATATCCTAGGTCATCAGCAACAATTAATAAAATATTTGGAGTATTTTCTTTCTGACTAACAAGTTCATCAGTACCCTCATTGAATGAGCAGGCCGTCATACTAGAAAAGAATATTATCAATAATAAAACTAATATGGGGTGAGTTTGACCAGTTTTTTCAAACACAATATTCTCCAAAATTATCTAATAGTGAACACGAACATTTTTATCGTATTATTATATATATGTAAATATAAATACGATTGTAATCGTATGCATGATATTGTATTAAAACAATTTTTATGTAATCTTGAGTTTTTAAATTTCAAAGGGTTGTGCCGTGACAAGTAAAATAAAAAGTTTTATTGAAGATGGAATTGAAACCTACGAAGCTAATATCGACGGTGAAAAAATCATATGGGATAAAGGCCTGTCGTACAGTAAGCACCTTCAAACTAAAACACTACTTGCTTGCCAAATTCCAGTATCTGAAGAACCAGAAGAATTAATGTTTATTATTGTACATCAATCAATGGAGTTATGGATAAAACAGTGTATCCACGAAATAAACTTAATCATAAAGTTCATTGGGACTAACCAATTAAATAGGGCATATAAGTCTCTTGACCGTATTGCCGTGATTTTGCGCCATATGATTAATTCCTGGGAAGTATTAGCCACATTAACACCAAATGATTTCTTGACATTTAGGCCTTATTTACAGAAAGCATCAGGTTTTCAATCTTATCAATACAGAGAGTTAGAATTTTTATTAGGCAATAAAAAGAAAGATCTTATTTTGGTTCATAAAGACGATAAAGCCGTATACGACCACTTAGAAGACGTACTAAATGCTCCATCACTTTATGATGTTACCTTAAAATTATTAGCTGACCGCGGGTTCAACATTCCAAGTAAAATTTTAGATCGTGATTTTTCTCAAGCATATGTTCCAGCGCCTGAAATTGAAGAAATTTGGCGTGAAATCTATTCAGAAGCCGATAATATGTGGGATCTATATACATTAGGTGAAAAAATCACAGCCCTCGAGTATTATTTTCAAGAATGGCGTTTTAAACACATGAAAACCGTTTCACGTGTTATTGGATATAAAAAAGGAACAGCAGGCTCTGCAGGAGTAGCTTATCTAGTGAAGGCACTGGATAATAGTTTTTTTCCTGAACTTTGGTCAATGAGATCACAAATGACTTCACCTGAAGATCAACAATCAGATAAGTGCCCAATATAATGACTATATCTAAGAATGAGATTCAGAAGATGGATCGCGAAGATCCAATCAGAGAATTTAAAGAAAAATTTCACTTGCCCAAGGGTATAATTTATATGGATGGTAATTCTCTTGGAGCATTACCCATAGCCACTCAAAAAGTTATTAGTGATACAGTTAGTAATGAGTGGGGTGACGGACTAATTACATCTTGGCTAGATGCTAATTGGGTAAATTCCCCTGAGAGGATTGGAAACAAAATTGCGTCGTGCATTGGCGCCAAGGATGGCGAAGTGACAGTTTGCGATTCTACATCCGTCAACCTCTTTAAGATCCTTGTTGCTGCATTGCAAATTAACAATAGCCGTGAGGTTATTTTATCAGAACAGGGAAACTTCCCTACAGATCTTTATATAATGGACGGCATTAAAAAATTATTTAAAAATAAAATTGAAACAAAAATAGTAGATCCAAAAAAATTACTAGACGCCCTTGATGAAAATGTTTCCGTACTTCTTCTAACACAAGTTCATTATAAGACGGGACTTATTAAAGACATGGAAAAAATCACAAAAAAAGCCCATGAAGTAGGAGCGTTAATAGTTTGGGATCTTAGTCATTCTGCGGGGTCTATTCCGCTAGATCTTAATGGGTGTAATGTTGATTTTGCAACTGGTTGTGGATATAAATTTTTAAATGGGGGACCTGGTGCCCCTGCATTTTTATTTGCTGCAAGCCGCCATCATACAAAATGTGTCCCTGTATTATCTGGCTGGTTTGGCCATTCAAATCCCTTCGAGTTTACAGATGACTATTTTCCAGCTCAAGATGTAAGAATGTTTTTATCTGGAACACCACCTGTTCTTGGTTTGAAAGCACTTGAGGTTGGTGTTGATATTTTTTGTTCTGCGGATATAGAAAAATTAAGAGATAAAGCAAAGAAGTTAGGAGCATTATTTATTAAATTATTAAATGAAAAGTGTAGCCAATATGAATTTGAAATAATAAGCCCTATCGAAGATAATCTTCGTGGAGGTCATGTTTCGCTTAGTCACAAAAATGGATACGCCATCATGCAAGCCGTCAAGGAAAAAGGGCTTATTGGGGACTTCAGGGCCCCGTCAGTATTGAGATTTGGTATCACACCTCTTTATATGACTTACGAAAACATTTTTGAAGCAATAGAGATTATTAGTAAAGTAATGGATAGTAAAGAATGGGATAATCCAGAATATATGGTTCGTGCAGAAGTTACGTAACTAAAAACTTAATTTCGTTAAAATCAACTGGAAAGGGTGCATTATCGATAAAGATTAGCTTTATAAAATTGTCGGCTCCGCAATTATAACTAAAACCTTTCCCTCTGAAGGTTATATCAGAACGGAGCAATCTATCCCCCTATAGTTTTTATAGCTTTTGGATATAGTATTATTTAGTTTAGAAGATTATTAAATTTACAAAGGATGTAAAATGACTGCAGTCAGATCACAATTTAACTCACGTATTGGGTTTATTATGGCAGCGGCAGGTTCCGCAGTCGGATTGGGTAATATTTGGGGTTTCCCAACCCAAGTTGCTAGCAATGGCGGTGCTGCTTTTGTTCTAGTCTATCTAATACTTACCTTCTTATTAGCATACCCAGTCCTTATCGTCGAAATGACGATAGGACGTTATGCTCAATCAAATGTTGTTTCAGCTCTTAGTAAGCTCTCCGATAACAAAATAGCCGCTAATTTTGGCTACGGTATTGGGCTATACGCAATCATCGTTGCCTGTCTAATGTTAAGTTTTTATGCAATTATATCTGGATGGTTATTTGCCCACTTGATTGGTTCTCTCAGTTCAATAATTGGATTTCCTGATTTTGAAACCTGGCTGTATGAAAATACTGTTAGTAGGAATTTAATTTTCGCTGCAATATTTGCAACACTTACTATTTACGTCGTAGCAAAGGGTATCGAAAAAGGTATTGAAAAGTGGTCAAAAACTTTAATGCCTATTTTATTGATTATCCTGGTATTGCTTGCAGGCTACACATTAACATTGCCAGGGGCTCTGGCAGGCGTGCGTGTTTACCTTCTTCCAGATTTTTCTAGTCTTGCAAATCCGAGCATATACATAAATGCGCTCGGCCAATCATTTTTTTCCCTGTCGTTGGGGATTGGTGGAATGATTGTTTATGGATCATATTTAAGTAAGAATGAAAGCATCCCAAAAATTGGCGCTACGGTAGCATTGTTTGATGTGTTAATAGCTTTCTTAGCGGGTTTATTGATCATACCAGCCCTTTATGCGGCGCTACATTATGGAGCAAATATATATGATGCTAATGGTCTTCTGACATCAGGTGAAAGTCTAATTTTTGAAGTTCTACCAATTTTGTTTGACATAATAGGAACTTCAGGAATTATTGTTTCTATCTTATTCTTTTTCTTATTAAGTATTGCAGCCCTAACCTCCGCTATTTCAATTTTGGAAGTGCCGGTTTCACTAGTTATAGAAACTCAAAACTTAACAAGAAGAAAAGCAACCCTTTTAACTGGTGGAGCGGTATTTTGTGTTAGCGCAATAACTATAATAAACTTTGATATTCTTTTTCCACTAATTCTAGATTTCACAACCAAATACAGCATAACTCTAATCAGTGCAATATTCTGTATTTATGTTGGATGGATATGGAAAAGAACCAATCTATTAAAAGAACTTCAGAGAGGAAGTTCAGATATATCAAATTCCTTATTTTGGAAAATTTGGCCTAATTATGTTAAATTTGTTTGCCCAGTTTTAATCGCACTTATTTTTACACAATTTTTTGTATAGGTAGCTCAAAATACTAATCTGCAAGCAAGGTATAGAAGGGTATTATTTGTTAATAACCATCTTAGGATTACCGCTTCTAAGGATCCAAATAAGATGACTGAATATTAATATTTTATGATAGTTGGAGAGCTTCATTTCGAAGAATGTGCTCAAATAAAAAGCGGCATATTAACTTTTAAATTAATATGCCGCACTTTAGTAAAATAATATTATTTATTAACGGCGTCTTTTAGTGCTTTACCAGCTTTAAATTTAGGTCTTGTAGAAGCTGCAATTTGTATTTTTTCACCTGTCCGTGGATTACGACCAACAGATGCAGCTCTTTTTGCTGTACTAAAGGTACCAAAACCTGTCATGCGAACTTCCCCGCCAGCTGCCAAAGTAGCAGAAATTGAATCTAATACGCTATCAACCGCATTTGCAGCATCTGCCTTTGACAGACCGGCTGAAGCTGCGACGCTATTTACAAAATCATTTTTATTCATGTGTTTTCTCTCTATGTTAAAATATTATTCTAAAAAATCCCCTTAATTCAACAGATAATAAACACCTTATCTGACGAAAGTAAGAATATTTTAAACATACTCTTGATAAAAAGGCAATAAGATTTGACCGTAGTTGGTTAATTATGCCATTTAGTATCACTATAGGAGCAATAATAGGCCAAATAAAACTATGTTCGCTTAAAAATAGTGATAATTTCAAGATGTGGTGAAAATAAAAATTGATCAACTGGAGTAACAGACCCCATCTTAAACCCAGCTAATGACAAATCCTGAACATCACGAGCAAAACTAAGTGGGTTACAGCTGACCATTACTAGTGTTTTTATTTTTGAATTTATAATTTCTTGGATTTGATGCTTTGCACCCGCTCGCGGTGGATCGATGATTGCAACATCAAACTTATCAAGTTCATGAGGAAGAAGTGGGCGCATAAATAAATCGCGTAACTCTGTGGTTATCTGTTTAATCCCTGTCATAATATTAGAACTTGATTTCAATGCGCTGAGCATCTCTTTATTATTTTCAACGGCATGCACATTAGCTGTCTGAGCCGCAGCAATAGAAAAAGTTCCGCAACCTGAAAAAAGATCAACAACATGGCTTCCATCCTGAAGGCTTGCTAGCATAATATTTATAAGTGTCTGCTGACCCTGCACGGTAGCCTGTATAAATGCCCCTTGAGGAAAAAACACCTTGTTCCCCTCAAAAGTTACATAAGGTTTTTTAAGTTCAGCAAGCATTTCATAGTAAGGTTTTTTAAGAGAAGTATCGAACCAGCTGACTCGAGCCAGATCATTTTCTTGAGCAAAGGTTGCTAAATCCATCCGTAAGTTTAGGTCTACATCACCTTTACCTTTAAAAGCCACATCAAGACCGTTATCACCTCTAGTGATTTGAATAGACATTTTTTGTTTATTATTGAGAAGTGTTTTTAAAAATATTTTAAGTGGAGAGATAAAATTTACGATCTCTGATACTAAAATTGGACATTCGTCTAAATCGATTAAATTATGACTGCCTTTTTCTGCGTAACCAAGGACAATATTACCATCATTTCGGCCAATAACATGAAATGTGGTGCGTCGCCTACTATGAAGTGAACTCATTTCAAGTGGTCGAATATCTATATTTTTAAATCCTTGATTTTCAAGTGCGGTTCTGACTAGGCCTGATTTCCATAATCTATAATACTTTTCGTTGATATGCTGAACTGCGCATCCGCCACATTTTGTAAAGTGTTTACACTTCGCATCCACTCTATGGCTTGAACTATGATGAATATGACGAAGACGACCTTTATTGCCGTCGACTTTTATATCGACCTTATCCCCAGGCGCACTAAACGGGATAAAAATACTTTTACCATCCAGAGTAGTTATACCATCACCTCGACCACCAAGTTCCCCAATAATTACTTTATCCGTCATATTTGGCTCCAATAAGAAATTCAATATTTCCTTCAGGTCCTTTGATAGGGCTCTGTGTCAAACCTATAACCTCCCAGTCCACCATATCTTCAGTGATCCAGTTTTTAATTTTATTACAAACTTCTTTATGTAGTTCGGGCTCACGAACCACCCCTCCTTTTCCAACTTTTCCTTTTCCTACTTCGAATTGTGGTTTAATTAAAGCCACTAATATACACCCTTTTCCTGCTAGGGACATCGGTGCGGGAAGAACTGTTTGAAGGCCTATAAAGCTTGTATCACAAACTATTAAATCAACAGGAATTGGAATTTGTTGAATGTTCAAATAGCGCGCATTTGTTTTTTCAAGCACTATGACCCTTTCATCATTTCTAATTTTCCATGCTAATTGTCCATGACCAACATCAACTGCATAAACCTTCTTCGCACCATTTTCTAGGCACACGTCAGTGAAACCACCAGTCGAAGCACCAACATCAATTACGGTCATACCTGAAATATCTATTTTAAATTCTTGCAATCCCTTTAAAAGTTTTAGTCCCCCGCGACTAACCCAAGGGTGTTCTTTCCCGCGCACTTCTAAAACAGTATCTTCTTTGATTTGCTGCCCGGACTTTATTATTTTTTGCTCACCGGCATAAACGTGACCTGCCATTATATATGCCTGTGCGCGCGAACGAGTTTCAGCTAACCCTCGTTCAACAAGAATTTGATCTGCTCTTTTTTTAACCATTTCACAAGGTTGAACCTACATTATTATGGCTCAGGGCCTGCAGCGCAGTTTTAACAATATCCGCTGCTGTAAGCCCAGCAATTTCGTACATTTCGTTAGGACTATTTTGATCTATAAATACATCGGGAAGTTTCATTGTACGTACTTTAAGGCCTTGTTCCATAAGTCCTTCATTTGACAGATAATCAAGAACATGACTGCCAAAACCACCAATTGATCCTTCTTCTACGGTGATCAAAACATCATGTTCAAGAGCCAGTTTTCTAATCATTGCAAGATCAAGGGGCTTAGCAAAACGTGCATCAGCCACCGTGCAGCTCAAACCTTTAACTGCGAATTCATCTGCCGCCTTTAGCGCCTCTTCCAAACGGGTACCAAGCGACAGGATTGCAATCTGTTTGCCCTCACGAATTATACGCCCTATTCCTACCTTAAGCTCCTTACCCTCCTTAGGAATTAAGACGCCTGTACCCTCACCACGGGGGTAGCGGATTGCCGATGGGCCTAGGTTATAGGCCGCAGCAGTGGCTACCATGTGAGTTAATTCTGCCTCATCTGCAGCTGCCATTACCACCATATTTGGTAGTGTAGTAAGGTAAGTTAAATCAAACGAACCAGCATGTGTCGGCCCGTCAGCTCCAACGAGACCGGCACGGTCAATTGCAAAACGAACTGGCAAATTTTGAACCGCTACATCATGAACCACCTGATCATAGGCTCGTTGTAAAAATGTAGAATATATAGTGGCAAAAGGTTTATAGCCTTCACATGCAAGACCGGCTGCGAAGGTCACCGCGTGTTGTTCGGCAATACCAACATCAAAACAACGTTCTGGAAATTCTTCCGCAAACTTATCAAGGCCTGTTCCTGATGGCATTGCCGCATTAATGGCAATAATTTTATCATCTTTTTTTGCTTCATTAATTAAGGCTTTAGCAAACACTCCGGTATAATTAGGTGCTTTTGGGATCGATTTATTTTGTGCCCCTGTACTCACATTAAAAGTAGATACGCCGTGATATTTATCAGCAGCATTTTCAGCGTGAGAGTATCCCTTACCTTTTTGTGTAACAACGTGCACCAAAATTGGTCCGCTACCGGCATCACGAACGTTTTTAAGGACTGGTATAAGGTGTTCCATATTATGACCATCAACTGGACCCACGTAATAAAAACCGAGTTCTTCGAACAGCGTTCCCCCTGTTGCCATTCCCCGTGCATACTCTTCGGCCTTTTTAGCCGTTGAACTGATAGTACGTGGAAATTTTCCTACAATATTTTTGGCAAAGTCTCGAAGGTTTAAATAAGACCTTGATGATAATAGCCGAGCAAGATATGCGCTCATAGCCCCGACAGGAGGCGCAATAGACATATCATTATCATTGAGTATCACAATGAGGCGACTATTCAATGCACCTGCATTATTCATCGCTTCATAAGCCATGCCAGCACTCATAGCGCCATCACCAATTACGGCAACAACATTCTGATCACTTTCAACATCCTTAAGATCACGTGCTACAGCCATACCTAATCCTGCAGAAATGGATGTTGAGCTATGGCCGGCACCAAAGGGGTCATATTCACTTTCTTTTCGTTTAGTAAAACCGGCAAGACCACCACCTTTACGAATTGTTTTCATTTTATCACGACGACCAGTAAGAATTTTATGAGGATAACATTGATGACCCACGTCCCAGATTAATTTATCATCAGGTGTATTAAACACATAGTGAATAGCCGTTGTTAGTTCGACAACGCCAAGGCCAGCGCCAAGATGACCACCTGTAAGTGAGACATTATAAATCATATCAGCACGCAACTCATCAGCAAGAGACTGAAGTTGCCCAACATTTAATTTCCGAACATCCGCCGGAATATCTATTTTATCCAGTAAAGGTGTATTTGGTTTACCATTCATATGTAATTCTTCATCTAATTTTTAATAATTACGGCCCACAACGAATGCAGCTAATGATCTTAATATATTTGCTTTATCGTCAAAAATTTCTAAACCTTTAATAGCTTGGTTAATTAATTTATCAGCTTTTATTTTTGCATTTCCGGCACCTATAAGAGAAACTATAGTTGCTTTACCTGCCCGAATATCTTTTCCTGCTGTCTTACCTATATCTAATGAGCTTCTTTCTATATCAAGTAGATCATCTACAATCTGAAATGCCAGGCCAATATCACGTCCGTAATGTTTTAACGCATCACGTCTCTTGCCTTTGACTTGAGCCAATATTGCACCAGCCTCACAGGAAAAAACAATTAATGCACCAGTCTTCATCTGCTGCATACGGTTTATTTCGTTCTCAATCAAGCTTTGATTTTCTGATTTCAAATCAATCATTTGCCCTCCAACCATACCTAGCGCGCCAACTGCACGAGATAAAGTTGCAATAAGCTCACATCTTATTTCAGGGTCAGAATGTGTTTTGACATCTGATAAGATTTCAAAACAAAGTGTAAGAAGTGCATCTCCTGCAAGAACTGCTGTAGCCTCATCAAATTTTTTATGAACAGACGGCTTACCCCGTCTTACATCGTCATTATCCATCGCAGGTAAATCGTCGTGAATAAGTGAATAAGTGTGCAAACACTCAATTGCAGCTGCGACCCTTATCGCATTTTCTTCTTCAACTGAAAATAGTCGTGATGTCATCACCACTAAAAATGGTCTGAGCCTTTTTCCACCTGCAAAAAGAGCATAACGCATGGCATCAATGACCTGTTCCTCCATACCTTGAGAATCAGGAAGAACTTCGAGTAAACTTGGCTCTAGCGACGTCGCAAATTCGCCAAGCAAATTTTCTACTAGATCAAGGGACGTCATTTTCATATATCAATCGCCATCATCAAGGGGCGATATGGTCAACTCACCGTTAGCGGATGAGGTAATTTTTTCAATGCGAGCAGTTGCATCTTTCAGTTTTTCCTCGCAATGAGCCTTAAGTTGGGTCCCGCGGGTATAGATATCAATTGATTGTTCCAGCGATACTTCGCCACTTTCTAGGTTTCTAACTATATCTTCAAGAACGCCAAGAGCTTCCTCAAATTTCATTTTTTTTATGTCATCTGGAATTTCAACAGATAAAATTATTTCACTAGTCACGCTATGCTCCTATAATACTATCATTTATCTTATAGACGATAAATTAGGTGTTCATCAATGTGAAAACACGCGCTTTTCACATTAGTCAATAAATACTATCTTATAGCCCCCTAGAATGCTTAAAAATCCAAAGTTATTGCTGAGTAAAATAAACTTGTCATTTAGCGATTTTTTTTGGCCTCATACTTGGCCTTCTCTTCAGAGAGCAATTCTTTTTTTGATAGTTTTCCTATCATAGTTTTAGGTAGTTTATCGCGGAACTCAATCTGAGATGGCAATTCATGTTTACCTATCTTAGACCTAATAAATGCTAGAAGGTCCTCTTCATTCAATGTCCCTACTAAGTCACGCAACTTCACAAAAGCTTTTGGTGTCTCGCCTAAATAATCATCAGGAATACCAATAACAGTGACCTCCTCTACTAAAGGATGTTTGTTTATGGCCTCCTCTATTGTTCGCGGAAAAACATTAAAACCTCCTACAAGAATAAGGTCCTTATCACGGTCCATTATAAAAGTGTAACCTTCTTTATCTATGTAACCCACGTCACCAGTTTTAAGAATATCACCAAACATTACAGCAGCTGTCGCTTCAGGGTTTTTCCAATATCCTTTCATAACCTGCGGACCACGAATACAAATTTCGCCACTTTCGCCGTGAGGCAACATTACGCCTTCATTTTTACGGTCCATTATAAATACTTCGGTCGCGGGTAGTGGAAGGCCAACTGAGCCTGCCCTGCTGCCGACGTTACCCATGGGACTAGCATGGGTAACGGGGGAAGTTTCTGTAAGCCCATAACCTTCAGTAATATCAATATTCCACCGATCTCTATATTGCTGCCTAAGAGTAACCGGGAGCGGAGCGCCCCCAGACATAGCCATTTTAATTTTACTGATACCAATTTTATCTGCATTTTGGTGATTAGCTAGTGCCGTAAATATTGTTGGCACCCCTGCAAACAAAGTAATTTTTTCATTAGTCATAAGCCTAATCGCATCTTCAAGTTCAAATTTAGGCACAATTATAATTCGCGCTCCCACCTTTACCCCGAAGTTAAGAATTACCGTAAGAGCAAATATATGAAAGAATGGTAAAAAGGCGACAACACTCTCTCTGCCAAAATGAATATCCGGCGGCCACCCCTCAATTTGCAACATATTAATATAGAGGTTCGAATGGGTTAGCATTGCTCCTTTAGGGATGCCGGTCGTACCACCTGTATACTGGAGCAATGCAATATCTTTATCAGGATTAATTTTCACCACCTTATAATCGCCATTATTATCTAATAATGAATTATAGTCGACGTGGAAATCATCCTTTATAATTTCAGCTATAAGGCTTCGCTTGAAAACATTAAATAGGATTTTTTTAGAAAATGGTAAAATGTCAGAAAAATTACTAACTATAAGTTTTTTAACGTTACTTTTTTCCACAACTCTTCTAATTTTTGAGTAAAGTGATGCTAAGTCTAGTGTTATAATAAATTCAGTTTGACTATCATTTACTTGGTACAGAAGTTCTGGCTCGGAATAAAGTGGACTATAACTAACCACAGTACCACCTGCTTTTAAAACCGCAAAAAATACGACCATAAACTGAGGACAGTTCGGAAGAAAAATCCCCACTTTAACACCTTTTTTAACCCCCATATCCTGAAATGATTTACAGGCAGCCTTGACAGCCTTTTCAACATCACCATAAGTCCAAGTTTTTCCCATAAAATCGAGAGCCACATTTTGCGGAATTATAGCCGCGGTATCATCAATTAAATTATGGAGCGGTTTGCCTTTAAATTTCTGGTTCCACTTTACGTGTGGTGGATAACTATCTAACCATGGTTTTTGGTTCATTTCACTTCTTTTTTATTTTGAGCCCACTAAAAAATTTTAACAATAAATACAGGGTTAAATATAAAATTTAAAGGCTAGAAATTATCGATTTTTCTAATCAATAATTGCTGAAAGAAAATTTTTATATTCTATGTGGGGTTGTTATATATTATTTCAGCAATTATAAAATAGTAATAGAGAGCTTTATTCAAGTATATTGTGCAAGAATGACTGATAGCCGATTTTATAGACCATCAAAGAAAACGTTTAAGTTAGCTGTAAAAAAACTTAATGATGGAGATATTCTATCATTTCCTACAGAAACAGTTTACGGTCTAGGTGCTGACGCAACAAATAACACGGCCGTCGCTAAAATTTTTTCAGCAAAAAATCGTCCTATTTTTAACCCATTGATTGTTCATGTATCTGATACCATAAATGCAAAACGCTACGTCATAATGAATACACTTGCACAAAAATTAGCTTCTAATTTTTGGCCTGGCCCCTTTACCATGGTTTTGCCAGTCAAAAAAAACAATGGACTATCAGATTTTATAACTGCTGGCCTGGACACAGTCGCAGTGAGAGTTCCAAAGCATAAAGTAGCTCAAGAATTACTACATATATTTGACGGACCTATCGCCGCACCCAGTGCCAATAAATCAGGTAAAATAAGTCCAACAACTGCAGCTCATGTCGACAGTGAATTTTTTGATGAGTTAGATATGATCATTGATGGCGGAGTTTGTGAAAAAGGTCTTGAATCTACTATTATACAAATAAATGAAAATGGTATTATCCTATTGCGTCCGGGTAGTATCACACAAGAAGATATTGAAAAAATTGCTGGACAGAGCGTTAAAATGAATGAGTTGCAATCCGGTAGCCCGATCTCACCAGGCCAGTTAAAAAGTCACTATGCGCCAAACGCTAGGATGCGTCTTAATGTGCTGACACCGAAACCTGGAGAAGCCTATCTTGCTTTTGGGCATAATATTGAAACTTTAAACAGTCTAAATTTGAGCCCTACAAGAAATTTGATTGAAGCTGCAGCTAATTTATTCTCCATGATGCGTGCACTTGACCATTTAAAAATAGAAATAATTGCTGTTGCGCCGATTCCAGCCGTTGGGCTTGGCGTCGCTATAAATGATAGGCTAGAACGTGCAGCCGCAGCTAAAGGGCCAATAGAGTGACCATCCATCAGTCACATATTCAAGCCCTAAAAAAACTAGCTGGCGCGAAAGGTGCAAGTGATGATCAAAATGTTATCCAACCTCATCTGGCTGAACCACGCAATAAATTTATAGGGAAAACACCTCTTGTATTGTTCCCGAATACATTAGAAATGGTTTCAAAGTTCGTAACTTATTGTTATGATAACGATATTAAAATTATTCCTCAAAGCGGCAATACCGGGCTTGTCGGAGGCAATAGTCCTGACGGTAGTGACACCCAAATTATATTGAGTATGAAACGGATGGATAGAGTGCGAGAAAAAGATGCACTTAATCATACCATGACACTAGAAAGCGGCGTCATCTTAGCAGATGCACATACTATTGCCGAAAAAATAAATTGTCATTTTCCCATGCACCTTGCTTCTGAGGGCTCTGCAATGATTGGTGGTAATATCTCTTCAAATTCTGGTGGTATTAATGTACTCCAATATGGTGTGATGAGAGATCTGGTTCTTGGCCTGGAGGTAGTGCTTCCAAATGGCACTATTTGGAATGGGTTAACAGGGCTTCGGAAAGATAATACTGGATATGATTTGAAACAGCTTTTTATTGGTGCAGAAGGTACCCTTGGGATTATAACCGCCGCAACTCTGAAGCTTTTTCCTCGCCACAAGCAAAAAAATACTGCTTTTGTTGCAATAAGAAACCCTGAGGCGGCAATTAATTTATTAAGTATGGTAAGGGAAATAAGTGGTGATAGCCTAATTGCCTTTGAAATTATTCCCCGCTTAGGTATTGAATTTAACTTAAAGAATATGCCTGGATGTCAGGATCCATTAATGACAGACTATGATTGGTATATTCTTATGGAGTGTGCAACATCCTTGGATAGTGACCTACTTAATCTCGAAGTAATGATGAATAAGATACTTAAAAATGCAATGGAACGAGGTTTGGTTCTTGATGGCGTTATTCCCAAAAATATAGATGAAATACGTAATTTATGGAACCTTCGTGAAAATATATCAGAGGCACAAAAATTTGAGGGAGCAAGTATTAAACATGATATTTCTGTTCCTGTTTCAAAAATTCCTGAGTTCGTACGGCGAGGATTGGCAGCAGTTAAAGAAATAGTTCCTAATATAAGGCCTGTTCCATTTGGTCATATTGGTGACGGCAATTTACATTTTAACTTTAGTCAGCCCTTAGACATGGATAAACAGGAGTTTCTCAGCAATTATTCCAAGATAAACAAAATTGTTTACGATATTGTAGTAGAACTAGGAGGCAGTATAAGTGCCGAACACGGGATTGGTTCTCTCAAGTTGGAAGAGCTCGAACGTTATAAGTCAATTACAGAGCTAGGCCTGATGCGTGATATAAAGTACACACTAGATTGTAAGAATATTATGAACCCAGGACGAGTTATAAGATAGAAATAACATAAGAAAGCAAGTTAAAGCATGAAAATTGGATATATAGGCCTCGGTAAAATGGGTATGAATATGGTAAAACTCCTTATCGATCAAGGTCATGAAATAGTTGCAAGCGATCCCAACGAATTTGCACGTAAAGAAGCTGAGGCCGCTGGTGCAGAAACCGTCTTAGACCTAAATGAATTTAACAAAAAACTTCCTGGCGAGAAATTCATCTGGATAATGGTGCCTCATAATAATGTAGATACTGTAATCACTGACCTTACCTCTGTCTTAAGTGCTGGCGATGTTATCATGGATGGAGGAAATTCAAATTACAAAGAAACAATAATCAGAGGCGCTAAACTCAAACAAAAAGGGTTTGTTTTTATGGACGTCGGTGTCAGTGGCGGACCAAAGGGGGCTCGACAGGGTGCCTGCCTGATGATTGGTGGTAAACGTGAAAAGTTTGAAAAGTATGAACAAATTTTCAACGATTTAAGCATAAATGGTGGATACGCTTATATGGGTGATACCGGCGCTGGTCATTTCACTAAAATGGTTCATAACGGAATTGAATATGGTATGATGCAGGCCATTGGTGAAGGTTTCGAGATTTTAAAATCTAGTGAATTTAATCTTGACTTGAACGAGGTATCACGGATTTATAATAACGGAAGTGTTATAGAAAGTCGTCTCGTGGGTTGGTTACAAAATGGATATAAAGAAGAGGGGGTAGACTTAAAAGCTATTTCTGGAGAAATTTCACATAGTGGTGAGGGTTTATGGACTGTAGAAGAAGCTAAATTGAAAAATATTTCCGCTCCTGTTATTGAGGCATCCCTCCAATTTCGTATTAATTCAACAAACAATCCAAGTTATGCTGGAAAAGTTGTTTCCGTTCTGCGTAATCAATTTGGTGGTCATTCTGTTAAAAAAACTGATTAAAAAAGCTTAAATTGATCAGTTTTTACTGGTTTTATGCACTGTTCACCGTCGTGGCCTGTATGATTGACATAAGGACTTACCTCATGCACACAAAGTTTATGATCCAAATCAACTGAGAGTTTTGAAAAAATACCTCGGTCCGGTGGATCGCTCGGACGCAACCATAAACCATAATCTTCAGGTGCTATAATAACCGGAGAACGGTGATGAATTTTTTTTACAATCCCGTTCGCCGGTTTAGTCACTAAGGATACTGTTTCTATCCAGTCTTCTCCTGCAGGACCAGCCCACCCTTCCCAAATTGCAGCAAACGTAAAGGGTGTACGGTCTAATAAAGAGATATAATAAGGGACTGGGGACGCGCCGCCGCGTTTCCATTCATAAAAACCATCTGCGGCAACCAAACATTTTCGTCGTCGAAACGAGTTTCGAAAAGATGGTTTATCAGCTATCGTTTCTGATCTCGCATTTATTAAAGGTCTTTCGTTATTAATTTCCTTAAAAAAATGGGGAATAAGTCCCCAACGCATTAATGTTCCCTCAATCGGAGGTAGAGGAGAACCTGATATAATTGCACGGTCTTGATCTGACCCTTGCAGCCTAAGTACAGCTATCGGTTGACTAGGGGCAATATTAAAGCGGTTTGGCACCGCAAAAGATTGCTCCATATCCAGAAATCCGACAAAACTATTATGAGAATTGCTTGATAGTGAAAATCTACCGCACATTATCTATCCAATTTTATTTGATGAAATTATTGTTCAAAATAAACATATAATATATAAAAGTAAAATATGAAAAGAGAATATCCAAAGAACCCTATTATAGCAGTTGGCGTTGTTGTTTTTAGTGGGGATAGTATCCTCTTAATAAAGCGGAGAAAACCCCCAAAATTATTAGAGTGGAGCATTCCTGGTGGGGCGCAAAAACTAGGTGAAAAGCTAGCGGAAACAGCCGTCAGGGAGGTTTACGAAGAAACTTCTATATTAATTAAAAATATTACTCTTATTGATGCTGTGGATTTAATAGAGCACAATGGTAATAAGGCAATCGAATATCATTATAGCCTTGTCGATTATATGGCTGAATATACTAGAGGTAAACTTAAGACTGGCAATGATGTAATTGATGCAAAATGGGTTTCAATTAATGATCTAAAGGCTTATAATTTATGGATAGAGACTACTAAGGTGATTAAAACGGCGTATAAAATGAGAAAAAAAATGTACCAGATAAAGGAAAGTAGTATTTTTGAAAGGCTTATTAAAAGCATTGGCCAACACTTAAAATTTCTTGCCATCGCCTTAGCTTTTTCAACTTTGGTTTATGGTGGCATCTACCTTCTACTTTCTTTTAGTGGAAAAATTTAAGGAAATAACTTTGTCAGAACCTTCTTCACCTAAAATATCAAAGCTTCTTTGGTTAATTTTTATGCTTATCGTAATGACGCTTTATTTACTTGTCGTCAGTCGTCTAATTGATAGCCTTTTCACCGATAATAGATCTCTCCAATTTATATGTTATTTTGTTGCAGGTATTATATGGATTTTCCCTGCTAAATGGATTATGTTTGCAGTTAATGGCAAACCAAAATCAGGAGAAAAATAATGTCTTATTTTTTTAAATTATTTGGAATTTTCATTCTTGTTTTGTTATCGGCCTGTTCAGGAAAAAGTAATAATAACATCCCACTGCCTGCACCGACAATTCAAAATCTGGGTGGTACATATGATAGAATAAGTATTCTTAAAGCAGCATCTGATTATTTTGGAGAAGGGTCTGAGGCTATTGCCAGCTTAGTTGAAAAATCTTTCTTAGATTTTGGCGCTCCAAATGGGTATATTATAGGTACGGAAGTGAGTGCAGCATTTATTGTTGGTCTGCGCTATGGTGATGGTACGCTCTCTCATAAAATTGAAGGTGACAGCCCCGTATACTGGAAAGGTCCTTCAATTGGTATTGATGCAGGAGCCAACGGTTCACGGGTTTTTGCCCTTGTATATAATCTTAATGATACAGAAGAACTTTATCAGCGTTTCCCGGCAATAGAAGGTAGTTTCTATTATGTAGCTGGTTTTGGAATGAATTATCAGCAATCTGGAAAAATTATTATAGCACCTATTAGACTTGGAACTGGTCTTCGGGCAGGCGTTAATCTGGGCTACCTACAATTCTCGAAAAAAATGACTTGGAACCCATTTTAAAGTGAAAATATGCCGTCAAAGGCAACTTTGAATCCTGTGAAAAATAAAGCGGTATAGCAAATATTATAAAATACATCATTTGAAACTCTGTGATGCATCCATACTCCAATTTTAACACCAATCGGCGCAAGCGGAAGTAGAATAAGAGAAGTGAAAAAATTTTCACTCGAAAACTGGCCCAACCAAACGTAAGGGATTAGCTTTACGTAGTTAACAACAGCAAAAAAAATTACTGATGTTGCCATCAACTTGGTTTTATCAAGCTTTAGTGGAAATAAATACATAGACAGTGGACCACCTCCAGCATGAGCAATAAAGCTCGTAAAGCCGCTCAAAGCGCCAAAAAATCCACCCTTCATGTTATTATAATTGAGGCCAGGATCATTTTTACGGCGTCTATCAATAAGATAGTATTGCATAACAAATAATACCGTCACCGTACCAACAATGATGCGAATAATATCCGCACTTAGGTATTTAAACGAGAGACCTCCAAAAAAAATGCCAATGACTGCACCAGGAATAATACTAATGAGTGAACGCTTGTCCCATTGTCCCCAAAAAATTTTCATAGCCACAATATCCATGGCACAAAGTATTGGAAGCATAATTGCAGCTGCCTGACGTGGATCAATTATCATCGCCATCATTGGAACAGCTACAATCCCAAATCCACCAACGAACCCGCCCTTAGAGATACCTACTATTAGCACAGCCACAATGGCGACGACGTAGAATAGTGGCGTTTCAATCACAAGAGTTAATCAGCAATTTTATGAAATTCATAACTTTTATCATTTGAGAGGGTTGGTATAAATTTATAACCGTCCATCTTAAATTCCTTGAGACCTTCGACATTGCTAATTTTCTTCTGGATAATATAGCGAGCCATCATACCGCGGGCACGTTTGATCACCATACCCGGACTTTTTGCTAAACCGTCTCTGACAATTTTAAAGACTGGAGTAATAACACTACCCTTAAGATCATTTACATTTATAGATTTAAAATACTCGTTGGAGGCGCAATTAATAATTACATCTGTATTCTGCTCACCCATCAATTTATTAAGACCGTCAGTTAAGCGACTCCCCCAAAAATCATATAAGTTTTTACCTTTTGAGCTTTGCAGACGGCAGCCCATTTCAAGGCGATACGCTTGCATGAGGTCAAGAGGCCGAAGAATGCCATAAAGACCTGATAAAATTCTGAAATGGTTTTGTGCAAATTCAAGGTCCTCTTCGCTTAAAGTCTCTGCATCTAATCCAATATAAGTGTCTCCCTTAAATGCTAGGGCCGCCTGACGTGCATTTGATGTTGTGAATGGCTCTTCAAAATCCCTGTAACGTTGATAATTTAGATCGGCAAGTTTATCACTGACATTCATCAGTTTTCCAATTTGTGACCTTGTTAATTTACGTGCTGTTTTTATAAGTTCTGCACTTTGATCTAGATAATCAGGGACTGACCAGTTCTGTTTTACATCATCACTTGCAAAGTCGAGTTTCTTGGCTGGCGATACAACAACAATCATATTATTTATCTTTCTTGTTTATAGTTCCTCTAAAAGAGACAAATTATAATACATAAATAACATACTCGCTCTATTTTTACAGTATAATTTATTAAATCAAATATCCTATTGACAATATGGCCGTATGATCTCATTGAAGAACACCATTAAATTATATTTATGAGTACAAACCCCAATAATGGCTAAAGAAAAACAATCTCCTAGGGTTGACCTCACAGTTGGACCTGTGCACCACCATTTAATTAGAATGGCTCTGCCAATGGCATTAGGTTTATTGGCTAGTATGTCCTTTACCTTTGTAGATTTATATTATATTGGCATGCTTGGCAAAGATGAGCTCGCGGCTATGGGGTTCATTGTTCGTATGGTTATGATTATTATTTCCGCATCTATTGGTTTAAGTGCTGGAATATCATCTGTATTAGCTCGAGCTGCTGGCAATAAAGACCAAAATGAAATAAAAACTCTTGCTACCAACACTCTTCTTTTTACTGTAATACTTTCACTCACATTCACAGTTATCGGTTTACTAACTATTGACCCCTTGTTTAGAGTTATGGGCGCAGACGATAATATACTACCGCTTATCCGTGAATACGTTACCATTTGGTATTTCTCACCACTATTTATCATGGTTCCTATGACGGGAGGATCGGTGATGAGAGCGCTTGGCGATACCGGTCTTCAGGGAAAGTTAATGCTTTATTCAGCAATAGCTAACGCGGTTTTAGATCCAATCCTCATATTTGGACTATTTGGATTTCCAGAACTTGGGTTTTCTGGTGCAGCCTGGGCCTCATTAATCACACGTTTTATCAGTTTTTCTGCTATCCTATATTATCTAACATTTCGTTTTCACGTAATATGTCTACGCCCTGAAACGTTAAGCAAATTCATAGTTTCTATAAAAAGAACTCTGCACGTTGGAATACCTGCAACCGCTACAAATATGATTATCCCTATTGTTGCAGCGGTCATTATCTCCATTATTGCCCGCTATGGAAATGACGCCGTCGCAGCAACTAATGTAGCGACCACCATAGAGGCTCTTTCTTTAGTGCTTTTCTTTGCCCTTTCTTCAGTGGTTGGACCATTTCTCGGACAAAATCTTGGTGCAGGAAATTTTGCCCGTATAGAAGAATGCATTAAGATTACAACTATATTCTGCCTCGTCTGGGGAGGCTTAATGGCGATCCTTCTTGCCCTTCTTGCGACAACTATGGCCACCCTTTTTACTGACGAACCCGGAATTGTAAAAATCACAACTTCGTATCTCCTTATAGTCCCTATTTCATATGGCCTCTATGGATTAGTCATGAGCGTTAACGCTATGTTCAATAGTATTGGTAAGCCTGTGCCTGGTGTATTTATATCAACACTTCGTGTGTTTGTCTTACAGCTACCATTAGTTTATATCGCAGCACAATTTTACAGTCTAGAGATAGCTTTTATGTTTATCAGTATTTCCAATATAATTGCTGGAATAGTTGGCTATTTTTGGATTAAAAAAGCACTCTCAGAACTTAAAACCCTATAAAAATGAACATCACACGCCCCCTTTCCACATGAGCCACCAATGCTTAAACGCAACTATTATTTTTAAAGCACTTCACAGTATTAATCTGGCCATAAAACTGTTAACGACCACTTAAATCACTCAACATCGTCTCAGGTATCTTTAACAAATCTAGGTATGAATCACAGAGACCTTGAGCCTATCATGCTAGCGCAACGCCTTGGCTTTTTGGCGGTAGGAATGCAGCAATAGTTCGGTATAGCCACTGGGCTGCTTATTACCTTTAAAGACGAGATCGGAGGCCGCTTGGAAAGCAATACTCTCACTGAAATCTGGCCCCATAGCGACATACTCAGGGTCGCCAACATTTTGCCTATCAACCACTATAGCCATGCGCGTCAGGGTCTCTATTACCTGCTCCGCAGTACAGATGCCATGATGGAGCCAGTTAGCCATATGCTGACTAGAAATTCGCAATGTGGCACGATCTTCCATAAGACCGACATTGTTAATATCAGGCACCTTGGAACAGCCAACACCCTGCTCTATCCAGCGCACCACGTAACCCAGTAGACCCTGAGCATTATTATCCAGTTCCAACTGAATTTTTTTACTATCCAGCGCACCCTCAACTAGAAGAGGTATAGTTAAAATATGGTCCACATTAACTGGCCTGCGCATCGCAATCTGATCTTGTAGGCTGGGCACATCAACTTGGTGGTAGTGCATAGCATGTAATGTAGCAGCCGTTGGCGAAGGTACCCAAGCCGTGTTAGCCCCAGACTTTGCATGAGCAATCTTGGTTCTCATCATGTCGGCCATATTGTCTGGTATCGCCCACATGCCTTTACCTATTTGAGCCTTTCCTTTAAGGCCACAGGCCAGACCGACATCGACATTTTGATCTTCATAAGCAGAAATCCAAGGCATAGCTTTTAGATCGGCCTTAAAAGCAAATGGCCCCGCTTGCATACTGGTGTGTATTTCATCGCCTGTACGATCAAGGAAACCGGTATTAATAAAAACAGTACGACCCTTGGCGGCACGGATACATTCCTTAAGATTTACCGAAGTGCGGCGTTCCTCATCCATAATTCCGACCTTGATAGTATGGCGAGAAAGTCCAAAGGCATCTTCAATAGCATCAAATAAATCATTAGTAAACGCCACCTCTTCGGGGCCGTGCATCTTAGGCTTAACAATATAGATACTACCAGAACTTGAGTTTTTAAGCGGCCCCGCTCTGTTGAGATCATGCAATGAGATGAGGCTAGTAATCACCGCATCCATAATCCCCTCGGGAATTTCATTACCCTGAGCATCAAGAATAGCCGGATTAGTCATCAAATGGCCAACATTACGGATAAACATAAGGCTACGACCATTAAGGATTAGCTCCGAGCCATCGGCAGCGAGATATTCACGATCAGAATTCATGGAGCGCTCGAAACTCTTGCCGCCTCGGCTTACCGTCTCTCTAAGGTCACCCTTGATCAGTCCCAACCAATTGCTGTAGGCAAGTGCCTTATCCTCGGCGTCGACTGCAGCAACAGAATCTTCACAGTCCATAATTGTTGTCAGAGCCGCCTCGAGGACAATATCTTTTATTCCAGCCCGATCTGCAGCGCCGATATGATTTTGAGGGTCAAATTGAATTTCAAGATGTAACCTATTGTTACTAAATAGGAGTGAGCTTGGAATTTCAATGCTTCCAAGGTAGCCACAAAACTGCTCAGGCGCAGATAGCGCAACAATAGCCCCAGTACCTAGAGTGACGCATAGCTGTTTATCAACAACTGCGTATGCTACAGCCTCAGCATGTGATCCGCTCGCCAGAGGCACGGCCCCGTCTAAAAACTCACGACCATAATCAACTACCTTCTGCCCACGAACGGGATTGTAGGCGCCACCTTTGCTCGCCCCATCGGCCTCCGAAATAACGTCATTGCCGTAAAGCGCATCGTATAAACTGCCCCAGCGGGCATTGACAGCGTTCAAGGCAAAGCGTGCATTCATTATGGGTACAACAAGCTGCGGCCCCGCCTGATGACGGATCTCCACATCAACATTGTCTGAGCTAATGGTGAAATCAGGACCTTCAGGAACCAGATAACCGATCGATTGCAAAAATATTTTGTAGGCTGAGAAATCAAAATTGACCCGGTTTGCAACGTGCCAGCAATCAATCTGCGCCTGCAGTGTTTCACGCTTTTTAAGAAGTTCGCGATTAATAGGCGCATATTTGCGAATTATGTCAGCAAACTTTGCCCAGAATGTATCAGGATTAATTGCGGTGTCAGGGCAAACATTAGAGGTAATTAGGTCATAGATTGGTTTGGCTATATGCAGCCCTGACCGCTCAATGCGATTGCTCATGGTTCGCTCTCCGATATTTCGTTATATTAAGAATGGATTTTATTAGCTGCACTCTAATTTACCAACGCTATCGCTGTGATCTTGGCTATTCAGTTAGGCTGTTTAGCACCATCACTTAGCTGAGGCAATACTAAGTTTAAGTAGTCCGAATAGTATCCCTACCAACCGGCTAGCTTAGCATTTCTATAAAAACTAACTTAAAGGATCCCGAAGGGTCTCAATTAAAAAGAGTAAAATTTATTATCTTCTATGGTAACATGCGCCTTAGAACGTTGTCTTTTTTTCCAAAATGGTGGTAAAGGGCAATAATAATATGAAGTAGAATACAAAATAGTGTTATTTTAGCAAATATGCCATGCATGCTAACGACTAACTCTGCAGTACTTTCTGCTTTTTCAATAAATCTTGGAACGGAGAAAAGTCCAAAAAACGATACAGTGCCACCCTTAGCCTGAACAATAGCTACTCCAACCGCAGGGAGAGCAAAAAGCAGTAAATAAAACAACATGTGCAGGCCGTGTGCTGCAAATGCCTGAAGATTACTGGTACCGTCTGGCATCTCAGGAACTGGATTTTGAGCACGCCAAGTGAAACGTAGGAGTATCATAAATAAAATCAACAAACCCACGGAAAAGTGGTATCCTCCTAGCCCCATACCCTGATAGGCCTCATTTTTAAAATTTCCACCAAGCCAATATTGACCTAGGATGATAAAAAACATTCCCCAGTGAAATGTCTTTGCAACCCACCCATACGAACTAGTGCTATTTTTTGATGACATGATATTTATCTTCCCCCGAGTATTTAAATGTAAATTTTTATAACCTCAATATGTTGCCATCGTCAACATATTTTCCTGTTAAACACAAAAGTGACAGTATCTATATAGTTGTTAATATATGCTATGCTATTCTTAAACTCAGTAACATTTAGAAAAATTAATGGTGCTGGCATTATTACAATTATAAAAATGATTTCCTTTTCGCTTACTTATTTTATCGACAAATGGCATAAAATTGTTATCTATTACAGATATTCTTTTATATGCCTACTGGAAAGACAGAAATATGCCCGCATATCGTTCAAAAACGTCAACCCACGGCCGCAATATGGCTGGCGCGCGCGCTCTTTGGCGAGCAACTGGTGTCACCGATCAAGATTTTGGAAAACCAATCATCGCTGTAGTAAATAGCTTTACTCAATTTGTTCCTGGACACGTTCACCTTAAGGACCTTGGCCAAATGGTCGCACGTGAAATTGAAAAAAATGGTGGAATTGCAAAAGAATTTAACACAATCGCCGTTGATGACGGTATTGCTATGGGCCATGACGGTATGCTTTACAGCCTGCCAAGCCGAGAAATAATTACTGATAGCGTTGAGTATATGATTAATGCCCATTGCGCAGACGCCATGGTTTGCATTTCTAACTGTGACAAAATTACTCCAGGAATGCTCTCCGCAAGCTTGCGTTTGAATATTCCAACAGTTTTTGTATCCGGCGGCCCGATGGAAGCCGGACGAACAGACAGCGTAAATCATGGTCTAGATCTGGTAGATGCTATCGTTGTGGGCGTCGACCCCAATGTAGATGATGCAACTGTTAAAGAAATTGAAGAAGCAGCTTGTCCAACCTGCGGATCATGTTCTGGTATGTTTACAGCTAATAGTATGAATTGCCTCACAGAAGCTCTTGGCCTTGCACTTCCTGGCAATGGATCGGCCCTTGCTACACACAGTGACCGTAAAGATCTATTCTTAGGTGCAGCTAAGACTATAATGAATATTACAAAAGCATATTATCATGAAGATGACGAAACCGTTCTTCCTCGGAATGTAGCCTCCTTTAAAGCTTTTGAAAATGCAATGACCCTTGACATTGCTATGGGCGGCTCCACAAATACAGTCTTACATTTGCTAGCTGCGGCCCATGAGGCTGAGTGTGACTTCACTATGAAGGACATTGACAGACTTTCTAAAAAAGTTCCTAATATATGTAAATTGGCGCCTGCTTCTGAAGATTTTCATATGGAGGATGTACACCGTGCTGGTGGAGTTATAGCTATACTTGGGGAACTTGAAAAAGGCGGCTTTATCCACCAAAATTGTCCAACAGTTCAACGGAGGACCATTGGTGAAGTCATTGATTACTTCGACATAAACCGTCATCCACCAGAGGATGTTATAAAGTTTTTCAAAGCCGCCCCTGGTGGTGTACGCACAACAGAAGCATTTTCACAAAGTAAACGCTATGATGCCCTAGATCTAGACAGGGAAGAAGGCTGTATACGTTCTATTAAAAATGCTTATTCACAGGATGGTGGCCTTGCAGTATTATCAGGAAATATTGCTCTTGATGGTTGCATTGTTAAATCTGCCGGTGTTGCGAAAGAAAACTTCACCTTCAAAGGACCTGCCCGCATATACGAAAGTCAAGATAGTGCCGTTGAAGGCATCACATCGGGCGAGGTTAAAGCTGGTGAGGCTGTAGTTATTCGTTATGAGGGACCTCGTGGTGGACCAGGAATGCAAGAAATGCTCTACCCAACGTCGTATCTTAAATCAATGGGACTGGGAACCTCCTGTGCCTTAATTACTGATGGTCGATTTTCCGGTGGCACATCTGGACTATCTATTGGTCATGTCTCCCCGGAAGCAGCATCCGGAGGGGCAATTGCCCTCATTAAAAATGGTGATATAATTGAAGTTGATATTCCAAAACGCATCATACGCGTAGATATAAGCGACGGGGAACTTAAAAAAAGACGCGAAGCGATGGTCGCCCGCGGACCTTCATCATGGCAACCCAAAGAAATTCGGACACGCATAATTTCAAAAGCACTCAAAGCTTATGGCTTGATGGCAACATCAGCTGATAAAGGCGCAGTGCGCAGTTTAGATCACCTATAAGGATAAGCTATGACCGGCGACGTTGAATATAAACTTACTAAAAAGCTCTATGAAGAAAAAAAATCTTTTGTAACTAATTTAGAATGTTCAATTACAGGTAGAGATGATTATAAGGCTGGAGAAATTCACGGACTTTCCAGGGCCGGAAGACCACTTCTCGTACGTTATGATCTCGAAGCTATAAAAAATAGCGTTACCCGCAAAGAAATAGAAGCCCGCCCGGGGGGTTTTTGGAAATATCGAGAATTTCTTCCAGTCAATACTGCTGATGCAATGGTTAGTCTTGGGGAAGTTATGACACCGATCATGCCACTTAAGGCTTCTGTTCCAGATGGATGTGATGTGCTGGTGAAGGACGAGGGACGCTTGCCAACCGGATCATTCAAAGCAAGAGGTCTAGCTCTCGCAGTTGCGATGGCAAAAGAACTGGGACAAAATCATCTGGCAATGCCAACCAACGGCAATGCTGGTGCGGCGCTTGCTGCTTATGCTACTTATGCAGGACTTAAGACAACTATACTATGCCCAGATGACACCCCGATCGTGAACATTCGCGAAATTGAACTTCAGGGTGGTGATACTTATACAGTGAACGGG